>JALUTY010000015.1 GCA_027021615.1 bacterium | reverse complement strand
CCTAGCCCGCATTATTCATGAGCGTTCGTCGCGAAACCGTCGAGTGTGCGTCAGATCGGGGCAAGCGCAGCGCCGAGGGGCGCAGGCGTACGGGACGGTACGTCGAGCCCCGAGGCGCGAGCACGCCCCGAGATGGCGTGCAATCGGCGGTTGCAGCAGAAGGCTTCATGAATAATGCGGGCTAGCTTTCCAGCCTTCCAGCCTCGCCAGGAGCCGTGCCATGTCCCAGACCGATACCCGCAGCAATTTGGAACGCGTGCTCGAGTCCGGATCGTTCGCGGTCACGGCCGAGCTGGGGCCGCCCAAGGGGGCGGATCCGGTCGTGATCCGGCGCAAGGCCGACCTCCTCCGGGGGGCAGCCGACGCCGTGAACATCACCGACAACCAGACCGCGGTGGTGCGCATGTCGTCGATCGCCGCGGCCCTGCTGGCCCAGCAGGCCGGCGTGGAGCCGGTGGTGCAGATGACCTGCCGCGACCGGAACCGCCTGGCGATCCAGGCGGATCTGCTGGGCGCCTGGGCCCTGGGGCTCCGGAACCTGCTGTGCCTGTCGGGCGACCACCAGACGTTCGGCAACCACCCGGGCGCCAAGAACGTGTGGGACATCGACTCGATCCAGCTGCTCAAGATCATGGCCGACATGGGGGACCGAGGAGTGTTCGCCAACGGCGAGGATGTGGAGGGCGAGCCCCCCCGGTTCTTCCTGGGGGCGGCCGAGAACCCGTTCGCCGAGCCGTACCCCTACCGCCCGTTCCGGGTGGCCAAGAAGGTGAAGGCCGGGGCCCGGTTCATCCAGACCCAGTGCATCTACAACATGGACCGGTTCCGGGAGTTCATGGCCCGGCTGGGCGACCTGGGGCTCCTGGACAAGGTGTACGTGCTGGCCGGCCTGAGCCCCCTCAAGGGGCCGGGCATGGCCAAGTACATGCGCGACCAGGTGCCGGGCATGGACGTGCCCGACGAGATCGTGGATCGCATGGTGGCCGCGGGCAAGGGTATCGACGACAAGGCCGAGCGGTCCAAGGCGTTCCGGGCCGAGGGCATCCGGATCTGCATCGAGCAGATCCAGGAGGTCCGTGAGATCCCGGGCGTGGCCGGGGTGCACATCATGGCCATCGAGTGGGAGGAGGCGGTGCGGCCCATCGTGGAGGGCGCGGGCCTCCTGCCCCGGCCCCAACCCCTGCCCGGCGCGGCCGAGGCGGGGTGAGGAACGAAGCCTGCAGCCGGAGTGTTCCCATGACCGTGACCCAAACCCGTGAGTCCGTGGCCCGCCGGGTCGAGCAGACCACCGGAGAGAACGCGTACCTGTGCTATCAGTGCCAGCGGTGCTCGGCCGGGTGCCCCATGGCCGAGCACTTCGACCTGCTGCCCAGCGAGGTGCTCCGGGCCATCCAGGACGGCGACGCCTCGGTGGCCCGCAGCCGCACGGTGTGGCTGTGCGCCTCGTGCCAGACCTGCGTGACCCGGTGCCCCCAGGGCATCGACCTGCCGGCCATCCTGGACCGGTTCCGGCAGGAAACCCTGGACTCCCCGTCCGTGCCCGAGGTGGCCCGGTTCTACAAGGTGTTCATGCGGCAGGTGAAGCTGCTGGGCCGGGTGTACGAGCTGGGGCTCATGGGCGAGCTGAACCTGCGGGAGAGGCAGCCGTTCCGCGACCTCCCCATGGGGTTGCGGATGATCCGCAAGGGCAAGATTCGGCTGCTGCCCGAGGTGGTCCGGCCGCCCCGGAGGGTGTCGTGGGTGGGACCCGCCCCGAACCGGGTGGCCTACTACCCGGGGTGCTCCCTCCACGCCACGGGCAGGGCCTACGACGTTTCGTTCCGGGCGGCAGCCGGGGCCCTGGGGGTGGACCTGGTGGAACCGAAGGGCTGGACCTGCTGCGGCACCACGCCGGCCCACGGCACGGACGCGTTCCTGGCGGTGGGCCTGCCCCTGCGCAACCTGGCCCTGGTGGAGCGGATGGGCCTGGATCGGGTGGTGGCCCCCTGCGCGGCCTGCTACGGCCGGTTCAAGGCCGCCCTGGCCGAGTACCGGGGGGACGGGGGGCTGGCCGTGCGTGTGGACGACTGGATGGGGTACGAGTACCGCGACACGGTAACCGTGGCCAACGCCCTGGACCTGCTGGAGGGCCGGTGCACGGACGACGGCTTCGAGCCCCGCCGGCCGCTCCACGGCCTCAAGGTAGCCTGCTACTACGGGTGCCTGCTCACCCGCCCGGCCCGGATCACCGGCGCTCCCGATCCCGAGAACCCCACCGCCATGGAGCGGATCGTGCGGGCGCTGGGGGCCGAGCCCGTGGACTGGTCCCGCAAGACGGACTGCTGCGGGGGCAGCCTCTCGGTGCCCCAGGTGGAGCGGGCCAAGGAGATGACGGCCAAGGTGCTGGCCGACGCCAAGGCCCGGGGCGCGGACGTGGTGGCCGTGGCATGCCCCCTGTGCCAGGTGAACCTGGACGAACGCCAGCCCGAGATGGCCGGGGACCTGGGGTCCACCCTGCCGGTGGTGTACGTGACCCAGCTCCTCAC
This sequence comes from bacterium, assembly GCA_027021615.1. Classification (GTDB taxonomy): domain Bacteria; phylum Desulfobacterota; class Deferrisomatia; order Deferrisomatales; family Deferrisomataceae; genus Deferrisoma. The sequence continues at coordinate 61,129 of JALUTY010000015.1, read as the reverse complement.
GCTGGCGCAGGGCCTGCCCCTGGCCGCGGCCGCCCTCGACCAGTCGGCGGTGGATCCCCGGCCGGCCCTGGCCCGCGCGGGCCACGCGTGACTGGGGGGGCCTTCGGCCCCTTTTAATCTCCCTCTTATTCGGTTTGTCTGGCCGGTGTGGTACCCTCCCGGGCCGAACCTGTCTCGTTTCCTCGAACCCGGGAGAACACCGTGAACACGCCCCGACTCTTCCTGGCCGCGGGCCTCGCCCTCCTCGTCGGCTGCACCCAGTCCCAACCCGTTGCCACCCAGGAGCCTGCCAGCGCGCCCGCGCCCCAGGCCGAACCCCAGCCGGAACCGGCCACCGCGCCCGCCCCGGCCGGCCCCATGGCCGGACCGGTGCTCGAGACCATGGACGCCGGCGGCTACACCTACGTCAAGGTGAAAACGGCCCAGGGCGAGACCTGGGCTGCCGCGCCCAAGGTGACGGTGAAGGTGGGCGACGAGGTGGTGGTGCAGAACCCCATGCCCATGCCCGGCTACCACAGCAAGACCCTGGACCGCACCTTCGAGATGCTCTACTTCGCCACGGCCATCCTGCCGGCCGACCAGGCGGCCGCCGCCCCCACCGCTGTCAAAGGGGAGACCCCCCCGACGGGCGCGGCCTCCCGGAACCGGGCCGCGGCCCAGGTGGACCTGAGCGGCATCCAGAAGGCCGAGGGGGGCCACACCGTGGAGGAGCTGTTCGCCAAGAAGGCAGACCTGGCCGGCCAGGAGGTGGTGGTGCGGGGCCGGGTGGTCAAGTTCAACGCCGGCATCATGGGCCGCAACTGGGTCCACCTCCGGGACGGCACCGGCGCCGAGGGCACCAACGACCTCACCGTGACCACCCAGGCCCAGGTGGGCGTGGGCGACACGGTGCTCGTCCGGGGCAAGGTGGTCACCGACAAGGACTTCGGGTTCGGCTACCGCTACGCCCTGCTCCTGGAGGACGCCCAGGTGACGAAGGAGTAACGAAAACGGCCCGGATGCCGTCCGGGGCATCCGGGCCCAGCCTCCATGGAACTTCGGTCGTTGGTTGTCAGTCGTTGGTCCTCGGTCGAAAGCTCGCCTCGACATCGGAGTCGAGGGGCGAGGGGCCTGGTGGAGCGCCGGGCGTGGCTCCTACAGTCGCTGCATCCGGTGCTCAGCCGATGTTCGTTTCCCCGAGAACCCCGGAAAACGTTCTCGTGGATCCATCCGCCACCGAACCTTTGCAACCCGGGCTGGGCGCCGGATGCAGCGTGGGTCGGATACTGCACTCACGCACGGCCGGAGCCAGGCCCCTCGCCTTCCGGCCTTCCAGCCTCCTAGCCTTCCAGCCTCCTCGGCACCCGCTTTCCCACGTTGCAGGTGATCTCGTAGGGGATGGTGCCGGTGAGCCGGGCGAGCTCGTCGGCCGGGATCTCCTCGCCCGCCTGGCGGCCCAGAAGTACGACCTCGTCGCCGACATCCGCCTCCGGCACGTGGGTCACGTCCACCAGGGTCATGTCCATGCACACCCGGCCCTTCACCGGCGCCCGTCGGCCCCGCACCAGCACCGAGCCCCGGTTCGACAGGAGCCGGGGGTATCCGTCGCCGTAGCCGACCGGTAGGGTGGCGATCCGGCGGGGGCCTGGGGTCACGTAGGTGCGGCCGTACGAAAGGGGGGTACCGCCGGGCACGGTCTTCACGAACGCGATCCGGGTCGCCCAGGTGAGCACGGGCTCCAGCCGCACGGGCCGGGCCACCTCGTCCGAGGGGTAGATGCCGTAGAGACCGATGCCGGCCCGGACCAGGTCCAGGTGGGACTCGGGCAGGGCCAGGATGCCCGCGGTGTTCGCGGCGTGGACGAGCCGCGGCCGCAGCCCCCGGTCGGTCAGCACCGGCAGGCACTCCCGGAACCGGCCGAGCTGCTCCCGCGCGAACCCCAGGTCGGCCTCGTCGGCCGTGGCGAGGTGGGTGAACGCGCCCTCCACCTCGATCCCCTGCAGGCCCGCCACCCCTTCCACGAACTCGGCGAGCCGATCCGGCCGCACCCCCACCCGGCCCATTCCGGTGTCGATCTTGAGATGGACCCGGGCCGTCTGGCCCAGGTCCCGGGCGGCCGTGTCCAGGGCTTGCGCCAGGTCGGGGTCGAACAGGGCGAGCCGCACGTCCGCCGCCACCGCGGCCCGGGCCGCGGCCGGGTCCGTGGGCCCGAGCACCAGGATCGGCTCCGAGAGCCCTGCCTGCCGCAGCTCCAGCGCCTCCTCCACCAGGGCCACCCCGAACCACGACGCGCCCGCCTCCCGCGCCGCCCGGGCCACGGCCACGGCCCCGTGGCCGTACGCGTCGGCCTTGACCACGGCCATGAACGCCGTGGCCACGGGCGTGAGGGAGCCCAGCGCCCGCACGTTGTGGGCCGCGGCAGAGAGGTCGATACGGGCCTCGGTGGGGCGAAAGACAGGAGCGTTGGGGGCCATCCGGCAAACCTCGGGTCCGAAGAGCACGGGAACGAACGGTACCAGCCCAGCGTCGCCCGGGCAAACGGCAGCGCTTGACGGCGCCCTGCACCGCGGCTACCGTTCGGTTCGGCGGTGATGCCGTTCACCACATGGAGGCCGAGCATGAAGATCGAAGAAGCGTTGACCACGGCGCTCGCGTTCGAGCGAAAGGTGCAGGCCCACTACGCCGAGGCCGCCGAGGCGGCCCGGGAGGACGCGGCCCGGGAGTTCTTCGGGCTGATGGCCCGGGAAGAGGGCCGCCACGTGGAGTACCTGGAGCACAAACTGGAGCAGTGGCGCTCCCAGGGGGTGCTCGGTCCGGCCGAGATCGCCACGGCGATTCCCCAGAAGGGATGGATGGAGGAGGGGGAGCGCAAGATGGAAGGGGAGGGCCGGGCCGGTGACCGGGCCTACGGGTTCGCCCATCTGGAGACCGCGCTCCACCTGGAGGAGGAGGTGAGCGCCCACTACCGGACGCTGGTGGACGCCGTGGACCACCCCGAGGCCAAGGCCCTGTTCCGGCGGTTCCTCGAGATCGAGGACGGCCACACCGCCCTGGTCCGCGCCGAGCTGGACTACCTGACCGGAACCGGTCACTTCCTGGGCGTGCGAGAGTTCACGCTGGACTGATCCCCCCGCCCCCCGGGCCGGACCGGCCCTCCAGCAGGCCCCATGCCTCGGGTCTGCAAAAGGCGGTGAGGCCAACGCGGGTCGTGTTTCGAAATTTCGCGGTTTTTCCAGGCGGTGGGGCTGGGGGGCCCTCCTTCGCCGAACGGCCGCGCAGGGGCCGCCTCGGCGCGGTCCGTCGGAGCCCCCAGCCCCACCGCCGCAATCCGCATGCTTTCTTGCGAAACGGAACACTGGGTGAAACGCTAGGAGAGAAAGAAGGTTTTTCTGGCCTACCGTCCTTCCAGCTTTCTAGCTTTCCAGCCTTCGAGCGGGCCGAAGGCCCTGACCACCGACCGAAGTCACGAGGAGGATCCGTTCCAGATGCCGAGCCAGGAGGACCTGCGAAGGATGCTGCTGCGGCTCGACAACGGGCCGTACCCCGCCTACAAGGACATCAAGGGTTCCTACGACTTCCCCGGCTTCCGACTGATCGTGGACCACGTGCAGGGCGACCCGTTCGCCGCCCCCAGCCGGATGCGGGTGCGCGTGCCCCTGGACGTGGCCGGGTTTCCCCCCGACCTGCTGGCCGGCGAGGCCCGCGTGGTGGGGGTGTGCTCGTTCCTGGCGCGGCGGTTCCACCGGGAGGCCCGGCGGGCGTCCCGGCCGTCGGGGTCGGGCAAGAGCGGTCGGATCGACATCGATGCGCCCGGGCAGGAGGTGCTGCCCACCACCGCCGCCCTGGTGCGGGAGGGGGCCGTGGAGCTCCGGTTCACCGTGGGGCTCCCGGCCCGCGGCCGGCGCATCCTGGGCCGGGCCGCCGCCGAGATCCTGTGCGATCGGGTGCCCGAGCTGGTCTCGCGCGCGCTCCGCTACCGGAACCTGAACCCGGCCGAGGTGCGGGCCGCGGCCGAGACCAACGAGGACGCCGAGGCCCTTCGGTCCCGGCTCCCGGAGCTGGGCCTGGTGGCGTTCGTGGCCGACGGCGCCGTCCTTCCCCGGCTGAGCGGCGTGGATCCCCGGCCCCTGGGGGCCGGGGCCGTGCCGTTCGAGAGCCCCCCGAGCCTGCGGGTGGAGGTGGACCTCCCCAACCGGGGCCGGGTCGCGGGCATGGGAATCCCCCGGGGCATCACCCTGATCGTGGGCGGAGGGTTCCACGGCAAGTCCACGCTGCTCGAGGCGTTGGAGCTGGGGGTGTACAACCACCGGCCGGCCGACGGAAGGGAGCTGGTGGTCACCGACCCCACGGCCGTGAAGATCCGGTCCGAGGACGGCCGGGCCGTGGCCGGCGTAGACATCCGTCCGTTCATCTCGAACCTGCCCGGCGGGGTGGACACGGCCGCGTTCTCCACCCAGGACGCATCGGGTTCCACCTCCCAGGCGTCGAACATCGTGGAGGCCCTGGAGGCGGGGAGCCGGGTTCTGCTGGTGGACGAGGACACCTCGGCCACCAACTTCATGATCCGCGACCACCGGATGCAGGAGCTGATCGCCAAGGACAAGGAGCCGATCACCCCGTTCGTGGACAAGGTGCGCCAGCTCTGGGAGGAGCGCGGGGTGTCCACGGTGCTGGTGATGGGCGGCAGCGGCGACTACTTCGACGTGGCCGACACCGTGATCGCCATGGATGCGTTTCGGCCGAGGGACGTGACCCGGCAGGCCAAGGCGATCGCCGAGCGGTACCGGGCCGAGCGCCGGCCCGAAGGGGGACCGGCCTTCGGAGCGGTGACGCCCCGCCGGCCCCTGGGCGGGAGCCTGGACCCGCGCCGGGGCCGGCGCGAGGAGAGCGTGAGGAGCCGGGGGGTGAAGACCGTGCTGTTCGGCACCGAGGAGATCGACGTGTCGGCCGTGGAGCAGATCGTCCACCCGGGGCAGCTCCGGGCCGTGGGCGCGGCGCTCCTGCGGGTGCGGGCCCTGGCCGACGGCCGCCGCACCCTGGCCGAGATCCTGGACCGGATCGAAGAGGAGGTCCGGCAGGGGGGCCTCGACGCCCTCACCGACCGCCCCGTGGGCGACCTGGCCGGGTTCCGGCGCTTCGAGCTGGCCGCGGCCCTGAACCGGCTGCGCACCCTGCGGGTCCGAAGCGAAGCCGGGCGGGACTGACCCGCCCCGCCTCTACCTCACACCCCGCGGTCTCCCGCCTTCCTCCTCAGCCGATCCCGGCGGTGCTCCAGGGCCGCCCGGTCCGCCGGGGGCCAGTGGGGCAGGCCCAGGGCTCTCTCGACCCACGCCAGGGCCCGGCCCGGATCCCGGAGCCGGTGCTCCAGGGCCTTGGCCGCCTCCTCCACCGGCTCGAGCCGGTGGGGCTCGAGCCCCGCCCATTCCTGCCAGACCGCGAGGGCCGCGTGCCAGTCGCCCCGGGCCTTGTGGGCCCGGCCCAGCTCCCGCAGGGCCCGGATCCGGTCCCCTCGGCTGGGGGCGTGGTCCAGCCCGGCCGCGAGGGCCCGGTGGGCCCGGTCCGGCCGCCGTGCCTGGGCGTGCAGCAGCCCCACGCCCAGGGCCTGGGGCCCTACGGGCCGGCGGGCGGCCCGGCCCGCGGCCCAGAGGAGCCCGGCCAGGCTCAGAATGTCGATGCGGTTGTGGGAGAACACCCGTCCCAGCCGCTCCTCGGCGCCGTGGCGCAGGTAGCGGCCGTATAGGGCCGGGATCTCGGCCCCGGGCACGTCGCCGGTGCGCCGGACCGCCAGCACCCCGGCCTCCAGGGTGACGAGGCGGCAGTTGGAGAGGGTGGGCCGCCACAGCGCCCGCGCCGGCGGCAGCAGGTCCAGGTGGGGCGCCCCCTCCAGGGGCCAGGCCATGCGGTTCAGCACGTGGCGGTTCTCCAGGAGCGGCACGTCGAACCGGTGGCCGTTGAAGGTGACGAGGCACGACACCCCTTCGAGCTCCCGGGCCAGGGCGTGGAGCAGGGCGGGTTCCCGGTCCAGGTCCTCCAGAAAGAGCTGCACCACCCGGAACCCCCGGCCTCCGGGATCCCACCGCCCCACCCCCACCAGGAACGCCACCGTGCCCGCGCCGCCGGCCAGGCCCGTGGTCTCGGTGTCGAGGAACGCGATCTCCGGGGGGGCTCCCACGCGACCGAGCTCCCGGGGGAAGAGGTCCCGGAGCCCCTCGCAGGGCAGCCGGCCCAGCTCGCCCACGGGCAGGCGGCCGTGGGCCTTGGATGCCGGCGCGGTGCGCACTACCCGGAACACCGGCCCGGCCGGGGTGTCCACCCGGTCGCCGACCACGAACCGGTCGATGGGGGCCCGGCGGGAGGAGGAGGCGGCCCGATCCATCCGCTCGAGCCGCTCCCGCAGGGCCGAGCCGGCCGGGGGCCGGCTCCGGTCCAGGCGGCGCAGCCGTGCGGCGAGCCCCTTCATCATGCCGCCCGCAGCAGCAGCAGGCCCAACAGGCGCTGGGCCGCCGCCTTGGCCTCGGGGCCCACGTCGCCGGGCGGGCCCACGCACGAGGGGCAGCCGCTCTCGCACCGGCAGGCGGCCAGGAGCTCCAGGGCGCCCTCCAGGAGCTCGCGGGTGCGGCCGTGGATCCCCTCGGCCAGGCCGCACCCGCCCGGGTACCGCTCGTACAGGAACAGGGTGGGCTCGATCCCCGGCGGGGCGGCGGCCGGGTCCACCGGGCCGGGGCCCGCGTCCCACCGGCCCTCCCGGTCGCCCAGGGCCCGTCCCAGGTCGGAGGGGTCGCACAGGCAGTGGAGCGAGGCCAGGTGGTGGAGCGCGTGGCCCAGCCCGGCGATGCCGTCCAGGAACGCGGCGTCGGTGAGCCCCAGGGCCTCGGCCAGGATCAGGGGGAACACCCACCAGACCGCGGTGGTGTGCATCTCCTGGTCGGGCAGGTCCACCTCGCCGTAGCCCACGTTCTCCGAGGTGTAGAACTTGATCTTTTTGTAGCCCGGCACCCGGGCGAGCACGTGCACCTCGCCCCACTCGGCCCGCCCTCGGCCCAGGTCGTGGCCGGCGAACGCGTCGAGGATGCGCACCTTGGCGTAGGAGATGGCCTGGGTGTAGTAGTCGGGGTCCACCGGCCGCACGTAGGCCTTGCGGCCGTCCCAGTCCAGGCGCTCCACCTGGTGGGCCTGGCCCTCCACCATGTAGACGGCACCGGGGTGGATGGTGGTGGGCGCGCTCTCCAGGTCCACCTGGGCGAGAACCCGGGGCCGGGGCCCCGAGGTGTCGATCACCGCGAAGTTGTCGGGGTCGGCCGTGCGCAGGGCCACCTGCTCGGCCGGGTAGGCGTCCTCGATCCAGTGCCATCGCCGGCCGGACCGGCGCAGCACCCCCTTCTCCTCGAGGAAGGCCAGGATCTCCTCGAGGGGTTCGGACCCGAACTCCTCTCCCTCCTCGAACGGCAGCTCGAAGGCGGCGCACCGGATGTGGCTGACCAGCACGTGGAGGTTGTCGGGGTCGATCAGCCCGAGCTCCGGCGGGGTGCCCACCACCGTTTCGGGGTGGGTGATCACGTACTGGTCCAGGGGCTGGCTCGAGGCCACCAGCACGGCGGCGCTCACCCCGGTGCGCCGGCCGGCCCGGCCCGCTTGCTGCCAGGTGCTCGCCACGCTGCCCGGGTACCCGGTGAGCACGGCCGCCTGGAGCTGGCCGATGTCGATGCCCAGCTCCAGGGCGTTGGTGGCCACCACGCCCCGGATGGTGCCGTCCCTCAGCCCCCGCTCGATCTGACGCCGCAGGTCCGGCAGGTACCCGCCCCGGTACCCGCGCACCCAGCCCCTGCGGTCCGGCCGGCGCTCGAACCGGTCCTTGAGGTACCGGGTGAGAATCTCCACCTGGAGCCGGGTGCGCACGAACGCGATGGTGGACACCCCCTCCCGCAGGAACCGGGTGGCGATCCTCCGGGCCACGCCCACGGCCGAGGCCCGCAGCCCCAGCGCCGGGTCGATCACCGGCGGGTTCACGAACAGCAGGTGTTTCCTCGCGCGCGGAGCGCCGGAGTCGGTGATCTCGACGAGGTCCTCCACGCCGGTGAGCCGTCGGGCCAGGTCCCCCGGGTTGCGGATGGTGGCGGAGGAGAGGAGGAACACGGGCTCGGACCCGTGGAACCGGCACACCCGCCGCAACCGGCGCAGCACGTTGGCCACGTGGGAGCCGAAGATGCCCCGGTACACGTGCATCTCGTCGATCACCACGTACCGGAGGCTCCCGAAGAACCGGGCCCAGCGGGGGTGGTGGGGCAGGATGCCCTGGTGGAGCATGTCGGGGTTGGTGAGCACGATCCGGGCCTGGTTGCGCACGCGCCGCCGGACGTCCTGGGGGGTGTCGCCGTCGTAGGTGAACGCCGGAAGGTCCCGGCCCATGGCCCGGGCCAGCTCCTGGAGCTCGGCCAGCTGGTCCTGGGCCAGGGCCTTGGTGGGGAACAGGTACAGGGCCCGGGCTTCCGGCTCCTGGAGCAGGGTGGTCAACACCGGCAGGTTGTAGCACAGGGTCTTGCCCGATGCGGTGGGGGTCACGGCCACGAAGGCCCGGCCCCCCAGGGCGGCCTCGGCGGCCCGGGCCTGGTGGGTGTAGGGGCGCTCGATGCCCCGGGTGCCGAGGGCCTGCACGAGATCCGGGTGCACGCCGTCGGGGAACGGCTCGGTGCGGGCCGGCGCCGGCTCGATCACCTGGTGGTGGGTGACGCACGGCCCCAGGTTCCGGTCCCGCAGCATGGCCTGGACGATCTGCTCCACGTCGGCTCGCATGGGCCCCGAGGATAGCAGAACGGGGGCGGCCGAGGAACGGGGCTCAGTGCGACGCCGCGCCACGGCCAAGCAGGGGCCGGGGACGGCACACCCCGCTAGGGGCACCCCGAGGGGGCATCGGGCACGGCGAAAGGGAGCGGGTCCTTCGAGCGGCAGGAGGGGAACAGGGGGCCTTTTTGTGAAAAACCCAAAAAAAGAGAGAAATCAGGGTAACCCCCCGCCGTGGGGGGCATCTAAACAAAAGAACAACGGAAGCGCTTCCGTCTCCCATCCGCAATCTTGGACTTGGAGAGGAGGTGTGCCATGAACCGCGCCGTGATTTCTATGCTGACCGCTGCCTTCGTGATCTCGGGTGTGGCGGCCTTTGCGGGCACCACGAAGCCCTCCCAGAAGACGGAGGTCCGCGCGCCCGCGTGCCAGGTCTGCGTCCCCGGTCTGGAGCTCATTGACATCGTTCGGTAACGGACAACAGAGCCGGTGACGCAGCATCCTCGGGGCAGGGGCCCCAGGGCCGAGCAAGCCCGGGGCCTCTGCCCGTGTTCGTCGTGGGGCGACGATCGGATGCGGGGCTCGCGCCCGGCCAGAGGCAGGGCCCTTGCCTCGGCTCCCGATGAACCGCGCCCGTCTTGGTGCCGGCTCTGGGGGCAGAGAGGCCTTTCGTCTCCCAGCCTCCTCTGCGGGGCCAACCGTTCCACCCAGCCGGGAGACCTCTCACGCCTTGAGGTCGAGCACGTGGCCCTCGGTCACCTCGGGGGGAGGGTCGGCCGTCTCTTCTTCCTCGGGAGGAGGCCGGCGCTCGGGCTGTCGGTGGGGGTGGCGACGCCCCTCACGGGCGTCGTTCCGAACCCGGGTCTCGTCGGCCCGATCCGCCGCGGTCACGTCCCGGTGGACCTCCTTCACCCGGTGCACCGCGGCCTGGGTGGCCAGCCGGTTGGCGAGCACCTTCTGCTCGGGGTCGAGGCGTTTGAACTCCTCCAGGCCCCGGCTCAGCGCCGCCAGGTCCATCATGCGCACGCCGTCGGGCATCGTCGGGCCTCCGCGACAGGGTTCTCCTTTCGTTTCGGACGGTTGGAATGTGGACTTGAGGTGGTGGCTTTCGGGGGGGAGAGCCCTGGGGCCAGGAGGCGGGCGGGTAGCGGCCCGTGCGGCAGGAGCGATACCAAGTCGCGTTCGACCAGAGATCCCTCCGGGGGGCGGGGCAAGGGGCCTGGTTCCGGCCGTGCGTGAGTGCAGCATCCGACTCACGCTGCCCCCGGCACTCAGCCCGGATGCTCCATGAACGCTGGAAAAGCGAACGTTGACAACGCATTTAGGGTCACCGGCAGAACGGGCATCGGCTGAGTGCCGGAGGCAGCGACTGTAGGAGCCACGCCCGGCTCTCCACCAGGCCCCTTGCCCCGCCGGTTCAGGGGGTCCGATAGCTTTGAACGCGACTTGCGTGGGAGCCGGGTCAGCCCAGCTCCTCGGGGGTGAACGTCACCACCTCGTCGATGCTCTCGGCCTCGGTGAGCAGCATGACCAGCCGGTCCACGCCCAGGGCGATGCCGGCGCAGGGGGGGAGCCGGGAGAGGTCCTGCAGAAACCGCTCGGGCATGGGGTCGGTCCGGGCGCCCCGGCGGCGGCGGGCCTCCTGCTCCGCTTCGAACCGGGCGCGCTGCTCGACCGGGTCGGTCAGCTCGGTGAAGGCGTTGGCCAGCTCCAGCCCGCCGGCGTAGAGCTCGAACCTCTCGGCCCGGTCCGGTCGGTCGGGCCGGCGGCGCGCAAGGGCGGCCTGGCCCAGGGGGTAGTCGTACAGGAACGCGGGCTTGCCCAGGCGGGCCAGGGCGGGCTCGATCCGGGTCACCACCAGCTCGTCGAACGAGCCGTCGGCCAGGGCGCGGTCCGGATCGGTGCCGGCCCACCGCTCGAACGCCTCGTCCACCGAGATCCGGGGCCAGGGCGGGCGCAGGTCCACGCGGATCCCCTGGCGGTGGACCTCGGGCCCCCTGCCCGCGGCCCGGGCGGCGTGCAGGAGGAGCTCCTCGCACTCGGTCATGAGGGCCGTGTAGTCCACGCCGGTCCGGTACCACTCCAGCAGGGTGAACTCGGGCAGGTGGAGCCGGCCCCGTTCCCCCGCCCTCCAGCACCGGCAGATCTGGAAGATCCGGTCCCACCCCCGGGCCAGGAGCCGCTTCATGCACAGCTCGGGGCTCGGGTGGAGCACCCCTCCGTCGGCCCGGACCGGATCGATGTGGGCCTCGGGCAGGGGGGCGGGGATCCGGTGGGGGGTCTCCACCTCCACGTACCCCCGGTCCACGAAAAAGGCCCGGACCGCTGCGACGATCCGGGCCCGGGCCCGCAGAACCGGCTCCCTGGGATCGGGCACGCCTACTCCTTCACCCGGGTCACGTACTGGCCGGTCCGGGTGTCGATCTGGATCCTGTCCCCTTCCTCCACGAAGGCCGGGGCCTGGAGCTCGTACCCGGTCTCCACCAGCACGGGCTTGGTCACGTTGGTGGCGGTGTCGCCCCGGGCGGCCGGATCGGCCCGGGTCACGGTGAGCACCACGAAGTTGGGCAGGGTCACGCCGATGGCCTTGTCCTGCCACAGCACCACGTCCACCTCCAGGTTGTCGGTGAGGAAGTACCGGCTGTCGCCCAGCTGCTCGGCCGACACCTGGTACTGCTCGTAGGTCTTCTGGTCCATGAAGGTGTAGAACTGGCCGTCCGTGTAGAGGTAGGTCATCTTGCGCTCCTCCACGTCGGCCGGCTTGAAGGTGTCGCCCGAGCGGTAGGTCCGGTCGAACTGGATGCCGGTGAGCATGTTCTTGAGCCGGCACCGGTACAGGGCCTGGCCCTTACCGGGTTTCGAGAACTCGAAATCCACGATGACGTACGGCTCGCCGTCCAGTTCCAGTTTGAGGCCTTTGCGCAGGTCACCCGCCTTGTACATCGCGAAAGCTCCTTGGCCGGGGGTTGGAAAGCGCGTATTTTTACCGCCCCCGGGGGGCTTGTGTCAAAGCCGAAAGGAGCCCGAGCTGAACACGTTTCCCGTGCGCTGGCCCAGGGAATACCGCAGGCTGGCCGAGGCCCTGGGCCGGGGGAGCCCGCTGCTGGCCATGGGCGAGCCGGATCCGGCCGGCGAGGGCCCCGATCCCGACGCCCTGGCCGACCCCACCGGCGAGCAGGGACTCATGCCGGTGCCGTTCCTGGTGCGCAAGCATCCCGACCGGGTGGTGGTGCTGGCGGCGTCCCGGTGCTTCTTGTACTGCCGGTTCTGCTTCCGGCGGGGGGGGGAGGCGCACCGGGGCGGGCCGGGGCCGGAGGACTGGGGCCGGATCTACGACTGGCTGGAACGCCACCCCGAGGTTGGGGAGGTGATCCTGTCCGGGGGGGACCCCCTCACCCTGCCCGACCGGGTGCTGGCCGGGATCGGCCGGCGGCTGGGCCGGATCCCGCACGTTCGGCAGTGGCGGGTCCACACCCGGGCGCCGGTGGTGGTGCCCCGGCGGGTGGGGGCCAGGTTCGTGGAGGCCCTGGCGTCGGGGCCGCCGTGCCGGGTGGTGATCCACGCGAACCACCCGGCCGAGGTCCGTCCCGCCCTGGAGGGGGCGGTGGAACGGCTCCGGACCGCCGGCGTGCCCGTGGAGAACCAGGCCGTGCTCCTGCGGAGGGTCAATGCCTCGGCTCCGGTCCTGGCCGACCTGGTACGGCGGTTGGAGGGGATCGGGGTCGGGCTGCGTTATCTCCACCACCCCGACCGGGCTCCGGGCACGGGCCGGTTCTGGGTGAGCCTGCGGGAGGGCCTGGGGGTGGTCCGGGAGGCCGAGGCACTCGCGGGCCGAGCGATCCGGTACGTGGTGGACCTGCCCACCGGCCACGGCAAGGTGCCGGTGTCCGGCTTGGCACCGGTGGCGGAGGAGCGCAGGGGCCGGCGCAGGCGGGTGTGCTACCGGTGGGCGAGACCGCAGGGCTGGCCCGGGGTGGCTCCGGGCCAGGCGGTCGAGTGGTGGGACGTGTGGGAGCCTCGGGAGCCGGGGCCGAGTTGACCGTTTTTCGCGGCCGTTGCTAGGATCTCTCGATCCTTGGCGCGATTCCGGGCCCCCCCGAGCCAGCCGTTTCGGCGGAGGGCACGGGGCCTGCTTCCGGCCAGGCCAGAGACCAGAAACCAGAGACTAGAAACTAGAGGGATTCCGGCTAGCTCGGCCCGTTAGACGGGTGGGCGCTCCAGCAGGTGCCTTGCCCCAGAGCTTTGGCGCGGTTCGAGAGCCGCCCGGCTGCCTAGCCGCCCAGGGGGCCGAAGGCCCCAGACCGACGACCGTTGACCGTAGACCAACGACCGAAGTTAGTGGGAAGGAGCCTCGTGCCATGATACCGGTGCTCGACGCGGTGGAGATCATTTTGGGCGCGGTGGGGCCCATGCCCCCGGAGAAGGTCTCGATCCTCGAGGCCCACGGGCGGGTGCTGGCCGAGGAGCTCACGGCGCCCCGGGACCTTCCGCCCCACGACAACTCGGCCATGGACGGCTACGCCGTGCGCCACGCCGACCTGTGGCCCGGGGCCGTGCTCCGGGTGGTCGAGGCGATTCCGGCCGGCACCGACCCGAGCCGGGGCCTGGAGCCGGGCCAGGCGGCCAAGATCATGACGGGCGCTCCCATCCCGGCCGGCGCCGACACCGTGGTGCCGGTGGAGGACACCCGGGAAGTGGACGGCGGGGTGGAGATCGTGTCGGTGCCGGCCGCCGGGGCCAACATCCGGCCCCAGGGCGAGGACGTGCGGCAGGGAACCCGGGTGCTGCCCCGGGGCACCCGGGTTCGGCCGGCCGAGGTGGGCATGATGGCCAGCCTGGGTCGGGCGTTCGTGCTGGTCCACCAGCGGCCCCGGGTGGCGGTGCTGGCCACCGGCGACGAGATCGTGGACCTGGACTCCCCGGCCCAGGGGTCCAAGATCATCAACTCCAACTCGTACGGGGTGGCCGCCCAGGTGGCCGAGGCCGGGGGGGTCCCGATGGTGCTGGGCATCGGCCGGGACGACCCCGAGGGTCTGCTGGAGATGTTCGAACGGGCCGCGACGTGCGACGCGGTCATCACCACCGGCGGGGTGTCGATGGGGGACTATGACTTCGTGCGGCCGGTGCTGGCCCGGGCAGGGGTGGCGGTCCAGTTCTGGAAGGTGGCCATGAAGCCCGGAAAGCCCGTGGTGTTCGGCATGAAGGGTCGGGTTCCGGTGTTCGGGCTTCCGGGAAACCCGGTCTCGGCCATGGTGGCGTTCGAGCAGTTCGTGCGGCCGGCCCTGCGCAAGATGCTGGGGCACCGGGACCTGTTCCGGCCCGTGGTTGAGGCCGTCCTCGGCGAGGAGGCCGGCTCGGTGAGGACCAAGGCGGGTCGGACCGATTTCGTGCGGTGCCGGGTTGAGCGAGGCCCGGAAGGCTTCCGGGTGGTGAGCGTCAAGAAGAGGGGTTCCGGCGTTCTGAGCACCCTGGTCCAGGCGAACGGGTTGCTGGTGATCCCGGCGGAGTCCAGGGGGGTGGACCCGGGGGGCCGCGTTCGGGTGCAGATCTACGACCCGGGCATCCTGGACCAGGACGAGCCAGGGATCGGCCCGTGACCCCACCCGTGTGCCTCGTGGTCGGCCCATCGGGCAGCGGCAAGACCACCCTGCTCGAGTCCCTGGTGCGCGAGCTCACGGCTCGGGGCCGGCGGGTGGCCACGGTGAAGCACCACCGGGGCCGGGTCGAGGTGGATCGGCCCGGCAAGGACACGTGGCGTCACCGTCGGGCCGGGGCCGTGGCCACCTTCTTCGTCACCGCGGACGAGGTGGTGGTGTTCCGGGACCGGCCGCCGGACGTCTCGCCCGGCACCTTGGCCAGGTGGTGCCCTCCGGGCACCGATCTGGTGCTGGTCGAGGGGTTCAAGGGGTTGGGGGGGTATCCGAGGATCGAGGTGGTGCGGCGGGGGCTCGAGCGGGAGGTTCCATGGACCGAGGACGTGCTCTGCGTCGTCACCGATCTCGGCGATTTCGAGGCTCCCTGCCCGGTGCTCCCCCTGGGGGACGCCGGCGCCGTGGCCGACCTCTTGGAGCGACGGCTGTTGTCCGTCGGTACCTGAGGACCGACCGGCTCCCCAGAGCCGAGGAGCTCTGGGGCTACGACGGGCTGGCCCTGGGTGCCGAGTTCTGCGTTCACCGGCTGCCTCCCCGGGGGGCCGTGGACGAGGCGGCCGGGCTGTGCCGGTCCCAGGGCGCTGGGCTCCAGCTCGTGACCCCGGCGGTTCGGGAGGGCACGGCCGACGCCGCATGGGCGTGGCTCGTGGCCGCGCTGGAGTCCTCGCCCGGGGCGGAGGTGACCTTCAACGACTGGGGCCTGTGGGCTCGGGCCCGGGAGGCCGGCCTGCCGCTGCGGGGGGTGGCCGGGCGGCTCCTCTCCCGCCAGCGCCGGGGGCCCCGGGTGGCCGCGATGCTGGACTCGGCCTCGGCGTCCGGGGCGGAGGAACTCCGGGCGAGCCTGTGGGACGGGCCCGTGGGCCTGGCCTTGCTCTCGGAGCACGGGGCCGTGGGGGTGGAGCTGGACCTCACGCCGGCCGGGATCCAGGTGCCCGACCTGCCCGAGGGGGTGACCCTGCGGGTGCACGCGCCCTGGGTGCCGGTGACCGTGAGCCTGGCCTGCCCCTGGACCGAGGACCCGGTGCGGTGCGGCCGGCCCTGCCTCGACCACCCCGAGGCCCGCCTGCGCAACGAGGAGGAGCCCACCCCCCTGTGGTCCCGGGGCAACGCCCTGTTCCTTCGCCGGGACGACGAGCCCACGGCCCGGTACCTGGTCCGGCTGGGGGCCGACCGGCTCCTGTGGTCCCCGGAGATCCCCGGCTAGCCCGCATTATTCATGAGCGTTCGTCGCGAAACCGTCGAGTGTGCGTCAGATCGGGGCAAGCGCAGCGCCGAGGGGCGCAGGCGTACTGGACGGTACGTCGAGCCCCGATGCGCGAGCACGCCCCGAGATGGTGTGCAATCGGCGGTTGCAGCAGAAGGCTTCATGAATAATGCGGGCTAGCGTCGGGTTTCGGAAATTTCGCGGTGTTCCCAGGGGGTGGGGCTGGGGGCCCCTCCTTCGCTGAACGGCCTCGCAGGGGCCGCCTCGGCGCGGTCCGCTGCGGCGCGTGAGAGCACGCGCCGCGGCCGCTCCCCTGGCGCCGGGCGGCCCGGGCTGCTCGGCCGTCGCGCTTCGTCGGAGCCCCCAGCCCCACCGCCGTAATCCGCATATTTTTTGCGAAACGGAACACGCATCGGTCAGGCCATCGGTCCCCCAAGTGGCTGGAAAGCTAGAAAGCTGGAATGCTAGGAGGCTTGAAAACCTCCCGGATTCCCACGCGTTCTACTCATTACTACGCCCCTCCGCCTCCTCTTCACGATTTCGGGGGGCGAGGGACCTGCCGGAGCGCCGGGCGTGGCCGTATCAGGGGGCAGAGTTCAGAGGATACTAAGGCCTACGAAGGTATTGCCGGACGCGGGTGGGGGGCTGGCTCCGGCCGGGCGCGAGTGCGGCACCCTCTTCGCTGCGCCTTCGCATGCCGTTGTCAGCCCGGTAGGCCGGGGCGCCGGTGGCGGAAGTTCCGGAACTTCCAAGGCGATTCAGGCTTGGTGAGGGCGCGGCGACGTGAGGGGCCGCGCCCGGCTCTCCACCAGCCCCCACCCGCTGGTTCCCTTGTGAGCGCCAGGGATCTGGCAATACTTCCGTTGGTATTAATAATAGACAGGAGAACTGCAGGAGCGGTTCTCCCCTGTCTTCTGTCCACCGACTCCCGGTTCCTGAGATGCAGGTCCCTTGTATAAGGGCCCCAATGGTTAATTTTGTTATCTCGGTAGGGCGTGGCAGACCGACGTCCCTCCGAGCAGGGAGCGATAGCGCCTGTTTATCCGCCGGGTTAATAGCCTCTCCTAGCCTTCCAGCCTCCTAGCAGGCCGAAGGCCCGAACTCTCTCATTCCGGGGGCGCTTTCCGCAGCTCCGGCCGGCGCAGGGCCAGCTCCACCTTCGACAGGATGCCCCGGAGGATCCGCACGTCCCGGGGGCTCGGGAGCCGCCGGGAAAAGATCCGGCGGATCTGGTTCATCATGCGCTCCGGGCTCTCCTCCTCGATGAACCCGATCTCCCACAGCACCCGCTCGAAGTGGGCGTACATGCCCTCCATCTCGGCCACCGTGGCCGGCCGGTACGGCACCGACTCGGGCGCTACGGCCAACCGGGCCATGCGCACCTCGTAGCAGAACAGGCCCACGGCCTGGGCCAGGTTGAGGCTGGGCAGCCCCCGGTCCGTGGGGATCCGCACCAGCCAGTGGCACAGGTCCATCTCGGCCGTGGTGAGGCCCGCGTCCTCCCGGCCGAACACGGCCGCGACGCGGGCGTCAGGCGCAAGCTCCCGGGCCGCCTGCTCCACGGCCTGCCGGAGCCCGAGGCCGTCGTTGCGGCGGCGGCCCAGCCGGGTGGTGAACCCCAGCGCCAGCTCCGCCTCGGCCAGGGCCTCGGCCAGGGTGCCCACGATCCTCGCGCCCCGCACCAGAGCCACGGCCTTTCTCGCCATGGGCTCCAGGCGCGGATCCTCCAGGACGTCCGGGGCCGGGTTCACGAGCACCAGATCCCAGAGCCCGAAGTTGGCCATGACCCGGGCCACGCTACCCAGGTTTCCGCCGTACAGGGGCTCGACGAGGACGATGGTGGGGTGGAGAATGCGGTTGTCGGTCACCGCAGTATCAGTCCGCCCCCAAGGCCTCCAGCTCCTTGCGGGCCTCGTCGACGCCGGGGAAGTTCTTGGCGAGCTTCAGGGCTTTCTTCAGGGCGGACCGGGCTTTTTTCTTCTCGCCCAGGCGGGCGTAGGCCACCCCCAGGTGGTACTGGACCACCGGGTTGTCGGGCAGGCCCTCGGCCGCGGCCTCCAGGTGCCGCGCTCCCTTCAGGGGCACCCCCTTCTTCACGTAGATCCAACCCAGGGTGTCGTTCAGGGGCGGGGAGTCCGGGGCCAGCTCCACGGCGCGCTCGGCGAACTTCAGGGCCTCGTCGATGTTGCCCCCGTGCTCCGAGAGGTTCCAGGCCAGGTTGTTGAGCGCGGGGATGAAATCAGGGTTGCGGTCGAGCACCTTGCGGTAGGCCTCGTTGGCCGCGTCGTACTCGCCCCGAAGGTCGTGGAGCGAGCCCTTGAGCACCCAGGCGGGCAGGTAGTCGGGCCGCTTCTCCACGGCCTTCTCCAGATCGGCCAGGGCCTTGTCACCGGCGTCCGGCCCGCTTTGGAGCCGGGCCAGCAGGAGGTAGGCCTCGGCCGCGTTCTCGTCGAGCTCGATGGCCTTCTCCAGGTCCTTGCGGGCCCCGTCCTTGTCTTTGGCGGCGAGCCGAGCCTTTGCCAGCAGGATCCGGGCGGGGGCCGAGTCGTTGCCGGCCCGGACGTGACCCTCAACCAGCTTCACGGCGTCGCCGGTCTTCTTCTGGGCCGTGAGCAGGGCCGTGGCCAGGATCACCGGCCGCAGGTTCGTTGGATCGGTCTCCATGGCCTTGCGGAACGCCTTGAGGGCCTGGTCGGGCTTCTTGAGAGTGACGTAGCACACTCCGAGCCGCTCCCACGCCCGGCCGTGGCCGGGCACGGCCTCGACCAGGGCCTCCAGGAGCTTCCGGGCCTCCTTTGGCTTGTCGAGGCCCATGAGGGCGGTGGCCCGGATCAGCACCGCTTCGGTGTGGACCTTAGGCGTCGAGACCAGGGGATCGGTGGCCTTGAGCGCGCCTTCGAAGTCCCGGCGGTCCAGGAGCACCTGGGCCAGGAGCATCCGGGCCTTGTAAAAGCCGGGGTTGACCTGCACGGCCTTCTCCAGCTCGGCCTGGGCCAGCTCCAGGCTGCCGCTCCCGTACCGGGCCAGGCCCTGGAAGTAGTGGGCCTCGGGGTGCTCTGGGTACTGCTGGAGCACCTGGGCGAGCCGGGCGGAGGCCTCGTCGAACTTGCGCTGCTGGAGAAAGATCCGGCCCTCGTAGTACAGGGCCACCGCGCTCTTGGGGTTCTTCTCCCGGATCTTGGCCACGGCCTCCCGGGCCAGGTCCAGGTCCCGGCGGGCCAAGGCGACCTCGGCCACCTTCTCCCATCCCCGGGTGGTGCGCTTCTCCTTCTCGCCGGCCTTGCGAAAGGCGTCCACCGCCTTGTCCACATCGCCTTTGGTCATCCAGTAGTTGCCGTAGCTCAACCACACGGCAGGGTCGTCGGGCGAGGTGTTGAGCGCCTTGGTGAAGGCCCGGTCCACGGCCTCAGGGTCCTTCTGGAGATCGGCCACCTGGGCGAGCAGCAGCAGGCCGTCCCGGCTGTCGGGCTTGATCTCCAGGGCCCGGTCGATCTCGTTGCGGGCTTCCTCCAGCCGCTTGACTCCCAGGAGCACCGTGGCCTTGACCAGGCGGTACTCGACCTTCTGCGGCTCGAGCTCGATGGCCTTGTCGAACTGGGCCAGGGCCTCCTCCAGCTTGCGCTCGCGCAGGTACGCCTTGCCGAGCAGGATGTGAGCGTCGGCCCGGTTCGGCGCGTCGGCCAGAACCTTCTCGGCGCGGCTCCGGGACTCGGCGGCCATGTTGGCCAGCAGCTCCAGGTTGCCGAGCCGGATCTGCACGTCGAGGTTGTCGGGCTCCAGCTCCGAGACTTTACGAAACGTCTGGTAGGCCTCGCGGATCCGTCCTTTCTTCAGGAGCGCCTCGCCGAGGTCGAACAGCACCTCGGGCGAGTCGGGCTTGATCTGCAGGGCGCCCCGGAGCTCCAGGACCGCCTCGTCAGTCTTGCCTTCCTCCAGGAAGGCGTGGCCCCGGGCCTTGTGGAGGGCGAACTTCTCCTCGGGACTCTTGGAGCAGGCACCGAGGAGCACCAGGGCCGTGAGGACCGGGACGAGCACGGCAAGGCGAACACGCATGGATTTCCCCCTTCTCAGGGTGTGGGTGGGACAGAGTCTCACTCTCATGCCAATTTGCGATCAAGATGAGCTCATAGAGGGGCGATTTGGGGGCCGTTGGTCCTCCGCCGGAAAAGACGACCGCGCCGAAGCCACTACGGCTCGGTCCGCTGCGGCGCGTGAGAGCACGCGCCGCGGGCGCTCCCCTGCGCCGAGCGGCTGGAACGGCCCGGCCGTAACGCTCCGGGCCAACGGCCCCCAAATCGCTGGCTTCGAACGCAACTTGGTCTCAGTCGTCGAAGTCCCCCCCCGGGCCCTCCTCCTTCTGAAGGGCCTTGGCCCGTTCGCGGACCTTCTCTTCGGTCCATTCGGCCGGGTTCTCCAGACGCTCCGCCTTGGGGCCCAGGTCGTGGGACTCGGCCCGAAGGATCGCCTCGATGGCCAAGGGTGCGGTGTCGGCCGTGTTGAACACGCGCGTGAGCAGGTGGTACACGAACTCCTCCACCCCCCGCACCATGCGCTCGCGGATCTCGGCTGGCTGGGCCCAGAGCTTGTTCTCGAAGGGTAGGTTGAGCTTCTTGTAGTCGCCCTTCTTCCAGCCCCGCTCGTCGGCGTAGGCCACCATCTCGGCCCACAGCTCGTCGGAGACCCCGGCCCCGGGCTCACGCACAAACCGTCCCCGGTCGTCCAAAATGGCGTTGCCGTACTCGTTCACCTTCACCCCCCAAGAGATCATCTGCAGGGCCGTGGCCACGTTGGCCTTGGTGGTGCGGGTCTCGGCCGCGATGCGCCGCAGCCTGTCGAAGCTGTTCCCCGAGGTTCCGTGCTGGGCCCCGGACACGCCGTAAGGCTCGAGGGCCTCGTGGATCTCGGCGGTGAGCTCCACCTGGATGCCGGCGTCCGAGGCCTGGATGCCGTGGGTGGTGCCGTTGTTCAGGGCGATCCAGTCGGGGAACACCCCGTTCGCGTTAAGCCCCTGGATCAGGAAGCGGGCCTCATCCACAGTGGACAGACCTGCCGCACCCTTGATCTCGCCCACCTCGGTCTCAAGCCCCGCCCAGGCCGGCACGTACCGGTACAGGTCCAGGTTCGCCAGCAGGTTCTCGTCGTCGGGAAGATGGGATGCGTCGATGGCGATCGATGTGATGCCCGCATCGAACATGCTGGGAATCTGGGTGCGGGCCGCCTCGATGTCTCGAGGCTCCTTGAGGGTGTAGTGGTCGGCGTGGACCGCCACCGGGACGGTGAGCCCCAGCTCGTTGGCCGCCTGGTCCACGTAGGTGGCCATGTTCCAGTAGTTCACAGCGCAGTAGGCGTCCGCACCTCCTTCGCTCTTCGCGATCTCGATGATCACCGCGGCGTTGGCCCTCTGGGCCGCCCGGAGCACCCCGTGGATCACGAATCGGTTCCGGGCGTTGGCCGCGATGGCCATGGCCCCGCCCTTGGCCAGCATGGCCCGGTCGATCACCTTTCCGCTCACGATCAGGGCCCGGGAGTGGGGGAACAGCCTGCGGACGTTGGGCGGGCGGCCCAGCTCGAGGGCTTTGTCGAACTGCTGGGACTGGGACGACACGATCTGGCTCATAGGGTACCCCTCCGTGCTGAGAGAACGGGTTTGGGTCGGTGATGATCGCCTGCGGTGTTGTACGGCCAAGACAGGGGGTCTCGCGACGCGTTCGTTCGAGCCGGACGACCACCCTCCGGTACTTGTACGGGAACCTCTGGGTGCCGGTCAACCGGTCGTGGGGTCAATGGGCCAGGGCAAGCCAGAGGGGCAGGGTGGCGGCACTCGCCAGGGTGCTCAGGCTGATGGCGGTGGAGGCGAACGCCGGGTCGCCCCCGAGCTCCCGGGCCATCACCAGGGTTAGGGTGGCAGTGGGCGCGGCCAGAAGCACCACAGCCGCGGCTCGCTCCGTGGTGCCGGCCCCGGCCAGCCCCAGGAGCACCATACCCAGGGCGGGGAGGAGGAGGTTTTTGAGGCCAAGGGAGGCCGCGGCCGGCAAGGGCCTGCGCAGGGCGTCCAGCCCCAGGTCGGCGCCGATCAGCAACAGGGCCAGGGGGAGGCCCATGCTGCCGAGGATCCGGATGGTCTCCCGAGCCAGGCCGGGCAGGGGCAGCTGGAAGAAGCTCCAGACCAACCCCAACAGGCTTCCCACGATCACCGGCTGGAGCCCGATCCGGGCTGTGAGCCGCGCCACGCCGGGGCGTCGGCCCGAGGCCGCCGTGAGGGCCACGACCGACAGGAAGTTGTTGGCTAGCATGAAGAAGGCGGCGTACACCCCGGCGAACTGAAGACCCCGGTCCCCCAAGGCGTAGTAGGCGACGGCAAGGCCGATGTAGCCCAGGTTCGCGTGGACCGACGCCTGAACGAACGTGCCCTGGGTCCCCCCTTTGAGCCCCAACGCCCGGGCTGCGGCCTGGGCCGCCACCCACACCGTCACCACGGCCGCCAGAGCCGCCAGGATCCCCCCCGGCCGGAACACCTCGCGGAAGGGGGCCGCAGAGATCTTGAGGAAGATGAGGCACGGCACGGCCAGGTAGTAGGCCACCCGGTTGGCCGGAGCCTGGAACCCCGGAGGGATCAGCCCCACCCGGCGGCCGACCCAGCCCACCAGGATCACGAGAAAGACGGGAACGACGCGGACGAGTGGTTCCACGTGGATACGGTTGTTGGTGGTTGGCTGTGGGCCTTCGGCCTACAGAAGATCGTACTTCTTCATCCGGTAGCGCAGGGCGTCGCGGGTGAGCCCCAGCATCTTGGCGGCACGGGTCTGGTTGTTGCCGGTCTTCTCCAGGGCCTGAACGATCAGCTCCCGCTCGACCTCCTCGATGTCCACCCCGTGATCGGGGAGAACCACCACACCCGGTGGCGGCCCCCGGTCGGGGCCCCCGGGGCCGCGTGCCCGCTCGCCGCCCCTGATCTTCCACGGCAGGGCCTCCACCCCGATCTCGTCGCCGGTCGAGAGGATCACGGCCCGCTCCACCGCGTTGCGTAGCTCTCGGATGTTGCCGGGCCAGTCGTAGCGGGTCAGGAACGCCTCGACCTCGGCCGTAAACCCCCGGAACGAGGTCTTGAACTCCCGGTTGTAAATATCGAGGAAGTGGTAGGCCAGGGGCAGGATGTCCTCCTGGCGCTCCCGAAGGGGGGGGAGCACGATCGGAACCACGCTCAACCGGTAGAACAGGTCCTCCCGGAACCGCTTCTCCTCGATGGCCCGCTCCAGGTCGGCGTTGGTGGCGGCGATGATCCGCACGTCCACCTCGATGTCCTCCTTGCCGCCGATCCTCTTGAACGACCGGTCCTCCAGGAACCGCAGCAGCTTGGACTGGAGGCCCGGCTTCATATCCCCGATCTCGTCCAGGAAGATGGTGCCGCCGTCGGCCAGCTCGAACAGGCCCTTTTTGGTCTTCTTGGCATCCGTGAAGGCCCCCTTCTCGTAGCCCATGAGCTCGCTCTCGAGCAGCTCCTCGGGCAGGGCCGTGCAGTTGATGGGCATGAACGGCCGCTCGGCCCGGGGGCTCTCGCAGTGGATGGCTCGGGCGAGCACGTCCTTGCCCGTGCCGCTCTCCCCCGTGAGCAGCACGGTGGTGGACGATGACCGGGCCACCCGGCGTGCCACGGACAGCACCTCCTGCATCCGGGGGCAGCCCGCGATGATCCCGTCGAACCCCTGGCGGTGGGCCTGCTGGCTGCGGAAGTAGGCCACCTCCTGCCGCAGCTGGGTGGTCTCGAGGGCGTGCTGGACCTTGGTCTGGATCTCGGTGAGGTCGAAGGGCTTGGCCACGTAGTCGTAGGCCCCGAGCTTCATGGCCTTGACCGCCACCTCCACCTGGGTCGTGGCCGTGATCATCATGACCGGGGTGTCCGGGTCGGCCTCCTTGATCTGCTGGAGCACCTGGATCCCGTCGATGCCCGGCAGCTTGATGTCGAGCAGGACAAGGTCCGGCGCCTCGGCCCGGAACAGGTCGAGCGCCTCCTCCCCGGTCTCGGCGGACACGCACCGATACCCCTCCTTCTGGAGGTTCTCCGACAGGGACCACCGGATCAGATACTCGTCGTCCACGATCAGGATCTTCGGCTTGGGCATGGTCTCTTCCGCGGCCCTGGGGCAGTTGCTTCGGGCCTTCGGCCCGCGATAGACGGCCAGACAGCTGGGCAGCTTCTGGGCCGTCATCCACGCTTCGGGGGCATGGGGTCTGCGAATCAGGGGGCAGAAGACAGATTTCAGTGGACAGGTTGTGACCGCACGCTGTCGGACACCGGATCAAGCCTGTCGTTCCTTCCCTCCCTGTCTTCTGTCCGCTGAACTCCGGTTCCTGAAACCCGTGCCCCTGCCACCGAAACAGCTTGGGAATCGGTGCAACTCACTTTGTCGTCCGAGACGAAGCTGCGGCATTTTACGCACCCCCGCTCCGGGGAGTCAAAGCCTCCGCAGCAGGGTGAGGCTCTCCAGATGGGCCGTCTGGGGGAACATGTCCGCGGCCCGGATCCATTCGATTTGGTACCCCCGGCCGAGCAGGATTCCCAGGTCCCGCACCAGGGTGGACGGCGAGCACGACACGTACAGGATGTGCTCCGGCGCCAGGCTGGCCAGGCCCTCCATCGCCTCCGAGGCGCCCTCCCGCGGGGGGTCCAGCAGGGCGAACTGGGGCCGGAACCCCTGGCGGGCCAGGCGGTCGAGGGCTCGAGCGGCCGACTCGGGCCGGGCCTCCACATGGGTCCATCCCAGGAGGGCCTGGGTGTTTCGGGCCAGGTCCTCTGCGGCCGGCGGATACCCCTCCACAGCCACCACCCGCCGGGCCTCGAGCCCCAAGGCCAGGGTGAAGTTGCCCGCGCCGGCGTAGAGCTCCAGCACCTCACCCCCCCGGTACAGGGCCGCCAAGGCCGCCACCTCGTCCACCAGGGTCTGGTTCACCCAGGGGTTGGCCTGCACGAAGCCCCCGGGTCTCACGCCCACCGGCAGGTCGCGGCCGGCGGCCCGTACCGAGAACGGCATCGGTCCGAGGTCCTGGGCCAGGGGCTCGAGGGTGTGCTTGCGACCGGCCTGCACCGCCGCCCCCCGGAGCCCCGCCCGGCCGCAGAACTCGAGGAGCTCGCGCCGCTCGGCCGGCTCCAGGGCGCGCAGCGTGTGGAACACCGCCCACACCCCGCCCTCCCCGTCCACCTGGAGGTCCACTTGGGGGAGATGCCCCCGGGCCGGCCGGAACCCCTGCAGGAACCGGGTCAGGGGCTCCAGAAGGCCCTCCAGAGCGGGATGGGCCACGGGGCATTCCGATACCGGCACGAGCCGGTGGGTGCCCTCCCCGAAGTACCCTACCCCGACGCGCTCCCCCAGCTGGCGCACCTTCCAGCCCACCCGGTTTCGGTACCCGAGCTCCTTTGGGGAGGCGATGGGGTCCCGAAACCGGCCCGTGGCCCCCACACCGAGCCGGCTCCGAACAAACCCCTGGAAGCTGCGGGCCTTGGCCGCCAGCTGCTCGGGGTAGGGCAGGTGCTGCCAGTGGCACCCGCCGCACCGGCCGAAGTGGGGACAAGCAGGGGGGCGCCGAAGGGGAGAGGGGGCCACCACCCGCACGAGCCGACACGTGACGTATCGGCGCTTCTCCCGGACCACCTCCACCTCCACAGTGTCGCCCGGGGCGGCCCGGGGCACGAACGCCACCTTGCCGTCCAGGTGGGCCATGCCCATGCCCCGGTCGGCCAGGGCGAAGACCCGGACCTGGCGGCGGGGCCGGGGGGTTTCGGGTGGTGTGCTGGGGGAGGGCATGGTAGACTCGTCTCCCACGAACTCGGCTGGTGTTGTCTCGTGGCGCGCTAGCCTACACCCCGGTCCCCCGGCGGGTCCACGCCGCCGGGCCCGGAGAGGCGCATGGGCCTTCCGGGCTGAAACGGAACGCTTCTGGATTGTCTGTCTCCCCCCCCCTGTCACTTCCCCGGATCCGCGTTCGCCCGAGCGGTCTGCGCCGCACGCGGCGCGTGCTCGAGGACCTCGGCATCCCCACGGTGTGCGAGGGGGCCCTGTGC
Organism: bacterium; assembly: GCA_027021615.1. Classification (GTDB taxonomy): domain Bacteria; phylum Desulfobacterota; class Deferrisomatia; order Deferrisomatales; family Deferrisomataceae; genus Deferrisoma. Next base: position 35,460 of record JALUTY010000015.1, on the reverse strand, counting down.
CCCAACCGGCCCGAGTGCTACGATGCCGGCCATGTCACCGTGCTGATCCTGGGCCGGCGCTGCACCCGGGCCTGCGGCTTCTGCGCCGTGGAGCCCGGGGAGCCGGAGCCGGTGGACCCGGACGAGCCGGCCCGGGTGGCGGAGCTGGCCGCACGGCTGGGCATGGACCACGTGGTGGTCACCAGCGTCACCCGCGACGATCTTCCGGACGGTGGGGCCGGCCAGTACGCGGCCGTGGCTCGGGCCGTGGCAGCCCTGCCTAGGCCGGTCACGGCCGAGGCCCTGGTGCCCGATTTCAAGGGGGACCCGCAGGCCCTGGCCGCTGTGGCCGGCGCCCCGTACCAGGTGCTGGCCCATAACCTGGAGACCGTGCCCCGGCTGTACCCGTGGGTGCGGCCGGGGGCCGACTACGCCCGGAGCCTGGGTGTGCTGCGGACGCTGGCGGGGCTCGCCCGCGGCCGAACCGTGAAGAGCGGGCTCATGCTCGGGTTGGGCGAGACCGCCGGCGAGGTGCGACGGGTGCTGGCCGACCTGCGGGACGCCGGAGTGGACGCCGTGTGCCTGGGTCAGTATCTCCGCCCGGGCCCGGGCCGGGTGCCGGTGGCTCGCTACCTGGACGAGACCGAGTTCGACCGCTGGGCCGACGTGGCCCGGACGCTTGGGTTCGCAGCCGTTTCGAGCGGACCCCGGGTTCGCAGTTCGTACCGTGTGTCATCCCGAGGGTGCCCTGGGGCGCCCGAAACCCAACGAAGAAGGAGCATGTGATGAAGCGAGTGGTAGCCGGACTGGTCTTGGCGGGCCTCGCCTTGGGCGGCCCTGCCTTGGCGGGGGACGATGCAGCGAAACCGAGAGCCGAGAAGGGGGCCGCCCTGTCCCCCGACGCGCCCGTCGCGGTGGTGAACGGTCAAGCCGTGACCAAGGCCGAGTTCGACCGGGCCATGGCGGCCTACCTGCGGCGGTTCCAGCAGCTCACCGGCGGTATGCACGGCGGAGTGAGCCAGCCCAACGCCAAGATGAAGGAGGACGTTCTGCGTCAGCTGGTGGACCGCACGCTCCTGTACCAGGAGGCCAAGAAGAAGCCGGTGGACGGCCTGGAGGCCAAGGTGGACGAGGAGCTCAAGGGCATCAAGGGCCGGTTCCCGGACGAGGCCACCTACCAGAAGGCCTTGGCGGGCGAGCAGCTCACCGAGGACAGCCTGAAGGACCTGATCGCTCAGCAGGTGCTGGTGCGTCACTACGTGGAGACCGAGATCCAGCCGAACGTGAAGGTCTCGGACGACGAGGTGAAAAAGTTTTACGACGACAACCAGGACAAGTTCGCCACGCCCGAGCAGGTGCGGGCGAGCCACATCCTGATCCGCACCGATCCCTCAGCCTCCGAGGCCGACCGGAAAGCCGCCCGGGAGAAGGCCGAGGCCCTCCAGAAGCGGGCCGCTGCAGGTGAGGACTTCGCCACGCTGGCCAAGGAGAACTCGGAGGACCCGGGTAGCGCCTCCAACGGAGGGGATCTGGGGTTCTTCACCCGGGACCGCATGGTCAAGCCGTTCGCGGACGCGGCCTTTGCCCTGGAGAAAGGCAAGGTGAGCGACGTGGTGGAGACCCGGTTCGGGTACCACGTGATCAAGGTGACCGACCGCAAGGATGCCGCCGAGAAGAAGTTCGACGAGGTGAAGGACTCCATCGCCCAGTACCTCCAGGCCCGGGCGTTAGACCAGGCGGTGCAGGCCAAGCTGGCGGAGCTGCGAAAGTCGGCCAAGGTAGACGTGGTGGCCCCCAACCCTTAGAGAAACCCGTACGGTTCATGGGCGTCCGTCGCGAAACCGCCGAGTGTGCGTCAGATCGGGGCAAGCACGAGCGCACGAGGGGTGCAGGCGTGCTGGACGGTACGTCGAGCCCCGAGGCGCGAGCACGCCCCGAGATGGCGTGCAATCGGCGGTTGTAGTAGAAGGCTTCATGACTTCATGAATAGTGCGGGCTAGGCGTGGTCCCCGGCCCTGGACGCACAAATCGGGCGGCCCCGAGGGGCCGCCCGATTTGTGCGTGGGAGGCCGGAAGGATCCCACAAGCTACCTCACGGCGTCCTTGAAGCTCTTGCCGGCCGTGAACCGAGGGGTCTTGCTCGCGGGGATGTCGATCGTCTGACCGGTCTGGGGGTTGCGGCCCTTGCGGGCCGCCCGTTCGGTCACCGCAAAGGTGCCGAACCCGGTGATTGAGACCTTGTCGCCCTTGGCCAGGGTCTCTTCGGTGGTGGCGATGAACGCCTCAAGCAGGGCCTCGGCCTCCTTTGCCCGGAGTCCCGCCTTGACGCTGATTTCCTGGAGCAGTTCGGCTTTGTTCATGAGATCCTCCTTGTTTTCGGGAAAAGGGGGGCGCACACCCTTCGGAAGCCGCAACGCGCCGACTTTACCCGCGTTGGTGTCGGAACTCAAGGGGGTTGCTGGTAAAAACAGCGTTTTCGCGACCCGGGGGCCGCAGCAGGCCGTCGGGCACGCTCTGGCGCCGGAGCTCGGTGGCGAGACGCTCCTCCACCTCTGCCGCCCCTTGTGCTGCAAGCAGGGAAGGGGCCAGCGCCCGAAGACCTTCTTTGTGCACGGTCTGGATGAGCCGACGGACCCGCGGCAGCGATCCGGGGCTGACCGACAGCTCCTCGATCCCCAGGGCGAGCAGGGCGGCCGCGCCCAGGGGGCGGCTTGCCATCTCCCCGCATACCGACACGGGCTTGCCCTCTCGTCGGCCCACCTGGGCCACCCGGTGGAGCAGCTCGAGAACGGCCGGGTGTAGGGGGGTGTACAGGTGGGCCACCCTGGGGTTGGCCCGGTCCACCGCCAGCACGTACTGCACGAGGTCGTTGGTGCCCACCGAGAAGAAGTCCGCCAAGGGTGCCAGCCGGTCCAGGGACAGCGCGGCCGAGGGCACCTCCACCATAATACCCACGGCCACCGCCGGCACCTCGATCCCCCGGCGAGCCAGCCTGGCGCGCTCGTTCTCCACAATGGCGCGTGCCTGGGTGAGCTCCTCCACCGTGGAGATCATGGGAAACACGATCCGCAGGGGGCCGTGGAGACTGGCCCGCAGAAGGGCCCGGATCTGGATCCGGAACGGCTCGTCCATCTCGAGGCTGACCCGGATCGACCGCCACCCCAGGTGGGGGTTCTCCTCCCGGGGCAGGCGCAGGTACGGGAGGCTCTTGTCCCCGCCGACATCGAGCGTGCGCAGGGTGGCCGCCCGGCCGTCCAGGGCCTCAAGGATGCGGCGGTAGATCTCCACCTGCTCGTCCTCGTCAGGGAACCGGTCCCGTACCAGGAACGGGAACTCGGTGCGGTACAGCCCCACCCCCTCGCCGCCGGCATCGAGGATGCGGGGTACGTCGCTCAGAAGCGCCGCGTTCCCCAGCAGCCTCACCCGCGCCCCGTCGCGGGTGACCGAGGGCTCGGCCAGGTGGGCCCGGAGGTCCGACTCCACGGCCGCGGCGTCGGCCTCGAGCCGAGCGTACTCCTGCACCACCGGCCCGGGGGGCTCGAAGTAGACCACGCCCGCGTTCCCGTCCACAATGGTCTCGGCTCCGGGCTCCACGTGGGGCAGGTCCCCCATCCCCATCACGGCTGGGATCCCGGCCGAGCGGCACAGGATGGCGGTGTGGGAGTTGCGGCCGCCCTTGGCCAGCACCACCCCGGCCAGATTGGGCTGGAGAAGCTGGACGAACCGGGACGGGGTGAGGTCCTCGGCGACCACCACCGTGGCTCGGGAAAACCGGATGGCCCTGCCCGAGGGCTGGCCCTCCCGCAGGTGGTCCAGAACCCTCAGGGCCACGTCGCGCACGTCGGCGGCCCGCTCCCGCAGGTAGGGGTCCTCGACCCGCAGGAACGCACCGATGTACTCCCGGGCGACGGCCACCACGGCCTGGCCGGCCGACGCGCCGGCCAGGACACGCTCGCGGATCTTGGCCCGGAGCGACCGGTCCTCCAGGATCAGCAGGTGGGCGTGGAAGATCGCCCCCTCCTCGGGGGACAGGGCCTGGGTCACCTGGTCCCGCAGCCCTTCCACGTCGGCCACGCTGGCCTCCACCGCGGCCTCCAGGCGGTCCAGCTCGGCCCGGGGATCCTCGGGCGCCGGCTCGGCCGGTGGCTCCAGCCCCAGCTCCTCGGTTAGGGGGTAGGCACGCCCCCGCGCGAACCCGGATGACACCGCCATGCCGCGCAGGAACGCCGGTGCGGGGGGATGGGGCGGCTCGGGCTCTTCAGTCCGTGCCTGGGCGTCCAGCAGCCGCGCCTGAGCGATCAGGGGAGCCACCTGGCTGGCCGCGGTGACCAGCAGCCGAACCTCATCCGGAGTGAACCGCCGGGCCTCGGTGGTCTGGACCGCCAGCACGCCGATGGGTCGCCGGCGGTGGATCAGGGGCACCCCCAAGTACGACCGGAACCGCTCCTCGCCGATGCCCGGGAAGAACTTGAACCGCGGGTGCGCGTCGGCCCGCTCCTCGTTGACGGGCTCGCCCGTCGTGAACGCCAGACCGGTCAGCCCCTCGGACGGAGCCATACGGATGCGGCCCACGGCCTCGGCGTTCAGCCCCCGGGTGGCCCGGAGCACCAGGTCCCCCCCCTCGTGCAGGTAGACCGAGCACACCTCCACTCCCAGGCGCTCCCGCAGCAGCCCGGTGATCTGGTTGAGGGTCTCCCCCAGGTTGTGGGAGGAGACCACGATCCGGGAGATGTCTTCCAGGAGGATCAGCTTCTCGCTTTCGGATGCCACGGCGTTCGCTCGTCTCTCGGGTGGTCGTTGGGGCTGCGCCCCCGCAACATCGGGCCCGCCCGCCCCGGCAGCCCGGGGCCTTCGAATTTCGGGCGGCACGTCAACGGGTTTTCGCCGGATCGCGGCGGGGTGACCCTGCCGTCGGCGCGGAAGAGTGGGACCTTTCGCTCACGCGGAGCCCCAGGGCCCGGGCCGTGTGGGGCGCGAGGCCGGGCCGCTTCCCCAGGCGGCCGACCAGGCGCCGGAGGTCGGCCGGTTCGTCCACGTCGGGAACGGCCGGCAGCACCTGCACCCGGGACCCGGCCGCCTCGAGGGCCCCCAGGGTGTGAACGAGCACCCCCCCGGTGGACCACGGGACCCCCCGAAACGCGGCCGGGCAGGGGGCGCCCAGGGCAAGGCCTGTGTAACCGCCGTCGTCGGCCGGGATCACCGCCGCCTCAGCCGGGCCGCCCACCGCCCCCAGAAGCGCGTCCAGGTGCCCGGGGACCAGCAGGGGGCTGTCCGACCCGACCACCGCCACGGGGCCCAGGCCTTCGGAGAAGGCCCAGGCGAAGGCCTCTTCCAGCCGGTGCCCCAGGTCGCCCTCGGCTTGAGCCCGGACCTCGCGGCCCCGGAACGAGGGGTGGGCCGGGTCTCCGTCCACGAGCCAGGTGACCCGGCCCCCGCCCCAGCGGTCGAGCATGACCCCCAGATCCTCCAGGAACGCCTCGTAGAGCCGGGCCGCCCCGACCGCACCCAGGACCGGGATGAGCCGGGTCTTCACCCTGCCGGCCACGGGCTCCTTGGCGAACACCAGAAGATGGGGAGAGTCAGTCGTCGGTCTTCGGTCGTCGGTCAACGCTCTTCGGTCGGGTGGCCAATCGGAGGAGCCGTAGTGGTATCCTACCCGCTCTCTCCCAGACCCGCCAGCAGGAGGAGCCATGGGCGGCACGAACGAACCGGCCGCAGGCGAAGGACACCGCATCGCTCGGGCTGCCGGTGTGGTCTCGGCAGCCACGGGCCTGTCTCGGGTGCTGGGGGTGGTACGCGACGTGGTCCTGGCCTGGGCGTTCGGAGCCGGGGGCGCGTTGGACGCCTTCTTCGTGGCGTTTCGGCTTCCCAACACCCTGCGTCGGCTGTTCGCCGAAGGCAGCCTCACCGTGGCGTTTGTGCCGGTGTTCGTGGAGGTCACCGAGCGAGAGGGCCGGGGCTCGGCCATGCGGTTGGGACGGCGGGTGCTGACCCTGCTGGCCGCGGTGCTCACGGGGGTGAGTGCCCTGGGCGTGGTCGGGGCCCCGTGGATCGTGCGGGCCATTGCGGCCGGCTTCGGCCGGGACCCGGCCAAGTTCGCCCTGACCGTGGAGCTCACCCGATGGGTGTTCCCCTACATCGCTCTGATCGGTCTCACGGCGCTGGCTGGCGGCATGTTGAACGCCTGGAACGTGTTCGGGCCGCCCGCGCTCGCGCCGGTGGTGCTGAACGTGTGCCTCATCGTCGCCGCCTTGGGACTGGCTCCCTTCGTGGATCCCCCGATCCTGGCGCTGGCTGCCGGTGTCCTGGCCGGCGGGGTGTGGCAGCTGGCCCTTCAGATCCGGGCGCTGGGAGCCTTGGGGTTCCGGTTTCGGCCCGACTGGGCCCCGGCAGATCGGTACATCCGGAGGATCCTCGGTCTCATGGGGCCGGCAGTGTTCGGTGTGGCGGTGTACCAGGTGAACATCCTGGTGAGCACGTTCCTGGCCTCGTGGCTCCCGGACGGAAGCGTGTCGTACCTGTACTACGCCGAGCGCCTGTTCCAGCTGCCCCTCGGGCTGTTCGCGGTGGCCGTGGGCACGGCTGCGCTACCGAGCCTGAGTCGGCTGAGGGCCCGGGGGGATCACGAGGGGTTTCGCCGCACCCTGGAGGACGCCCTGGCCATGACTGGACTGGTGGTGCTGCCGGCTGCGGCCGGGCTGGCCGTGCTGGCCGGGCCCGTCGTGGGCGCCCTGTTCGGGCGGGGTGCCTTCGGGCCGGCCGCCGTGGACGCCACGGCCCGGGCCCTGGTCGCCTACGCTGGGGCCCTGGCCCCGGTGGCCGGGGTGCGGGTGCTGGCTCCGGCGTTCTACAGCCTGGGCGACACCCGCACCCCGGTGAAGGCCTCGTGGTGGGCGTTCTGGGTGAACCTGGGGGCGAGCCTGGCCCTGATGGTACCCCTGAAGCATGTGGGGCTGGCCCTGGCCACGGGGGTCTCCAGCGCGTTCAATCTGGCCTACTTGGCCTGGGCCCTGGGCCGGCGGGGTGAGTCCCTCCGGCTGCGGGCCCTGGGCCGGCGGTTGGCTCCCATGGCAGCAGGGTCGGTCGGTATGGCCGCGGCCGTGGCGGCCGCCCGGCCCTGGCTCCCCGGCGGGGGCGGGGTGGGGGCCCTACTGGCCGTGCTGGGGCTCGTGGCCGCCGGGGCAGTGCTGTATGTCGGTTTGGCCCGGGTGCTCGGGGCCCGGGAGGTCGGGCAGCTGCTCGCCGTGGCGAGCCGGCGTCTCGGCCGCGGTTGAGCCGCTTTTGGCCGCCTGCCACAGGGCTTCAAGCTCGTCCAGCCCCACCTGGTCCGGTCGGAGACCACGGCCGGCCAGGGCCGTCTCGACTCGGGCGAACCGCCGCAGGAACTTCTCCACCGTGCCGTGCAGGGCCTGCTCGGCGTCCACCCCCAGGTGGCGGCCCAGGTTGACCAGGGCGAACAGGAGGTCTCCCAGCTCCTCGGACGCCCCCTCCTGGTCGCCTCGGCGCACGGCGGCGCGCAGCTCGGAGAGCTCCTCATCCACCTTCTCGAGCACCGCCTCGGCCCGATCCCAGTCGAACCCCACCCCGGCCGCCTTCTCCGAGACCCGTCGGGCCCGGTGCAGCGCCGGCAGGCGGCGGGGCACCCCTTCGACGACACCCCGGCCCTCCTTCTCCCGGGCCTTGATCTGGGCCCAGGAGACGGCCACCTCGTCCGGGGTGTCGGCCCGGGCATCGCCGAACACGTGGGGGTGACGCCGCACCAGCTTGTCGCAGATGTCCCGAAGGCTGTCGGTCACGGTGAACGCCCCCTGCTCCCGGGCCATCTGGGCCAGCAGCACCACCTCCAGCAGCACATCGCCCAGCTCCTCGCGCAGCTCGGCCGGCTCGCCCCGCTCCACGGCCTCCTGGACCTCGTAGGCCTCCTCCACCAGATAGGGGGCGATGGTTGCCGGGGTCTGCTCCCGGTCCCAAGGGCACCCGTCGGGCCCCCGCAGCCGTTCCACGATCTCCAGGAGCCGCACGAACAGGCTGGCCGTCTCCTCGGGCAAGGGTAGGGACATCGTGGCCCTCCATGAGGTAAAGTGGAGCCGTAGTGTAACGGCTGGGAGGCTGGGAGGCCAGGAGGCCGTCTCCCGTCCCAAGGTCCCAATGTATCCTCGGAGGACTGGAATATGGCGGACTTTTCGCAGACCGGGCCCATCACCACGATCCAGGCGCTCACCGGCCACGACCCGGCCGAGTGGGAGCGCCGGGTGGGGCAGGCCGTGACCGAGGCACCGCTGGCGCTCGTGCTGCCGTGCCTGTACTCCGAGCTGGCTGGTCCGGCCCTGCCCCGCATCCTGGACCGGCTGGCGTCGGTGGGATACCTGGCCGAGACCGTGGTCACCCTGGGGGTAGCGGGCGAGGCCGAGTTCCGACACGCCCGGGAGGTGTTCGGCCGGCTGCCAGGGCGGGTTCGCGTGGTGTGGAACGACGGGCCGAGGATCTCGGCGGTGAAGGACCGGATCCGGGCGGCCGGGTTCGCCCTGGGGGAGCCGGGCAAGGGCTTGGCCGCCTGGATGGCCTACGGGTACCTGCTGGTCTCCGACCGGCCTCCGGCAGCGATCGCGCTTCACGACACTGACATCGTGACCTACGAGCGGGAGCTGCTCGACCGGCTCGTGCTGCCGGTGGTGCACCCCGGCCTGGGGTACGGGTTCGCCAAGGGGTACTACGCACGGGTCACCGACCGGCTCCATGGCCGGGTGTGTCGCCTGTTCGTGGGGCCGGTGCTCGAGGCCCTGGCGCGGTGCCTGGGGCCCCACCCGCTGCTCGGCTATCTGTCCTCGTTCCGGTACCCCCTGGCCGGGGAGTTCGCCATGGGAGCCCGGCTGGCCCGGGAGGCCCGGATCCCGGCCGACTGGGGCCTGGAGATCGGCACCCTGGTCGAGGCCTGGCGGATCTGCAGCCCCCGGGCCGTGTGCCAGGTGGACCTGGCCGTGGCCTACGACCACAAGCACCAGGCCACGGGAGAAGGGGCAGGGGAGCCCCGGGGCCTGGTGCGGATGGCCCGGGAGATCGCCCTGGCCCTGTTCCGGGCCCTGGCCGAGGAGGGGGCGGTGCTCGATCGGGACCTGCTGCAGACCCTGCCGGTGGCCTACCGGCGGGAGGCCCGGGAGGCGGTGCGGCGCTATGGCCACCTGGCCGCGGCCAACGGCCTGGGCCACGATCTCGGGGGCGAGCTGGGGCTGGTCGAGACGTTCGCGCAGGCCCTGGCCGGGGCGGCCGAGGCGTTCCGCGAGGACCCGGGGGGTACCCCTCCGATCCCGTCGTGGGCCGAGGTGCTCGCGGCCGACCCGGACGCGGGCGAGGCCCTGCGGGCCGCGGTGGAGGCGGACTGGGAGGGCTGAGCCGGCCGGATCACCCCCCGGTGCGGAACCCGGAGAGCTCGGCCTGGAGTTCGTCGGCCGCGTCCCGAAGCCCCTCCACCTGGGCGCGGGCTGCGGTCAGGTCGCCTCGGGTTGCCTCTAGGGCCTCGGCGAGCGAGTCCAGCAGTTGGGGGATCTGGGGAGCGGCGCGGCTCTGTTCATCGATCGCCCGGGAGATCTCCAACAGCCTCCCGGCGCTGGCCCCTGCGGCCTCCAGGATCCGGCCCAGGGCGACCTCGGTCTGCCGGGACGTCTCGATGGAGGCGGCCGCCCGGAGGCGGGCCTGCTCGGCCCTTCGGGTCACCTCGGCGAACGCGGACCGGACCGTTGCTGCCAAGGTCTGGATCTCCCGGGTTGCCTTGCCGGTCTGGTCGGCCAGTTTCTTGACCTCAGACGCCACCACCGCGAACCCCCGGCCATGTTCCCCTGCCCGGGCGGCCTCGATAGCCGCGTTCAGGGCAAGGAGGTTGGTTCGGTCCGCGACGTCTTCCACGGTGCCCGCCACCTCGGAGATCTTTTCGAGGGGCTGGCGTAAGGCCCCGAGGGCCTCGGTGACCGCGCCCGTGGCCTTGGCCCCCTCGGCAGCGGTTTCCAGGGTGGCCTCCACCTGGGATCGGCCGTCTTCGGCGGCGGAGCGGGTGTCCGCGGCCAATCGTTCCAAGTCCTCGCAATGGGCCGCCAACCGGCGAAGGGTGGCGGCCATGTTCTGGCTTGCCTCGGACGCCGACCGGCTCGCCTCGGCGAGGCGGCCCTGGCGGCGATCGTAGGCGTGAAACGCCTCGTTCACCGATGAACTGGCCGCTGCCACGGCCTCGGCGGTGCGGCCCGCCCGCGGCAACACTCGGCGCAGGGTCTCCACAGTGTGGTTGAACGCGTCGAACACCCCGGCGAGGGTGGGATCCCGGGGCGGGGGGAGAGACGCGGGCAGGGTGCCTTGCCCCAGCACCTCCACAGCCCTGGCGAGCCGGCGCAAGGGCGCGGTCATCTGGGATGCCGTCGCCTGGAGCGCCAGGAGGAGCAGAGCCGCCACCGCGGCCGAGGCCCCGAGCACCACCACGGCCAGCCGGCGCCGGAACTGCCGCACCGGCGCAAGGGCGGCCTTCCGGTCCCGGACCACGACGACCCTCCACTCGCCGCCCCCGGGCACGCCCTCGGCCAGCACCGGGGCCGCCGCCGCCAGGTGGGGAGCGCCCTCCAAAACGATGGTCTGAACCCCGGCACCGTCCGTGCCGACCTCTCCCAAGGCGGAAAGGTCCGGGGGGGGGGGCCCTCCGGCTGGGAGGCCAATCACCTTGCCGTCCGGGCCGATCACCGCAGCAAACCCTCGAAGGCCGCCCTCTTCGGTGCGGAGGGCCAGCCGTTCCAGGTACGCCTCGAACCAGCCCCAGTCCAGACACGATACCCACACCCCGGCCAGGTCGTCCATCAGGTCGAGCACGGGCCGGGCGAGCAGGACCACCCGCATCCCCCGTGGAGCCCCGGGGACCGCCCGCAGGAGCTCCCCGGGGACCAGGGGGCCGGCAAAGGCTCCTGCCGCACCCCCCGCCACGGCCCGAAACCACCGGCTCCGTGCCACCGAGGCCCGGGGAAGGGGGTGGGAGGCCCAGGACGTCCCACCCGGACCGGTCTCGTTCACGGCGAACACGGCGCCGTCGGGCCGAATGAGGGCTTGGAGGGCGTAGGCGGGTTTTCGGGCGACAGCCGCATCCGCGAACTGGGCGAAGAACTTCGGGTCCCCGTTGTCCAGGCTCATGGGGGCCGCGTCCAGGCTGGACCACACGGCCAGGTCGGCCCAGGAGTCCTCCAGCACCTCGGCTACCCGCCGGGCCGCGGCCGCGGCCTCCCGCAAAATCCGCGCCTCCACCTCTGCGAGGATGGCGTCCCTGCCTCGGCGAAGGGCGTACCCCCCTGTCACCGCGGCTGCGGCGGCCACCGCTGCGAGCCCGATGGCGAATAGTTTGACCCGGAGGCCGACGTTGGGGAGCACAGGGTTGGCCTCTGGCCCTACGGGCGCGCCTGCTCCAGCAGGAAGTAGAGGAGCCGGACGAGCTCCCGGGCCGTCTTCTTGTCGATGCCGGAGTCGGGCTTGCGCATCATCTTGATGCCGTACATTTTGGCGGCCTTCTTGTCGAAGGGGGTGTGGGAGATCGGAGCGATGCCTGTGGTGACGGCCTCGACCACCCTGCCCAGGCTATGGCAGCCTTCGGCCGGGTTGGCGCACTTGACCTCCATGAGTGCGTAGCGTTTCTGCATATCGGGTGGGAACCCCGAGGGGTCGAACCGCCGGGCCTCTCCCTGACCGACTACGGCCAGCCCTGCGAGGGCCGCGGCGGGAAGACTGCACAGGCATGCGGCCAAAACCATCTTGCGGATCATGGGGAGCCTCCCACTCATACCAATTTGCGATCCAGGTGAGCTCATAGAGGGGCGATTTGAGGGCCGTCGGTCCTCCGCCGGAAAAGACGGCCTCGCCGAAGCCGCTACGGCTCGGTCTGCTGCGGCGCGTGAGACCACGCGCCGCGGGCGCTCCCCTGCGCCGAGCGGCTTGAACGGCTCGGCCGTAGCGCTCCGGGCCAACGGCCCCCAAATCGCTGGCTTCGAATGCGACTTGGTATCAGAAGCTGTACAGGAGCCGCATCAGGGTCGTGTTGTCCACCTCGGGGGCGGCCTTCTCCCAGCGGTGCTCCAGGCTCAGACGGACGCTGGGAACCGGTGTCCATCCCACGGCCGGGATGAACCGATTGATCACCCCGCTCCCGTCTCCCTCTTCGTCCTTGTACTCGTACCGGGCCAGGATGAAGTATTTGCCCCGGCACACGTACTGGGCCTCGGCCGCGTACACCCAGGTGTCGGCGTCGTCCGCGCCGGCGACCTCGTCCCTGCCGTTGAGCCCGGACACCAGCAGGGTGACCCCCTTGTACACCACCTCGGCCTCGGCCCCGACCCGGGACCAGCTCTGGGTGTCGGTGTCCCCGCGCCGGCCGACGTATCCGTAGGCGCTGAGGGTTACGGCCAGGTCGTCCCAGACGCTCGGATCCGCCTCCAGGTCGATCTCGGGTTCGTTGCCGTCGAGGTCGGTGCCGCCGAACTTGTAGGCCACGTGGCCGTAGAACTCGTACCCGTCCTGTTCCTCCCGGTCCACCGCGCCGACGGCGGCGAACAGTCGGCCGCCGAACACGCCGTTCATCTCGACCCCGTCCCTGGCGCTCTTGAGCTTTTCGCCGTGGATCTTGTCCAAGGGCGCCCAGGTGGCCGCGGTTAGGCGGTCGTTGTGCTTCCACAGGGTGAGGTCGGGCCGGAAGAGGCCGTACTTCACGTTGAGCGGGGTGCCGAGCACGCGGCGGAACATCACGAACGCCTCCTCCATCTCGGTGCCCTCGCGTTCGTTGTCCTCCACCTCTTCCAGCCGGTACTCCATCCAGAAAGTCACCCGGTCACGAAGGCTTCCCCCTGCCATGAGCTCGAACTCGTGTGGCTCCAGGTCCAGCTTGTCCCCGCTTTCGGCCTCGCGGTCGTACCGGGCGTCGTGCATGCCGAGCAGGGAGACGGGCACGGCCTCCAAAGCCCCGGATCTCCACAGGGCTTCCATCCCCTTGGCAGGCTTGCGAGCGCCCTCGGCCCCGGGCCACACGTAGCCGTTGCGCCGGAACGCCTCCCCAAAGGCGTTGCGGTGGGGGATCACCGTGTGGCAGGTGGCGCACTCGGTCTTGTAGGTTCGGCTGAAAGCCGGGATGGCTTGGGCGCGGGGCACGGCGAACGTTGCCAGCCCAAGGAGCGTTACCACGGACATTACCTTGTTCATGGGACTTCCTCCTAGGCAAAAGGGAACGAATGTTCGCCCCCGCCGGTGCGGCTTTCGCATCGGCCTGTGGAGCGAAGGACTTGAGCGGATGAGTCGGGAAAGCGGGGCGCTGGCATGGGGGCGAAGAGCGGGAGGGAGGGCGGTCCCTACGCGCTGCCCTTTGGAGGGGCGATCTCGGTCGGTTCGTCGGGAAGCTGGTAGGCACCCACCTGTCGGGACAGTTGATTGGCCGTGGCTGCCAGCGTCTCGCCGGCCGCCTCCAGGTTGCCGGCCCGCTCCAGATCCTCGGCCGCCCGCTCCGACAGGGCGGCCAGGTTCTCCGCCAGGGCCTCGGCCGACTCGTCCAACCGGCCGGCGCCCGCCTCCAGTTCCTCGCCCACCCGGGTCACCTCCATGGCCCCCCGGGTGATCAGCTCGGTACCCTGGGTCTGCTCGTCCGCGGCGCGGACCGTCTGGCGGGCCACCCGCACCATGGCCTCGATGTGCTCGTGCACGGCGTGCACCTCGCGCTCCTGGGTGCGCACCGCCTCCACGATGCCCTCGACCCCCTGGATCACCTGCAGGATCTCCCGGGCCACCTGTTCCGCCTCGCGGGCCTGGGCGGTGCCGGCCTCCTCGATGGCGGCCAGGTGCTCCGCGGCCAGGCGGGCCGCCTCGTGGATGGCGTCCAGGACCCGGGCCGTGGCGAGCACCCGCTGCTGGCCCTCGGCCACCCGCTCGGACCCCCGGGCGATCGCCTCGGCCGTGTCGCGGCCGCTGGCCACCAGCCCGTCCACGATGCCTCGGATCTCCCGGGTGCCCACGCTCACCTGCTCGGCCAGGGCCCGGATCTCGCCGGCCACCACGCCGAACGAGCGGCCCTTCTCACCGGCCTGGGCCGCGATGATGGCCGCGTTGAGCGAGAGCAGGTTGGTGCGGCCGGCCACCTCGTCGATCACCTGGAGCACCCGCCCCACCCGGGCCAGGCCGGCGTCGAGGCGGTCGAACCGGTCCACGGCTGCGGCCACGGCCTGGCCGATCCGGTCCATGGCGGCCCGGGCCTCCTCCATGGCCACCAGCCCCTCGTCGGCCCGGTCCAGCACGGCCGCCGTGAGGGAGCGGCCCTCGACCGCGCCCTGCCGCAGGGTGGCGGCGACGTTCTCGATGGAGGCGGCCGAGGCGCCCACGGTCTGGGCCGCAGCGCCCACCTGCTCGGCGAACGCGGCCACCTGGGAGGCCGCCCGACCCAGCTCCTCGACGGCCCGGTCCGACTCCTCGGCCCTCTGGCACAGGCCCTCCATCTCGGCCCGCACCTCCTCGGTCATGGCCAGGATCTGCTGGACCCCCGACGCGGTCTCCTCGGCCCGCTTCCGCAGGCTCTCGGCCGCCTGGCGCAGTGCCCGGGTCTCGCCGGCCACCCTGCCGGCCGCGGCGCCGCCTTCGCGCACCCGCCCCAGGGTCTCCTCGGCCCGGGCCCGGCCCGCCTGGGCCTCCTCCTCCAGGGCGTGGCTCTGGGCCGCCAGCGAGGCGGCCGCCTGCCTCAGCCGGCTCAGACCGGCCACCAGGTTCTGCCGCAGGGTTGCCGCGGCGCGGGCCAGCTCTCCCAGTTCGTTTCGCTCGCCCACCTCCAGGGGCACGGTCAGGTCCCGTTGGGATGCACCCTGGAGGAATGCCAGAACCTGGCGGAACGGGGCCTGGATCGACCGGATGCTCACCACGGCCGCGGCAAGGAGCACGAGCCATCCGGCCGCGGCCGTGGCCCCGATGAACAACCGGAGCGAGGCGGACTCGCCCACCGCGGTCTCGGCCCGGGCCGCGGAGGCCCGGCGGAGCTTCTCCAGGCCGCGGCCCACCTCCTGCTTCACTGCGTCGGCCCGGGCGGCGAGGGCCTGGAACTGGCGGTCGAGCTCCTCGAACACCTCCGGGTCCTCCGCCATGTCCACCAGAACGCTGGCCCCGTCGCGCAGCTGCGCCAGGGCCGGGGCCAGCCGGGCCCGGCGGGGTTCGGGCAGGCGCTCCAGGGCCGCTTCGGCCGCATCCAGGGCCTTCTCGGCCCGGGAGAGGTCGGGGTCAATGTACTCCATGAACCGGAGGATCGCGATCTCGAACTCGGCCACCGCCTCCTGGAGCGCGGCCATGGCCGAGAGGTCCTCCACGGCCACCTCCCGCAGGGACCGGATGATGTGGGTATGGCGGTCGAGCCCCCAGAGGGCGGCGGCTCCCAGGGCGAGCAGGCACAGCAGACCCACGACCAGGGCCCGGCGAAGGCTTCGAAATGCTTGGGTCGGTCGGTCGATCAAGGCAGGAAGATTCCCGGCTGTAGGGGGTTGAGGGGTCGATACACCGGTCCGTCGCCCCGGGCACCACGGATCGGCCGATATTGGGGGAGACTTGAGAAAAAAAGAACGAGGAGGTTTACGCGCGTCGGTCCAGCAGAAGGCCCAGCCGGGTGCGCAGCCGGGCGAACCAGGCGGGCAGGTCACCCGGGTCCAGGGCCTCGGGCAGGGGGGGGAGGTTCGCCCCGGGCGGGAGCCCGGTCACCTCGAGGCCCAGGCCTGCCTCCTCCTCCACCAAGCGGAACCGGGTGGCCAGTCCTTCCGCCTCGAGGGCCCGGTTCAGCTCCTCCACAGCCACGGCCAGGGCTTCCCGCCAGGCGGCCCATCGGTCCTCGGCAGATCCCCGGTCCTCTTGCTCGCCCCCTTCTTCGCCCCGCCGGGGACGGCGTCGGAACACCCGGATCCGGGTGCCGCCCGGCTCCACCGGCCGCGGGCCGGCCGCACCGTACACATAAGGGTAGTCGGGCATGGGGTCACCACACGGCGTTGGGAAAGGTGCGGGTGCGGAAGTCGCGGCCCACGAACTTGTACATCTGGGGAGCCATCCACCGTCGTCCCAACACGGCGTCGTGGATGGCCCAAGAGCGGCCGCGCACGGTGTCGGACATCCAGGGCATGCGGAACGGCCGCGACCCGTCCATGCGTGCCCGCAGCACCCCGCCGGGCTGGAACTCGCGATGGATCCACTCCATCTGCTCCTGGCCGGACGAGTACGTGAACCCGTACTGCTCGTACTTGATGGCGTTGTGGTAGGCCAGGGGCGCCACGTACAGGATCTCCACGCCCAGGGTCCGGGCGAACGCCTCCACCCCCCGGATCAGGGGGCGGAACATGCGCAGCCCCGGCCGAACCTGGTTGGGGGCCAGCCCCGCGGCCAGGGCCCGGATCTCCTCGCGCAGGTTGCGCACGGTCGAGCCCAAGGGGATGGGGTTGCCCTGGGGGTCCCGGTCCACGTGGAACCGGGGGCCGTGGATGTCGTTGATCACGATCCACGACGCCTCCAAGTGGCCCAGGTAGGTATCGGTGATCTCCAGCACCAGGGCCGGGTCCTCGCCGGCCGGGTCGGGCCACACCTCCAAGCGAACGGCGTCCTCGCCCGGAACCTCGAGGCAGCGGAATACCCCCTGCGCCCCTTCGGACCATGATCGGGGCGGGCCCAGGCCGTAGTGCTCCAGGAGCGGCACCGGGATCAAGCGGGCCAGGAGCCGATGACGTACGGGTGGCCCGGCATCCCACAGGTCCCGTACGCTCCGGGGGGCCGAAAGGTCCACAAGGGGTTCGGTGCTGGGGTCGCTCATGCCCCACCTTGCCGGTGATTCCCGCTGGAAGGCCGGGAAGCTAGAAGGCTGGAACGCTGGAAAGCTAAAGACCTTTTCGCCCCCGTCGGTTGCAACGACACCCGGCCAGCATCCGGGGGTTCGGGGCGCTCAAGCGCCCCCTGTCCGCCACGGCCGATGGCCCCGGGTCCGACCCGTTCCCTCCCCCCCTTGCCCGGCCCTTCTCCCTTGGAGGAAGGGCCTGGGGTGACCGGAGAGGGGGAGGAGACGGGAAGACCGGGGCATCATCCCCTGGCGGACTGGAACCACACCTCGAACGCGGTGCCCAAGCCGGGCGCGGATCGTACCTCCACCCGGGCGCCGCAGGCCTGGGCCAGTCGGTGAGTCAGGGCCAGGCCCAGACCCATCCCCGGCGTCCTGGCCGCGGCCTTGCCCCGGCGAAACGGCTCGAACAGGTGGGGCAGGTCCTCCGGCTCGATCCCCAGGCCGTTGTCGCTCACCCGCAGCACCACCCGATCGTTGGCGTGCCGGAACTCCAGCCGCACCCACCGGTCGTCCTTGGACGGGTCGGCGTACCGGATCCCGTTGGAGAGCAGGTTCTGGACGATCTGAAACAGCTTGGCCCGGGCGCACAGCAGCCGGGGCGCGTCGGACGGGAGCTCCAGCTTCACCCCGGCCTGGACCGCCCTCTCTGCCAGGTTCTCGGCAGCCAACCGTACCACCGGAATCGGGTCCATTTCGTGGAGCTCGGCCACCGGCCGGCTCGCCTGGGACAGCTCCCTGAGACCGTCCACCATCTCGTTGAGAAGATCGGCCGAGGTGCGGATCCTCTCCAAAAACATACGGTTGCGCTCGTCCAGGTCCGGGCCGGCCGTGCGGGTCAGCAGGTCGGCAAAGCCCTTCAGGCTGACCAGGGGGGTTTTGAGGTCGTGGGCGAGGCGCGAGGCGAACGCGTCGAGTTCCCGGTTGCTCTCCTCCAGCAGCCTCTGGCGCTCCACCGCTCCGGTCTCGTCGATGTACACCTCGATACACCCCAAGTATCGGCCCCCAGGGCCCCGCACCGGCCCGACCACCCGCATCAGGTGCCGGGGCTGGGGATGCCGGACCTCCATGGTCTGCTCCCAGGTCTCCACCGCACAGGCCTCGGGATCGGCAGGGTGCTCCAGCAGCCCCGCAGGGTCAGCCAAGGCGACGGTCATCTCCCGGGCGAGCTCGGCGTAGGCCCGGCCGACGAACTGCCGGGGATCCACCCCGAAAAAGGTCTCGATCCAGCGGTTTGCGAACCGGACCCGGCCTTCCACGTCCACGAACACGATCCCGGCCGGTGACGCGTTCAGCAAGCTCGCCAGCACCGCAGCGTACTCGTCCCGCTCCCTCCGGGCCGTCTCGGCCTGGGTGACGTCCTGAATCATCACGCACAGGTACGACTCGTCAGGGCCGACCGTGGCCGGGAACGCCACCCCGCTCAGTATCCGCGCGGGCCCTTCCAGCCCGACCCGGGCCGGGTCCCAAGGGAACGGCGGGAGCTCCACCCACTCTCCGGCCCGGGCGCGCTCCAACAGGGCGATCACGCCGGCCTCCTGCAGCTGAGGATCCTCGAACGGCCGATACTCCTGGAAGCGCTTCAGATTCCCCGGTTGGGCCTCCATGCGCTCCAGGGCGCGGTTCCAGCGCACGGGTCGCCCGGCCTCGTCCAGGATCAGGATGGCAAAGGGGTTGTTGGCGAGAAAGCTCTCCAGGAGCACCTCGGCTCGGTGTCGCTCCTCGGCCAGACGGGCTTTGTCGGCGGCCCGGCGGATCCGGCGCACCAGATCGGCGGGGTTGCGGAGTGCCACCTCCTTGGTGGTGTAGTCGGCCACCCCTTCCATGAACGACTGCCGGGCGAGCTCCTCGCTGCCGTGATTCGTGACCAAAACGAACGGCACGGGGCAGCCCTCGTCTCGGGCCCGGCGCAGGAGGTCCAGCCCCGTCTCGCCACCGAGCCAGAAGTCGCACAGGACCACGTCGATCCCGCCGGCCCGAAGCCGTTCCCGCGCCTCGTCCACCCCCTGAGCCTCGTCCACCCGAAGCTCGGGGTCCTGATCCTGGAGGTTGGCCGACAGGAGCAGCCGGTGGTCGACCTGGTCGTCGACCAGAAGCACGCACAGAGTCTTACTCATGGCTCGTCGATCCGCACGAGGAAGGGACGAAGGCCCAGCTTCCGAAGCCGCGCCAGGGCCTTTCGGGCCGCCCTTCGGTCGGGGAACGGGCCCACCCGCACCCTCAGGAACACCACATCCCCCCGATCGAACCGCTCGATCCAGGCCCTTCCAAACCGCCTGTCGAGACGCGCCCGAACCCGTTCGGCGTTCTCGCCCACGGTGAACGCCCCGACCTGCCAAGCGAAGGGGCCGGTCTCATCGGTCACCCCGTCCAGTGCCTCGACCCGCACCCGGGCCAACCCCGCCTCGACCATGCCCAGCTTCCGGGCCAGACCGTACGAAAGGTCAAGGATCCGGCCCTCCACGAACGGCCCCCGATCGTTGATCCGGGCCACGGCCGACCGGCCGTTCTCCAGGTTGGTGACCCGGACCCGGGTCCCCAGGGGCAGGGTTCGGTGGGCCGCAGTGTCGGCGTGCATGTCAAAGGGTTCGCCGCTGGCCGTGGGGCGGCCGTGGAATCCAGGACCATACCACGAGGCCAGCCCCTCGGCCACGTAGCCCCGGGCCGAGGGTAACGGCCGGTAGATCCGGCCCTTGACCCGGTACGTTCCTGGCGGCGGAGGGCCGGCACAGGCGGCCACGAGGGCGAGCAGGAGCACGAGCCCCCTACTCGCCGTGGAACCGGAAACCCACCTCGAGGGTCTCATCGCGCACCTCGTCCGGAAAGGGGGGCAGGGGCTGGGCCCTTTCCAGGGCCATCAGAGCGGCGGTGTCGAACGCCTCGCTGCCCGAGGGCTCCTCCACCAACCGGCGCAGGATCCTCCCCTGCCGGTCGAGAACCACGGAGACGATCACAGACAGGTCCCGGCCCTTCAGGCCGGGGGGGATGGACCAGTGGTTCTTGACGCGTTCCCACAGGCGGTTGTAGTAGGCACGGAGCCGCACCTCCTCGATGGCCGAGCGGCTGCCCGAGATGCCAGCGGCGCCCGACCCGCCAGGGCCGCCAGCCGATGCCTGGTCGATGCGGCGGCGGATCGCCTCGATGGCCTGTCCCACCCGCCGCGCACCCAGGTCCGATCGGTCACCGGCCGACGCAGGGCCCGGCCCGGGGGGCTTTGCGTGCTTGGCGCGTAGCGCCGCGATTCGCTCGGCGACCTTTCGTTCCAGCGCCTCGGGGCTGGGTTCCGGCGCTGGGGTCGGTGCGGCGGAGCCCTGGGTGGGGGCCGCCCGATCCGGTGCGGGTTTGGGTCGGATCGCGGTGGGGCGGGGGGGGGGTGCCTTGGGTTTCGGCTTGGGAGGGCGGGAGGCGGCCTTCGCCTTGGGCTTGCTCTTCGCCTTGGGCTTCACCTTCGGGGCCGGGGGGGAGGCCCGGTGGGGCTTGCCCGCGACGCCCTCCGGTTTGGGCCGGCCGGAGGGCGGCACCAGGTTCACCACCTGGATCGGGGCATAGAAGGTACGATCGACGGGGCGGATGTGGAACCGCCCGAACGCCAGGAACAGGGCCGCGTGGAGCACCGCGGAAAACCCCAGGGCCTTCCAGACGCGGTGGTCGCGGCGGTCGCCGTACAGACCGTGGTATCGGTCGACTCTCACGGCTCCTCAGGGGGCTCGGTGATCATGCCGAGCCGTTCGATGCCAGCACGTTTGGCCTCGGCCATGACCCGCACGACCACCCCGTAAGGGACGTCCCGGTCGGCCCGAAGGAACGCCTCCTTGGCCCCCTTGCGGCGGTAGATCGCGCTGAGCTTCTCGGCCAAGGCTCTCATGGGGATGGGGGTGTTGCCCAGGAACACCCTGCCGGAACGGTCCACCGAGATGACCATCAGATCGGTCTGGGCGGGCAGCTCGGTAGCCACCACCTCAGGCAGGTTCACATCGACACCCTGCTGGATCATGGGGGCCGCCACCATGAAGATGATCAGGAGCACGAGCATCACGTCCACCAAGGGCGTGACGTTGATCTCGGCCAGATGGGTGCGGGCCGTGCGGCCGCCCGCCGGGCCCGGTGCGTTCATGGGGCACGCCTCGTGGCGTCGTGGTGGGTCACGATGTTCAGGAACTCGCTCGAGAACGCCTCCATCTCGGTGGCGAGCACCTTAATGGCGTTGTTGAAGTAGTTGTACGCCACCACGGCCGGGATGGCCGCGGCCAGACCGGTGGCCGTGGCGATCAGGGCCTCGGAGATGCCGGGGGCCACGACCGCCAGATTGGCCGTGCCCATGGCACCGATCTGGCGGAACGAGTCCATGATGCCCCACACCGTACCGAACAGACCCACGAACGGGCCGGCGCTGGCCACCGTGGCCAGGAACACCAGCATCCGTTCCAGGCGGGTGATCTCGGCGTCGGCCACCAGCCGGAGGGTACGTTGGACCGCCTCGACCCGCCCCAGCTGGGGGGACAGGTCCTCGGCGTCCTCCTGGCCTGTGGGACGGGCGCGTCGGCAGCGCCACTCCCGGTACCCCGCCCGGAACAGTTGGGCGAGGGGGCTCTCCGTCAGGTCTTGGGACGCCGCCAGGATGGCCTCGAACCGGTTGCCGCCCCAGAACACCTCGAGGAAGTCCCGGCTCTGACGGGCGGCCTGGCGGATCACCCAGAACTTGTAGAGGATGATGCCCCAGCACAGCACCGAGGCGAACACGAGCAGGAGGAGCACGCCCCCCACCACGGGCCCGGAGCCGAAGGCCATGGCCAAGATGCTGGAGGAACCGTTCCAGGGATGCACCGTCGTTCGTCCTTCGCGTTGGTGGGAGACGGGGATGTGGAAACGATGAAGATAGGCGCCTGGGGCATGGGGTGTCAACGCGGCCTGGTCAGGCCCCGGGGCCCTGGGAACGGGGGGCGGGTCCGTGGTACTAGTAGGTGCCCGCGTGAACGCTGGCCTACGGGTCCGGGAGGGGCCTGCGTCGGACGAACGGCGGGGGGCTGGGTCTCAGAGGTCGGATTTCAGAGGACAGAAGACAGGAGATCCTGGATTAAGGCGGTTTGTCGGATTGCCCGCGGGAAGGGACGCGCCCGAAACGCCGAGGAGGCTTCCCCCTGTCCTCCGATTTCTGAATTCTGGCCCCTGAAACCCATGCCCCCCCCGAGACTTCGGCGTCTGCGCGGGGCTCAGTGGGCTTTCGACCGGCGACCGAGGGCGAAAACCGAAGAGGAGAACCTTGGAACCGTGGTACGGGATCGGACTGTCCGCGGCGGCCGTGCTGGGGGCCGTGGTGGGCAGCTTCCTCAATGTGGTGATCCACCGCCTCCCCCGCGGCGAGTCGCTGGTGCGGCCTCCGAGCCACTGCCCGGGGTGCGGCCGGCCGGTGCGGCCCTGGGACAACGTGCCGGTGGTGAGCTACCTGTTGCTCCGGGGCCGGTGCCGGGACTGCGGGATGCGCATCCCCCTGCGATACCCCCTGGTCGAGGCGCTCACCGCGGCGTTGAGCGGCCTGCTGTGGGCCCGGTTTGGGCCCTCGCCCGCATTCGTCGTCTACCTGGTGTTCGTGGCCGGGCTGGTGGCGGTGACCTTCATCGACCTGGACCACCGGATCATCCCCGACTCCCTGAGCCTGGGGGGGATGCCGGCCGGGTTGGCCGCCTCGTTCCTGACCGGGTTGGGGCCCGTGCAGAGCCTGGTGGGGATCGCCCTGGGGTCGGGCCTCTTGTTGGCCGTAGCCCTGGGCTACCGGGCCGTGACCGGCCGAGAGGGCATGGGGCTGGGCGACGTCAAGCTGCTGGGGGCGGTGGGAGCCTTCCTGGGATGGCAGGCCGTGCTGTTCACGGTGTTCGTCTCGTCGCTGGTTGGGGCGGCCGTGGGGGTGGCCTGGGGGATCGCCAAGGGCGGGGGGCTACGGCTCGAGGTGCCCTACGGCCCGTTCCTGGCCCTGGGCGCGGCGCTGTACGTGTACGCCGGACCCCAGCTCGTGACCTGGTACCTGGGGCTGTTGGGATAAGGGGAGGGTAGGGGCTGAAGCCGACCGACCGCGCTCGGGCCCCGGCCGCAAAAACGGAGGTGACCGCGTGAAGGATCATTCCCTTCTGATCGTGGACGACGAAGAGATTGTACGGGAGACCCTGGCCTCGATCCTGGCCGAGGAGGGGTACCGGGTCACGGAGGCTAGCGACGGGCAGGAGGCCCTGGATCTCCTGGACGAGCACGGGGGTGACGCCTTCGACTTCATCCTGTGCGACATCAAGATGCCGCGGGTGGACGGCTTGGAGTTCCTCCGGAAGGCCCGGGCCCGTGGATGCGCGGCCACCATCGTGATGATGTCGGCCTACGGCACGGTGGACACGGCCCTGGAGGCCCTGAAGCTGGGTGCCTACGACTACATCTCGAAGCCGTTCAAGACCGACGAGGTGCTTCTCACCCTGCGCAAGGCCGAGGAGCGCGAGCGTCTGATCCGAGAGAACCGGGCCCTTCGCGAGGCGATTCGCCGGGAGTACCAGTTCGAAAACCTGGTGGCCCGTAGCGCCCGCATGCGGGCCGTGCTGGACCTTCTGACCAAGGTGGCCGACTACCGCACCAGCGTGCTCCTGGTGGGGGAGGCGGGTACCGGCAAGGAGATGCTGGCCCGGGCCCTCCACTACAGCTCCCGGCGCGGCGACAGGCCGTTGCTGAAGGTGAACTGCCGGGCCATGCCCGACGCGGTGCTGGAGAGCGAGCTGTTCGGTCACGAGCCCGGGGCCGTGTCCGACGCCCCACGGGCGCGGGCCGGCCTGTTCGAGCAGGCGCAGGGCGGCACGGTGTTCCTGGAGGACGTGGACGGCCTGCCGGCGTTCCTTCAGGTTCGGCTGCTGCGGGTGCTCCAGGAGGGCGTGGTGCGCCGGGCCGGCGGCACGGCCGACCTGCCCGTGGACGTGCGGGTGGTCAGCTCGTGCCGGGTGGATCTTAAGAAAGCCGTGTCCGAGGGGGCCTTCCGTGAGGACCTGTATTACCGCCTCAGCGTGATCCCGGTGCTGGTCCCGCCCCTCCGGGAGCGACGGGAGGACATTCCCCTGCTGGTGAACCGGTTCCTGGATCGGTTCTCCCGGGAGACCAGCAAGCCGGTGACCGGTGTGAGCGCCGAGGGTATGGAGATGCTCCTGCGCTACGGGTGGCCCGGCAACGTGCGGGAGCTGGAGAGCGTGATCGAGCGGGCCGTGGTCATGGCCGAGGGGCCTGGGATCGACGAGGGCCACCTGAGCCCTTGGATCCAGGAGGGGCAGGAGGGGGTGTTCCCGGGCATCGGTCCCGACGAATACTCCATCAAGAAGGTGGTGGCCCGGGTGGAGGAGGAGCTGATCCGGCGGGCCCTGCGCAAGACCCGGGGCAACCGGAGCCGGGCGAGCCGGCTCCTGGAGATCAGCCACCGGACCCTCCTGTACAAGATCAAGGACTACGAGATCGACCTGTGACCGGCTTCCCGGCCCCTCCCAGGCCCAGGGCGATGCCCCCCAGGATCAGCGCCCCGCCGGCCACCGTGCTGACCGAGGGTACCTCGTCCAGCACGAGGTAGGCCAGCAGGGTCGAGCCCACCGGTTCGCCCAGGATGGCCAGGGCCACGGCCGGTGCCGTCAGATGGGCCAGGGCCGCGTTGATGGCCGTGTGGCCCAGGATCTGGGGCCCCAGGGCCAGAAGCACCAGCCAGCCGTAGGTGGCGGCCGGGTACGGCCCCACCGACGTGCCCGTGACCCCCACGGCAGCGGCCAGCAGCACTGCGGCCACGGCGTACACCCAGGTGGAGTAGGTCCGGGTGTCCAGCCCTGCCCGGGCCCGGCGGCCCACCGTGAGGTAGGCGGACATGGCCAGTGCCCCGATCAGGGCGAGCCCGTCCCCCAACAGCGGCGCCGGTCCTCCCCCGAAGTCCCCCCACCCGATCAGCACCGCGCCTCCCAGCCCCAGGGAGATCCCGGCCAGGGTCCGTCGGGCCGGGGGCTCGCCCAGGCACCAGGCGAACAGAGCCACGAACAGGGGGTTGGTGGTCACCAGCACCACCGAGCTGGCCACGGTGGTGTAGCGCAGGCTCGCGATCCAGGCGGCGAAATGGAGGGCCAGGAACAGCCCGGCCGAGACGAACCAAGGCCAGGACCGGACCGGGGGAAGCCGCCGACGGCGCGCGAGATCGTACCCCACCAGCAGGGCGGCCGCGATCCCGAGCCGGTAGGCCGCGATGGCCAGGGTTGGGGCTTGGCACAGCCGGATCAGGACGGCCGCGCTGGAGATGACCGCCACGCCCCCCGCGAGGAGGAACGCCGGCCCCCTGGGATGCGGGCCCATGGAAGCCTCTGCCCCCCGGGGCCTTACCCCTCCCGAGCGGGCCGGATCACGCAGTGCTTTTTCTTCCCCGCACGCAGGAGGATCACCCCGTCCTTCAGGTCCGTGACGGTGATCCGCTGGTCGAACGACCGGATCGGCTCGCCGTGGAGGTAGGCCCCGCCCTGGCCGATCAGCCGGCGGGCCTCCCCCCGGCTCTTGGTCAGCCCGGCCTCGTGAAGGAGGACGAACGCCTCGATCCCCTCCACCAGCCGGGCCGGGTCCACCTCGTGGGTGGGCGCCTTGTCCAGCCTGCCGCCCCCCCCGAACAGGGCGAGACTGGCGTCGCGGGCCCTGCGGGCCTCGGCCTCCCCGTGGACCAAGCGGGTGACCTCGAAGGCAAGCACCTCCTTGGCCTCGCGGATCGCCGCGCCTTCGAGCCGGCCCAGCTCCCGCACCCGGTCCATGGGGAGGAACGTGAACAGGCCCAGAAACCGCTCCACATCCGGATCCTCGGTGTTGATCCAGTACTGGTAAAAGTCGTACGGGCTGGTGAGCGCGGGGTCGAGCCAGATCGCCCCCTGAGCGGTCTTGCCCATCTTGGCGCCCGAGGCGGTCGTGATCAGCGGGAACGTGATCGCGTGGGCGGCCTGGCCCTCGGTGCGCCGGATCAGCTCCACGCCGGCCACGATGTTGCCCCACTGGTCGTTGCCGCCCATCTGCACCCGGCAGCCGAAGTGGCGGAACAGATGCAGAAAGTCGTAGGCCTGGAGCAGCATGTAGTTGAACTCGATGAAGTTGAGCCCCGTTTCCAGACGCTGGCGGTACGACTCCGCCGCGAGCATCCGGTTCACCGAGAAGTGGACCCCCACGTCGCGCAGAAACTCGATGTAGTTGAGCCCCAGCAGCCAATCGGCGTTGTTGAGCAGCAACGCGCCGTCGTCGAAGTCGAGGAACCGCGCGAGCTGGACCTTGAGGCCCTGGGCGTTGGCCTCGATCTGGTCCCGGGTCAAGAGCCTGCGCATCTCGGTCTTGCCCGACGGGTCTCCGATCATGGCCGTGCCTCCGCCCACCAGGGCGATGGGCCGGTGGCCGGCCCGTTGCATGTGGGCCAGGGCCATGATCGGAACCAAGCTCCCCACGTGGAAGCTGGACGCCGTGGGGTCGAACCCGATGTAGCAGGTGGTGGGGCTTCGCAGGAGCTCCCGCAGATTCGCCTCGTCGGTGGTCTGCTCCACAAACCCCCGATCCCTGAGCACGTCGAGCACGTGGATCATCGCCGCTCCCTCCGCTTCCATGGGGAAAGGCCGGCGATGGTAACAACGCCCCAACCCCGGGTCAACGAGCGGCCCCACGGGCGGCGGCTTTGAGCGGTTTCCCGGAGCTCTCCCAAAGGCCGCCGTCGGACCTTTGGGACGAACCCGGACGCTGCAACCCCTCCGCCTCCAGCCCCACCGCGACGTCTGGCCCTCCGTTCCGATTTTAGCTGCCCCCTAACCCGCATGATCCATGAGCGTCCGTCGCGAAACCGTCGAGTGTGCGTCAGATCGGGGCAAGCGCAGCAACGAGGGGCGCAGGCGTACGGGACGGTACGTCGAGCCCCGAGGCGCGAGCACGCCCCGAGATGGCGTGCAATCGGCGGTTGCAGCAGAAGGCCTCATGAATCATGCGGGCTAACCCGAAAATGAATTTTTATTAACCCGACGGTGAAACAGACGCTGTCGCCCCCTGTCGGAAGACCAGGGGACCTGCCGGAGAGCCGGGTGCGGCTCCTTGGCTCGCTACGCAGCACCTCTGACGCTTGGGCCGTGAAAGGGTCCGGATTCCGGGAGTTGCTCTTCTGTCCCGTGCCTGCGCGGGGGGGCTCAATGCCTGGCTTCGCGACGGTAGGAGCCACGCCCGCAGCGGCGCAACGAAGTTCGGGGCCTGAGGATCCCGTGGCCCTCGTTGCGTTCGTTGCGCGAGCCCACGGAAGTTCACGCCAGGACCTCAGACCACGTCGGGGAGGCCCGAGGGCCTCCCCGACGGTGGGGGCTACTTCCTTTCGGGGGGCTTGATGCCCAGGCGTTTGGCCGTGTGGTCCCGGCCCAGGTAGAAGTTCAGCCACGACGAGGTGAACCGCAGGTCGTAGTTCACGGGCGGAACCATGTAGGCGCCCAGGGTGTCCTCGGCCCCGTGGCTCTTGAGCCGCGGATAGGCGCGCACGTAGATGCACTGCTTCGTGTTGGGGTATACCTCGCACCACCCCTCGAACGAGCCACCGCAGGGGCCGTTGCGCTGGCCCTTGGGGCACTGGCTCATGGGGCACAGGTACGCGATGTCGAACAGGGCGCAGTCCCCGCAGTGCATGCACTCGTTGGTCATCACCTTCATGAAGTGTTCGACCCGAGTGAAGAGGTGCTCCATGCCGGTGCCGTCCACGGCCTTGGCCAGGGACCGCATGGGCTTGAACAGGAAACCCTTGGTCTCGAACATGGCGTTGTGGAGCACCCGGAACATCTTGTAGCCCACCGGCGCCGCGGGCCGGTCCTTGGAGCGGTCGGCTGGCTCCTCCTTGTTGAGGCCGGTCTCCGGGTCCTTCTCGAAGTAGTACCAGCCGCCGGGCTGGGGGAACTCGAACTCCCGCACCAGGTCCTGCCAGTTGGGCGCGAGCTCCTCGCCCTTCTCAATGATGAACTCCACGTCCTCGAACTTCATGCCGTGGCCACCAATGTGCACGCCGGAGAACCCCATGCCCTTCATGAAGGCATACATCTTGGCGGCCCGCAGCAGCCGCTCGGTCTTTCCCTTGTCCTTGGACCGCTCCACCTCGGCCGCGATCTCCTTGACCAGCTTGTCGGTGACCACGCACCCAGGGATGCCGTTGCGGTTCATCAGCCGCGCCGCACCCAGGGGCAGCACGTACACGTTGCCGACCACTGGGATGTTGCCGTAGCCCAGGTGCCGGACCATCAGCAGGGCCTCGTGGAACTTGCGGGCGTCGTATCCGAGCTGGGTCACGATGAACTGGGCGCCGGACTCCAGTTTCTTCTTGAGCTTGTAGTACTGGCCCATCTGCTCGGACTCGATCTTCTTAAAGGGGCTCACGGCGGCGCCGGCGAAGAAATGGGTGGGCTTCAGGGTGGTGGAGCCCTTGAAGGTGGGGATCTCCAAACCCTGGTTCAGGTCCGAGATGAGCTCCAGGAGCTGGGCCGGGTCCAGGTCGAACACGGGCTTGGCGCGGCCTCCGAACCCGCTGACCGGGTAGTCGCCGGTCATGATCAGCAGGTTGCGGACGTTCTCCCGCTCCAGGCCGTAGAGGAGCCCCTCGAGCTGATTGCGGTTCTTGTCCTTGCAGGTGAAATGGACCAGCGGCTCGATGCCGAGCTTGTTGATCTCGGCCCCGAGCATCTCGGCCGAGATCGCGGGGTTGCCGCCCGGGTTGTCGGTGATGGTGAGGGCGTGGACCTTGCCGCTCTTGGCGGCCTGCTCCGCGGATGCCATCACCACCTCCTGGGCCTTTTCGAAGGCCCCACGGCCGGGAACGAGCTCCCAGGTTACGCTGAAGGTGTTCTGGTCGAGGAGGGACTCCTGAAATCTGCTCACGAACTCGGCCACCGGTCTACCTCCTCCCCCTCCCAGGGGAAATGGGGATCGAAACACGGGAAAACAAGCGGCGCGGATTATAGGGGACCGATTTCGGAGAAGTCAACGAAGGGGCGGGAAAACCTGGGAAAATGAAGCCCGGTGATCGGGCGGCGTGGTTGGGGGAAGGCGGGGCGCTGGGGCGCCTCGTTTCGGGTCATTCGCGGGCGAAGCGGGCCAGATCCTCGGCCACGGCCCCCACGAGCCCGGCCGCGGCCCGGTCTGCCGCGGTCGTGAACCCCTGGAGCGTGGTCGGGTCCACCGGAACCTCCCACCGCCCCCACCGAAACGATCTGAGTTCGCCGTCGGGGCCGATCAGGCCCCAGGTGGCCTCGAGGACCGCCACCCGCCGGCCCCGGTCCCAGTACAGGGCATCCACCACCCCCGTGCACCGCAGGTCCGGCGGAACCGGGGCCGGGGCTGCGAACGCGGCTTGGGCCGCGCCGGAGCCTATGAGCCCCCGGCGCAGGGCGTCGGCCACCAGGGATCCGGGCTCGGCCCCCCACCGCACCCGGGTGAGGAACCGGTATCCGGCGCCGCCCTCGGCGACGGCCACCCGGTCGGTGCGGAACGCCGGGGCCGTGGCGAACGCGGCGATCTCCACCACCGCGTCCGTCGGGGCCAGGGACCGAACGGTCACGTCGGCCGAGAGCCCCACGCGGACCACCGGCACGGCCGGCCGACGCCATCCGGCGCAGCCGGACGCGAGGACGGCCAGGGCCAGGGGCAAGGCGAGCAGGGCCCTCATGGCAGGTCTTCCTCCAGTGGGGTCTCCCACACGATGCGGGAGGGATCCTCCCCCAGGTCCCGGGCCACGGTCTCCAGCCGGCCGGCCGCGGCCTCGATCCGGGCCAGGGCCCGGAGGGCGGCCGCGGCGGTTCGGCCGGCGTCGTCCTCGGCCGTCCGGGCCGCCGCGGCGACCTGGTCCGCAGCCCTGCCCATCCGGTCCGTCGCCCCGGCCAGGCGGGTCTCCAACCGACCGAGGCGGGCCTTCAGATCCAGCGCCGCCACCTGCTCCTGCAGGGCCTGGGCGGTGAGCCTCACCTGCCGGGCCGCCTCGGACAGGTCCGCCATGGTCTGGGGCAGGGCCGGGTCGTCCAGCAGGGCGTCCACCCGCCCGGCCGCCCGTTTCCAGGCGCCCACGGTTTGCTCCGTGCCGGCCAGGATCCGGTCGACCCTGGGGCTGGCCAGCACCCCCTCCAGGCGGTCGGCCGCCCGCCCCAGGGCGGCGGCCGCGGCGGCCGCTTGCCGGGCGGCCTGGGGGATGCCCGATCCGTTCACCAGCCGCCGCAGATCGGTCGCCAGCCCCGGCAGGTCTGCCGAACGAAGGTCCCCCACCAGGCCGGCCACGTCCGAGGCCAGGTGGGTCAGGAACGACGGGGCCGAAGGGATGTAGTCCGGCGGCGGAGAAAACGGGAGCTGCGGTTTCGGCGAGTCCAGGAGCTCCAAGTCCACGAACGCCGCGCCGGTGATGCCTACCGTGCCCAGGCGGGCCCGCATGCCAGGGCGAACCCGGAAGGTGGGGTTGATCTCCAAGCGCACCTCCACATGCTCTCCGTCCGGGGCCACCCGGATCGCGCTCACACGGCCCAAAGGGACCCCCCGGAACTTCACCGGCGAGCCCACGTCGAGCCCCTGCACGCTCTCGGCGAAGTAGGTCACGTACGTGCGGTACTCCTTCCACACCCGGGTGGCGCCCAGCCACAGCAGGGCACCCGCCAGGAGCAGGAACCCCACGATCAGGAACAGCCCCACCTTGAACCGGGTGGACTCACTGGCCACCGGGGCCTCCTTTCTCCAGACCGTCGGGCCGGGGCGGTTGCCGCCGGAAAAAGGCGCGCACCGCGGGATCCGGGTGCTCGTCGCGCAGCCGGGCGGGAACCCCTTCGGCCCGGATGCCGGCCACCTCGCGGTCGATCAGGATGCACCGGTCCGCCACCGCGAAGGTGCTGGCCAGGTCGTGGGTGACCAGGAGCACGGTGATGCCCAGGTCCCGCCGCAGGCCCAACACCAGCTCGTCCAGCTCCGCTGCCGTCACGGGATCGAGCCCGGAGGACGGCTCGTCGAGCACGAGGATCGGCGGGTCCAGGGCCATGGCCCGGGCCACCCCGGCCCGCTTACGCATGCCCCCCGAGATCTCGTTGGGGAACCGGGACTCCGCCTCGGCCAGCCCCACCTGCGAGAGCTTGAGGCAGGCCAGGATCCGGGCCGTAGGCTCGGGCAGGTCCGTCTGGGCCCGGACGGGCAGCATCACGTTCTCGGCCAGGGTGAGGTCGGCCAGCAGGGCCCCGGTCTGGAACAGGACCCCGAGTTTTCGTGACACCTGGGCCCATCGCTCCGCTGAGCTGCGGGTCATCGACACCCCCGCGATCTCCAGCTCGCCGGCTAGGGGCGGCAGGATGCCGATCAGGGTCTTCAGGATCGTGGTCTTGCCGGACCCACTCCCCCCCAGGATCGCAAAGATCTCCCGGGGCCGCACCTCGAAGCTGACTCCGTGAAGCACGGGCTCGCCGTCGTACCCCACGCTCAGGTTCGTCGCTTTCAGGACCGGGGCCGGCTTCATGGTTAGAACGGAAGGTACGCCAGGACCACGGCGAAAAGGGAGTCGAGGAGGATCACCAGGAAGATGCCGGTCACCACGGCCGAAGTGGCGGCGCGGCCCACCGCGTTGGCACCGCCACGCACCCCGAGCCCCTTGAAGCAGCCCACGGCCGCTGTCACCGTGCCGAACACGCACCCTTTGCCCACCCCGACGATCAGGTGCCGCAGGGTCAGCACGGCCCGGGTCTCTTCCAGGTACTGGGCGGCCGTGAGGTCCATGGCGAGCACCCCCACGGCGAGCCCGCCGAGCACCCCGGCCAGGTCCGAGATCAGAATCAGCACCGGCATCGACACCGCCACGGCCGCCACCCGAGGCACCGCCAGAAACTCCACCGGGTCGAACCCCATGGTGGTCAGGGCGTCCACCTCCTCGTCCACCACCATGGCTCCCAGCTCGGCCGCATACCCGCTTCCGGAGCGGCCGGCCACCAGGATCGAGGTGATCACCGGGCCCAGCTCCCGCACGATGGCCAGGGCCACCATGTCGGCCACCAGCAGCTGGGCTCCGTAGGGCTTGAGCTGGAGCGAGCCCAGGAACCCCAGGATCAACCCGAGCAGGGTGGCGCTCAGGGCCACGATGGGCACCGCGTCCACCCCGGCCCGGTCCACGAACCGCAGCATCTCCGCGAGCCGAAGCCGCGAGCGCAGCAGGCACGCGAACGAGCACAGGAACAGCCCACCGGCAAAGGAGAACAGCCGGCGCATCTCTGTCAGGAGGTACAGGGCGTTTGTGCCCACCTGGAGCACCAGCCCGGGCTGGGGGGGGCGGCCGGGCAGCCTGCGGCAGGCCAGGTCCTCCCAGTCCACGGCCGAGACCATGGCGGCCACAGGGCCCCGGGCTCCGGTGATCCTGAGCCGTCGTCCCTGCGGCCGCAGCTCCCGGTCCACCTCCACGAGCACGGCCAGGGCTGCCGTCCCCAGATGGGTCACGGCGGCCAGGTCGAGGGGCAGGTCGCCGGAGCCCTTTCGGACCCGTGCCATGAGCGCCGCGCGCAGCTCGGCCGCACGCTCAGCCGTGAGCCGGCCTTCGATTGCCAGGGGAGCGGCATCACCTTGCACCGCCGTGGGGGTGCCGAATCGGCCCATGGGTCGTCTCCGCAGTCGGCCTGGCAGTGTAGCAGAAACCCACGGCTCGGACAGGGGTTGAGAAGGGAGCGGGCCCAGGCTTCGCGCAGCGGGGCCGAAACCGTGTACAATCACCGTGTCAGGTACGCACAAGCAGCGAGGTCCGAACCAAGATCCGACGACCCACATCCAACCACCGGAGTTCCCATGCTCGCCCGGCTCGTTCTCTTGTTCACATTCGTGCCGGCCCTCGAGATCTACCTGCTGATCAAGGTGGGTGCAGGGATCGGGGCCATGAATACGATTCTCCTGATCATCGCCACCGGGGTGGTGGGGGCCCACTATGCCCGGCTTCAGGGGCTCTACGTGCTGCGCCGGCTGGAGGCCAGCCTGGCCGGGGGCCGGCTGCCCACGGCCGAGATTCTGGACGGGGCTATGCTGCTCGTCGGGGGCGCGCTCCTCATCACCCCCGGGTTCCTCACCGATATCGCAGGGTTCAGCCTGGTGTTTCCTCTCACTCGGGAGTGGTGGCGTCGGCGCTTGGTGGAGTGGCTTCGCCAGAGGCTGGAGCGCGGCGAGATCGTGATCGTGCGCCGTCGGGGTCCGTGGGACGGGGGCCCGTGAGGATTTCGACCGATCCGGGAGTCAAGTCTTTTGCCTTTCAGCCTTCCAGCCTCCCAGCGTTCCAGCCGTTGCGACCGCGTGTTCGTGTACGGCACTCTGAAGCAGGGGGGGATCTACCACTCCCTCATCGCTCCCCACGTGCTCGAGGTGTGGGAAGGGTGGGTGCCCGGCGTTCTCGTGGACCTGGACGCCTACCCCGGCTGGGTGCCCGGCCCGGGCCGGGTGTGGGGCGAGGTGTTTGGGCTGGACCGCGTGGACGAGGCCCTGGCCGAGCTGGACGACCTGGAGGACTACCACGGCCCGGGTCACCCGCAGAACCTCTATGAGCGCGTACGGGTGCGGGTGGAGACGGCGGACGGACCCGTGGACGCCTGGGCCTACCGCTACCTGGGCCCTACCGGGGGCCACCCCGTAGTGCCAGGGGGGCGGTGGCCGGTGGGGAAGGAGTAGGCCGTCGGCGGGGTTCGCCCGGCTTGTGCGACCGGCCCTGACCCGTTTGCTCCTGGAGCCTGTCCTAGGTGTTCCGGCCGCCCGGAGTCTGGTTGTCCGTCGATATCGGTTCCCGTATCATCGTGAACCATCGTTCAGAGAGGGGGAGGGAACCGATGTCGCTTCACGGGACGGGACGGAACCGTAACGGCCACCCAAGGCGCTCCCGGGCGCGGAGTGGCCGTTTTCC
Source organism: bacterium (assembly GCA_027021615.1). GTDB lineage: Bacteria > Desulfobacterota > Deferrisomatia > Deferrisomatales > Deferrisomataceae > Deferrisoma. Next base: position 1,726 of record JALUTY010000015.1, on the reverse strand, counting down.
TCCAGGGCCCTCCTTGTGAACCCCATCACCGGAGAACGCGGGTGAGCGAATCCGAAGTTCCGAACCACAACCACAGGAACCGGGTGGCGAGCGTGGTCTCGTGGGCCGTGACCCTGTTCCTGGTGGGGTTGGTCGCGCTGGTGGTGGTGTACGGGGTGACCCGGCCCAAGCCGCCCGCGCCCAAGCCCGTGGCCCAAGTGACCAACGTGGAGGTGCGCACCGTCCGGCCGCAGCCCTACCGGGAGCGGCTGAACCTGCCCGCCCGGCTGATGGCCCGACGGGAGGCCGCGGTGGCGTCTGAGCTCCGCGGTCGTCTCCGGCGTTGGCTGGTGGCCGAGGGCGCCCAGGTGGCCCAGGGCCAGGTGGTGGCCGAGCTGGACACCAAGGCCCTGGAGGCCCAGCGGGCCGAGCTGGAGGCTCGGCGGGCCACGGCCGAGGCCACCGTGGCCCGGGCCGCATCCGCCCTGAAGGTCGCCCGGGTGGCTCGGGACCAGGCCGGGCGCCAGGCGGCCCAGGCAAGGCTGGCGGTGGAGGCGGCCCGGTCGGCGGCAGACCTGGCCGACAAGGAGTGGACCCGGGCTGACCAGCTCGTCCGGGCCGGAGTCCTGGACCAGGCCCGGCTCGACCAGGCGGAGAACGCCCGCACCCAGGCCCGGGTGGCGGTGGATCAGGCCGAGCAGGCCTCGGCCTCGGCCTGGCTCGACGTGGCCCGGGCCGAGGCCGCGATCGCCGAGGCCCAGAAGGCCCTGGAGGCGGCCCGGGCCGGCGTGGTGGAGGCGGACCGGGCGCTGGACTCGGTCCGGGTGCGGCTCGACAAGACCCGGATCCGGGCCCCGATCCCGGGCCGGCTCGACGCCCACCTGGTCGAGCCGGGCGAGGTGATCGGGTCGGGGCAAGAGATCGCCCGGATCTACGACCTCTCGTCCCTGAAGGCCGTGGTGGACGTGCCCGAGCGGTACGTGGCGTTCCTGGACCCGGCCAACCCGGCCCTGGCTGCCTATGTCTCGTCGGCCCGGCCGGGCGCGGTAGCGGTGGTCCGGGCCCGGGTGGTGGTGCCGGGGCTTCCCAAGCTCACCGGCGGGGAGGAGGAGGGGCTCGCGCTGGCCGCCGAGATCGTGCGGGTGGGCCAGGCGGCCGACCCGGTCAGCAACACGTTTCCGGTGGAGCTGCGGGTGCCCAACCCCTCGGACACCCTGCGGCAGGGCCTGATCGCCCGGGCCGAGATCGAGTACCTGAGCTATCCGGAGGCGATCGTGATCCCTTCGTCCGCGATCCAGGTCACGGAGCAGGGCCCCCGGGTGCTGGTGGTCGAAGAGGAGGGAGGCCGGCCCGTGGCCCGGGTGCGCGACATCGTGCCGGCCTCGATCCGGGGCGACGAGGTGCTGGTGCTCTCGGGCCTCGCGGTGGGGGACCGGCTGATCGTGGCCGGCTGGAAGGGGGTGGTCTCCGGCCAGGCCGTGCGGATCGTGGTAGAGGACGGGGCGGTGGTGGCCTCGGACGGGGGAGGGAAGGCCGAGTGATCCTCACCCGGTTCTCGGTCCGCCACTTCATGGCGGTGCTGGTGGCGTGCGTGGGCATCGTGGTGCTGGGTACGGCGGCGTACCTCTCGATGCCCCGGGAGGCCTTTCCCGACGTCAAGGTGCCCGTGATCACGGTGACCACCGTGCTCGACGGGGCCAACCCCACCGACATCGAGACCTCGGTCACGGTGCCCCTGGAGACCGAG
>JALUTY010000014.1 GCA_027021615.1 bacterium | reverse complement strand
AAGGGGCCGCGCCCGGCTCTCAGGCAGGTCCCTTGCCCCTCTGAGCAGGGGGCCGATAGCTTTGAATGCAACTTGGGGATGAGAGGTTCTCGTCATGGTTCGGAGGGGAGTTGCCGGTCTGGCCGCGGTCCTGGTCTGGACGGCCGTTGCCGCCGGGTTCAGCAAGAAGCCGGTGTACATCGACCCGGCCCTGGGCGGGTGGGTGGCCCCGCTCCAGACCCTGTGCTTCCAGGCGGGGTGCGGGGAGCTGTATTATGTGGCCGGGGTGTGGCTGGAGCCGGGGGGCGACCTGGTGGTCCTGAGCCGGGCCAAGGTCACCTTCCGGCGGTTCGACCGACGCAGCCTGGGGCGGTTCGCCCAGCGGCTGGCCCGGGCCCTGGGCCCCACCGTGGCGGCCATCCACCGGCAGGGCCGGCTCCGCGATGTGGTCCTGATCTTCTACTGCCCCCAGCTCAAGGGCAACGTGATCACCCTGGAGGTGTACGAGTCGCGGCTGCCGGCCTCGGCGTTCGAGGGGGCCGGCCCGGTGCCCCTCAAGGTGGTGGAGCGCCGCTCGTGGGTGCTGCCCCCGCCGTGACGGTCCCCTGGACACAGGAGGAGTTCCCCCCGATGGCGAGCACAACAAAGGTATGGTTGGCGGCCGGCCTCTTGGGGCTGGCCGGCTGCATCCCGGCTGGATACGTGAAGGACCCCACCCCCTGGGTCCAGGAGGCGAACTGGGCCGAGGCCCAGACCCTGCGGCTCGAGCTGGCCGAGTATCGCCTCTCGCCGCAGGTGCTGGTGCTCCGGGAAGGCCGGCCCTACGTCCTGGAGATCGTGAACACCGGCCGGGAGACCCATTCCTTCTCCGCTCCGGAGTTCCTCAAGGCCGTGGCGGCCCGGAAGGCCGAGGTGCCCGAGGTGGCCGAGGTCCGGGCCTGGCGGTTCACCGCGTTCCAGCTCGCACCGGGGCGGTCGGTGCGCCTGTCGTTCGTGGCCGTGAGGCCCGGCACCTACCCCGTGGCCTGCACCCGGCCCGGCCACGCCGACCGGGGCATGCGCGGGGCGGTCCAGATCGAGAAGACGCCGGCCGGGAGCGACTGATCACCCCTCCAACGAGGGCTCCTCAGGGCTCGTGCCTCCCTCCCCGGGGAGTGCGGGGTGGGGGTCTGGCGAAGCGCCGGGTGCGGCCCCTCGGCTCGCCGCGCCCCCGAATGTCGGGACCGCCACCGGCTTCCGGGGGTTCCGCTATCGCCGACTGAATCGACGGACAGACAACGGCATGAGAAGGCGCGGCGATCGGATGCTGCACTCGCGCCCGGCCGGAGCCAGGCCCCCACCACCCCGCACTACGGCAACACTTTCGAAGAGTTTAGGAAGAGGCTACTCCAGGATCTGCCCCAGGTCCCACAGGATGCCCCGGTGGGAGGGGTGGCGGGCGCAGTAGGTGAACCGGATGCGGGTGCCGCCCTCGCAGCTCTCGATCCGGTCCACCCGGGTGGGCCACTGGGCGCTCTCGAGGACCGCTTCGAGGCGGGCCAGGGCCACGGGCCGGTCTGGCCCCAGCTCCACCTCCACCGTGCGCATGTCGCACGGCCCCATGAGGCGTTTTTCCACCCGGCCCAGGGCCACCAGGGTGGCCACCGTCATCACGGCGGTGATCAGGCCGATGAGCCAGTACCCCATCCCCACCATCACCCCGATGGCCGCCACGAGCCAGATCGTGGCCGCCGTGGTCAGCCCCACCACCCCCCTGCCGCTCCGCAGGATCGCCCCGGCCCCGATGAACCCCACCCCGCTCACGATCTGGGCCGCGATCCGGGTGGACTCCTGGGGAGCGTGGGCCACGAACTTGGCCATGAACTCCGAGCCCATGGTGAACAGGGCGGCTCCCAGACAGATCAGGATGTTAGTGCGCAGCCCCGCGGGCTTCCCCTTCCACTCCCGCTCCGCCCCCACCAACGCCCCGCACAGGAACGCCACCGCCATGCGGCCGGCCACGGGCAGCAGGATCATCTGGAACTCGGGTCTCAGCAGGGGCATAGGATCCATGGGGCGCCTCCGGTTCGAGGGGTTCCCGGCTCGTTCCTCCCCTTGGAATCTTAGCGTGGGATCGTGTAGTTTGGAAATTGTCGGGCGAGCGGTTCCCATCCGAACCCACACTCCTTCTTCGATGTTCCGACGGAGGCTCCGGAGGTCACCATGGAGACACGAATCCACGGCAGAGGGCCGGTGCTCGTGCTGGTCCCCGGCCTGGGCTGCGACGACCGGCTCTGGCTTCCGGTGGGGGAGCGCCTTGCCGGGGAGTTCCGAGTGGTGTACCCGAGCGTGTGGGGCCGCGGGTCCCTGGCCCGGGCCGCCGACGAGCTGGCGGGCGTCCTCGACCACATCGAGGCGTCCCACGCCTTCGTGGTCGGACTGTCCATGGGCGGCTACATCACCTTCGAGCTCCTTCGGCGCCGACCCGACCGGATCGCCGCGGCCGCCCTGGTGGACACCACCGCCTTCGGCGACACCCCGGAGCGTAGGGTCAAGAGGGACCAGGTGCTCGACCTGATCCGGCGGGGCGGGTTCGAACAGGTGCTCGAGACCTTCGCGGCCAGCGTGCTGGCCCCCTACCACCGGGACGGCCCGCTCCGGGACCTGGTGGTCGAGATGGGCCGCGCCGTGGGGCCGGAGGCGTTCGCTGCCGATGTGGCGGCCATCCGGGACCGGGGCTCGTACGAGGACGTGGTGGAGCAGACGGATCTGCCGCTCCTGTTCGCCGCGGGCGAGGACGACCCCCTCACTCCGCCCGAGGTGGCCGAACGGATGAGCCGCCTGGCCCGGCAGGCCCGGCAGGCCGTGATCCCCCGGGCGGGGCACCTGAGCCCCCTGGAGAACCCCGAGGCCACGGCCCGGGTGCTCCAGGAGTTCTTCGGCCGGGGGGAATGGCCATGAAGGACTACTACGCGGTCCTGGGTGTCCCGCCGGGCGCCACGGCCGAGGAGATCCGTAGGGCCTATCGCCGCAGGGCGTTCGAGCTTCATCCGGACCGCAACGGCGGCAGCCCCGAGGCCGAGGAGGCGTTCAAGGAGCTCACCGAGGCCTACATGGTGCTCGCCGACCCGACCCGTCGCCGAAGCTACGACGCGGCCCGGGACGGCCGGTCGTCGCCGGAAGGAGCCGACTTCCGACCCGAGGACCTCTTCGCCGACCTGTTCCGGCACCCGGTGTTCGGGACGTTCCTGCGGCAGATGGCCGAGGAGTTCCGGCGCCAGGGCCTCCGGTTCGACGAAGGGTACCTCCGCAGGGTGTTCCACGCGCCCGGCGGCGGGGTGTTCTTCGGCGGGTTCGTGTTCGTGGGGCCCCTGGGGGGCTGGTTTCGTGCCTTCGAGCGAACCCAACAGACCATCTCCGGCCGGGGCAGCCGCCTCAGGGCCCTGCCGAAGCGGCCCGGGATCCTGGGCCGAATCCTCCGGAAAGCCCTTCCCCGTCCGGCCTTCCCCGGCCACGTGGAGTATCGGTTACCGGTGCCGCCGGAGGTGCGGCGTGCCGGGGGAACCGTGGAGGTGGCCGTGCCAGGGCCGGACGGCATGGAACGGCTCCGAGTTCGCATCCCGACCGGGGCCCGGCCGGGCCTGAGGCTCCGGATCCGAGGCAAGGGGCCCGGCCGGGCCGACAGCAGAGGGGACCTCTTCCTCAGGATATCCGCCCCCCCCTCCTGCTGCTGAAGGACAGGTTCCATGCGCATCTCGCTCACCGCTGCCGTGCAGCCCCGCGAGGTTCCGTGCCGGGTTCCCGGGTGCCGGAACACCTGGACCCAGACTGCGGAGGACATCCTCCACGCGCTCCGTCGGGGCGAGAGGGAGCCGCCCAAACGAATGTGCGCCCGGTGCGAGGCCCTGTACCGGGACATCGCCGAGCAGGAGGTCCCTTGCGGACGGCCCGGGTGCGGGGGAACGGTCCGCCTGGGACGGTTCCAGCAGCTGGTGTGGCAGGTGCGGGGCCGCCGGCCCCGGGAGCTCCTGTGCGAGGAATGCCGGTCCGAGGCCGGGGCCCAGGAACCGGTGGAGGTGCCCTGCCGGGTCCGCGGCTGCTCGGGCCGATGGCTGTGGAAGCCCGAGGAGCGCCTCGCCTGGGGTAGGAACGAGCCGCCGGCCCGCATGTGCCCGGACTGCTACCGCACCTACCGGGAGCTGAAGGACGTGCCCCGGCCGTGCAAGGTCCCCGGGTGCTCGGCCACGGTGGTGTACCGACGGTTCGACCAGCTGGCAGACCGCAAGGCCGGCCGGCGCCCTCCCCAGCGGATGTGCCCGGCGTGCGCCCAGCGGCTGCGGCAGCTCCAGGACCGGCCGGTTCCGTGCTCCGTGCGAGGATGCGACGGCAGCTGGACCTGGACCCGGTTCTCCCAGCTCGCCGCCGAGAGGAGGGGGCTCGGCCCCGAGCCTCCCCGCCGGCGCTGCGCCCGGTGCCAGGAGGAGCTCCAACGGCTCCAGGACCGCACCATGCCGTGCCGGGTGAACGCGTGCGACGGCACCTGGGTGTACACCGCGGTCCAACAGCTCTCGGACCTGCGCCGCGGCCGCAAGCCGCCCCGGCGGCTCTGCCCCGATTGCCTGGAGCGGGTGAGGAGCCTAGAGGACCGGCGGGTACCCTGCCGACAGGAGGGGTGCGACGGCACCTGGATCTTCACCCGGTTCGATCGGCTCCTCCATGAGCGCACCGGCCGACCCGAGCCCCGAAGGCTGTGCCCCCGGTGCGAGACTTTCCTGAAGGATCATCCCCCCGTGGACGTGCCGTGCCGGATCTGCGGCACGCCGGTGCTCTGGACCAGCGAGGCCCAGCTCATGGCCGAGCTGGGCCTGTGGGTGAGACCCGAGCTGTGCGGGGAGTGCAAGGCCCGGGAGGTCCGGCAGGGCGCCGGATAGCCGAGGGCCCGATCAATCCCCGCCGGAGAGGTTTGCCTGGCGCCATGCCGCGGCGAACCGGTCCAGCACCTCCCGGGCCAAGTAGATCGGTTCTCCGATCCCCCGGTCCGTGGCCACCTCCATCCAGGTGGCCTGCTCGGCGCACAGCAGGGGATCCCGCTCCAGGCACATGGGCTGGATGAGAACCAGCCCGGCAGACCATCCCTCGTCGGCCGGGGTCAGATCCAGCCGAAGCCGCTCCCGGGCGGAGGGATCCGGCCGGACGCCCAGACCCCGGAGGGTGCGAAGCAGCTCCACCTCGGCCTCCACCGGGTCTGGTGCCGTGGGGGCGACCACCTCCACGCTCACGGCCGAGAGCCCGCCGAGCCCCCAGGCCCGGGCCTGCCCCGCGCCGGCCACTGCCACCGCCAGAACCACCCCCAAGCTCCAAGCTCTGCGCACCGTCTGCCTCCTCTTCCGGGTTGACCGCGGGAGAACGTTCTCCCCTCGGATCGGCAGATCGGGCCGGGCGCTTGATACCGAGTCGCGTTCGAGTCAAAAGCTCTTGGGGGGCGGGGCAAGGGGCCTACCTCCGGTCGGGCGTGGGCCCCCTCACGCCTCTGCGTACAGCCCCTTTCGGTGCTCCAGCTCCCGGGTGTACCGGGCCAGGACCGACCGCCGGGACAGCATGTACAGGACCCGCCCCGGATCGTCCGGGTCCACCACGGGGAGCTCCTCGAGCCCCCTGCTGGAGAGCTTCCGAAGCACGTGGGAGAGGGGCTCGTCGGGCGTGGCCGTGACGACCCGGGGCACGGCGATGTCCCGGGCGATCACCAGGTTGGGGGGCAGGTCCTCGTTCAGGATGCGGCGGATGTCGTTGACCGAGAAGATCCCGGTCATCCGCCCCTGGTGGTCCACCACCGGGTAGTAGGCCGTGTCGGCCGCGGCGATGCACTCGAGGATCCGGGGCAGGGGCATGTCCTCGGCCACCAGGGTGGGGGGCCGGCCCTGGTCCCCCAGGTCGCGGACCCGGATCCCCTCCAGCACGTCCACCACCAGGTCTCCCAGGTGGGCCGGGGAGTCCACCCTTCCGGGCACCTGCTTCTCGTAAATGGTGGTGGCCCGGGCCGTGAGCATGGCCACCACCGACACGAGCATCAGCGGGGCCAGCAGCCCGTAGTCGCCCGTGAGCTCGCTGACCATAATGAGGGTGGCTACCGGCGTGTTCGACACCCCGGCGAAGAACCCGGCCATGCCCACCAGCACGTAGGCCCGGGGGTCCTGAACCAAAGCGGGAAACAGGGCCTCGGCCGTGGCGCCGAAGGCCCCCCCCAGCATGGCCCCGATCACCAGGCTCGGAGCGAACACCCCGCCGGAACCTCCGGACGAGATGGTGAGGCTCGTGGCCACTACCTTGGCCAGACACACCACCAGCATCACCCACAGGGCCATGTGCCCCCGTAGCGCCGCCTGGATCCACCCGTATCCCGAGCCCAGAACCTGGGGAACCGCCAGGGCCAGGGCGCCCAGGATCAGCCCGCCGAGCACCGGCTTCCACATGGCTGGCACCGGGACCCGGTGAAACAGGTCCCTCGTGGCGTAAAACACCCGGACGTACGCCATGCCCAGCAGGGCGCAGGCCACGGCCAGCCCCAGGAAGACCAGGAGCTCCGGGGGGTAGGTGAACCGAAACCTGGGGGTCTGGAGGAGCGGCTCCCACCCGGTCACGGCCCCGAACAGGGAGTACGCCACGATCGACGAGATGATCGCCGGGATGAGCCCTTCGTGCTCGAACTCGGGGTTCTGGTACAGCACCTCCACGGCGAACAGCGCCCCGCCCAGGGGGGCCCGGAAGGTCGCCCCGATGCCGCCGGCCATGCCGGCCACCAGGAGCACCCGCCGGTCGGCCGGGGTGAGCCCCAGGCGGGTGGCCAGGAACGAGCCGAACCCCGCCCCGATCTGGGCGATGGGCCCCTCCCGGCCGGCCGAGCCGCCGGTGCCGATGGTGGCGGCCGAGGCCAGGGTCTTCACGATCGGCACCCGGGCCCGGATGAGCCCCCCCTTGTTGTGGAAGGCATCGATGGCGCCGTCGGTGCCGTGGCCCTCGGCCTCGGGCGCAAACGTGTAGACCAGCCACCCGGACACCAGCCCTCCCAGCGCCGGAACGAACGCCAGGAACCACCGAAACGACATGGACAGGGACTCGACCCGGGGTCCGTGGGACACACCCTCCTCCGGGGGCACGTAGCCGGCCAGGTCGCGCAGGAAGAACGCCCCTGCATAGTTGGTAGCATAGTAGAACACGATGGCGCCGGCCCCGGCCACCACCCCCACCAGAGCGCTCAGGGCCACCCACCGCCCCAGGGTCGGCAGGGCCAGGCGCTTCGGGAGGGCCCGCAGGAGCCTCACGGCCGTCCCCCCGAGGCGTGGCAGTGGGGGTCGTGGGGAAGTGGAAGCCGGCCCGAGCTCTCCAAGAGGCTCCTCACCAGCACCGGTCCCAGGAACCGAAACCGCTGCCGGAACGCCCGGACCACCCCGGCCTCCCCTTCCGAGGCGATCAGCCGATCCACCCATACCCCAAACCCTGGCCCCTCGGCCGCGGCCTGCCGGAAGGCCCGGGCGTTGAACACCACCGCCTCCAGCTTCTTCCGGTTGCGGATCATGCCGGGGGCAGCCAGGGCCTCTTCGATCCGGTCGGCGTCCCAACGGACCAGGGCCTCGGGCTCGAACCCCTCCAGGGCCCGGCGCAGGGCTTCCCTCCGGTGGAGGACCAGCCGCCAGGACAGCCCGGCCTGGAACACCTCGAGGCAAAGGAGCTCGAACCACGCCCGGTCGTCCCCGGGGTCGCGGCCCCACTCCTCGTCGTGGAACCTCCGGGCCAGGGCGTCGTCACCAACCCAGTCGCAGTAGGCGGCCGGCGTCACGGTCCCACCCGGAACGTTCCGATGAACTCCCCCACCCCGGCGTACCCCTTCTCCCCGAGATATCGTGCGATGCCGTCCGCGATCTCCAGGGCGGCCCAGGGTCGTACGAAGTTCACCGTGCCCACCTGAACGGCCCGGCACCCCAGGCACAGGAACTCCAGGGCGTCCTGGGCGTCCCAGATGCCGCCCACACCGATCACGGGCACGTCCACGGCCTGGAGCACCTCCCAAGCCAGGCGCAGGGCCACCGGCTTGATGGCCGGCCCTGACAGCCCACCCGTGACGTTGGCCAGGGCCGGTCGCCGGTTCTCCAGGTCCACGGCCATCGCGGGGATCGTGTTGATCAGGCTCAGGATGTCGGCCCCGGCTGCCACGGCGGCCTCGGCCAGGGGACGGATGTCCGCCACGTTGGGGCTCAGCTTCACGATCAGGGGGAGGCCCGTGGCCCGGCGGACGCCCTCCACCACCCGGCCCAACAGGCCCGGGTCGGTGCCGAAGGCGATGCCGCCGGCCTTCACGTTAGGGCACGACACGTTCACCTCCAGCGCCGCGACCCCTTCCACCCGGTTCAGCTCGGACGCGCAGGCCTCATACTCCTCCACGGTGTTGCCGAAGAAGTTAACGAGGACGGGGGTCCCCAGATCCCGTAAGAACGGCATCTTCTCCCGGGCGAAGGCGGCGACCCCCACGTTTTGCAGGCCGATGGCGTTGATCATGCCGGCCCGGGTCTCCACGATGCGCGGAGGAGGGTTGCCGTCGCGGGGTCGCAGGCTCAGGCCCTTGACCACGATGGCCCCGAGACGCCCGAGATCCGCGAACGAAGCGAACTCCTCCCCGTACCCAAACGTGCCCGAGGCCGTGATCACGGGGTTCCGGAGCTCCAGGGGGCCTACTCGGACGGACAGATCGACGCGGGAAGGGATGGCAGGCATGGCAGACCGTTTGCGCACGAGGACAAGGGAGGGACGGCGGATTCTAGACAGGGGCGTCCCCAGGGGTCAAGGAGCCCACGGCGTCTTTGACCGCGTCAGAGGCTGCCACTATACTTTCGGTGGCCGAACGCCATGCACCAACGACTCCCCGGCCCGGCCCTGCGCCGGGGCACGGACACACCCCATGATGAGAGCAAGCCGGATCCTGGCCGTTGCTGTGGCCCTGGTCCTGTTGATCCCTGCCGCGGCCCTGGCATGGGGCCCGGCCACCCATCTCGAGATCGGAACGAGGGTCCTCGAGAACCTGCCCCTCCTGCCTGCCGCCCTGCAGGCCCTGCTGCGGGGGCATCCCCTGGACTTCCTGTACGGGTCCATCGCGGCGGACATCGTGGTGGCCAAGCGGCTCACCCACTACCTGCGCCACTGCCACCGCTGGACGGTGGGGCTCGAGGTTCTGTCCCGCGCCAGACATCCCAGTCAGGAGGCGTTCGCCTGGGGCTACCTGGCCCACCTGGCCGCGGACGTGGTGGCCCACAACTACTTCGTGCCGTTCAAGACGATCCTGAGCTTTCCCACCCGGGCCATGAACCACGCCTACTGGGAGGTACGGTTCGACACCCATGCCCCCCGGGAGGTGTGGCAGATCCCTTACCGGATCAGCCGGGAGATGCACCAGGACAACGACGAGCTTTTAAAGTCGGTGCTGAGCCGGACGCTCCTGTCGTTCCAGACCAACAAAGTGATCTTCAACAGCGTGGTCCTGATGGGCCGGTTTCGTGGCTGGCACGAGATCATCCGCCAGTCCATGGACCAGTCCCGGGTGGTCCTGGATCCGGAGCGGGTGGCCCGGTACAAGGATCTCTCCCTGAACGCGGTCCTGGCCTATCTCATCGACCGGGAGGAGGCGTGGTGTTTTCGGGCCGATCCCACCGGCCACCAGAGCCTCAAGGCCGCAGGCCTGATCCGGGCCCATCTGCGGCGGCTGTACCGCCGCGGGCGGCTCTCCCGGCAGGCATTCCGCGACGTGCTCGAACGGTATCGGCCGCACCTGGAGGCGAGCATCTATGCCGAGCCCTCGGCTGCAGACCTGGTGGAGACGGCCCTGAGCTACGTGGCCGCGGCAGGAGATGCGGTGGAGCCGGCCGGAGGGGAACCCGCCCTGCCCCCGGGGCTGTAGAGGGGCGGGTCAGGTGCCCGACTCCAGGGCCTGCCGGCAGATGGTTCCGGCAGACGAGGTGCCGAGCCGGTCCGCCCCCGCAGCCAGGAGATCCGATGCATGCTCCAGGGAGCGGATTCCACCCGAAGCCTTCACGCCGCAGCGGCCTCCGGCCACCTGCCGAAGGGTGCGCACGTCCTCGACGGTGGCTCCGCGGGGGCCGAATCCCGTGGAGGTCTTCAGGAAGTCCGCCCCGGCCCCCAGGGCCAGGGCGGCCGCCTCCCGGAGCTTCGGGGGCGTGAGGTGGCCGGTCTCCAGGATGACCTTGAGGGTCCGGTCCCCCGCGGCCCTGCGGAGACCCCTCAGCTCGGCGACCACCGCTCGGTAACGGCCCTCGAGGAACCAGCCCAGGTTCCACACGGCGTCCACCTCGTGGGCCCCGGCGGCCACGGCCTCGTCCACCTCGGCCGCCTTGCACCGGGGGGTCTGGGTGCCCAGCGGAAACCCCACCACGGTGACGACCCGGACACCGGTCCCCGCCAACCACCGCGAGGCCTCCCCCACGCGGCACGGGCTCACGCACACCCCGTGGAGGCCGAGCTCCGCCGCCTCCCGGCACAGGGCCTCCACCTCGGCGGCACCGGCCACCGGGGACAGGAGGGTGGACTCCAAAGCTCGGCGAAGACGGTCCGGCTCCATGGGAACTCCGGCAACGGACAGGCGGATCGCGGACCCAAGAACGGTATCATCCCACCCCGCTGGACTCAACCACGGCCCGGCCCGTCTGGCGCCGGCCGGGCCAAATCCGGTAGCCTGAGGTAGGGGCACGATCCCGACGGAAGCCTCCGCCGGCCCTTGGGGGGCCGTCTAGAGACTAGAAACTAGACTATGCCCCCCGAGACCGTGAGGTGACGCCAAGGAGGCGGGATCATTCTTGGAACGACTGGAAAGCACTTAGGTTTTCAAGCCTTCTAGCCTTCCGGCCTCCTGGCGTCCTAGCGGAAGTTACTGGGAAGGAGATTGCCGCGAACCCATGAAGGTTCTGGATCGATACCTCCTGCGATCGGCGCTCCCCGCCCTGGGGGTGAGCCTGGTGGTGCTCGCCTTCGTGCTGGTCATGCACCGCATGTTTCTCCTGTCGGACCTGATCGTGACCCGGGGGGTTCCGTTGTCCACGGTGGCCCGGATCATGGCCCTGGCCCTGCCCGCACTCCTTCCGATCCTCCTGCCCGTGAGCCTGCTCGTGGCCGTGCTCCTGACGACGGGACGCCTGAGCCTGGACCACGAGGCCGTGGCCATGCGGGCCTCCGGGGTGAGCCTGGCCCAGAACCTGCGCCCCCTCGTCTGGCTGAGCGCCGGGGTCACGGCGGTGGCGGCAGCGGTGAGCCTATGGGGTCAGCCCGCCGCGGCCCGAGCCTTCCGTCAGGAGCTCTACGACGCGGTCAAGAACCGGGTGGGGCTCACCGCCGAGGCCGGTACCTTCACCGAGGTGGCGCCCGGCATCACCCTGTTCGCCGGCGACACCCGAGGCGGCGGCAGGGAGCTGGCCGACCTGTTTCTGGTGGTGGACCGCGGGGGAAAGGGACCCCTATGGGTCACGGCCCAGCAGGGCCGGCTGTGGACCGAGGGCCGACGCCTGTTTCTGGACCTGGAACGGGGGGAGGTTCACGAGTACGAGGGGCCCGGCACCCCGTATCGGAGGGTAGGCTTTCGGCGATACCGGGTCGTCCTTCCGATCCCCGGCGTCTCCCCCGACCTGGACGTGGAGGAGCTCCCCACGGCCGAGGTTTGGGGGGCCGCAGCCAACGGCGACCGGAGCGCCCGCCTCGAGATGCACCGCCGGCTCGCCCTCCCGGCCGGATGCCTCGTCCTGGGGGTGCTGGGGGCGTGTCTCGGGTTCCACCACTCCCGCTTCGGCCAGGGCCGGGGCTACGTGCTGGGGCTGGGGGTGCTGCTCCTGTACTACGGGCTCCTCACGGTGTCCCGAGCGCTGGGGAAGGCCTCCTCCGTGCCCCCGGAGGCGGCGGTCTGGGCGCCCCAGGTCCTTCTGTGGGGGCTCGCAGCGTTCGCCTTCGCCCGCAAGAACCAGGAGCGGCCACTCCCGTTGGAGGAGGGACTGGGCGCGGCCTGGGACGGCCTGGTGCGCCGGCTCCGGGGTCGCGAGGACCGGCCGTGACCGTGGTGAGCCGGTACCTGGCCCAGCGGTTCTGGGGCCTGTGGTGGCCGGTGGTAGTCGGGTTCCTGGGGCTGTTTCTAGTGGTGGAGGCGTTCGAGAAGCTCCGCCTGATCCTCAAGTACTCCCCCCGGGCGGCCGACATGGCCCTGTTCTTCGCGGCCCGGGTTCCCTGGATGCTGACCCAGATTCTCCCCATGAGCGGGCTTCTGGCCGCCGCCTTTGCCGTGGCCGGGCTCATCCGCCGGGGAGAGCTGGCTGCCCTGCGGGCAGGGGGGCTCTCGTTGGCCCGGCTGAGCGTCCCGTTCGTGGCGTCGGGGCTCCTGCTCGCGGTCGGTCACCTCGGGCTTCAGGAGCTCGTGGCCCCTCGTGGGTTCGCCCTGGCCCGGCAGATCAAGAACGTCCGGATCAAGGGCCGATCCGAGGCCTCGCTCGTGCGCACCACCGACCTGTGGCTGCGGGTACCGGGGGGCTTCGTCCACGTGGACCGCTTGGACCCGAGGACCGGAACGTTGACCGGGGTTCAGATCGCTAGGGTCAAGGGGGGGCGCGTGTACGAGCGGGTGAGCGCCCGGACGAGCCGGTGGGACGGCAGGGGGTGGGTGCTCGAGTCCGTGGAGGTGTGGCGGTTCCGGCCCGACGGCACGCTCGAGACCGACCGGATAAAGCGGACCCGGTGGGACCTGGGCCTCACCCCCCAGGACCTCACCGTGGAGAAGGTGCCCACGGACGCGATCTCGTGGGGGGAGCTCCGGCGCCGCATCGAGCGGAGCCGGCGACGCGGGTTCGACACCCTGGACCTGGAGGTGGGCCTGTGGGCCAAGACCGCCTTCCCCGCCGCCACGGCCCTTCTGCCGTTTCTGGCCTTCTCCCTGGGGGTCGGAGGCCCTCCCCGGGGCACGGGGGTCCGCGGGGTGCTGACGGCCCTGGCAGCTGCGGTGGCGTTCGGCCTGGCCCAGGCGGTGAGCTTATCCCTTGGCCGGACCGGCGCTCTGCCCCCTCCCCTGGCGGCATGGGCTCCGCCCCTGGGGTTCGCCCTGCTCGCCCGGTGGGCCCTGCGCCGGGCCGAGGCCTCCTGAAACCCGCTGGGAAGCGGGTCTCCTGCCCCTCCGAGCAGAGGACAGCAGCCCCTATTCAACCGCCGGCTTGACGGCGCGGGTCTCGGAGGGGCCTGGAGAGCTTCCCTCGAACTTCAGAGCCGCCTGTACCCAGAAGGGGGTGCCCATCGCATGAAACGGAATCACCAGGACCGGCTGGTCGCTCTGATACAGGATCTGGTGGCGGGGCCCCACGGCCAGGGTTGGAACGCTCAGCTGAAACGAGATTCCCAGGTTTGCGTACTCCCGCTTGACCCCCCCGGTTACGATGTTGGCCAGCTCCCCCACCGCATCGGGGATGGCGGGGTCGTCGTCCAGCACGGTCTCCCCCACCAGGGCCTCGCACAGGGTTCGGGCCAGCGACAGGGGGAACGACAAAGCCACGGCTCCCTTCACGTCCCCGGTGATCCCGATCAGGCCGCTCACGTCGGCCCGGGCCATGAACTGACGTTCCAGGGTGGGCCTCCCCCGCACCACCTCGAGCCCTGCCATCGTCCGCAAAGCCTCCACCGTGGCCGATACGAACGGGTTGATGAACCGGACATCCACGCTACTCCTCCTTTACCTTCCCCAAGAGGCGATCCACGCACCCGAGAAGCTGGGCTCGACGGAACGGCTTTCGCAATGTCTCTACGCGACCCAACGCTTGGGCGGTGCTCAAAAAGTTGAGGTTCCCGCTCTTGCCCCCCCCAGAGATCGCGAGCACCGGGGCCGAGGGATCGATCTTCCGGATCTCCACGATCAACGACAGCCCCCCTCGGGCCGGCATGAGAATGTCGGTCACCGTCAGGTCCGGCCGAGTCTCCCGGAACCGCGCAACCCCCTCGTTGCCGTCGGCCGCCTCCACCACCTCGTATCCCGCCCGCCGAAGGACCTGGCTCAGCATCCCCCGGACCTCCACCTCGTCGTCCACCACGAGTATCCTCTCCATGGTTCCTCTTCCATGCAACTTCCGCTAGGACGCTGGGACGCTGGGAGGCTTGAAAACCTCCCGGATTCCCACACGTTCTAGGCATTACCACGCCTCTTCGCCTCCACCTCATGGTCCGGAGGGCATGGGGTCTGCCGGAGCGCCGGGCGTGGCCATACCAGCCGTCAGAATTCAGAGGACGGTAGACAGGGGAAAGCCTCCCACCTCATAGAGCTTCGCGCATCGTGGGAGGCGCCCTACGCTTCTGTCTTCTGTCCTCTGTCCTCCGGCCCCTGGCTCCTGAACAGCAGGCCCCATGCCCCCGGCAACGCCCCGGACCCCACACGCCTCATGAGGGGGCTTTTCCCGTCACCCCCTGCAGAGTCCGTTCCAACTCTGCCCCGGTCACCGGTTTCGTCAACCGGGCGTCCGCCACGCTCCGCTCCTCGCCGGAGGACACCCGGCCCGTCACCAGGATCACCGCCACACCAGGGTGCTCCCGCTTCACCCGCTCGGCCAGGGCCGTGCCGCCCATGCCGGGCATCAGGTCGTCCGTGATCACCACGTCGAACTCGTCCGTCCGGAGCCGCTCCAAGGCCTCCTCTCCGGACGTCGCCACCTCCACCCGGTGCCCCCGGAGAAGCAGGGTCTCCACGAGGGCTTCTCCCACCGCTGGGTCATCCTCCACCACCAGCACCCGCACGGCCGCAGCCTCGGCCTCCGGCACGCCACAGGGCCCAGGCTCCCCCCTTCCCGCCCGACGGGGCAACGTCATGCGGAAGCAGGTCCCCGACTGAGGTGAGGACGTTACGGCCACCTCACCCCCGTGGCGCTCCACAATCGCCCGAACCATGGCCAGTCCCAAGCCGGTGCCTTGGCCCGGGGCCTTCGTGGTGAAGAAGGGGTCGAAGATCCGCCCCCCCACCTCCGGCGGGATTCCCGGGCCGTCGTCGTGGACCCAGATCTCCACCTTCCCGTCCGAGCACCCCACCCCCACCTCGATCGTGCCTGTCTCGCCCACGGCCTGGACCGCGTTCACCACCAGGTTCATGAGGGCCTGGTTCAGCTCGGAGGCGTCCCCCTCCACCACGGCATCGCTTGCGTCCCCGACCTCACGGAGCACCACCCCCGGCGGGGCACCCGACCGGACCAACCCCACCACCTCTCGGATCACCATGGCGACGTCCACCGGCCCCTCATGCCTGGGCTGCCTCCCGCTGAACGTCAGGATCCGCCGCACCAGGTCCCGGGCGCGCATCACGGCCCGCTCCATGCGGTCCACCACCCTGGCGAGCCGTTCGTCCCCGACGGTGCGCGCCTTCAGGATCTCCAGGTTCCCAAGAAACGCCATCAACAGGTTGTTGAAGTCGTGGGCCACCCCCCCTGCCAGCACCCCTAGGGCCTCCATCTTCTGGGCCTGGGCCAGCTGGGTCTCCATCTCCACATGCTGGGTGATGTCCCGTCGCACCACCACGCGACACCGCTCCCCCGGCCGAACCTCCACGTCTCCCACGGTCACGTGGTGCACGGCCACGGTGCCGTCGGGGCGCTCCCACTCCAACCGACCTTGCCACACCGATCCGTCCGCCAGCGCAGCCTCCACCTCGGCCGGGTCCGGCCCGCCCCCCTGGGGAACCTCCCAGTACGGCGCGCCCAGCGCCTCCGCCCGGGGCACCCCGCACAGCCTCTCGTACGCCGGGTTCAGATAGATCAGGTTTCCCAGCGGGGTGGCCAAGGCCAGCCCCTCGTGGGACTGTTCCACGGCTGCCGACAGCATGGCCCGCTCCCGCTCCCTGTAGATCCGCTGTGTCACGTCACGGTAGGTGAGCAAGAAGCCGCCGTCCGGCAGCCGGGCGGCGAACGCCTCCACCTCACGGCCGTCCCGGCGGGGGGTATGGATCGGCACAGCCGGGCCCGGCCGCGACAGGTCCTCGAGCCGACGCCGAACGAGGGCGTCGGCTGCAAGGGGGTCGTACAGCCCCTTCCGAGCCACCTCCCGGATCGTCTCTTCCACGGTCGGCCTCCGCTCCAGGAAGGAGGGCTCCAGCCCCCACAGATCCACAAAGGGCTCGTTAAAGTATCGGACCCTCCGCTGCGCATCGAGGATCAGGACCGCCTCGTCCAGGTGATCCAGCACCCACCGCAGGAAGGCCTCCCGCCGCCTCACCTCCTGTTCGGCCCCCACCCGATCGGACACGTCCCGTCCCTGGAGGAGAATCACCTCCGCTCCCCCGAACCGGGTAGCCCGGCTCCGCACATCCAGGTGCCGCGGCGGATCCCTCTGGATGTGGACCGTGATGGGGGAAGGGTCCCCTTGCTTGGCTCGCTCCAACAACGTGGACACCGCCGGAGGCGGCAGGTACGAGCGCAGGTCCCTGCCCTTCGGGATCTCCCCCAAAACCCGCTGTGACTCCCGGTTCAGGGCCAGAATCCGACCGGCCCGGTCCACGAGCAGCATGGGGTCGGCAGCCAGCTCGAACACCTCCCGGAACCGCGCCCGCTCCCGGCTTTCGTCCACCGCTGCCACCATGGCCCGCAGCGCTTTTCGTACCTCCGCCAGCTCGGCATAGGGGGCGTCCTCGGTCACGGCACCCAAGGTCGGGTCCTCGGCCACCCCTGCGGCCTCGGCCGCCAACGCCGCCAGCGGGTCAGCCACCCGGCGGGACACCATCGAGGCGGCCACCCAGGCCAGCCCCAAGGCCGCCGCCAGCCCGGCCGCCACCACCGTGGCGAGATTCCGGCGACGGCGCGTCAAGGCGTCGGGATCGGTGGCCCGAACCACCGCAGGCATGCCGGGAACGGGCCGGGGGGGGCCGGGCCTGCCGCACACCCACTGCACCCGGCCGCCGATGCGCACCCCGAGCCCCGCCCCGCCCCCCACCACCTCCCCGCAGATGGCGGTGTCCTTCGTCAGGTCGTAAATCGCCCACGCCTCACCCAGGGTCTGCTCGCCCCTTCGGATCGGCTCGCGGAACATCCACCGGGGGGGCGACACCGGACCGGCCAGAGCCTCCCTCTCGCCCCAGGGCAGGGCCCCTGCCGCCAGCACCCGGCCCTCGGCCGTGCGTACCCCGAACACGGCACCCCTGGACGGCGGCGCTTCCCGACGCAGCACCTCCTTCAGCCGGGCCTCCGGACCGATCAGCAGCCCTACCCGGACGCCGTTGTTTTGGGCCAGCCGCCGCACCCGGTCCCGAACCGAGCCGATCCGGGCCCGAACCACGGCCTCGGTGCGGGCCAGCTCGGCAGCCTGGCGCTCCTCGAACTCGGCACGCAACGCCCCGGCCAACGGGACGTACACAGCCAGCCCCAGGGTGACCGCGGATAGGGCCGCCATGCACAGGAACCACCGGATCAGGACCCGCCGTACCGGCGGCCTGGGGTCCCCTGCCTGGATCATTGCTTCTGGGCCTCCTCCCACCCGATGACCTCGTCAGCGGCCAGCAGCACATCCTCCGGGATCCGGATACCCAGCTCCCGGGCACGGGCCAGGTTGAACACGAGCCGGACCCGCTTCGCTTCCTCCAACGGGATCTCCCCCGGCGGGGTGCCGCGGAGAACCCTCGCCACCATCCGCCCCGCCTGGGCACCCATGGCCGCGAAGTCCACCGAGGCTCCGCCGAACAGGCCGGCCTGCAGGAACCCAACGTTGATCGGGATGCTGGGGTGGCGGGCCTCCCGCGCCGTCCAGGGTAGGATCTCGGCCGCGCTCCGCACCACCCCGTCCGCCCCGGGCAGGCGCAGCGCCGCCGGATACAGGACCAACCGGACGGGTGAGCGGTTTAGCCGCCTCACCAGCTCCTGGTACGCCTCCCAGGTGTCCACCACATACAGCTCCAGGGGCACGGGCAGCACCTCGTCCTCCAGCTCCTGGAGGACCTGGGCCCGGATCGCCTCTCCCGTGGGCGATCGGTCTCCCAGGAACACCACCCGGGCGGTGTCCGGCACCAGCCGGCAGTGGGTGCGTACCGCGTCCACGAAGTGGAGCTTCTCGTAGACCCCCGTGACGTTGGCCCCGGGCCGAGAGGCCGTGGCAAAGAACCGCATGGTCCGGTTCAGGCGGTCCAGGGGGGTGTTAACCCCGGAGAACACCACCGGGACCTCCGTGCCCACCAGGGCCGCCCCCACGGTGCGAAACGCGTTGTCGTCCAGGGTGACCACCACATCCGGCCGGAACGCCCGAAGCGCCTCCAGGGCCTTCCTCCCCCGCTCCTCGATCGCCTCCGGGGTCGTGTAGCGGCGCTTGGTCTCCATGTAGAACACGCCCACCTCCAGGTTCCGCCCCGGCACAAACCCCTGCTTCTCCAAGGCCTGGAGCACTCCGTCGTGCTGGGGCTGACCGCACACGTGTCCGGCGCTGTAGCTGTGGACCACGAACACCCGCGCCGCCTCCGCCGACCCCGCTCCGAGTAGGGCCACAAACACCACAGCCGCCGTCCACCTCATCGCTCACCTCCTTCTGCTGCGGGGGGCTCCTGCCGCCGAGCGTTCAACGCGGCCGCCAACGTCCGAGCCAGCTCGCCGGCCGTGAAGGGCTTGAGCATCACCTGCACGTCTCCGAGCCGTTCAGCCGCCCGGCGGGTCTCCTCCCGCTCGAACCCCGTGCACACCACCGCCGGGATGCCGGGCCGCACGGCTCGCACCCGTTCCAAGAGCTCCATCCCGTCCATTCCCGGCATGGCCTGGTCCGTCACCACCGCATCGAACCCTCCGGGGTCGGCCTCGAGCGCCTCGAGTGCCTCGGCAGGGTGGCCGAACACGTCGGGCCGGTACCCCTTGGCCGTGAGCACCTCGGCCATGATCTCGGCCACGGCAGGGTCGTCGTCCACCACCAGGATCCGCTCCCCCTCTCCCTCGGGCCCGGGGGTCCCGGCCCTCCGCTCCGCGGCCTGCCTTGGCACGAACACGTGGAACGTGGTGCCCTGCCCCGGCTCGCTACGGACCTCCACGGCCCCACCCCACGAGGCTACGATCCCGTGGACCATGGCCAGGCCGAGCCCGGTGCCCTGGCCCACCTCCTTGGTGGTGAAGAAGGGGTCGAAGATCCGGGGGAGCACCTCCGGTGGGATGCCGCACCCGTTGTCCGACACCGTGATCCGAAGGTACGCCCCGGGCACCAGTCCCGGCCGGCCCCGGGCGAGGGCCTCGTCCACCTCGGCGTCCCGAACCGACACCTCCACCCTTCCGCCCTCGTCCCCCAGGGCCTGGGCCGCGTTGGTCACCAGGTTCATCACCACCTGCTGGACCTGCACCGGGTCCACCACCACCCGGTCGTCCTGCGCGGCCCACCAGCACACCAGCTCCACCTCGGGCCCCAGGCCGGAACGCAGCAGGTCCATGGCCTCGTCCAGCACGCGGCACAGCCGCACCGGTCGGGGGTCTCCCTCGGCCTCGCGGCCGAAGGCCAACATCCTGGCCACGAGAGAGGCGGCCCGGTCCACTGCCGCGAGAACCCGGTTCAGGTTCTGCCGGGCGGTGGGGGACCGCACATCGTCCAAGGCGAGCTCCAGGTAGCCGGTGACCGCCGTGAGGATGTTGTTGAAGTCGTGAGCGATGCCGCTGGCCAGTGTGCCCAGGGACTCCAGCTTCTGGGCCTGTCGGACCTGGCGCTCCAGCAGCACCTCCTGGGTCACGTCCCGCGCCACCACCACGGCCCCGCCCTCTCCCCCCCGCAGCGGCGTCACGGACAGGTCCAGCTCCCGGGGGCTGGCGCCTTGGGGTACCGCGCCCAGGCAGCACCGAAAGCGTTTGGGCGCCTCGTGGGGCCCCGGCACGCCGCCGATGATGTCGGAGACACAGGTGCCGTTTCCGATGATCCTCCGAAACGCGGGGTTCGCGTGTCGGACCTGCCCCTCCGAGTCCACCACGGCGATCCCCTCGGCCGCCTGCTCCACGGCCGCGTCCAGCCGGGCCCGGCCCGCCTCGGCCTCCTTCAGATCGGTGAGGTCCTGCAGGGTCTCCAACACCGCCCGGATGCGGCCCCGGCCGTCGCGGATCGGCACGGCGTCGAACACCAGAAACCGACGGCGTCCGTTCATCTCGTCGAACCAGCCCTCGGCCCGAAGCCCATCCGGGCTCAACGGCGACGGCCCCCAGCTCCCGTAGTACCGTCCGGCCTCGCTGCCCCGCCCCCTCAGGACCAGGTCGGCGAGGGTCGGCCGGGGGTGAGGGTAGAACGGAAACCACGCATCCCGGGTGCCCACCATCCGGGATGCAGACACCCCGGTGAGCAGCTCGGCGGCCCGGTTCCACACCCGGATGCTGCCGTCCGCGTCCAGCACGAACGCGCCCACCGCGAGCGACGCCACCAAGCTCTCCGCAAACTCCTTCTCGGCCCGCAGGCGCTCCCCTGCTGTGCGCTCCACCGTCACGTCCCGCAGGATCCCCATCCGGCGGGACCCGTCCCCCCCGGCCACCCGGGCGAGGGTCACCCGGTAGTACCGGCCGTCGCGGGGGCTGCGCCACTCGCCGGTCCACGGCTCGGGCCCCGGGTCCCGGCACCACGAGCACGGGCCGGCCAGGCCGTGGATCACAGCGTAACAGGGCCTGCCCCGGGGGTCGCGGCCGCAACGGGCCACCATGGCCGGGTTGGCGTACTCCACCCCCCCCTCCGGCCCGCGGATGTACACCGGGTCGGGGAGCGCCTCGAGCATGCCCCGGAACCGTTCCTCCTGCTCCCGCAGCTCCGCGAGCACCCGCTCCCTCGCGGTCACGTCCCGGTAGGAGACCAGAACCCCCCCGTCGGGAAGCCCCACGGCCACCGCCTCCACGATGCGGCCGTCCCGGCGGGGGGCGAGATACTCCACCCGCTTGCCCTGCCGGGCCTGCTCCATCTGGCGCATGCGCTCCCGCACGAGATCCTCCACCTCGTCCGGCGGATAGATCCCGTGGTTGCACACCCACCGCACCATGTCCTCCAGGGTGGGCCCGGGCCACAGCACGTCCTCGGGCACCCCCCAGAGCTCCCGCACCTTTTGATTGTAGTACCGGATCCGGTGGTCCGGGCCCAGGAGCACGAGCCCGTTGTCCGAGTGCTCGAGCACGGTCTCCAGGATTCGGGCCGTGTCCCGGGCCTGCCTCGCCTGCTCCGCCACGGCGGTCACGTCCCGAAGGGCCACCAGGAGCGCCCGACGGCCACGGAACCCGATGCCGACGCGGGACACCTGGAGCCAGGCCGGCCCGCCGGAGACCTCCAGGCAGACCACCTCCCCCTCCTCCCGGCCGGACAGCAGGTCCCACAGCTGCTCCCCCGCCTTCCCGTCCAGCAGGTCCGCCACCGGCGCGTCCTCGAGACCCTCCGGGGCGCAGCCGAGCAGCATGCCGGCACGACGGTTGGCCCAAAGCACCCTCCGCTCCGCCGGGTCTACCACCACCACGGGGTCGGGCGCCGCATCGAGGACCCTCTTCAACCGCCCCTCGAACCGTGCCCTCTCGTCCCGATGCACCCTCCGGCGCTCCCAGAACGAGAACCCGGCGGCCGCCAAGGCCACGGCCGCCAGGGTAAGGGCCATGCCCAGGCCGCGGGCCCGGGCTCTGGAGCCGGCCCAAGGCGGCACTCGCACCGTCACCCCCAGCCCGTCCACCGGGTGGCGGACCCCCTCTCCCTCCCCGATCCGGTAGCCCCCGGCAGGAAGCAGACGGCACGCCACAACCCGACCGAGTTCCGCCCCGAACGCATCTCGAACCGGCGCCGCCGCGCACACCCGATCCTCGGCGGTCCATGCGCCCCGCGCCGTGGGCGGTGTGCGCCTGGGAGGGACCGGCCCTACCAGCCGCCTCCCCGCGGAGTCGAACAGGGTCCAAGGCCCGTTCGGCGGCAGCCCCGGGTCCCCCCCCACCCCCAGGGCGGCCCGGACCTCTGGCCTGCCTGCCACGGCCTCAGCCTCGGCCTGCACCGCCCGGGCCTGGGCCGCGGCAGCCGAGGCCCAGGCCCGGGCGAGCTGCCGGGCCTGGGCGTCCGCCCGCGCGCTCTCCCACCGCCCCAAGGTCTCGGTCCCGACCCAGCCCAACGCCGTCAACACCACCAAGGCCGCGGCAGCCGCCCGGGACGCTGCGGGCCGGCCCTCGGCCCGGGCCAAGGCGTGCCCCCGCACCCACACCCCGGCGGCCATCACCCCGGCGAAAACGCCCCGCACTCCCCACACCGGCACCCCGCACCACGCCGCGAACGCCTCCTCGTTCCAAACCGCGGCGGGGATCCAGGGCGCCCCGGGCCCCACCAGCCCCGAGGCCAGGGCGAACCCGGTCAGCCCCACCGCCAGAAGCCCCAGCCCTTGGTGGTGGTCGGACCGGGCCCAGGTGCGCGCCGTGGACCAGGCAGCCACCGCGCCCACGGGCAGCGCCAGCGTATACGTCCAAACAGCCTCGGGCACGGCGCGGGGGCCCACGACCGTCCCGGCGAGAAGGCCGCCCCCCACGAGCGCGGCCCACCGCCCCCACCGGGCCGGGGCCCCGCACACGGCCAAGGCGACCCACGAGGCCACCCACAGGCCCACGGACAACGTCTCCCACCCCCCCTGTGCGGGGAACAGCTCCACCCACTCGTGCAGGCCATGGAGCACCCCGAACGCCGCCAACCAGGCCCAGCGAACGCCGGCCCGGTCCCTTCCGTACACCACGGTGCACCCCAGGGCGGTCAGCCCCAGCAAGAGACCATACACGAACCGGAGATAGTCGGCCTGAGCCATGAGCCAAGTCATGGTCGAAACGCCTCCGGCGAGGGGGTTGTCGACCCAGCGGCAGGACAAGCATGGTGCCGTGGCGCCGGGCGCGGGGCCTGCGGTTCGGGGGCCGGAGTTCAGGAGGCAGAAGTCAGGAAAAGCCCGAAAAGCAACCAGCCCCCAGACGACGTGCTTGGTTCGAAGGAGTCGGGCCGCCCCTTTCCAGTAACTTTGGTCGACGGTCGTCAGTCGTTGGTCGAAAGGCCACGAATCCCAGGGGGTGAGACGGTTCCCCTGCCGCCGCCAAAGCCCCGGGGTGGCCTGGGGCCTGCTGGGGCGCCGGGCGCGGCCCCTGTGCTCGCCGGGTTATGGATCGGTTCTCACGTAGTAGACATGTCGCAGGTGTCTTCGGGCCGTGAAGCGCTGGGTCACCCCGGTGAGGAACTCCGACGCCCCGATCAGGAGCGCTCCCCAAGGCTCCAGGGAGTCGGCCAACCGTTCGTAAAGGTTTTTGCGGTCTTCCGGCTTGAAGTAGATGGCCACGTTGCGGCACAGGATGATGTCGAACCGGCCCAGGAACCCGAACGGCTCCAGCAGGTTGAGCTTCTTGAACTGACACATGGCCCGGATCTCGTCCGAGATCTTCCAGGTGGAGTGCCCCACCTTTTGGAAGTACCGCTCCCGGATATTGGGGGGCAGTCCACGCTCCACCTCGAACGCGCTGTACTTTCCGGCGCTCGCCCGACCCACCGCCGCGCTGGAGATGTCGGTTCCCAGGATCTTCACGGACACCCCCGGCGCGTGCTGGAGCACCTCGTGGCACACGATGGCCACGCTGTACACCTCCTGCCCGAACGAGCACGCGGCGCTCCAGATCCGGATGGTGGGTCGCAGCCCTGTCACCGCGCCGGAGGTCTTTCGGTCGATCAGGTCGGGCAGCAGCTTGTAGCGCAGAAGGTCGAACGGCCCGGTGTCCCGAAAGAAGAGCGTCTCGTTCGTGGTCATCGCGTCCACGAAGCGATGGACCAGGCTCTTGCTTCGGTCCTGCCTGAGGCGGTACAGGAACTCGCTGTATGAGGCGCACCCGAGCTCCTCGAGCATGTGGCCGAGGCGGGTCTCGACCAAGTAGGCCTTCCCCGGGTCGAGGTGGATGCCGGACACCTCGTAGAGGTACTGGGCCAGCACCTGAAACTCCGACGGGGTCAGGCGGGGCTTCGACGCCTTTGCGGCCTCGGCCCCTGTCATGCCGTCTCTCCGGCAGCCCAGCGGACCTCTCCGGGCTGGGCCGCCGCCACGATCGCATCGGCCAGCCGGTCCAGGGGCACCACTCGGTCCACCACGCCGGCCTCCACCGCGCACCCCGGCATGCCCCACACCACCGAGGTCGCTTCGTCCTGGACGAGGGTGCGGCATCCGTTCCGCTTCATCTGTTCCAACCCCTCGGTTCCGTCCCGGCCCATGCCGGTCATGATCACCCCCACGGCCCGCCCGGCAAAGAGGTGAGCCACCGATCGGAACAGGTAGTCCACGCTGGGCCGCACGGCGTGCTCCGGCGGATCCCGGGTCAGGCGGACGATCCGGCTGAGGCCGTCCACACCGGCCACCACCTTCATGTGGAGCCCGCCCGGAGCGATCAGGATCCGTCCGGGCTCCAGGCGCTCGCCGTCGCGGGCCTCCCTCACCTCCAACGGGCACTTCCGGTCCAGGCTTTCGGCCAGCGACGCGGTGAACATCGCGGGCATGTGCTGGACCACCAGGACCGGCGCCCGAAACCCCTTCGGGATCCCCGGAAGCAGCCGGCCCAGGGCGTTCGGGCCGCCGGTCGAGACGCCGACGGCCACCACATCCGCCCCCTCCCAACGGGCGGGAGCCCGGGCAGGGGCCACCCGGCGCGACACCCGTCTCGCCGCCCGGGGGGCGGGGCGCGTCCGGAGGGCGCGGCGGGCCCGGAACGCCTCGATCTTACGCTTCAGCTCCTGGACGAGCACCGCCCGGTTGACCTTGGCCGAAGCCTCCTGGGGCTTGGGCACGAAGTCGAAGGCCCCCAGCTCCAGGGCCTGCATGGTGAGAGCGCCCCCCCGTTGGGTGAGGGTGCTCACCATGATCGCGGCCGTATCGGGGCAGACCTCGGGCAGCCGCCGCAGCACCTCGAGCCCGTCCACGACCGGCATCTCCAGGTCGAGGGTCATGAGATCGGGCCGCAGGTTCTGGGCCTTTGCGAGGGCGATCTTTCCGTTGGCCGCCGTGCCCACCACCTCGACCCCCGGGATCGCCTCGAGGGCCTCGGTCACCAGCTTGCGGTAGACGATCGTGTCGTCCACCACCAGGACCCGGATCGGCGGCTCGGTCGCGCTCACGCCTCCTCTCCGAGCACGGCGTCCACGTCCAGGATGCCCACGAGGGACCCCTCCGTGCGCAGCACCCCCTGGAACGCCGTGCCCCGGATCCCCCCCAGGTTCGCCGGGGCGGGCTCCACCGCTCCGGGGTCCACGTCCACCACGTCGGCGATCCGATCGACCAGCAGCCCCACCGGCTCCTCCTGGGAGTGGACGATCACGTTCCGGGTCTCGTCCGTGAACCGGGTGCGCCCGAGCCCCAGCTTGGCCGCCAGATCCACCACGGTGACCACCCGGCCCCGCAGGTTCATCACCCCCAGCACGTGGGGAGGCGACAGGGGCACGGGGGTGGCGTCCACCTGCCGGTTGATCTCCTGCACACAACGGATGTCCACCCCGCACAGGGCATCCCCGATCCAGAAGGTGCACATCTGATCCGGTGCTCTCCGCTGCTGTTTCGCCATCGATGTGGCCTCCTCACCCATCGCGTCACACCTTGAACCGGCCCATCATCTCCTGCAGGCTGCCCGCCAGGCGGCTCAGGTCCTCTGCCGCGGCCTGGACCTGGCTCGTGGAGTTCGACATCTCGCTGGCCGCCTGGTTCACGTCGGCGATCTCCCGCGCGATGTCCCGGCTCACCTCCGAGGTCTGCGCCACGTTCGTGTTCACCTCTTCCACGCCCTGGGCCGCCTGGGTCACGTTGTCCGCGATCTCGCGGGTGGTGGACGACTGCTCCTCCACCGCTGCCGCGATCGTGGTCACGATCTCGTTCACCTCCTCGATCACCCGCGTGATCTCCGCGATCTCGGTGACCGTGGCCGAGGTGGAGCCCTGGATCCCCTCCACCCGCTCCCGGATCTCGCCGGTGGCGGCCGCGGTCTGGCGGGCCAGCTCCTTGATCTCGGTGGCCACCACCGCGAACCCCTTGCCGGCCTCCCCGGCCCGGGCCGCCTCGATCGTGGCGTTCAGTGCCAGCAGCTTCGTCTGCTCGCTGATCTCGTTGATCGTCTCGGTCACCTTGCCGATCAGCTGGGCCGCCTTGCCCAGCTCGTCCACCTTCTCGGTGGCGCTCCGGGCCACCGTGACCGCCTGCGAGGTAACATTGCTCGCCTTCTCGGTGTTCTGGGCGATCTCCCGAATCGTGGAGGTCATCTGCTCCACCGCCGTGGAGATCACCCCCAGGTTGGTGGTGGCCTGCTCCATGGCTGCGGCCACGTTGGTCATGTTGGAGCTCATCTCCTCGGCCGCGGCCGCCACGGTGTTGGACCGGCCGAACATGTCGTCCGCGCCCTGGGACATGTGGGCCGCCAGCTCGTTGAGCCCCTGGGACGAGCGGCCCACCACCTCGGCGTTCTCCTTCACCTCCCGGATCATCTCCTGCATCCTTCCGACGAAGGTGTTGAACCACCGGGACATCTCGCCCAGCTCGTCCTGGCTCTGCACCTCGAGCCGCTTGGTGAGGTCGCCCTCCCCCTCGGCCACGTCCTTGAGCATGGCCGTGGTGGTCCGGATGGGCTGGGAGAACCTCCGGGCCAGCACAAAGGTCAGCACCCCTGCGATCACGGTCACGAGCGCGATGGCCCCCACCTGGGTCCAGATCGACCTGTGGATCCGGCCCTCGATCCGGCTGCTCACGGCAGCCACCTCGTTCTCCACGTCGTCCAGGTACACCCCGGTCCCGATGACCCACCCCCAGGGCTTGAACAGCTTCACGTACGAGAGCTTTTGCACGGGCTCGTCCTCACCCGGCTTGGGCCAGAGGTAGGGCACGTACCCTTCGCCCTTCTCCTTGCAGACCCTCACGAACTCGCGGAAGATGTACGTCCCCTCCTTGTCCTGGAGCCCGGACAGGTCCTTTCCGTTCAGTGAGGGCTTGATCGGGTGCATCAGCACCACCGAGTTCATGTCGTTGACCCAAAAGTAGTCGGTGCCCTCCTTCCCGTACCGCATCTCCCCGATGATCTGGAGAACGGTCTGCTGGATCTCCTTCTCGGCCGACTCCAGGTAGACGCCGGTTCCGATGATCCAGCCCCAGGGCTTGAACAGCTTCACGTACGACAGCTTCGGCACCGGCTGGTCGCTCCCCGGCTTGGGCCACATGTAGTCCACGAACCCGGCCCCATCCGGCGAGGACTGGCACGTCTTCACGAACTCGACGAACAGCTTCTTGCCGTTGGGGTCTTTAAACCCCGACAGGTCCTTGCCGTCGAGCTGGGGTTTGATCGGGTGCATCACCATGGACGGCTGGGTGTCGTTGATCCAGAAGTACCCCGACTTCCCGTACCGAAGCCCCTTGACCACCTGCTTGGCCTCTTCCTTCTTCTGGGCCTCGTCCAGGCTCGGGTCGTTGTACACGGCCTCGATGGCCGCGTACGCCGTGTCCACGAGCTCCTGGAGCCGATCGCGATATCGGTCCTTGATCTTCTCGGGGTCCCTCGCCTCTTGGTACTCCCTGCTGGCGATGGCCTCCACGCCCCTCACCAGGTCCTTGAGCTTCTCCTTTTTCGCCTCCATCATCCGGGCCCGGAGCTCACGGATCTCGGTCCGGCCGCTCTCTCGAATGGCCAGGGAGGTCGTGATCGCCGTGATGGCCCCCAGCGCCACCACCCCTGAAACCGCCAGCAATGTCATCTTTCCCGCGATGTTCATGACGTCTCTCCTGGTTGTGTCGTTTCCGTGGGCCTGGGTCTACACCTGAAACCGGGCCACGAGCCGCGACAGGCCCCTGGCCGTCTCCACCAGCTGCTCCATCTGCTGCCGCACGGTGTCCGCCTCTCGGCTGGCACCTCCCACGGCCTCGGCCACCCCGGCCAGGTCCTGGGACACCTGGCGGGAGCGGTCCGTGACGTCCGTCACCTGCCGGGCCGATGCGTCCAGCTCGCCGGCCGCGTCGCCCACCCCGTCCGCGATGTGCTTGGTGGTCACCGACTGCTCCTCCACCGCGGCGGCGATCCCCGACACCACCTCCTCAACCTGGGCGATGCCCCGAGCCACGGACTCGATGTCCGAGCTGGTGGCCTGGGTGGAGCCCACGATGGCATCGATCCGCTCGCGGATCTGCTCGGTGGCCTCGGCGGTCTGCCGGGCCAGCTCCTTGATCTCGTTGGCCACCACCGCGAACCCCTTGCCCGACTCCCCGGCCCGGGCCGCCTCAATGGTGGCGTTCAGGGCGAGCAGCCGCGTCTGCTCGCTGATCTCGTTGATCGTCTGGGTCACCGCGGCGATC
Source organism: bacterium (assembly GCA_027021615.1). Classification (GTDB taxonomy): domain Bacteria; phylum Desulfobacterota; class Deferrisomatia; order Deferrisomatales; family Deferrisomataceae; genus Deferrisoma. The sequence goes on along the minus strand of JALUTY010000014.1, from coordinate 35,849 downwards.
CGGTCGGCCGCCTCGGTCAGATTGGCCACCCGCTCCGTGGCCTGGCGGGCCTGGGCCACCGCTCCTCCCGTGGTCTGCCGGGCGGTCTCGGTGCTCTTGGCGATCTCCCCGATGGTGTCCGCCATCTGTCGGGCGGCATCGGCGACCTCGGCAAGGGTCGAGTTTGCCGAGGCCACCCGGCCGTCCACGTCTTCCAGCGCCGTGGCCAGCTGCCCCGTGCCCTCGGCCATGGCGCCCGTGTCGTTCGCCGACCGCCCCACCGCGTCCGCGATCTGGCCGACGGCGCCCGAGGCCCCCTCCGAGACCCGGGCCACCTGCTGGGAGGCGGTCTTCACTCCCTCCACCACCACCCTGACCTTGTCGAGGAACAGGTTGAACCAGTGGGCCATGCGGTCGAACTCATCCACCTCGTACGAGCGGGCCTTGGCGTACACCGGGCACTCGCGGCAGTCGGAGACCTTGCCGTCCAGCACCTCCCGGCACCGCACGTTCCCCTCGAGGGGCTGCATGGTGCCCGAGTGGCTCCAGCAGGGGTCGTCCACCCCGTAAGAGGGGCAGTCCTCGGCGCCGCAGTCCCACACCTCGGAGCACACCGGGACCCGGTAAGGCAGCCGCCGGGTGAGATCCCCCTCGCCCTCGGCCATGTCCTTCAAGATGTCCACGGTCCGGTTCAAGGCCCGGATGGTGCCCGTGCCCAACCACAGGAGGACGCCTAGGAGCACCGACCCGACGACCACCGCCCCACCTGCCGTGCTCACCCGGGTGCGGCGCGCCGACCTCTCGGCCTCGGCCCGGGCCGTCGTCACGAGGCTCGCCACCGCCTCCTTGGCCTCCCGAGCCCTGCTCTTCACCTCTTCCAGGGACCGCCCGATCGCATCCTCGGCCTTCCACACGGCCACCGCCTCGCTCGCCAACCGGTCGAACGCCGCCCGGTACCGCGCCACCGTCTCACCGAGGGTCTCGGGAGCGTTGCCTTTGTAGTCCTCCATCTTCTGGTCCCGGAGCTTGCCCACCAGAACGTCGAGGTCGTCGGCAAACTTCTGGATCAGCCCGGGATCCCGGTGCAGGAACAGGTTCTTTGCGGCCTCGCGGCACGGCACGAGGGCCTCTCGCAGGTACGAGAACCACCGGGTCCTCTCGGCCAGCTCCTCCTCCACGGCCGTGAACTCCTGACGAGTACCCTCCTCGGGGCTGAAGCCGAGCTGCTCCATCCCGTCGGCCCAGCCGGTGAGGTCGCCGGTCAGCTGCCCCACGGCATCGGACAGCCCCGCAAGAGCCGCTGCGAGCTGCCCGTCGGCTCCCTCGGCCACCGAGTCGAGCTTGGAGCGGACCTCCCCCCTCACCTCCTCCACGCCCGTCCGAAAGGCTTGGATCCTCTCGGAGGTCATGTGGGTGACCTCCGAGGCGATCCGGAGCGCCGCGATCTCCGCGTCTGCCACCGCTCCGAGGGCCCCGGTCGCCCCCCCCACCTGGCGTACCCGGGACTCCACCGCCGTGAGCCCCGCCGAGGCCAGCGCCGTGATTCCCGCCATGCCCGCCACCGCAGCCCCCACCGAGACCCACACCTTCTTCCGGAACGACAGGCGCCACCTCATGCGTCTTCCTCCGTGCGCAAGAGCCGGGTCACGCTGGCCAGCAGCTCCTCCCGGTCCAGCTTCACCTGATAGTCCGTCACCCCGGCCTCCCGCCCCCGCTCGATGTCCTCGTCCTCGGCCAACGTGGTGAGCGCGACCACCGGGAGGTGCCGGAATCGTTCGTCGGCCCGGATCTTCCGGGTCAGGGCCAGGCCGTCCATGTGGGGCATCTCGATGTCCGTGACCACGGCATTGATCTTCTCTCCCTCGCGGCATAGGATGTCCCATGCTTCCCGGCCGTCCTCTGCCTCAAGCACCGCATACCCGGCCTCGCGGAAGAACCCGGCCACCTGCCCGCGGAAGAAGGCGGAGTCCTCCGCCAGCAGCAGGGTGGCGCCCTCCCGTGCCTCGGTCTCGCCGGCCTCATACTCCTGGAACCAGTCCGGGTAGGAACGGCGGGCCACGTCAACCACATCCACCACCAGCACGGTCTCCCCGTCGATCACCGTGGACCCTGCGATGCCCGGCTGGGCCAGGGTCTCCCGGTCCACCTCGAGGCGCCCCTGATACGCGTCGACCGGCCCGGTGGCCAGAAGGCCCGCCGAACGGCCCGGAAGCCTCACGACGAGGACCACCGGCTCGGCGTCTTCATCGGGCACCCCCACCTGGGCCACGTCGTCCAGCGCCAACAGGGGCAGGACGCTCCCCTTGTACTGCAGCACCCGGCGGCCGCCCACCGTGACGATGTCCTTGCGTCCCACCCGCTCGATCCGCTGCACCATGTCCAAGGGCAAAGCGAAGCGCTCGGTGGGGGCGTACCGGAACAGGAGCAGGTGCTCCTCCCCCACGGCCCGACGCAAGGCCTGCTGCTTCACCTCTGCCGCCCGGGCCGAGCCCTCCACGCTGGTGAGCCGGGCCAGCCGGGCCACCCCCGGAACGTCCAGGATCAGGGCGACGCGGCCACTTCCCATGATGGTTGCGCCGGCATAACAGCCGCACCCTTTCAGGTGCCTGCCCAGCGGCTTCACCACGATCTCCTCGGCATCCAGGAGCTCGTCCACGACCAGGCCGTACTGGAACGCTCCCGCATTGGCCACCACGATGCTCACGGCGCTCGCGGTTCGGCGGTCGGGACCCCCGCGCCGGTCCTCGTGCTGGGACGCCGTCGGGTCCGGATCCGTCCCCGGATCGTCCAGCGTCAGGCGCCGCCCCCTGCGGTCGGCCAGGGATCGGCGCCGGTCCTCCCGCTCCTGGCCCGTGGCCGGGTCCCGGTACTTGGCAGACAGCCCGAGCACGTCCGCCAGCCGCACCAAAGGGAGCAGCCGGTCCCGCAGCCGCACCACCTCCGCGTCCCCCACGATCTCGATGCGCTCCTTCACCTGGGAGGCCGGGATGCGCAGCAGCTCGTCCATGTTGACCTGGGGAATCGCGAAGGCCTGGCCGCCCGAGGCCACGATCTGGCTGGGGATGATGGCCAGGGTCAGGGGCAGCTTGATCCGGACCGTGGTGCCCCGACCCCGGCTCGACTCGATGTCCACGACCCCCCCGAGCTTGTCCAGGTTGGTCTTCACCACGTCCATTCCCACTCCGCGGCCCGACACGTCCGTGACCCGATCGGCCGTGGAGAGTCCGGGTAGGAAGATGAGCGCAACCTTCTCCTTGTCGGACATGGCCCGGGCCTGCTCCGCTCCCACCAGGCCCCTTTCGATCGCCTTGGCGACGATCTTCTCGGGATCGATCCCCCGGCCGTCGTCCGAGATCTCGATGTTCACGTGGCCGGCCTCGTGGAAGGCCCGTAGGGAGACCCGGCCCTTGGCCGGCTTTCCGGCCGCCAGGCGTTCGCTGGGGGTCTCCACGCCGTGGTCCACCGCGTTTCGCACCAGGTGGGTCAGGGGGTCGTTGAGGCCCTCGATGATGGTCTTGTCCAGCTCCACCTCGTTGCCCTCTAGCTCCAGCTCGACCTTTTTGCCCAGCTTCTGAGCCAGGTCGCGCACCACCCGGGGAAACTTCCCGAAGATCTTGCCCACCGGCTGCATCCGGGTGAGCATGATCGTCTCCTGGAGCTCCGAGGTGATCAGATCGATGCGCTGGGCGATCCGGTCGACACCGGCGGCGCCGGAGGTGACGGCCTGGAGGAGCTGGTTGCGGCTCAGCACAAGCTCGCCGGCCAGGGTCATCAAGCTTTCGAGCAGGCTTACGTGGACCCGGATGCTGGTCTCAGCCGGCTTGCCGGGGTCCTTGGGTCGGCTCGATCTGGCCGGGGCGCGTGACTCCGGATCGGCGGCAGGGGGTCGGGGCGGAGGGGCGGCCGAAGGACCGGAATCGGGCGGGGCCGACGACGCCGATGCCGGGGCGGCCACCACCACGGCGGGCTTCTCCTCGGGTGCCACGGGATCGGGGGGCGCGTCTCGGAGGTTCGCTTCTCCCAGCACATGGATCCGTTCGTCGGGCAGGTCGAACACCCCTGAGGCGATGTCCGTTCCCACGATGGTGGCATACAGCACCAGGAACGGGATCGACCGGGGGAGGGCCTCCGAGTCCAGACCGCCGACGACCCCAAGCTCCACCTTGGCGTCGAGGATCACCCCGCCGTCCTCCAGCTCCTGCAGCACGACGAGGGGGGAGCGGCCCCGGCGGTGAACGTCGTGGATCAGGTCGTACTCGAACACGTAGAGGCTCTTCCCCCCCTCGAGCGCCTGATCCAGCTCGAACCGGCTGACCGTAAACACCGGGCCCCGGCCGTCGAGGACCACCTGCACCCGCTCGGACACGGAGGGCTTGCGCTCCTCGGGCACGTTGGCCGTGGTCAGCCCCTCCAGAGCGACCACCAGCTCCGACACGTCCGCGTCGCGGCCCGCGTCCACATCCTGCAGCAGGTCCCGCAGGCGGTCGAACCCCTGGAGCAAAAGGTTGATCACATCGGGGTTGGGAACCAGCTCTCTGCTTCGAAACAGCCCCAGGATGTTCTCCAGCTTGTGGGCCAACTGGTTGATGGCCGTGAGCCCCAGGAACCCGGCACCACCTTTGATCGAGTGGGCCGCTCGAAACACCTTGTTCACCAGCTCCTCGTCGGCGCCGGCACCGGCCTGCTCGATGGCCAGGAGGTCGGACTCGATGTCCTCCAGGTGGTCTAGGGACTCCTCCACGTACATCTGCAAGGTTTCGTCGTCGAGGATCGTCATCGCTCGCTCCCCTGGTTGGTGGAAGCCCTCAACCGGAACCGTCCGGCCCCGGCTCCAGCGCCAAGTGTCGATCGAGCCGCATCGATCTCAGAAGCCGCACCACCTCCGGGCTCGGGCCCACCACCCTCACCCGGCCCCCTTGGGAGGTGACGGTGTTGTGGGTGGCGATCAGCAGGCCGATCCCCAACGAGTCGATCTGCTGGATTCCTTCCAGGTCGAACACCACCTCCACCGCCCCCGACCGGACGGCCTCGAGCAGGCGGGGCCTCAGCTCCTCGGCCGCCGAGGCCACCAGCCCCGGCTCCGGCCGCACCCTCACCGCATTTCCTCCCTGTTCGATCACGCTCATACCCTCACCTCCGTTGTAGGTCCGCCGGCTTGGGCCGACAGACGATCCGAATCTCGTTCCCGCACCCGTTGAACTCCACCTCGTCGCCGTAGAGCCGGATCATGGCGAGCCCCCGGCCCGCGGACGCGGTGGGCACCGGCACCTTCTCCAGGTGGGGCCTCCAGTCGAACCCCGGTCCGTTGTCCGCCACCCGGGCCTCCCACTTCCCCGGGCCCACAGTGACCTCCACCTCGACCCTGGAGCCTCCGCCCCGCTTGCAGCCGTGGCGGACGGCGTTGACCAGGGCCTCACGCAGGGCCAACTGAAACCCGAAGCTGACCCTCCGGCATGCTTGCGGTGCCAGCAGGGCCTCCACCGCTTCCACCACCCGGTCCACGGCCCGGTAGTCGGGGTCGATCCGCGCGCGGAACCGACGGGTCCCCCCCCGCTCGGCCATGTCTACACCTCCACGCCCAGCAGCACGATGTCGTCCGCTTGCCCCCTCCCCTCCCCAACCAGCCGCGACGCGATCTCGGCCACGGCCAGCTCCACCGGGTAGGGCCTCACCTCCTCGGCCACCGCTTCCAAGATGCCCGCCACCCGCGGCCGTTCCCCCACGGACTGGGCCACCGCCTCCAACAGCCCGTCGCTGAAGGCGTACAACCGCGACCCCGGAGGGGCCGGCACCCGGATCTCCGGGGTGTCGATTCGGGGGTACACCCCCAGCACGTCGCCCTGGGCCTCGAGGAAGCGGGGCGATCCGCCCAACGGGACCCACAGGGGAGAGGGGTGTCCGGCGGAGGCCAGGGTGAGAACCCCCCGCACCACGTCCACCCGGGCGAACAGGGCCGTCACGTAGCGTCCCCCGCCCAGCACCGGCCGGAGCCCCTCGTTGAGAACCTCCAGAACCGAGGTGGGGTGGGCGTCCCGGCTGACCGACAGCGCTGTCAAGCTCTTCAGGGACCCGGTTACGTACGAGGCACCCAGGTCGTGCCCCACGGTGTCCGCCACCAGCACCCCGAACGATCCGTGGGCCAAGGGGATCACGTCGTAGAAGTCGCCCCCGGCCTCGAGGGCCGGCGCGTACACCACCCCGAACCGCACCCCGGGCACCTCGCCGGGTCTGGGAAGCAGCCGCTGCTGGGCCGCGGTGAGGGAACGGGTCTTACGGCTCTCGACCTGCCGGTGGGCCGACCACCTGCGACGGTAAGCCACGTGGAGACGGATCCGATCCGCCAGGACGTCCATGTCGGCGTCGGCCGGCACCGAGTCGTCCACACCGTCGGCCGAGCAGCCCAGGCACACCCACGCCGCCCCGTCCACGTCTCCCGAGAGCTCCGGCAAGGGGGTTTCGGTGAGCACCACGTCGACCCCCTCGGACTCCGCGAGGTACTGGGCCTCCTCCGGCGAGGCCGTGAGCACCGAGAACCCCCGCGACGCCAGGTCGCGCCGGATCCGCTCCCGGACCCCGGTGTCCGCGTGGGCTACCAGCACCGTCGCTTCGGCACGAGAATCGCTGACCACCGGTCGTTCCCCGCTCTCCAAAAAAAGAAGGGCCTCGCCCCCCTCCCCGGCCCCCGTGCAGCATGCCCCTCGCGCAACAAACATCGGATCGGCGTAGCGAGGGAAAACTTGAGCACTCCGCGCAAAAAAGAAGTCCTCCGCAAAACATCTGCATATCCCCCCTGTGGGGAGCTTTTGGACCTCTCGAGGAAAAAGGCCGGGGAGGACCCCGGCCTTATCGGAAAAAACCGCCAAGAAGGTGTCAATGGGAACCCGGTTCCAAGGCCCCCCACCGCCCGCCGGCGAGACGACGCGACAGGCCGCAGGAAGCCTGCGACCACCAAAACAATGTTTTTGCTTGAGCATTTTCCAGCAGAGGCATTGCTCAATCCGGCTCCTCTCCGCTGGGGAGGGAGCTGTGAGCCGGGAGCCGACACCCCACCTCCCCATCAGGTGCGGAACCGGCTTGTGAGGTGGCGCAGCTCGTCGGCCTTCTTCGCCACAGTCTCGGCCGTCCGGGCGATCTCCTCTCCGGCACGGGTGTTCTCCCCCACCCCCTGGGCGATCTGATCCAGGTTCATGGCCAGGTGATGAATCGTGGCGGTAAGCTCCTCGGTGGCCGCTGCGATCTGCTCCACTTGGGTGGCGGCCCCGCTCGCCTCGGCCTCCACCTCGGCCATGGCTCCGGCCGCCTTCCGCCCCATCTCCCTTCCCTCGTCCACTGCTGCCACACCTTCCCCCATCGCGCTCACCGCCCGGCGGGCCTCGGTGCGGATCCCTTCGACCGTGCGGGCGATCTCCTGGGTGGCCTTCACGGTATCCGCCGCGAGCTTGCGCACCTCGTCCGCCACCACCGCGAAGCCCCGGCCTTGCTCGCCAGCCCGCGCCGCCTCGATCGTTGCGTTCAGGGCCAGGAGCTTCGTCTGGTCCGCGATCTCCTTGATCGTGCGGATCACCACGTCCACCTTCTCGGCCTCGGCGCCCAGCCCCTCCACCACCTGCCCCGCCCCGGTCACCACCTCTGCGATCCGCTCGAGCGACTCGCCGGTGTCCCGCACCAGGCGGGCGGCTTCCACAGCCTGGCCCCGCGCCCGGTCCGCGGCCTGGGTCACGGCTGCCGCGTTCTGACTCACCTCTTGAACCGTTGCCCCCATCTCTTCACCGCTCGCAGCCAACGCCTGGGTCTGCTGCGACACCTCCTCGGTGCTCGCCGCGATCTGGGTCGTGGTGGCCGAGAGCTCCTCGCTCACGGCAGCCATCTCCCCGGCCGACGCCTTCACCTGCTCAACCATGTAGCGGATCTTGTTGGTGAAGATGTTGACCCAGTTGGCCAGCTGATCGAACTCGTCCCGCTCGGCCGCCTGGAACACCTCACAGGTGGCACAGTCGGCGATCTTGCCGGAGAGCACAGAGGGGCACTGGATCTTCTCCGGGATGAGCTGCATGGAGCCCACGTGGCTCCAGCACGCCTCCTGCTTTCCAAAGCACACGCACTCGTCGTGACCGCAGCTCTTGACCCCGGAGCAGCTTACGTACTCCAGGGGGATGCTCTTCGTGAGGTCGCCGTCGCCCTCCGCCATCTCTTTCAGCCTCCCCACGAACCCCCGCATGCGGCGGGTCACCAACCGATCCTGCAGGAGCCAGGTACCGGCGGTGGCGATCAGGAGCCCCGCGAGCCCCGCCCCGATCCCTGTCCACAGGCTTGCGCGACGGGCCGAGGCAACGAAACCACGCGTGTCTGCCTCCATCCGAGCGGTGTCGGCGAGCGTGTACCGAACGTACAGGGAGCCAGCCAGCGCACCCGGCGAGGCCCCCTCGTGACACTGGGTGCACTTCTGCCGGAACCGCTGGGCCCTCACTACGGTGACCTCAGCGCCCCGCGCCACCACCACGGCCTGGTCGGATCCCACCGCCCGGCGGATCACCTCCGAATCGAGCTGCCCGCCGGTCGAGGCGTTTTGGCTCGCGTACACGACCGTGCCAGCCGGGTCCGTGAGACCGATCTCGATCACTCCCTCCACCCCCCCCAGCTCGGCCAGAAGGCTCTGAAAGCCCTCCATCTCCCCCTTCTCCAACGACTCTTTCGTGCCGATCTCCAGGCTGGAGAACACGTTGCGAGCCTGGGCGATCGCCGAGGTCCGCAACGCCTTGGCGCTGCGCTCCCCCAGCTCCTCCAGGGCCGCCGTGGACGCAACCGTGGATACCCAGGTACTCCCACCAAACGTCAGCACCAGAACCCCCGCCAAGAAACCGCAGACCTTCCCTTGGATTCCGACGCGCATGGCACACTCCTTTCCAGTATTGACCCAGCGAATATAGAGGCGCTCAGGTGGTCGCAGGGGCGTGGGGCCTCGGGCCCCACGCCCCAGAGCGCATCCGTTTAGCCGCCGGAGTAATAACTTCGGTCGACGGTCGTCAGTCGTTGGTCGTCGGTGCCCCCTGCCTGCGCGGCGAATCTCAATGCCCGGCTTCGCGCGCGGCCGGAAGCAGACCCCATGGCTCCGCCACCAACGATGGCCCCGGGCCCACGCAAGTTACCCTTCTCCGTTGCCCAGCCCGCGGGGGCCTGCCTGGGCCGCCGAGAAAAAAACGATGACGGAAACCGACGGAGGGTGAAACCAGGGGGAGCCGAGGGGGGGGAACCCGCAAAGGAAATTTCAGAACAGACCTCTCTCCGGCTTGGGGGCCCGGATGGCCCAATTCCTGCGAACCTTCCGGGTCATAATCGGAGGAGGGAATTTCGGACTTTAGAACTCTTTAAAAAATTTCCGCGGGGGAGTGGGACGGGGAGAAGAAGGATCCCCGGCGGGGGCCTCTTTCGCTCAGGTGTCGACACCCCAGAGCTCTGCCATGGCTCTCACCCAGGGAGGGCATGCTCCCTCTTCCAGAAACCCCTCCCAGGTTGGGTAGCCACCGCGCACCACGTACTCGAGCAGCGCCCGGAACTGGGTGGCGGAGAACTCGTAGGGCCCGACGGTCGCCAGGTCCTGAGCAGGGCCCCACGCGACCGGAATCGCGGCTTTCCGGGCCCACCGGGCCAGCAGCCGCTCCACCTCGGGCCGATTCCGATGCCCCTCGAGCTTTTGGCGAAACCCTGTGGGGTCCTCCGGAAACGGCCACATCCGGTACACCTCGCCCAGGTACCCCACGAGCCGATCCCCCCGGATGGCTCCCATCAGGTCACCGATCGCCCGTCGGGAGGCGAACCGGTACCCCGGCAGCCGAACCGCCCCGCCCGAGGTGGGAGAGATCTCCGCGAGGGCCCCGCAGAAGTCCGTACAGAAGAAGCTCAGGTCTTCGAGCAGCAGGCTGTCGGTCTCGACGTTGTAGAAACCGAACACAACCGTACCGTGGGATCGGGACGGGAACGCAAGCGGCATCGTCAGATCCCCCTCCCCCGGTTCAAGGCTGCCGCCGGCACGGCCACGCCGGTTGCCGCCTCCACCCACTCCGCCCCCCTTCGCCGGAACGGCAGCAGTACCAACGCTGCCCGGCGCACCCGAAGGCGAGCCGTGAGAACGGCAGCCCGCTTCCGGTGTTGGGCTCCGGCCAGCTCGGCCAGCACGGGCTTGAGGCTCTGGGCGGCCTCGCCGAGGGGCAGCCGTGCCGGCTCCACCTCGGTGCCCGCCGGGGGGAGGCGGTCGAGACCGCCGGCAGGCAGGTCGGCGAGCGTCAGGTTCCGGCCGATCCGGAGGAACAGCCGGGGATGGGCCTTGAACGCGGGGATCCGCACCACCGACGGCCGTCGGGCATCGGCGGCCGGGCTCCTCCAGTACGGAACCGCCCACCGCACCAGGGCGGCACGGCTCTGAAGCGGCAAGCCCCTCGCCGAGACCTCCAGCTCCCAAAACGGCAGGTAGCGCACGTCTCGCCCCCGGGCCGGCCGGACCGTGAACGGCAGCGGCATGAGCCTGGGCCCCCGGGGCCACCACCCCCGGCCGCACCGGCCGCACCAGAACCCCACCGCGTGGGCTGCCGCGGGCAGGTCGTTCCCGCACTCCGGGCACCGGAGGGCCAGGAAAGTGGGCCTCCATTCCCTGAAGGCCTCGTCCAGCCCCTTGCGCAGGCTGAGTGCCTCGGCCCGGCCGAGGGGGCCGTCCGGCCCCTCGGGGAATAGAGAGGAGAGCCCCCACCCCCTGTCCATCCTCTCCAAAGCGAACGGTACCAGAAGAACCGCGGCTACCTCGCCCACCAGACGTCGCACCGGGGCCGGCTCGGCCGATCCCCCCTCCAGCCGCGCCTCTGACACGGCCACGGCGTCGCCAAGGGACAGGTCGGGCCACAGGACCCGGCCCGCGGCCGGAGGGCCCATGCGAAACGGCACCACCTGGGGCCGGATACCCAGGTGCGACTCCGCCCTCACCCCCCGGCGGGCGCTCACGGTGGAATCCAGAAGGACCCCCTCGGTGGCCCGTTCCCCTACCCGGTACCACAGACCCCGGAACCGCCAGTAGGGGATCCACACGAGACCCGGCGGCGAGGGGTCCGCCAGAGGCCAGTGGTAGACCAAGGAGCCGGGAGCGCGAACGTAGAGACCCGTTCGGCAGAAGGAGCACCGTACCACCGGGTCGCCCACCCCCAGGGTTACGGGGGCTGCGCATCGCGGGCAGGGGATCTCAGCCCCCGGCCAGGGGCCTACCCGGTCAGGCGGGTTCCGCATGCGTTGCAGAACACGGCCTCCGGCCGGTTCTCGGCGCCACAGGCCCCGCAGGTCCGCCCCGCCGGCCGGGCATCGGTGGGGGCGCCACACGCGGGGCAGAACCTCGCCCGGGCCGTCAGGTTCTTGCCGCACCGGGCGCAGCGGCGTGTCACCAGAATCTGGTGCCCACAGTGGGGGCAGAACCGGGCGTTACCGCCCACGGGCAGGCCGCACTCCGGGCACGGGGCGATCCCCTCGGCCGGCGCCCTGTCGAGGGATCCCATGCCGGACAGGAGTCCGGGCAGGATCATCCCCAGGCCCAGCCCCATGGCGCCCTCGGCCGGCCCGCCGGCGTCGGCCGCCCGCTCCAGCGCCTCGGCCACTTTGAGCTTCATGAGCTCGTCCAACCGGTCGCCCACGGCGCCCAGCCGGGTGCGGTCGTCGATGGCCTGCTGCACCTCGTCCGGCGGGGTGATGGCGTTGATGTACAAAGCGTCCAACGCCAGCCCATACCCGGCCAGGTCCTGCGCCAGCCGTTCGTGAAGCCCCCCGGCCAGCTCCTCGTACCGGGTGGGCAGCTCGAGGAGCGAGTCCAGGTTTTCTCCTAGATGATCGTTCAGCCGGGAGACGATCACCTCCCCCAGGTAGGCCTCCAGGGCGTCCACGGTGTACGAGGCCTCGGTGCCCACCAAGGTGTTCACGAACAGCACCGGCTGGACCACCCGGACGTTGCACATGCCGTGGGCCCGGAGCCGGACCAGGCCGAGCTCCCGGTCCCGGAACGCTACCGGGTCGCGGGTGCCCCACCTCAGGTTCGCGAACACCTTGAGGTTGACAAAGTACACCTCGGCCCGAAACGGGCTGGTGAAGCCCCAGGGCAGGGCCAGGGCCTTGGTGAGCAGCGGCACGTTCTTGGTGACCAAGGTGTGGCGCCCCGGCCCCAGGGCGTCACAGGCCACCCCGCCCGAGTAGAACACGGCCGCCTGGCTGTCGCGCACGATCACCTGGGCCCCCACCTTGAACTCGCCGGAGCCTCCCTCGGGGATCCGGTGAGCCACCTCCCGGCCGGTGGGGTCGAACCACTCGATGACCTCGAGGAACACCACGTTGTCCTTGCCCATGGCTGCCTTCCACGTAACTTCGTAACTTCGGTCGTCGGTCTACGGTCAACGGTCGCCGGTCTGGGGCCTTCGGCCCGCTAGGCGGCTGGACAGCTGGGCGGCCGGGCGGCTCTCGAACCGCACCAAAGTCGGGGGGCATGGGTTTCAGGGACCAGGATTCAGCGGGCCGAAGACAGGAAAAGACCACGGGCACGCTCCTGCATCCGACGTTGCAACCTGTCCTCTGAATTCTGTCTTCTGGTTCCTGAACCGCAGGCCCCATGCCCGCCGCCGACAACGGCCCGAGCCAACGCACGTTACCCTTCTCCGTTGTAGGGGCCCCCAGCGCCGAAGGGGCTTCCCTGTAACTTCGGCCCACGGTCTTCGGTCTTCGGCCTCCTGGCCCCCAGGGCGAGGGGCTCTCGCCAACTCGGCGGCGGGGGGCCTGGTGGAGCGCCCGCCCCACCTCACGGGCCGAGGCCCCTAAGATTTTCTCTAGGCTCTCTAGTCTCCAGAAAAAGACGGCCCGGATCGGGGGACTCGATCCGGGCCGTGTCTGGGTCGTTCCCGATAGCTACTCCTCCTGTTGCGCCTTGCGCTTGGCCGCCCGGGCGGCCCGGGCCTCGACCAGCTTCTCCGCCAGGCCCAACTCGGCAGCCATGCGCTTGCGCTGCTCCGAGTACTCCTGGGACACCAGCGGGGTGTTCGTGGGCAGCCCGAACTTGGTCAGATAGGCCTTCGGATCGAGCCCATGGGCGGTGTGGAGATGACGTTTCAGGGTCTTCATCCCCTTGCCGCAGATCATGCAGTAGATCTTGTCCTTGCCGAAGGCCACATCCGGCGGCACCACGGGCTGCGCCGGCGCCTCCTCGCCGGTCTCCTCGGCCTCCGCCGCCTCCGCCGCCTTCTCGGCCACCTCCTCACCGGCCAGGGTGGCCAGCTTTCGATACACCTTGTCGATCTCGGAGAGCAGATCCTCCTGCCCCATTTCGTTCATGGAGACATGAGAGGCCACAATGTCGGCGGTGAGCTGGAGCAGCAAACGTTTGTCCATGGGGGTCCTCCTAACGTGAGCGTTGTGAACGGCACGAGTTATATAACGGACCCATCCAACTTATGCAAGCCCTTCAGAAAAAATTCTCGATACGAGCTCAAGACAGTCTTTCAAGACGGTGGGAAACCGAAGAACCAAGCGTACACGAGACAGTGAGAGCGTGGTTCCCGTCGATCAGAGGCTCGAGCACACATTCGCGCCGGTTTTTCGGACGGACGCCCCCGGTCCTCACGACAACGGAGGAACAAAGCAGCTACTGGTCGTTCGTGGTTCGTTGTTGGGGCGAGCCTCATCGGATCGGACCGAACGGCTATTCATCCGGAAGGGTCCAGGAAGGGGACGGGGGTGCCCAGCCGGTAGGCCAGGGCCTGGGCCGTGGCCACCACCTCGCCGCTGTCGCGGGTCACCCGGATGTGGTAGGAGGCCGTGCGGCGGGTCAGGGCCACCTCGTGCGCCTCCGCAACCAGCCGCTCCCCGGGCTTGGCAGAGCTCACGTAGGTGACCGACAGGTTCAGGGCGAAGGCGGTGACGCCGTGGGAGTTGCAGGCGATCTGGAACGCCTCGTCCAGCAGGCTGAACAGGGCTCCGCCGTGGACCGTGCCGAACAGGTTGGTCATGTCCTCGCCGGGCACCATCTCCACCCGGCAGGCCCCGGGCTCCACCTCCAGGAGGCGCAGCCCCATCCGGTTGGCGAAGGCCTCCCGCTCGGCCGCTTGGGCGATGGCGCGGCAGGCGGTGGCTGCGTCCGGACCTTTGTGACTCATGGTTCGGTTCCTCTCCGCAGACCCCTGAGGGCATCCTTACGGACCTTGCCCAGCTCGGTGCGGGGCAGCCGGGCCACGAAGCTCACGTCCCGGGGGCATTTGAACCGGGCCAGGCGCCGGGAGCACCACACCCGAAGATCCTCTGCCGAGGCCTCCGCACCGGGCCGGAGCTCCACGAAGGCGTGGCCGGCCTCGCCCCACCGGGGATCGGGCACGCCGATCACGGCCGCGTCGGCCACGGCCGGGTGGGCACGGAGCACCGCCTCCACCTCGGCCGGGTACACGTTCTCCCCGCCCGAGATGTACATCTCCTTGGCCCGGCCGGCCAGGTACCAGTACCCCCCCTCGTCCATCCGGCCCAGGTCGCCCGTGCGGAACCACCCCCGAACGAAGGACCTCCGCGTGAGCTCCGGATCGTTCCAGTACTCCAACATGAGTGCGGGCCCCCGGACCCGGATCTCGCCCACCCCCGACCGGATGGGCCCCAGCCGCAGCTCGGCGTGGCGTACCGGCCGGCCCACCGTGCCCGGCCGGTCCCGGAGATCGTCGGCCGAGGCCCACAGCACGATCGAGGTCTCGGTCTGGCCCAGGAGCTGGCGCACCTCAACCCCGGCCTCGAGGCACGAGGCGATCATCTCCGGCGGCACCGGCTCCCCGCCCACCCCGCACACCCGAAGGCCCCGCAGATGCTGCGCACTGCCCGCATCCAGGACCCTCCGGAGCACCGTGGGCACGGCCAGGAAGTGGGTGATCCGGTCCTCCATGAGGGTGCGGGCCACCCGCTCGGGATCGAACCGGGAATGCAGCACCACCGTGGCGCCGGCGTAGAGGGCCGGCACCACCTGGATGAACAGGGCGCCCGAGTGGAACAGGGGCAACACCACCAGCATTCGGTCCCCGACACCGACCTCGAGGAACTCCTGGGCGTTCAGGGCGTTGAAGAACCCCTTTCGCACGGGGAGAAGCGCCCCCTTGGGCCGGCCCGTGGTGCCCGAGGTGTAGAGGAGCGCCTGGGGCGCGTCCGGCCCCCCGCGGCCTGCGGCGGGGGCGGGCGCAGCATCTCCCGCCGGGGCCCCCTGGAGGAACGAGACCACCCGGCCGGACCGCTCCACCTCGGCAGCGAGCCGGTCGCGCAACCCCGGCTCCACCACCACGCACCGGGGATCGGCGTCGCGGAGCCGGTACGCGGTCTCCTCGGGCGCCAAACGGGCGTTCCAGGGGTTGAACACCGCTCCGAGACGGCTCGCGGCCAGGAACAGGAACACCACGTGGGCGTGGTTCCGGTGCAGGCAAGCCACCCGCTCGCCCGGCCCCACCCCCAGCGACCGAAGCCACCGGGCGGTCCGCTCCACCTCCTGGTCCAACCCCGCCCAGGTCCACACCCGTCCCTCGAACTCGAGGCCGGGCTCCTCCGGCCGGCGCGCCGCCCACGTGGCGACCCACCGGTCGGGGGCCATGGCCCGGGCCAGGTCGGCCCCGCCCCTCCTCACGCCTCTGCCTCCACCAGCTCCAGCAGCCCGCCGGAGACCGGGTCCTCCACGAACGCGATCCGGCCGTGGAGCCCCGGCCGGGGGAACCCCTGGAGCACGCCCACCCCGTCCTGCGCCAGCGAGGCCAGGCAGCCGCTCAGGTTCTGGACCCGAACGGCCAGGTGGTGCACTCCGGGCCTCGGCCGGGTGGCCCGGGGGTCGATCCCCTCCACCTCGCCCGCGAAACGCAGCACCTCCACCCCTCCCCCCAGGTACACCCGCGCCTCAAGCCCGATCTCCGGGATCGAGCGGATCATCGGGGGACCGAGGAGCGCGTCGAAGGCGCGGGCCGCTGCTTCCAGGTCCTCCACCACGAACCCCAGGTGATCGAACCGGGCGGACGGGGGGACCGCCCGGTTCGATCGGGCCGCCGGGTTCAGAGCGGGCTCTCCACGAGCTTGCCGTCGCGGATGCCCAGCCACCCGCTAACCGGAACGAACCGGCCGCCCTGCACCTCCACCATGAACCCCTGGTCCTGGGCCTGATGGTCCCCCGGGCCGAACGACACCGCCGGGATGATGCCGTTCTCCCAGTTCTGGATCGACTCCAGGGCCTGGATCAGCTTCTCCCGGGTCAGGTCCTTGCCGGCCCGCTTGAGCCCCTCGCAGAACAGCTTGGTGTAGAAGTAGCCGTACAGGTTGTAACGGTTGGGCTCGTGGCCCGGGCGGTACTTCTTGAGGATCTTGCGGTACTCCTGCATGGCCGGGGAGTCGTCCCGCACCGGGTCGGGCCACAGGGACAGGCCCCAGACCCCCTCGCCCACGCCGCCCGACAGGATCAGGAACTTCTCGTCGGTGAGCGGCCCCGACGAGATCAGCTTGGTCTTCTTGAGCCCGATCTTGGCGGCCTCCTTGAGCACCTGGGCCCCAGGGCCCGGCACCAGGGCAAGCAGGCAGGCGTCCAGGCCGGCCTGGGCGATCTTGGCCACCTGGGGCGCCACGTCGGTGGCCCCGCGCTTCACGGACTCGGCCGCCGCGATCTTCAGCCCCTTGGCCTCGAGCTCCTTCTTCAGGGTGTTCAGGAAGAACTTCCCGTAGGCGTCGTCCTGGTAGATGATGCCGATCCGCTTGAACCCCTTCTTCTCGACCAGCCACCGGGTCACGATCTGGGTCTGGGTGTCGTAGTACGTGAACGAGGTGAACACGTACTTCTTGCCGTGGAGCCTCGAGCTGCCCTGGAACGGAAACATCAGGGGAACCTTCTTCTGCTCCAGGTACGGCACCACCGCCATCACCGGGGACGTACCCTGGTTGATCAGGATGCAGAACACCTGGTCCTGCTCCACCAACCGCTTCATGTTGGCCACGGCGTCCTGGGGCTTGTACCCGTCGTCGTACCACTTCCACTCGATTTTGCGGCCATGGATGCCGCCGCTTTGGTTCACGTACTCCAGGTACGCCTCGATGCCGGCGATCTCCTCGGTGCCCGGGAACACCAGGGGCCCCGAGAACGACTGGGACGTGCCGATCAGGATCCGGTCGGCCGTCACCCCCACCTCGGCCGCCGCCGGCGCCGCCACGCCCAGGAGAACCGCCGCCAGGGTTGCCAGCCACCACGTCGTTCGCCTCATGAGTGCACCTCCTTTTTTCCCCGCCCGCTTGGTTGAGGGTTCAGCCCCGGAACCGCTCCAGGGCCGCTTTCCACGCCGCGCTGACTCCTCCCGGCATCAAGATCATGCAGACCACCACGGCGAGCCCGAAGATCAGGGCCTTGAAGTCCTGGAGCACCGCCAGGTACTGGTTGAGCACGGTCAGCAGGGCGGCCCCCACGATCGAACCGCCGATGCTCCCCATGCCCCCCAGGATCACCATGGCCACGAAGTCGATCGATAGCTCGATGGAGAACGCGTCGGGCGAGATGTACGAGACCACGTAGGCGAACAGCCCGCCCGCCACCCCCGTGTAGAACGCGCTGAGGGCGAAGGCCAGGGTCCGGTAGGCGGCCGTGGAGATGCCCAGCGTCTCGGTCGCCACGTCGCTCTCGCGCAGCGCCAGGAACGCCCGCCCCACCTTGGACCCTGCCAGGTTCTGGGCGGTCCACACGGCCAGCACCGCCGTCCCCAGAACCAGCCAGAACTTCTGGGTGTCCGAGTCCAGGGGAAAGCCGAACAGCGAGGGCGCCAGCACGTACATGCCGTCGGCCCCGCCGGTCCAGACGTCCATCTGGAGGATCGCCTCGGTCACCACCACCCCGAACGCCAGGGTGGCCATGGCGATGTAGAACCCGGCCAGCCGAAGCGCCGGCAACCCGATCGCCACCCCCAACAGGGCGGCCGCCGCGCCCGCCGCGATCAGGGCGCCCACCGCCCCGACCTGGGGTGCGTGCGTGCCCACCAGGGCCGCCACGTAGGCCCCCACCGCCAGGAACCCGGCGTGGCCGGCGCTGATCTGGCCCGTGAACCCCATGAGCAGGTTGAGCCCCACGGCCACGATCACGTAGACCAGGAGCAGGTTCACCACGAACAGCCCCAGGCTCGCCTTCACCACCCAGAGCACTGCCGCGGCCCCGGCCCACATCGCGATTTTTCGGACCGTCCTCATACCTTCCGGACCTCCCGCTCCCCCAACAGACCTTGGGGCCGGGCCACCAGCACGGCCAGCACCACCAGGAACGGCACCATGTTCTTGATCTGGGCGGCCAGATACCCGCCGGCCAGGTTCTCGATCACCCCCAGGGCCATGCCGCCGGCGATGGCCCCTGGAAACGATCCCCAGCCACCCAGGATGGCCGCGGCAAACGCCGGGATCACCACGGCGCCCATGTGGGTCGAGAGGTTCAGCACCGGCGCGATCAGGGCCCCGGCCAGGGCGCTCAGCCCTGCCGACAGGATCCAGGCGAACGCGTACACCCGCCGCACCTCCACCCCCATGAGCTGGGCCGCCTCCGGGTTCTCGCACACCGCCCGCATGGCCACGCCGTGGCGGGTGTACCGGAAGAACGCGAACAGCCCCACCATGATCCCCAGGGCCACAGCAATGGTGCCCAGGTTGAGCGGCGTGACCACCACCGAGCCCAGCCGCACCCCTCGGGGCGAGAACAGCGGCGGGAACGGGAACTCGTCGTGGGACCACACCATGCCGGCGAGGCTCTTGAGCACGATGCTGAGCCCCAGGGTGATGATGAACACGTTGACGTGGGGCTGGCCCTCCGCGGGTCGGATCACGGCCAGCTCGCACACCCACCCGACCGCCCCACCCAGCACCGCCCCGCCCAGCACCGCGGCCCACACCGGCAGCTGAAGGTGCACGTGGAGGGTGAACCCCAGGAACGCCCCCACCATGGCCAGCTCGCCCTGGGCGAAGTTCACGTGCTCCGTGGCCCGGTAGATCAGAGTGAGGCCCAGGGCCACCAGGGCGTACACGCACCCCGTGGCCAGCCCGCTCACGACCAGCTGCCAGAACATGGCGGCTAAGCCGCTAGGCGGCTAGGCCGCCGGGCAGCACGGCGGCTGGGCGGCTGGGCCGCCCGCGGAACCGTGACGAGGGGGGGGATACCTACGGTTTGCAAGGGTCTCATTCTCTCTCTGGCCTCCTGGTCACTTCGGTCGTCGGTCGTCGGTCAACGGTCGTCGGTCGGGGCCTTCGGCCCGCTGGGCGGCCGGGCCGCTTCCCCGGGCCACCGCCAAAGCTCGGGGGCAAGGGACCTGCCGGAGAGCCGGGCGCGGCCCCTTAGCTCGCCGCGCAGCGCCTCTGACGCTCGGACCGCGAAATGGTTCGGATTCCGCCGAGTTGTCATGAAAGCAGCCCTTCGGTCCCGTGCCTGCGCGGCGAATCTCGATGCCCGGCTTCGCGCCCGGCCGGAGGCAGGTCCCTTGCCCCGCCGCCGACTGGCCCCGCCAGGGATCGCGACCGAGAGGTCGCTCCTACACCGTGAGCCAGGGCACGTTGCCACCCCTCTCGGGGGCCTCAGGGACGTCCCACCGTCCCACCGTCCCACCGTCCCACCGTCCTAACGTCCTAACGTCCTAACGTCCCAACGTCCCAACGTCCCAACGTCCTAACGTCCTAACGTCCCAACGTCCCCCCCTCACCCCCCCAGGTACGCCGCGCGCACGCTGGGGTCCTCCATGAGCTCCCGGGCGGCGCCCTCGCGCACCACCCTGCCGGTCTCCAGCACGTAGGCCCGAGCGGCCACCGACAGGGCCATGCGGGCGTTCTGCTCCACCAGGAGCACGGTGGTTCCCTCCTGGTGGATCTTGCCGATCACCTCGAAGATCTCCCGCACCAGCAGCGGTGCGAGCCCCAGGCTGGGCTCGTCCAGGAGGAGCAGCCGGGGCCGGGCCATGAGAGCCCGGCCGATGGCCAGCATCTGCTGCTCGCCCCCGGACAGCGTGCCGGCCCGCTGGCGCAGCCGCTCGGCCAGCACCGGGAACAGCGACAGCACCCACTCCCGGTCCGACCGGACCCCGGCCGGGTCCCGGCGGGCATAGGCGCCCATGACCAGGTTCTCGTCCACGGTGAGGTGACCGAAGATCTGCCGGCCCTCCGGCACCAGGCCCACGCCCCGGCGCACGATCCGGGCGGGCCGCTGGCCGCCGAGGTCCTGGCCGTCGAACACCACCGATCCGCTCCACGGCTTGAGGAACCCCATCACCGTGCGCATGATCGTGGTCTTGCCCGCGCCGTTCGCGCCCAGCAGGGCCACCACCTCGCCCCTGGGCACCTCCAGGCTCACCTCCCGGAGCACCGGGGTCTTCCCGTACCCGACCGTGACCCCCCGCAGGCTCAACACGGCTCTTCTCCCAGGTACGCCTCGACCACCCGGGGGTTCGAGCGCACCTCGTCCGGCCGGCCCTGGGCCAGGATGCTGCCGTAGTTGAGCACGCACACCCGGTCGGACAGCCCCATCACGAACCGCATGTTGTGCTCCACCAGGACGACCGTGATGCCGCGCTCGTCCCGGATGCGGCGAACCGTCTCCATCAAATCCTCGGTCTCTGCGTCGTTCAGCCCGGCCGCGGGCTCGTCCAGGAGCAGGAGCACCGGGTCCGTGGCCAGGGCCCGGGCCACCTCGACCTTCTTCTGGACCCCGTACGGCAGGTCGTCCACGGCCACGTCGGCGAACTCCGCTGCCCCCAGGAACCCGAGCAGGTCCCGGGCCCGGTCGAGGCCCCGGGCCTCGCGCCGCCGCACGCCCGGGTCCCCCCAGAGGGCCCGGAAGAACCCGTACCCCAGGTGCCGATGCCCCCCCACCAGCACGTTCTCCGCCGCCGTGAGGCCCTTGAACAGCTCCAGGTTCTGGAAGCTCCGGGCCATGCCCATGCGGCCCACCCGGTTGGGCCGCATCCGGTCCACCCGCACCCCCCGGAAGTACACCTGCCCCTGCGTGGGCCGGTACAGGCCGGTGATCACGTTGAACAGGGTGGACTTGCCCGCCCCGTTGGGCCCGATCACGGCGAAGATCTCGCCCGGCTCCACCACGAATGAACAGTCGTTTAGCGCGCGGAGCCCGTCGAAATCCATGGTCACGTGCTCCACGCGCAAGATCGGCGTGCTTTCGCTCTGTTCTCTCATCGTCTCATTCAAACACTATTTGTCTTCGTTGGCAACCGAACCGAACCCTCCGCCGCCCCCGGCCACCTGGCACAGCACCGTGCCCTCGGGCAGCCCTTCGAGCAGATCCAGGGAGCGCGGCCGAAGCCGCCGGCCGTCGGGCAGGTCCAGGAACAGGTGGTTCCGGGACCCCGGCTGCCCCCCGGCCAGGCCGAACGCCCGGGTCTCCTCGGCCAGGCCGTCGCCGAACACCACCACCCGGTCCACCGGCGCGCCGAACCGAATCCGGGTCACCACCCCCTGGCCGCCCCGCCAGCAGCCCCGGCCCGCCGTGCCCGGCGCGTACTCGTGCCGCTCCAGGCGGTGGGGCACGGCCCTCTCGAACATCTCGGGGTCCTGGGCCAGGATGCCGCCGGCGCAGTTGATCAGCCCGATGTGGTCGTAGCCGTGGCACCCCTCCATGGCCCCGCTCCCGCCCTTGAGGGCGTTGAACAGGATGTCCACGTAGGGCGCGCCGCCGCTGCGGGGATCCCGGCCGGCGAGCACCACGGCCAGCATCCGGTTCCACCCGGCCGTGACCCGGTCGGGCCTCGCCTGAAAGAACGCCTTGAACAGGGCGTCGGCGTGGGCGCCGGTCAGGGTGTTCCCGAACCCGGTGGCGGCCGGGGGCCGGGCCGCGAGGATCGTCCCCTCGGGCAGCCGGATCCGCAGGGGCCGGAGCATGCCCTCGTTGTGGGGGATGTCGGGCGCCAGGATCATGAGGAGCGTGAGCACCGCCGCGGACAGCGAGGCCGAGGCCGGGGCGTTGAGGAACCCCTCGGTCTGGGCCGAGGTGCCGTCGTACCGGATGAGCACCTCTCCGTCCCCCACCTCCACCTGGCACCGGATCCACAGGAGGTGCCCCCGTTCCTCGGCGCCGGCTCCCACCGGCGCCTCCCCCTCGTACCGGCCCGGCGGGAACTCCCGGATCGCGGCCCGCATCCGGCGCTCGGTGGCGTCCATCAGAGCCTCCACGGTCTCCAGGTACGCCGGCAGGCCCATGCGGTCCACGATCCGGCGCATCCCCCTCTCGCCCACCACGCACGCCCCCATGGCCGCCTCCAGATCCTCGGCCACCACGGGATACCGGATGTTGGCCAGGATCAGGTCCCACACGTCCCGGAGCCTCCGGCCCCGGCGCACCACCCGCACCGGCGGGATCCGCAGCCCCTCCTGCCACACCTCGGTGGCCCGGGGGTTGTACCCGCCCCCCACCGCGCCGCCGATGTCGGCCTGGTGGCCCTTGACCGCGGCCCAGGCCACCAGGCGGTTCCCGACGAACACCGGCCGGAACACGCACACATCGGCGAGCTGGTTGCCGCCCCGGAACACGTCGTTGTGGAGGAACACGTCCCCCGGGCCCACGTCGTCCCCAAAGGTCTCGATCAGGTCCTGGAGCGCCGGCTGCACCGCGAACGCGAGCACCGGGATGTACTCGGTCTGCTCCAACATCCGGCCCCGGGCGTCGTACAGGCCGGTCACGAAGTCCCGGGCCTCGGCCAGGATCGGGGACCGGGCCGTGTGCAGCAGCGCCAGGCCCATCTCCCGGGTCAGGCTCTTGAGCCGGTGCCGGAGGATGGCCACCTCCGCGGCCGGGGACGCGGGGCTCATCCGTCTCCCTCCACCTCGACCCACCGGGCCTTGTGGGTGGGCCGGGGCAGCGTTCCCGGGTCCACCCACTCCACGGCGGGCCGGACCCGCAGCCGGTCCCGCATGGCGGACACCAGCTCGGCCTCCAGCCGGGCCAGAGCCTCCCCCTCCACCCCGCTTCCCCGCTCCACCCGGAGCCGCAGGGGCGGGTCCACCCGGGGGCCGGGCCGTGCCAGCACGATGCGGAAGTGGCCCGTGACCCGGGGCACGAACTCCTCCAGGACCGCCCGCACCGCACCGGGGAACAGGTTCACGCCCTTGACGATCAGCATGTCGTCGGCCCGGCCCACGATGCTCAGCTTGAGGCCCGGCAGTCCGCACCCGCACGGGCCCGTCCACACCCGAACCACGTCGCCGAAGCTCGCCCGCACGAACGGGGTGCCCTCCCAGGCCAGGAACGTCACCACCAGCTCCCCCTCGGCCCCGTCGCCCACCGGCACCGGCCGGCCGGTGCCGGGCTCCACCAGCTCCAGCACGCAGTGGTCGGCCGAGACGAAGTGCATGCCCGCGTGCTCGGGGCAGGTGATGGCGTGGAACGCGTGCCCGCCGCCGGTGTGGTCGAACACCCGGGCGCCGAACCCCTGCTCCAGCCGGCTGCGGATCGCCGGGTCCGACCCGCCCGGCTCGCCCGCCGCAAAAAACCACCGGATACCCAGATCCCGGAGGTCGCATCCCAGCACGGCCGGGCACCGCTCCACCAGGTGCAGCCCGAAGCTGGGGGTGGCCACGACGGCCTGGGGCCGAGTGAGCCGGGCGAACTCCAGCACCCGCCGGCTGCCGCCGTCCACGCCCACCGGAACCACGGCCGCGCCCAGGTGCATGATGCCCTGGGACAGGGGCAGCCCGCCGGTGAACATGGAGAGGCTCAGGGCCTGGAGCATCACGTGGCCCGGCCGCAGCCCTGCCCGCCAGTACTTGCGGGCGTGCATCTCGTTGACCACGGCCACGTCGTGGGCCGTGAGCAGGTACAGCGTGGGGGTTCCGGTGGTGCCGGAGGTGGCGTTCACCCGGACCACCCGGTCCCGGGGCGCGCAGCAGATGCCGCCGAACGGGTCGCCCCGCTCGGCCAGGCTCTCGGCCTGGGCCCGGCGCAGGTCGTCCTTGGTCAGGATCGGCAGGCGGGTGAAGGCGTCCCACGAGTCCACGTCCTCCGGCCTCGCCCCGGCCTCGTCGAACCAACGGCGGTAGAAGGCGGAGCTTTGGTACACGTAGGCCAGCTGCCGCTGCAGCCGCTCCCACTGCAGCCGGCGCATCCGGTCCGTCGGCAGGGCCTCCACCCCAGGGTTCCAAAGCGCCTCCCCGGGGTCGGGTCGCCCCGTGCGCAGGGTGGACCGGTCCGCGATCACCCTCTTCTCTCCTCGAACCGGCACGTGTCGGCCCCACAGGCCACGCATCCGGTCTCGTCGAACGCGACCGTAGGTCCGAACACCTCTTCCCAGATCCCCTCGAGCACCCCCCTCACCAGGTGGCAGACGGGTCCGGCGGCCCGACCCGCGGCCTCTGCGAACGGGGAGCCGGCCAGCCGGACCTCGGCACCCCCCGGCCCCCACACCACGCGGAACCGGCCCCACCCGATGAGCGCACCGAACGCCAGGATCTCCTCCACCGCTCCCTTCCCTTCCCCGCCCCGATCCAGCACCGCCCGGGCCGCCAGCCGGCCGCCGGCCCGGCCTCCCTCGATCAGGGCCGCCCGGACCTCGTCGGACGCGGACGAGACCAGGGGCCCCAGGGTCTCCGGCCGAATCAAGAGGTACCGGCCGGTGCCGACAAAGAGCGATCCCCGGTCCGGATCCACGGTGAGAGGAAGCGTCTGGCTCATGGATCGGTTGCCTTTGGAACTTCGGTCGACGGTCGACGGTCTGGGGCCTTCGGCCCGGTGGGCGGCTAGGCGGCTGGGAGGCTGAAAGGCCTGATCCTAGTTTCTAGTCTCTGGTTTCTAGCCTCTAGCCCGCCGGACCTGTCATCCGTCCACCGATACCTGTAACGGGCACACCCCCTGGCACAGGCCGCAGCTCTCGCCCCGCTCCACCCAGAACCGAAGGCAGGCCTCGCCGTCCACGGGCCACTTGAGGGACCCCGGCCGGTTGCACGGGTGGGGCGCCTCCGCCGTGGGCTCGCCCTCGGGAATGGCCCCGGCCGGGCAGGCCCGGGCGCAGATTCCGCAGTCGTGGCAGAGCCCGGCCAGAGGTTCCTCCGGCGGCTTCGCGGGCTCCAGGGGCATGTCGGTCAGCACCTTGGCGATCCGCACGGCGGTCCCCCACCCCTGCGCGGCCAGCATGCCGTGGCGGCCGGCCACTCCCAGGCCCGCGGCCACGGCCACGGGCACGGACAGGGCGGTGTCGTTCATGCACGGGATTGCGGTGAACCCCGCGGCCCGCAGGGCCCCGGCCACCGACACGGCGAGCTCGGCCATGCGCGAGTAGCCCAGGTTCGTCTCGATGCTCGCCTCGTACGGCCGCTTCGACACCAGGCGCCGCCGGTCCATGGGCGCCAGGAGCACCACGGCCCGGTTCACGGTCTCGGGAAGGACGAACTGGTCCTGGGTCTCGGCCGGCTCGGCCGCCGGTCGGATCACGATGGGCTTCGTCTCCGGCTCCCCCGAGGCGTAGGGGTTGGTCTGGACCCGGCCGTACACCCACTCCGGCTCCAACGGGGCCACGCCCGCGTCCAGGGCCCCCAACCGTCGGGCCAGCCCGCAGACCCAGCGGGCGTTCTCGGCCGGGTCCTCCACCGGCCAGGGCAGCCCGGCCAGGCCGGGGGGCCCGCCCTGGGGGGTCCACGACAGGAGCCCCCGGTTCTCGCGGCCCTCGCCGTAGGGGCCCACGAGAAAGTTCAGGGTCCGGGCGCCGGAGAGCTCTGCCAGCGCCCTTCGCGCCTCCGGATCGGTGCGCGCCCGGGCCGCGGCCCGCTCCATGTACGCCTCGACCCACGGCCGTCCCAGCCGCCGGGAGAGGCTGTGAAACGCGATCCGGGACCCGTCGAACCGGTCGGGGCCGGGGGATCTTTGCCCTTGTGAAACCATGTTTTCTGCCATGGACCTTTTTCCTCCAGCCGAATCCGACGGCCCCCGTCCAGGCACCCGGGCATCGTCGAACGGCGTCTCGCCTCTTCTCCGGGGCAAAAAAAAGAAGGTCGGTCTTCGGTCAACGGTCTACGGTCGAGGCGGCTCCCGAGCCGCCGCCCCCTCGGGGGGCATGGCCTTCTCCCACGCCTCCCAACACGCCTCGGGCTCGGCCAGCCTGGCCACCACCACCCTTTCGAACCGTCCTCCGGCCGCCAGCACGGCCCCGGCGATCCCCCGGGCCGCGGCCCATCGCCGGGGGTCGTCGGCCTGGTTCAGCACCGCCACGGCCCGGGCCCCGGGCGGGCACCCCTTTGCGGCGCCCTCGGGGTGCACGAACAGCCGTGCCAGGGCCTCGGCCGAGATGGGCTCCCCCCCGCCCAGGCCCGTGACGGCGGCGAACCGTTCGGTCCGGAAGGCCACGTCCGGCCCCAGGGGGCGCCCCAGGCAGGATAGCCCCGCCACCGCCACGAACACCGTGGTCTCGGCCGGCACCACCGGCTCCCACGACTCCGGCGCCTTCACGGGTCGGCGGGCCGACCCGTCCCCTTCGAGCACCAGCGCCTCCAGAAGGTCGTCCCGCAGCAACCCGACGGCCCAGGCCGGGTCGATGCCGTCCACCTTGCCCGGGTGGATCCGGGTCCGGCCGAGCACCGGAAACCCGGGGTCGGCCCAATCCCACCGCGCCACCGCCTCCTGCAGGGCCTCCGGGCCCTCCCCCAGGACCAGCCTGCCTCCTCCCTCCGGATCCGGCGGAAAGATCTTGGTGGTGGTGCCGGCAGCCGCCCGGACCCCCTGCTCCCGAAGCTCCCGGACCAGCCGGTACATCAGGGTGGTCTTGCCCCCGGCCCCCACCACGGTGACCAGGTCGCCCCGGCCCACCCCCAGGGCGTCGGCCAGCCGTTGGGGCTTCGTGAACCTCACCCCCGCACCTCGATCCAGAGCCCGCCCCGCTCCACCACCCGGGCCCGGTCCGCCAACCCGGCCTCCCGGACGAGCGTTCTCGCCTCGTCCGCCGAGACCCAACGCTTCCCGAGGCGGGCATTCAGTTCCCGGGACACGTCCGCGATCGGCCGGATCACCTCGTCTGGCGTGTCGGGGCCGTACCCTCCCCCGACCCAACCGAACCCGCCTTCCGCAAGCACCCGCGCGACCTCCGCGAGGAGCCCCGGGGTGAGAAAGAAGAACGCGCCCCGCACCACCACCGCGTCGAACGACCGGTCCGCCAGGGCCAGGGGCTCCAGCGGGCCCACCTGCGCCTCCAGGCGGGCGGCCACGCCGGCCGTTCGGGCCAGGTCGCCGGCCCAGCCGGGCACCCCAGGGGACTCGTCGTACACCACCGCCTCCAGCCCATCGCGCTGCCGCAGGGCCTCCACCGCGATGCCCCCGGCGAACGGCCCCAGATCCAGGAGCCGTCCCGTCCGGCCGCCGCACCGCCCCAGCAGGTACCGGGCCATGTGCGGGTACACCGGCTCCCACAACCGGTTGATTTCGAGAACGAGATCGATGTCCATGTCAGAGGACAGAGGACAGAAGACAGAGGACAGTGGAAGCCTGTCCGCTGATTTCTCCGCCTCCCAGCTTTCCAGTAACCTCGGTCTACGGTCGTCGGTCTACGGTTTTCGGTCGGGGCCTTCGGCCCGCTGGGCGGCTAGGCAGCCGAGCGGCTCCTGAGCCAGCGCCCAAGCTCGGGGGGCGTGGGGTCTGCTGGAGCGCCGGGCGCGGCTCCTTGGCTCGCCGCGCCCCCCAACCATCCGTAGCTTCGCCGAATTCCAAGGTCCTCCGCTGTCGCCGCCCGAACAGGCTGCTCCGGTAACGGCATGCGAAGGCGCGGCGATCGGATGCTGCACTCGCGCCCGGCCGGAAGCAGGCCCCATGCCCCGCCGCCGCCGATGGCCCCAGCACCACCAAGCGTTACCTTTCCTCGTTGCCGGGCCCCGCACAGGGCCTGATCGGGCTTTCCAGCCCCCTAGCCGTTAAACCTCATCAGGATGGCTTCCAAGGCCGAGCCGCCCAGGGCTCGGGCCTTCTCCGAGATGGTGAAGCAGTACCTGCGGTCGCCCCGGGGGTCGATGTCCCCGGCCTTCACGCCCTTCCACACCCGCAGCCCCGGCCGCAGGAGCCCCCGCACCACCCCGCCGATCCGGGCCCGGACCTCTCGGCCGGCCACCCGGGCCACCACCTGATCCGGCTCCACCGGGTCCCCGATGTCCACCGTGGGCTCGAACACGCCGTCGCACGGGGCCCGGAGCACCCGCTCCGTGGTGTAGCCCAGGGTGGCGCCGGGAACGCCGGTGTTGGGCTGGGCCTCGCCCTCAAAGATCAGGCGGCCCAGGTCGTGGCCGCGATTCGTCTCGACCACCACGTCCACGTCGTGCCCGGCTCGGAACCCGGGGCCGAACCCGATCACCAGATCGGCCATGTCCCGGTGGGTGCCCAGGTTGCGCTTGGCAATGGTGGCGTCGATCAGCACCTGGGGCTGCCAGGCCTCCAGGCACTCCAGCTCCGGGTCCACCACCACGGGGATCGCCCCCGCATCCAGGACCGCGTCGAACTCCGCGGCCGCCTCCACCCGACGGGCCTCCACCCCCTCCACCTCGGTCCGGCCGTCCCACACGGCCTCGCAGAAGCTGACCTTGCGGCGCACGGCCAACGGCTCGGGCACCTCGGTCAGGGCCACCCGCAGATGGCTCCGGAACAGCCGGTGGGCGATGCCCGAGGCCATCTCCCCGGCGCCCCGAACGAGCACCCGAAGGTCGGTCAGGCTGGAATGAAGGCGCATGGGATCAGGTCGGTCATCGGTCGTCGGTTGGGGGCCTTCGGCCCGCTGGGACGCTAGGAGGCTGGGACGCTAGGAGGCTTGAAAGCATCCATGATTTCCCAGCGTTCTAATCATCAGCACGTCTCTTTATCGCCTTACGGTCGGGGGGCGCGGGCCCCCTGGCGGATCCGCTCGTACTCCTCCGGGGTGTCCACGTCGGCGGTCACCCCGGGGTCCTCCACCGCTACCTCTAGCACCTCCTCGGGGTGTCGGCGGAGGATCGATCGGGCGCCCTCGTCTCCGGCAAGGGCCAGGAGCTCACCCCGGTATCGCCGGAGATCCAGAAGCACGGGGTGCCCCCTTCGGCCCTCGTGGACCGGAACCACGATGCCTTGGGCGGCATCATGAAACGCCGCCACCAGGCGCCGAACCACCGGGGCCCGAAGGTCCGGGAGATCCCCCAGCGCGATCGCCACCGCCTCCACGTCGCTCCCGAGGGCTTCGACGCCCTTCCGCAGCGACCCGGCCATGCCCTCCGAGAAATCCGGGTTCTCGGCAAAGAGGACGGGGAGCCCCTCCAGGGCCTGCCGCACGGCCTCGGCGTCCCGGCCCACCACCACGACCACGGGTCTCAGGCCCGCCTCCAACAGCGCCCGGGCCGGCCGCCGGACCAGGGGCTCCCCTTCCACCGGCAGGAGGAGCTTGTTGGGCCCGCCCATCCGGGCCGACGCCCCGGCGGCCAGCAGCAGCCCGGCGAGGCTTCCACGTAACTTCGGTCGTGGGTCGTCGGTCGTTGGTCGTCGGTCGGGGGCCTTCGGCCCGCTGGGCAGCTGGGCGGCCGGGCGGCTCTTGAGCCCCGACGCCAGGGCTTCGGGGGGCATGGGTTTCAGGGGCCAGGATTCAGCGGGCCGAAGACAGGAAAAGACCACGGGCACGCTCCTGCATCCGACGTTGCAACCTGTCCTCTGAATTCTGTCTTCTGGCTCCTGACCGGCAGGCTCCGTGCCCCACCGCCGGCAATGGTTCCGGACCAACGAAAGCTACCCTTCCCGTTGTAGGGCCCCGCAGGGGCCTGATGGGGCTTCCCGTTCTTTGAGCGCCCGGAGCACCCGTTCGGGCTTCAGGGGCAGGCGGTTCAGCCGCACGCCCACGGCGTCGTAGATGGCGTTGGCGATGGCCGGGGCCGAGGGCACCAGGCCGGGCTCGCCGATCCCCTTGGCCCCGAACGGGCCGGCCGGGTCCTCGGTCTCCACGATCACCGGCTCCACCTTCACGGCGTCCTTGGCCGTGAGGATCTTGTAGTCCCGGAAGTTGGGGTTCCGGAGCCGGCCCTGCTCGAAGATCATCTCCTCGGACAGGGCGTACCCGATGCCCATCATCACCGCGCCTTGCACCTGGCCCCGCAGGAGCATCGGGTTGATCGCCCGGCCCACGTCGTGGGCCGCCACGTACTTGACGATCTCCACGTGGCCGGTGGCGGTGTCCACCTCCACCTCCACGCCGTGGCAGCCCCAGGCGTAGGTGCACGAGTAGTTGCCCTTGAACTCCCCCTCCAGCATGTCGGTGTCGGGCTCGTAGAAGTGGGCCGCCATGAACATGGTGTTGCCGATCTTGGCGAAGTGGGCCCGCCGGAGCACCTTGGCCAGGGGCAGGTTCTTCGAGGGATCCTCCCGGCACACCACCTGGCCGTTCTCCAGGGCCAGGATCTCGGGCGGGGCCTCCAGCATCTGGCCCGAGAACTCCAGGATCTGGTCGCGCACCATGCGGGCGGCGTTCAGCGCCGAGTTGCCCGCGATGAAGGTGGACCGGGACGCATGGACCCCCACGTCCCAGGGGCACACGTCGGTGTCGCCCACGATCACGTTGACCCGTTCGATCCCCACCCCCAGGGTCTCGGCCACGATCTGCCTGAGCACCGTGTCCAGGCCCTGGCCGATGTCCATGGACCCGCTGAACACGTCCACGTTCCCGAAGTCGTCCACCTTGATCAGGGTGCCGCACCCGTCGGACCGGTAGATCTTGGCCCCGCCGCCCACGTGCATCAGGCAGGCCATGCCCACGCCCCGGCGCTTGGCCCCCCTCTGGCCGGCCCGCCCCCGCTTGTTCTTCCAGTCGAGGCGCTTGGCCACCTCCTCGATGCACTCCCGGTGGCCGCAGGTGGTGACCTTGAACCCCTGGGGCGTGATCTCCCCCGGCTCGTTCGCGTTGCGCAGGCGCATCTCCAGGGGGTCCAGCCCGACCTTCTCGGCCAGCTCGTCCAGGTTACACTCGATGGCGAAGGTGACCTGGGGCGTGCCGTACCCGCGCATGGCCTGGCAGTAGGTGTTGTTCGTGTACACGCAGGTGGCCTCGAACCGCACGTTGGGCACCCGGTACAGGCTGGTGGCCGGCATCATCATCACCGTGGGGGTGGTGGCCCCCCAGGAGGTGTAGGCCCCGTTGTCCAGGACCATGGAGATCTCCCGGAAGGTGAGCCGGCCCTCGGCGTCGCACCCCTGCCGCACCCGCACCTTGACCGGCTGCCGGGGCGAGGTCGCGAAGAACTCCTCCTCACGGTCGAACACGATCTTCACCGGCCGTCCGGTGCGGTGGGCGAGCAGGATCGCGATGTACTCGTGGGCGTAGGTGTCGAGCTTCGACCCGAACCCGCCGCCGATGGCCGCGTTCACCACCCGCACCCGGCCCCGGAGCCCCATGGCCTTCAAGGCCTCCATGTAGTCGGTCCGGGCCAGGCTGGGGATCTGGGTGTTCGAGTACATGGTCAGGTTGCCGTGGGGGTCGAACGAGGCGATGCACCCCGACGTGCCCAGGCAGCAGTGGGTCACCCACCCCACCTCGTACTCGCCCTCGGCCACGAACGCGCTGGCCTCCTCCCCGGCCTTCACGTCACCCGCCTCCACCCGCCAGGGAAGGCGCAGCCGGTTGTCCTTGAGGGGCTTGCCCCGGGCGTCGGTCTGGTGCACCCGGGGCGCGTCGGGCTTCAGGGCCTCGTCCGGGTCGAACACCGCGGGCAGGTCCTCGTACTCCACCCGGATCTTCCGCACCGCCTCCTCGGCCGCCTCGGGCGTGGTGGCGGCCACGGCCGCGATCTCGTCCCGGTACTGGCGTACCCGGTCCTTCTTCAGGGCGGTGTTGTCCTTGAGGAACCCGAACCGGATCTCCGGGGTGTTGTAGGCCGTGATCACCGCCTTCACGCCCGGCACCTTCTCCGCCTCGGAGGTGTCGATCGAGACGATCCGCGCGCTCACCCGGTCGCTGTACTTGATCTTGCCGTACAGCATGCCCGGAATCTTCAGGTCGTGGATGTAGACGGTGCGCCCCGTGACCTTCTCGGCGCCGTCCACCTTGGGGATGGCCTTGCCCACCACTGCCGTGGCACTCATCGGCTCAACTCCTCGGCCGCCGCCTGCACGGCCTCGATGATCTGGGCGTACCCGGTGCACCGGCACAGGTTCCCGGCCAGGGCGGTACGGATCTCCTCCTCGCTGGGCAGCGGCATCCGGTCCAGGAGCGCCTTGGCCGACAGCACCATGCCGGGGGTGCAGAACCCGCACTGCACGGCCCCCTTCTCCACGAACGCGCGCTGGATCGGGTGGAGCTCCCCTCCCGGCCCGGCCAGCCCCTCCACGGTGGTCACCTCGGCGCCGTCGGCCTCCACGGCCGGGTACAGGCAGGCGTTCACCGCCCGGCCGTTCACGAGGACCGTGCAGGCCCCGCACTCGCCCGCCCCGCACCCCTCCTTGGCCCCGGTGAGCTCCAGCTCCTCCCGGAGCACCCGCAGGAGGTTCCAGTGGGGCTCCACCGCCACGGTGGCGTCCTCCCCGTTGACCTTGAACCGAATCGTGATGCGTTCCATATCAGAGCTCTCCTTGAGGGACGCTGGGCGGCTCCCAGGCCGTCGCGTCAACGCTCCGCGGGGCATGGGGGCTGCTGGAGCGCCGCGTGCGGCTCCTCAGCTCGCCGCGCAGCGCCTCCAACGCTTGTACCGTGAAACCGTTCGTGCCCGGCCGCACCGCCATAAGACCACTGTTGGTGCCCCGTGCCTGCGCGGCGAACCTCATGCCCGGCTTCGCGCGCGGCCGGAAGCAGGCCCCATGCCCCTCCGCCGAAACTGAGTGGGGGCCGGTGCACTTTACCCCTTTCGTGAGAGGACCGCCTCGTCCAGGATCCGGGGGATCCACACCCGGATCATCTCCCGACGGTACCACGCCTCGCCCCGCCAGGAGTCGCGCACCTTGGCCTGCTGGGCCGCGATCTCGGCGGCCTCGGCCACGGCCTCGCGGGTGAGGAGCTCGCCCTCCAGCCGGTCCTCGGCCTTGCGCACCCGCAGGGGGGTGGGACCGGCCACCCCCAGGGCGATCCGGGCCTCGGCCACCCGGCCGTCGGCCCCCAGGGTCACCCGGGCGCCGATGCCGATCATCGGCAGCTCCACGGCCTTGCGGCGGGTGATCTTCCGGTAGCCCGCAAAGGTCCGGCCCGCCGGGAGCGGCAATCGGATCTCGGCCAGCACCTCGCCGGGGCCGAGAACGGTCCGGTTCGGCCCGGCGAAGAACTCCGTGAGCGGCACGTCCCGGTGGCCGATTCCGGTCTCGATGCGGCACTCGGCGTCGTAGAGCAGGAGCCCCACGGCCGAGTCGGCCGAAGGGGCGGCGTTGCACAGGTTTCCGCCCACCGTGGCCACGTTGCGCACCTGCCTCGACCCCACGCCCGAACAGGCCTGGTGCAGGGCCGGAAAGTGCTCGGCCACCCACGGGTCGTCCTCCACCTCGGCGTGGGTGACGCACGCCCCCAGCGCGAGGCCGTGCTCCGTCTTCCGGAGGCCCGAGAGCTCCGGCACGTTGCGCAACGACACCAGGGCCTCGGGCGCGAGCTTGCCGGCCCGCAGGTTCACCCAGACGTCCGTCGCCCCCGCCACCGGAACCGCCCCCGGCCCCAGGTCCGCCAGCAGGGCCAGGGCCTCGCCCAGGCTGGTGGGGCGGTGATAGGAAAAGCCC
This sequence comes from bacterium, assembly GCA_027021615.1. Taxonomy (GTDB): domain Bacteria; phylum Desulfobacterota; class Deferrisomatia; order Deferrisomatales; family Deferrisomataceae; genus Deferrisoma. The sequence goes on along the minus strand of JALUTY010000014.1, from coordinate 2,179 downwards.
TTTGCGGCCATGTCGCGTCCTCCGCGCTCAGCGCTTGTCGAACACCCGTTTCGCCTTCTTCTCGCTGCGGGGCAGGCTGGCGTAGTCCACCACCCGAACCTCGGCCGACACCATGATCTGGCTCTTGATCCGGTGCTCCAGGTCCGCCTCGATGCGCTCGTCCTTGAGGGGGTCCCCCGCCGGGTCCCGCTCCACGTAGATGGTCATGTAGTCCCGGCCCTGGCGCCGCTCGAGCACGATGTTGTACTCGCTGGACACCCCCGGCACCTCCGACAGGATCTCGTCGATCTGGCCCGGGTAGATGTTCACGGCCCGGTAGATGAACATGTCGTCGTCCCGGCCCAGGATCCGGTCGTGCCGGGGGAACACCGACCCGCAGGCGCACCGCCCCGGCAGGGCCCGGGTCAGGTCCCGGGTGCGGTACCGGATCAGGGGGCTGGCCTCCTTGCGCAGGGTGGTGACCACCATCTCCCCGATCTCGCCCTCGGGCACCGGCTTCAGGGTCTTGGGATCGAGGATCTCCAGGATGTACATGTCGGCCCAGTAGTGGATGCCCCGGTGCTCCCGGCAGTCGATGCCGGCACCTGGCCCGTACAGCTCGGTCATGCCGGTGATGTCGAACACGTGCTCCACCCCGAGCCCCTCCTGGATCCGGCGCCGCATCCGGTCGCTGCACCGCTCCGAGCCCTGGATCACCGACCTCAGGCGGATGCGGTCCCGCAGGTTCCGGCGCTCCACCTCCTCGGCCAGCAGCAGGGCCATGCTGGCGGTGCAGCACACCACCGTGGGCTGCAGGTCCACCAGGAACTGACACTGGAGGTCCACGTTGCCGGGTCCCACGGGCACCGCCATGGCGCCCACCGCCTCGCACCCGGCCTGGAAGCTCACCCCCGCGGTCCACAGCCCGTACCCCACGGCGATCTGGACCCGGTCGCCCGGGCCCACCCCGGCCATTTCGTAGCACCGGGCGAAGAACGCGGTCCAGTCCTCAATGTCCTTGCGGGTGTAGGCCAGGATCTTGCGCTTGCCCGTGGTTCCCGAGGACGAGTGGATCCGCACCACCCGATCCGTGGGCACGCTCAGGAGCGGGAACGGGTATCCTTCGCGCAGGTCGTTGGCCGTGGTGAACGGCAGGCGCTGGATGTCCTCGAGGGTCTTGATCTGGTCGGGCCGCACCCCGGCCTTGTCGAACCGGCGGCGGTAGAACTCCGACCCCTCGTACGCATGGCGCACGGTCCAGCGGAGCCCCTCGAGCTGGACGCGGGCCAGCTCCTCCTCGTCCCGGATGGATGGCATGAAGGTTTGGCTCATGGTGAATGGCTCCCAGCAACTTCGGTCGTCGGTCGTCGGTCTTTGGTCGTCGGTCGGGTCGGCTCCCGGGCTGCTCGGCCGTCACGCTTCGTCGGAGCCCCCAGCCCCACCGCCGCAATCCGCATACTTTTTTTGCGAAATGGAACGCCGGGTTAATAGTCCCCGGGGGATAAACAGGCGCTATCGCTCCCTGCTCGGAGGGGCAAGGGACCTGTCGGAGAGCCGGGCGCGGCCCCTTAGCTCGCCGCGCAACGCCTCTGACGCTCGGACCGCGAAATGGTCAGATTCCACCGAGTTGTCATAAAATTAGCTCTTCGGCCCCGTGCCTGCGCGGCGAATCTCATGCCCGGCTTCGCGCCCGGCCGGAGGCAGGTCCCTTGCCCAGCCCTCCGAGGTGACGCGCCTATCTTGTCGCCGAGTCTCTAGTTTCCAGTCTCTAGTCTCCGGTTTCTGCCTCTCCAGAGCGCAGCCTCTCCGTCTCGGCCTCGTCCACGGTCCAGGTGTCCGGGTCGATGGCCACGCCGTAGTCCCCCCGGGCCTTCTCCAGGGAGACCACGCCGTTTCGTACGTCCCGGAGCACCTTGGCCGGGTCCCGCTCCCTGGGGTCGCCCCAGCCCCCGCCGCCCCCGGCCTGCTGGAAGTACACGGTGCTGGCCGGCACGTTCTCCACCAGGTCCTTACTGGTGCAGGTGTACCACCGGCCGTCCGGGTACCGGAGCTTGATCACGTTCAGGGTGCCGTCCTTGCCCCCGACCGCTCCCCTGGCGGGCTCCACGTCGCCGTCGCCGAAGGTCACCACCTTCACGTTCTCGCCGCCCATGACGAACTCGGTCTCCACCCCCAGGCCGCCCCGCCACCGGCCGGCCCC
>JALUTY010000013.1 GCA_027021615.1 bacterium | reverse complement strand
ACCATAGCGAACCGCCATTCACACGGAGGGGATCCATGGCGGGGCGACAGGGCGGGACGGCACGGATCGAACGAAACGGCCACTGTGGTGCTGCTGCGCACCGGGTGGCCGTTTTTTGCGCCCGCCGCCGATTGCGTTCGCGGCCGAACGGGGATGAGGGGGTAAATCCAGGGGGTTCCGTATGAACGTGTTTTCGCTTCGCGAGCCCACATTCATCTGAACCCCGTCCGGACCGGAGTGGTGAGCGGTGTGGATGAGTTGCGTGAGTTGCGCAGGTGCCGGTGGAGCGGGCATGCGGTGTTGATGGGCGCTCGACAGTTCCCGGGGCAGCCTGTGGATGAGGTACTACGCCGGTTCGGGCGGACGATTGAGGAGCCCAGGGGAGAGTACGCGCGGTTTGTGTCAGCGGGGATGGGCCAGGGGCGCCGAGAGGGTCTGCGCGACGTGGTGCGGCCTCGGCTGACGCTTCCCCGAGTAGTGGAAAGGATGGCGGCACGGTATCGGCTGGAGGTGGAACGGGTTCGTCGCCGAGGCAGGGACCCTCGGGTGGCGAAGGCCCGGGGCCTGGCGTGCCAGATCGGGGTGGACCCGCTGGGGTTGTCCACCACGGAAGTCGGGCGGTTTCTCGGGATTGGGCGACCTGGGGCGAGCCGGTGTCTTGCGCGGGGCCGTCGGGTGGCGTGGGAAGACCCCGAAGTGGTGCAGGCTGTTTTGACCGGCGAGCCGCAGGAGGGCCCAGGAGCTTGACGCAACGAGGCACCAGCGTCCCCCAGGGCCCCCCGCGTGAGGAAGAGCTGGAGGAGAACCTGCGGATGAACTGCATTCCACTGGACCTGGATCTTCTGACCACGGAGCGCTACGAGGAGTTCCTGGACCGGCGCCGCAGGCTCATGGCGGAGAAGGTTCGAAAGTATTACCTCGCGCTGTAGTGCCTGAGTTTCGGAGTTTCAGAGTGACAAATCGAGAATTCCAGCGCGTTCTCGGGAGAATCTGTGGGCACTTGTCACGCTGTGTGTCTAACCGTGGAGTGGCCGAGGGGGCGATGTTTGTCTGAGCAAACGGCCCACCGACGTCGCCCTGTCGGGGGGCGCCCATTCCCTTGAATCGGCTAAGAAAGGCATACGCTCCGCCGGAAAACACCTGCTCGCGATCTCCGGGCGGCCCGATGTGCTACGGCACGGCTTTGAGGAAGACCTGATCGTGCTCCGCACGGTTCGCAATCAGCGACGAAGGGGAGCGGATAGTGACGATGGAGATGTTCTTGTCGATGCTAGATACGTTTTCAATCAGCCGCATTCTTGATCAACCGTGAGTTGCACATCGAAAACAATAGTATAGTCGCTTACAATAGAAATCAGTTAGAGGGCTGTGTCGCTGGTGAAACGGGTTGGTAGATTCCTCCAGGATCGTGTAGATCATTTTCCGTCCAGCATGCGCCTTTATGTCGGGCGTGCTAAGAAGGCAATTCGCAGAGGTACTGCTTTGCTATGGTCCCGCACCTATTGGGTTAGCTATAGCCTTGCCGACCTGAAGTCGCGTCATGGTGCTATTGCTGGATCGCTTGTCTTGCTTCTTCTGATAGGGGTCAGCGTTTATTGGGCTCCAACGGTCCAAGGTGCGTTGGAACCATACTTTGCGGCCAACGAAAGGCTGTCAGGGCTCCGCTTGTTGCTCCTGACTTTGGGAGGTGCATTGATTGGTGCTACCGCGATAGCCTTCTCGCTTGTGATGTTCGCCATGCAGGTCAATGTAGAGCGCATGCCTCATGGGCTGTTTAGGAAGCTCAGTTCGGATAGGAGATTGCTTGGGGCTTTTACGTGCACATTTCTCCTGGCGATTGCTGTTACCGTTTTGTCTATCATTCCAGGGAAGTCATGGCCGTGGCTTGTTATTGCCACAATGGGAGCCGGTTGGGGTGCGCTCCTGATTCTTCTCCTTTTCCTGTATGCCTACCGACGCGCCATCTCTCTTATTAACCCACTACAGCAACTTGTTATTTTGGTTGATAACGCGCGCAGGGAAATGCGGAATTGGGATCGTCGAGCACATCGTGTGGCACCTCTCTTGGAGTCTCGTGCGGAAACAATATCTAAGCAAACTCCACTCCTTGATGTTGAGCAGTACCTCCCCCGTTTAGCATTCTTCCAACTCAATCCTCACTGGACTGATGGTGCTCGTCAGGCAATCCTGCATGCGGTGTCATTCGCACGACGGTTTGCCGAACAAGGAGATCACGAGGTTTCAGCCGCTGCACTAAGCGTAATTGTGCAAATCAATGCAGCGTATGTAGAAGTCAAGCGGAAAACGTTTTTTTCGATCGACCCGTTTTTCTACAACCCCCTAGCCACCGATGTATTTATTGACGAAACCTTAGAACATCTGCGGCAGAACGTACGTGTTGGGTTATCTCGAGGCGATGAACAACTGATAGAGCAAACTTTCAAGACTCTTGCGCAGCTTGTTCTTGTGTACTTGAAAATCGACTACGCAGACAAATATGCGTCCAAGACACACGCACAGCTCGCCGCAGGGTATCTTTCGAAAGCCGTGCGGTCTGTTGTGCCTCACGACATGCCGGATGTGATTATGGAGGGCTTGCGGTTAATGGGTAAGTCGGCCCAAAGCTTTCTTGTCCATGCGAATGTGGATGATATTACCACAATTACAGATAACATCGCATTAGTCGCACTTGCCGGGGCCTATAAAGAAGACTACCGCCCTATAACGTTAACAGGTGTTGAGCAACTAGCTAAACTAACCTTCGATCTTATCCTGGTGAACTCACAAGACATTCGATTTGCTGTGGGCGAGCTAAAGAAAAGTGTTGCTACTGTCGCTAAGCTATTCCTCGATGTTCCGGAAACACCGTTGCCGAGCATCCATAGCAGTTGTTTAGCGCCATACTATTCTGGTATGGGCACCCAGACGCTACAAGCTTGGTTGGCTAACCTTGTCAACGCGCTTGTCAAAGCCAAAGAAAATGATGAGCAGGCGCAGACGATTATAGGAAATATAGAGAAATGGGCAGATCGTTTATTTCAGGCAGAGAAGGAACTTCTTCTGTTGGCCATAGAGAAAAAATCTTATTTCACACTCGACATGATTCATTGGATTGCGAACATAACTAAGATCCTTTTGGCAATTTCGAATGCGCCTGCATGCGATGATCGCACCCGCGAGAGGCTTCGAAAACACGCACTGTGGCTCGTTTCAGTGTTGTCTTGGATCCCCGACGATCAAGAGACGGTAGTCTTCGTTGAGAACTTCCAGGTGACAGAAACTTTGTTTAAGGCCGCAATGGATGCCTACCAACGCAATTGCATCGAGGTTTCGGATAAGATTTGTGATCTTCTCCTGTCATGGGCCTTCAAAGCTGGTAAATATCAGAGTAGGTGGGCAATTTTCGAACGCGCGATGTACGGATTGGCCACATTAGTTGTTTTCATGGATGACATCGAAAAGTGCGATAAATTGAAAGCTACAATCTCGAAACGGCTGGAAGAGGAAGGTGCTCCGACTCAGGAGATCCGGGACCGGGCGGCTCGAGATATACGACGACGATCGGCAACGCTCTACAGAGAAACTCACGGGGTCTCACACATCGAAAATGCTATGAGCCAGGTCGATCACGAGAAACTACGTTCTCTCTTGGAAGACATCGCGAACCTTCTGTTTCCAGAAACGAGGATTGAGGCTTAAGAATGCTCTTCCGCTTCTGGAGCCGGATCCGGATCGCACCGGGCGTGACCCTGACAATTCCGCAGGAGAACGGAATTGGACATGCCGAAGATATGCCCGTAGGGCGAGGACCATGGATGGCCCGAGTCAACCTGAGCAAGTCGGGCGGCTCTCTCTCGTTCGGGCCGCGCGGGGCCAAGTTCACCATCGGCCCGAGGGGCAAGCGCGTCACGGTGGGGCTCCCCGGCACGGGGCTCTTCTACACGACCACTCTTTCCTCCGGGCGGTCGGGCGCCAGGGGGAGGGCTTCGGCACCGGCTCCGACCGCTCCAGTGGTCCGTCCGGAGGACCGCCTGACCCTGGGCTTCTTCAAGCGGCTCGTCACGCCCGACGACGAGGAGGCCCTGGTGTACGAGGCCCTGGGCCAGCATCGGAGAGCGCGCAGCGAGTTCGAGAAGCTCTACGCCGAGGCGCCGGACTACGAGGACGTGGCGGCCCGGTTGGGCATCGCGGCCGTCACACCGCAAGGTGGTGATAGAACATGACACAAAGCTTCCAGCCCCGGTTCACGATCACGAACCGCATCACCGAGGGCCTGACGCGGATCGAGCGGGTGCGCGGTTTCCTGGAAGCCGCCACCCTCTCGGAGGACTGGATCCGGGAGATGGGTGAGCGGGCGCTGGTGCTCGAGGCCCATCACACGACGCACATCGAGGGGACGCAGCTGACCCTCGACCAGGCTGAACGCCTGATGGCCGGCGAGACGGTACCGGAAGCCGACCCCGACGATGTGCGGGAGCTTCTGAACTACCGACGGGCGTTCGATTTCGTCTCGGAATACCTGTCCAGCGGCCCACCGATCACGGAAGGGTTGATCCGCGAGATCCACAAGCGGCTGGTGGAGGGGGTGCGTGGCGGTGCTGCCGCACCGGGCGAATACCGCAAGATCCAGAACTACGTGGTCAACTCCGCCACCGGCGAGACGATCTACACGCCGCCGCCGGCCCACGAAGTGCCGATCCTGATGGCGGAACTGGTGGAGTGGCTGAACCACGAACGGGAGACCCATCCGGTCCTCGTGAGCGGCATCGCCCAGTTCCAGCTCGTTCACATCCATCCCTTCCTGGACGGCAACGGCCGGACGTCGCGTCTGCGTGAGTCCGGGACGTTGGTCTAAAACGAAGCTTTCTCGGACAGAGGCGGATCGCGGAGGCGAGCGAGGAGGTTCGTCGGGACTCAGCCGGGGGTCCTGTGACCCCGGCTGCGTAGTGGAGCTTCTCCTACGCGGAGCGGCTGGGGACCGCTGCTCTCCCTCGGTCTTTGGGGCTTGGCCCACACCGGAGGGGATCTTCGGCCGGTTTGAGGCGATCGCCGAGATTCGAGGGGAACGTAGGGGGGCTCAGGCGATCCCCCACAGCCGAGCGAAGGCGGCAGGGGTAAGCAGGCGGGCAAAGGCCGGCGGGCGTTCCAGGAGGTTTCCGTCTCCCGTTACCAGCACGGCACCCGGCTCGGCGGCCAGCAGATCCCAGAGATGCTGGTCGCCCGGGTCGGGTGGAGGCTCCGGAGGGGGAACGGGGGTGCGAAAGCCCCCGTTGGCCGCGATGTCGAGCAGGACGGTGTCCACCTCGTCTCCGGAAAGGCCGTGGAGGACCTGGATCCGCGGCCGGAGGAGCACCCGGCGGTATTCGGCCAACAGGTCCTCGGTGAGCAGATAGAAGAACCTCCCGGCCAACATGGCGTTCAGGATCCGGCAGGTGGGGGCCGTGGGTTCGCCGGTGAGCAGGCCGCTCACCACCACGTTGGTGTCAATCACCGCGGGGGGCCGCGCCATAGCCGCGCTCCCGGCGTGTCTCCTCGACGGCCCGGCTCAGGGCCTCCGCCTCCGTAAGGCCCGCCCGGGCCCGGGCCCGCGCCACCAGGTCGGCGGCCTCCTTACGGGTTTTGATGCCGTAGTGCTCCAGACTCTCTTCGATGATCTGCCGGATCGTCTTGCCCCGCCGGAGGGCGGCTTCCTTGAGGGCTCGGTGCCGTTCCTCGGACAGGGTGATCGTGAGGCGAGGCATGCTTCCCTCCTGGCAAGCGGGATGCACCAAGTCACCAAGGCACTGTATCACCCAGCCCCCCTCCGGCCAACCCCCGCTGTCCGCTCCACCGGTGAGTTCGGGACATGGGTTGAAAGCGAAGCTTTTGGGGGGAGCGAAAGGGCGGCCGGTGCTCCGGAGAGGACCCCAGAACGAACGCGCCTCCTGCTCGGGAGCGAGTCCAATGAGCTCGTTCTCGGCTCTGCAAGCATCCGGGAGGTGGGGCTGGCGAGTTTCCTGCTGGGGATCGAGGAAGGGGTACCTTCGGCGAGGGCGTCCGGGGGGACCCTGGGAGGCGGGGAACTCGTCTGCCCCCGGCATGCGTTTTTCAGGGGGCGGCCTGATCGGCCAGCTCTCTGGCGAGAAAGGGGAGCGGCGCGGCCCAGACGCCGCCGGAAAGCGGATAGGGCTCGCTTCCCGGGTACACGACGAACCGCCGCTGCGGCTCGAGGTCCGAGCAGGCCGAGTGAAACCCGCGGGCGGGTTTGGGTGTGAGGCTCCGCTTGATCTCCACGGCCCAAAGGGGGCCCCCAGGAAACCGAAGTAGAAGATCGATTTCGGCCCCCCCGGCCGTCCGGTAGTAGAATCCCTCGACCCCTTCGGGGGCGACCGCCAAGAGATTCTCCACCACGAATCCCTCCCAGCTCCGGCCGGCGATCGGGTGACCCAGCAGGGCGTCCAGACTCCGGAGCCCGAGCAGGGCGTGCACCAGGCCGCTGTCCCTCACGTATACCTTTGGAGTCTTCGCCAGGCGTTTTCGGACATTCGCGTGCCACGGAGGGAGGCGACGCACGAGAAGGAGATCGGCCAGGAGGTCCACGTAGGCCGACACCGTTTTCGAGGACACTCCCAGGCTTCGGGCGAGTTCGGAGGCGTTCAGCGGGGAACCCTGGAGGTGGGCGAGCATCGTCCAGAATCGCCGCAGGGTTTCCGCCGGGATCCTCCGGCCGAACTGGGGCACGTCTCTTTCGAGGTAGGTGCGCACGAAGTCCAGGCGCCACTGAAAGCTCTTGGCGTCGTCCCGTGCGAGGAAACTCTCGGGGAACCCGCCCCGGAGCCACAAGGGATCCACGGGATCCGGCTCCCCCGCGCCCATCACCTCGAGGACGTCGAACGGTCTCAGCTCCAGGTACGACACCCTTCCCGCCAGGCTCTCCCCCGATTGGCGGAGCAGATCCAGGGATGCGGAGCCCAGAAGGAGATACAAGCCTTCCCGGTGGCCTTGCCGCCTCGCCCGGTCGATGAGCCCCCGCAACACCGGAAAGAGGCCCGGGGCGCGGTGGACCTCGTCGAGAATCGCCAGCCGGCCGAACAGGGTGGGGAGGTATCGCTCGGCCTCCATGAGCTTGGCCCGGTCCTGCTCCGACTCCAGATCCAGGTACACCGCCTCCATCGCCTCCGCCACGGTGAGCGCAAGGGTCGTCTTTCCCGCCTGGCGGGGACCGAGGAGGACGACGGCAGGGGTGTCCTGGAGCCGGCGGAGCACCGCCGGAAGGAGGCGTCGTTGGATCATGCTTGCAAATATGGAGGATCAGTTCCTGATTTGCAAGGAATTTGTGTCACCCAGGTGGCCCCATGGAGCTTTTCGTGCTCCGGAGCACCGCACGCCACGGGATCGGGTTGTTCCGCCGCCCGGGGCGAGATTGAAGCTTTCTCTGGCTTCTTATCCCTGGTTCCGAGGGAGCATGATGCGGGCGTCGGCGATGACGCACCGTTCCGGGCCGCAGAAGACGGGGTTGAGGTCGATGGAGTCGACGGCGGGGCCGAGGTCGTGGGCCATCTCGGAGAACCGAACGAGGAGGTCCACGAGGCTCTCCCGCTGCACTGGGGGCGCGCCCCGAAATCCTTCCAGGAGCTTCCGGGCCCGAAGCGAGTCGAGGGCGGACTCGGCGTCGTCTGGTGACATCGGGGCCATGCGGATGGCCACGTCCTGGTAGATCTCCACGGCCGTGCCGCCGATGCCGGTGAGAACCACGGGGCCGAACTGGGGGTCGTGCTTGGCCCCCACGATGAGCTCGAGGCCGTCGGCCACCTCGTCGAGGAGCACGCCCTCGAAGCCGGGAAGCCGGGCCATGCGGCGGTACGCTTCCCGCACCCCCTGCTCGTCCTCCACCCCCACGATCACCCCGCCCACGTCGGACTTGTGGATCACCCTCGGGGAGACGACCTTCACGACCAGGGGATAGCCGACCTCGGCGGCGGCCTCGAGCGCGTTCTCGAGGTCGCGGGCCCACGCCCACTGGGTCACGGGAAGCCCGTATTCGGTGAGGATCCTCCGGGCAAGGGGTTCGACCACCCAGCCGGCCGAGGCGCAGCTCTCCAAGATGGCGGCGGTTTGCGGCTTCACGGGTGAGCCCTCCTGGCGATGGCCTTCGCCATGTGCACGGCCCCCTGCACGGTGTGGGAGACCGGGATGCCGTTGGCCTGGAAGCCTTCGATGAAGATCCCGTACTTGTCGATGTGGGGCACGTAGGCCACGATGGTCTTGCCGGTCTCGCGGGCGATCTGGGCCGCCCGCGCGCCCACGTCGGGGGTAATGGCCGGCAGGTAGGGCAGCAGGAGCAGGATGATGCCGTCCACGTACTGCCGCCCCAGCAGGAAACGCAGGGAGGCGAGGATGTCGCGATCCGTGGCCGAGCCGGTCAGGTCGACGGGGTTCCCCACCGAGGCGATGTCCCGGATGCTCGGCGAGAGCTCGTCCCGCAGGCGATCCCCGTCCCCGGCCGGAATCGTCGGCAGCACGAGGCCCGCCTCCTGGCACTCGTCCGACGCCATGGCCCCATGGCCGCCGCTCGCGGTGACGATGCAGAGGTTGCGGAAGCCCCGCGGCGAACGCGTCGAGGAGAGCGCCTCGCAAAACGCCACGAACTCCGCCTCGTCCCTCGCTTCCAGGGCGCCGGCATGCCCGAGGATGTCGTGGAGCACCCGATAGTCTCCGGCCACGGAGGCGGTGTGGGACGCCACGGCCCGGGACCCGCCCGGGGACCTGCCCGCCTTCATGAACACCACCGGCTTGGCGGCCCGTTCCAGAAGGTCCGCGAACTCACGGCCGCGGCCCGGACGGAACCCCTCGAGGTAGAGGCCGATGACCGTGGTGGCAGGGTCGTCGAGGAAGAACCGGGCCAGATCCACCTCGTCGAGGGCTGCCCGGTTCCCGATGCTGACTCCCCGTGCGATGCCGGCGCCCTCCTGGGTCAGCTTGATCATGAGGTCCACCAGAATGCCCCCGCTCTGGCTGACGAGGGAGATGCCCCCGGGGCGGATCTCGATCAGCCTCTCGGGGGGCAAGAAGAAGGTGTCCAGAACTGGGGGCGAGAACACACCGAGGCAGTTCGGTCCGATCACCGGCACGTCGTTGGCGCGGCTGATGTGTGCGACCTCGTTCTGGAGGTCCTGGCGCCCGACTTCGGCAAACCCACCGGAGATCACGATGGCACCCTTGACCCCTTCTGCGAGGCACTCGCGGAGCGCGTCCGGAACTCTTTCGGCCCGGATCCCGATCACCGCCACGTCCACGGCCCCAGGAACCTCGCGGATGCTCCGGTAGACGGGCTCGCCGTACAGATCCCCGCCCTTTGGGTTGATGGCGTAGGTGGCCGTGCGGTAGCGCAGGTGGTTCTTGTGGTAGATCACGTTGGCCGGGTGGAACGGGTTGGTGAGCGACACGCCGTAGACGGCGATCGATTGCGGTTGGAACAGGCGAGAGAGGTCCATCGTCTCCTCGCAGGGGCTGCGCGGTCTCGGGGAGCGGGCCGGCTCGCCGCGGTGGGGCGAAGAGGGTACGCTACCGCATCGTTCGGTGGTGTCAAAGGGGGGCATTGGCCCCCTTGGGCCCCACGAGACCGGGGCCGCTCCGTTCCGGTGTTGACCCGTTTTGAGCGGCCCACGGCGTTTCAGGCCCTCGCCCCTGCCGGGGGGAGCTGGCCAAGCATCCCCTCGTGCGCGATGAACTGAACCACGGTGTCCACCCCTTCCCCTGTCTTGAGATTCGTGAAAACGAACGGCCTATCCCCTCTCATCCGGAGCGTGTCGCGCTCCATTACTTCTAACGAAGCACCGACGTGAGGGGCGAGGTCGACCTTGTTGATCACTAGTAGATCGGACTTCGTGATCCCCGGCCCTCCCTTTCGCGGGATCTTGTCGCCTGCGGCGACGTCGATCACGTAGATCGTCAGGTCCACCAGCTCCGGGCTGAAGGTCGCGCTGAGGTTGTCCCCGCCACTCTCCACCAGGATCAGGTCCAGGTCAGGAAGCCGTTGGATGAGCTGGTCCACCGCAGCAAGGTTCATGGAGGCGTCCTCCCGGATCGCCGTGTGGGGGCATCCTCCCGTCTCGACGCCGATGATGCGTTCCTCGGGCAGCACCCGGTTGCGGATGAGGAACTGGGCGTCCTCCCGTGTGTAGATGTCGTTCGTGACCACCGCGACCTGGTGGCTGCCGCGCAGCCTTTTGCATATCGCTTCGATCAGGGCGGTCTTCCCGGACCCGACCGGCCCCCCGATGCCCAGGCGTAGGGGCTGCTTGTGCGTGCTCATTGTCAGGCCTCCGTCGTATGGGTGCTCAAGAGCGAAACAACCGTGAGTACTGGACTTCGTGGAGCGCGCTGGCCATGGCCAGGCCCGGCCACAGGCATCCGATCTCGTCGTCCTTCAGGGTCAGGCCGAACCGTACGGCTTCCGGAATGACCTCTATGGCACGGGACAGGATCCTTTGGCCGGCCGTCTGGCCCAAGGGAATCAGCTTGACCGCTGCCGCCACCTGGGCCTCTGCCCAGGCCCACAGATACCCCGCAGCCGCATCGGCCAGGGGGATCTCCCAGTGGACGGTCGCCAGGGAGAACAGGGTGGCGAAGGTGGCATGGGGGTGGGCGATCCAGCCCTCGGCCTCGCCGATGCCGAGGAGGCCCAGCAAGCGGGCCAGCGCTCCCCCGACGTCCCGGTCCTCCGCCTGGAGCTCGCTGGTGTCGCGGGTCGCGTGCAGGAAGCGGCTCCAGTACGAGAGCGTCGAAGGGTCCGCCTCGGCCCAGGCCCGATAGAGGCGTGCGAAGATGGGCACATCCGTCCGTGACAGGGAGCGGGTGAGAAGCCCGAGGACCCAGTCGGAGGTCTCGCTCTCGGTTTTCACCCAGCCTGCCGCCACCGCCCACTCGAGCCCCTGCGAGTAGGCATAGGTCCCGATGGGCAGGGCAGGGCTTGTGAGCTGCATCAGCCGGAGCAGGCTCGCCGTGCCGAGCCGTTCCGAGCTACCGGTTGCCACGGGGGGCGGGGCGGCTCGGCGCACCATGGCTGTGGTCGTTCGCGGGGGAGGCGACGGGCGTCGCGTGGGGGGATGCGTAGGGGCCGGTCTCGGGCTCGAACGGCGCGCGCTCCCGGATGACCTTCAGCCCGAGCCTTCCCACCAGCTCGTCCAGCACGTGGTCATGCCCGTAGCGGACCCATCGGTTTCGAATCTGCAAGGGAACGTGGCGGTTGCCCAGGTGATAGCAGGCCCTTGCCAGAAGCAGCGGATCACCGGTGTGCGCGGTGGAGACGTCCTCCGCAGCAGCCTGCACCCGGATCAGCAGGCCGTTCTCCGCCTGGAGAAGATCTCCGTGGCGCAGCACCCGTCCCCGGGGTAAGACGAGGGCCACCTCCACTCCGTTGTCCAGGTGGGCGCGCTGGCGTCTTTTTTGACGGAGCGCGAAGGGCAAGGTGAGGGTGGCGTCCGGCCTCGCAGGCCCGTCCATCCATTGGGTCACGCGGAGCATGGCGCCCTCAGAACAGGAAGTACCGCTGGGCCAGCGGAAGCTCTGCGGCCGGCTCGCAGGTCAAGAGCACCCCGTCCGCCCGCACCTCGTAGGTCTGGGGGTCTACCTCGATGCAAGGAAGGGCGCGGTTGTGGATGAGGTCGGACTTGCGCACCGCCCGCGTGTTTCTCACCGCGACCAGGCGTTTTTGGAGGCCGAGCCGCTTCCCCACCTCGGCCTCAAGGGCTGCCCGGGAGACGAACGTCACGCTGGTCTCGAACCGAGCCCGGCCCAGGGCCCCGAACATCCGGCGGTAGTGCACCGGCTGGGGAGTGGGGATGGACGCGTTGGGGTCTCCCATGGGTGCGGCCACGATCATGCCGCCCTTGATCACGAGGGCGGGCTTGGCCCCGAAGAAGGGGGGGCGCCACAGGACGATGTCGGCGAGCTTGCCCGGCTCGATGGAGCCCACCTCGTGGCTGATGCCGTGGGCGATGGCCGGGTTGATGGTGTACTTGGCGACGTAACGCTTCGCCCGAACGTTGTCGTTGCGGAAGCCGTCCTCCGGCAGGGGCCCCCGCTGCTCCTTCATCTTGTGGGCGGTCTGCCAGGTGCGCAGGATGACCTCGCCCACTCGGCCCATGGCCTGGGAGTCCGAGGCGATCATGCTGAACGCGCCGAGATCGTGGAGGATGTCCTCGGCCGCGATGGTCTCGCGCCGAATCCGGGACTCGGCGAAGGCCACGTCCTCGGGGATGCCGGGGTCCAGGTGATGGCATACCATCAGCATGTCCAGGTGCTCGTCCACGGTGTTCACTGTGTACGGGCGCGTGGGGTTGGTGGAGGAGGGCAGCACGTTGGGTTCCCCGCAAAGCTTGATGATGTCCGGCGCGTGCCCCCCGCCCGCTCCCTCGGTGTGGTAGGCGTGGATCGTCCGCCCCCGGAACGCCGCCAAGGTGTGCTCCACGAACCCCGATTCGTTGAGGGTGTCGGTGTGAATGGCTACCTGTACGTCGAACCTCTCCGCCACCGCCAAGCAGTTGTCGATGGCCGCCGGCGTGGTCCCCCAGTCCTCGTGCAGCTTGAGACCCATCGCCCCGGCCTCGATCTGCTCCCTCAGAGCGGTGGGCAGGCTGGCGTTCCCTTTGCCGAGAAACCCAAAGTTCAGGGGCAGGCCCTCGACCGCTTGGAGCATGCGATGGATGTTCCAGGGGCCGGGGGTGCAGGTCGTGGCGTTGGTGCCGGCCGCGGGCCCTGTGCCCCCCCCAAGCATGGTGGTGACGCCCGCCATCAGCGCCTCCTCGACCTGCTGGGGGCAGATGAAGTGAATGTGGGCATCGATCGCCCCGGCGGTGGCGATCAACCCCTCTCCTGCGATCACCTCGGTGCCGGGGCCGATGACCAGGTCCACGTCCGGCTGGACGTCGGGGTTGCCAGCCTTGCCGATGCCGGCGATGCGGCCCCCTTTGAGCCCGATGTCCGCCTTGACGATGCCCCAGTGATCCAGGATCAGAACGTTCGTGATCACGGTGTCCACGGCGTGGGCGGATGACGCTTGCCCCTGGCCCATCCCGTCGCGGATTACTTTACCCCCTCCGAACTTGACCTCCTCCCCATAAACCGTGTGGTCCTCTTCGACTTCGATCCACAGAGAGGTGTCGCCCAGGCGCACCCGGTCCCCCACGGTCGGGCCATAAAGCTCCGCATAGGCCCGGCGGTCAATCCCGTTCATCGGTCGTCCTCCAGCGCCCCCATCACCTTGCCGTTGAACCCGTACACCCGTCGCGCCCCACCGTACTCGACCAGCTCCACCTCCCTCTGCTGACCCGGCTCGAAGCGCACGGCCGTGCCCGCGGGGATGTTGAGCCGGAACCCGAGCGCCGCCTGCCGATCGAACCTCAGCGCCTCGTTGACCTCGTAGAAGTGGTAGTGGGAGCCCACCTGGATCGGCCGGTCTCCGGTGTTGACCACGACCAGGGGCCGCGTCCTGCGGCCCGCGTTCAATATCACCGTTCCCTCTGGGGTCAGGATCTCGCCGGGCTTCATGGGGCCTCCTCACCGAATCGGGGCGTGGACCGTCACCAGCTTGGTTCCGTCGGGGAAGGTGGCCTCCACCTGCACCTCGGTGATCATCGAGGGCACTCCGTCCATCACATCCTCGCGGCGGAGCAGGGTGGTGCCGTAGTCCATCAGCTCGGCCACGCTACGGCCCTCGCGGGCTCCTTCGAGGATGGCCGCTGAGATGTATGCCACCGCCTCCGGGTAGTTCAGCCGCAGGCCCCGCGCCTTGCGGCGCTCGGCAACCAACGCGGCGGTGAAGAGCAGAAGTTTGTCCTTCTCGCGGGGGGAAAGCTCCATGGCTGCCTCCTTGGGGTCTCCTCTACCTGGACCCGTGCCGAGACGGGTCAGGTGTTCCAGATGCGAGGTGCGCATGCCCGCCGATCCGCAAAGATCGGCCGCAGGACCTCCCAGACTCTCACAAAGCACCGACGTGCCCTCTCGGCGTGGTGCCCGAGATACCGGCACACCAAGGCGTCCCGAAGCTGGGTGGCGCTGACCAGCTCCTCTGCCCCCGACGTGGAGGCGTCCAGCACCGCCCGGACCCGCTCTACCGCTTCGGGATGGCTCGTGGCGCAGAGCAAGCTCGCCACTACCGTGTAGCCCCCCAACCCCCAAGGGGCTCGGAAGGGCCGGGGCTCCCTTCCCAAACGGGTCCGTTCCAGCACCAGGGGCGAGCCGTCGCGCCAAAGCTCGAAGCTCTGGCTCCAGCTTCCTTGGTCGTAAGGAGCCCCAGACCCGGGGAGCCCCACACACAGGATCTCCCACCCCAGAAACCCCCCGTCGCCGATGAGATCGACGCGGGTGTGCAGATCGGCGCGGGCCCCGCTGAACAGAATGGTCTCCTGGGGGAGCCACTCGAGGATGCCTCCTGGTTCTACCCTGAGCCGGTGCCCCTGGTTGGCCCGAGGACCGTGGCTCCGGTATATCTTGGTTGCGGCAGGGGTCGTGATCAGTGCGTGCGCCCCCTCTCCCGCCCGGATGCGGACCCGGAGCCGGTCCCCAGCCACCACCCCGCCGGGCGGGTGCAGCAGATACACGTGGCAGGCACCCCCATCCTCGGGGTAGAAAGGCCGTTGCACCAGGAGGGGGCCTCGGTGGTGTCTGTGAGCCAAGACCGTCCGACCGTCTGCACGGGCGAACTCCAGGACCAGCTCTCCCTTCCACCCCGTCTCCGCCGAGGCGTGTCGCAAGGCCGGAGGCTTCTCCCCGATGGGCCCGCCGCCGGCCGGATGCGCTGGCGCCCCTCCGGCCTCAAACGGTGAGATATCGTTGGACCAGATGCTCATCAAGGCTCTCGATCGGACCACTCGCCACGGTTCGTCCCTTCTCCATGATGAAAAAGTCCCGGGCTACGCGCCGCGCGAACGGCAGCTTCTGTTCCACCAATAGCACGGTCACGTTCCCCTCGCGGTTCAGATGCATGATCACGTCGCCGATCTCGTGGACGATGTTGGGTTGGATCCCCTCCGTGGGCTCGTCCAGGATCAGAAGCTTCGGATCGATCACGAGCGCCCGCGCAATCGCGAGCTGCTGCTGCTGTCCGCCGGAGAGGTCCCCCCCCCGACGGTGCCGCATTTTTCGGAGTGCAGGAAATAGCTCGAAAACGGAGTCGGGAATCTCCCGCAGGCCGTCCCGGCGCGCACCCAACCCCACCCGGAGGTTCTCCTCCACCGTGAGATGGGGAAACACCTCCCGCCCCTGGGGAACGTACCCGATCCCGAGACGGGCACGGATCTCGGGGGGGTGCCCCGACAGCTCGCGGCCTTCGAACACGATGCTGCCGGATCGGATCGGGAGCAGGCCCATCACCGCTTTGAGAAAAGTGGTCTTGCCCACACCGTTGCGCCCCACGATGCAGGTGCAGGACCCTTCGGGCACGCTCAGCCGGAGGTCCCAAAGGATATGGCTTCCGCCGTAGTACTGATTGAGACCGCTGACCTCGAGCACCCTCAGCTCCCCAGGTACACCTCGATCACGCGGGGGTCGTTTTGCACGGCATCCATGCCGCCCTCGGCGAGCACCCGACCCTCGTGCAGCACCGTGACCCTGCGCGCGATGTTGCGAACGAACTCCATGTCATGCTCCACCACCACGACGGTGCGCTCTCCTGCAAGGGAGGTCAGCAGCTCCGCCGTGCGGTCGGTCTCTCCGGCCGTCATGCCGGCCACCGGCTCGTCCAAGAGCAGCACCCGAGGATCCTGGACGAGTAACATTCCGATCTCAAGCCACTGTTTCTGGCCGTGGGAAAGCAGTCCGGCCCGGACGTGCATGCTTTCGGTCAGTCCGACGAGCTCCAGCACCTGTTCGATGCGCTCCCGTTCCCCTCCGGTCAGCCGAGCGAACAGGCTGTGCCAGACCCCCTTGTCCCCCCGGAGGGCGAGCTCGAGGTTCTCGAACACGCTGTGCTGCTCGAACACGGTGGGTGTCTGGAACTTGCGGCCGATCCCCGCCTGGGCGATCTGTGTCTCGGTGAGCCGGGTGAGGTCCACGGACTGCCCAAAAAACACGGTGCCGGCGTCCGGGCGTGTCTTCCCCGTGATCACGTCCATGAGAGTGGTCTTGCCGGCTCCATTGGGCCCGATGATGCACCGCAGCTCACCGTCCTCGATGTAGAGGTTCAGATCGTCGAGGGCCTTGAACCCGTCGAAGCTGACCGTCAGACCCTCCACATAGAGGATGACGCCATGGCTCGTGTCCGGGCCTTCCCTGGGGGACGAGGGGGCTCGTCCCTTGGGCTCGAGGCCGTGGCATCGCGGCCCCCTGCTTACCGGTTCGACGTGCATGAGCCCTTTCCCTTGGGAAAACGGTTCAGAAGTGCGGCAGCCCCTTCGGGAAAGAAAAGGGTTACGCCGATGAACAGCGCGCCGAGAACGTACAGCCACAGCTCGGGGGAGACGACGGTGAACCAGCTCTTGATCCCGTTGACCAGCATCGCGCCGACCAAGGCCCCGACAAGGGTCCCTCTACCGCCCACGGCAACCCATATCGCCATCTCGATGGATCCGGCGGGCTGCATTTCGCTGGGGTTGATGATGCCCACCTGGGGAACGTACAGGGCTCCGGCGAGCCCACACAGGACCGCCGACAGGGTCCAGACAAAGAGCTTGTAGTGGAGCGGGTTGTATCCGGAGAACATGACCCGGCTCTCGGCGTCGCGTATGGCAGCGAGCACCCGGCCGAGCTTGGAGGTGACGATGTACCGGCATAGGAGGTACGTGAGCAGGAGGAGCACGGCGGTAACGATGTAGAGGCCCAGCTTGGTGGAGGGGGCCTGAAGGGAAAATCCCAGGATTCGCTTGAAGTCGGTGAGGCCGTTGTTCCCCCCAAAGCCTGTCTCGTTCCGGAAGAACAGGAGCATGAGGGCGTAGGTCATCGCTTGGGTGATGATCGAGAAGTAGACCCCCTTGATCCTGGAGCGGAACGCGAAGTAGCCGAAGACATAGGCCAGCAGGGCCGGCACCAGAACCGCCATGAGCAGGGCAAACCAGAACCGGTCGAACCCGTACCAGAACCAGGGCAGCTCCTTCCAATCGAGGAACACCATGAAGTCCGGCAGGTTGCTCCGGTAGACCCCTTCCCCCGCCATGGCGCGCATGAGATGCATCCCCATGGCGTACCCGCCCAGGGCGAAGAACACCCCGTGCCCGAGGCTCAGGATTCCCGTGAACCCCCAGATGAGGTCCATTGCCAGGGCCACCATGGCGTAGCAGAGGAACTTGCCAAGGAGCATGACCATGTAGTCGGGAACGTGGAGCCATGTACCCGGCGGCGGCACGAGGTTGAGCACGGGAACCCCGACGATGCCGACGGCGGCGACGAGGGCCGTAACGAGCCAGCCCCGCCGTGAGTGCATGCCCGCTAGGCGATCGAACCGTGATCCCATCATGTCAGCCTTCGGCCGTTCGACCCTTCAGGGCGAACATCCCCTGGGGCCGCTTCTGGATGAACAGGATAATGAACGCCAGCACCAGGATCTTCCCGAGCACGGCGCCCGTGTACGGCTCTAAGAACTTGTTCACCACGCCCAGGCAGAGAGCCCCCCACACGGTGCCCGCGATCTTCCCCACCCCCCCCAACACGACCACCATGAAAGAGTCCACGATGTACGCCTGGCCGAGTTCCGGGCCCACGTTGCCGATCTGGGACAGGGCCACCCCGCCCAGCCCCGCGATGCCGGAGCCGAGCCCAAACGTCCACATGTCCACCCGTGACACCGAGACCCCCATGCACGCGGCCATGGATCGGTTCTGGGTGACGGCGCGCACCCTCAGACCGAGCGGGGTGCGGCGGAGAAGCACCCACACGAGGGCCACGGCAAAGAAGACGAACAGGACGATGGCGACGCGGTTGTGGGTCAGCACGAGCCCTTGCATCACCTCTGTCCCCCCCGACATCCACGTCGGGCTGGCAACCTCCACGTTCTGGGCCCCGAACACCAACCGTACCGTCTGGATCAGGAGAAGGCTGATCCCCCACGTCGCCAGCAGGGTCTCCAGGGGTCGCCCGTAAAGGTGGCGAAGAATGCACCGCTCTAGGACCATTCCCATCACGGCCGACACGCCGAAGGCCATCGGCACGGCGGCCACGAGGTACCAGTCGAACCACCCCGGCAGGTAGGTGCGGAACAGGTTCTGGGTCACGAAGGTGGCGTAGGCTCCCAGCATGAGCATCTCACCGTGGGCCATGTTGATCACGCCCATCAGGCCGAAGGTGATGGCCAGCCCCAATGCTGCCAGAAGCAGCACGCTGCCGAGGCTCACCCCATAGAACAGGTTGCGGGAGAGAGAGACGAGGGCCAGCCTCCGTTCGATGGTGCGGATCGCATCGGCGGCCGCGGCGCGCACCTCTGGGTTTGGCTCCATGGTGAACTCGCCGGCTTCGTTCGTCTGGAGCATCCGCCGCAGCCTCTCCCTGACGTTCGCATCGGCAGAAGCCCCGAGCGTCCGGACGGCAGAGAGCCGACGGCGAGGGTCCTGGCTGTCGATCTCGATCTGGGCTAAGGCCAGCTGCAACGCCTGCCGTACCTCGTCGTCCCGCTCGGCCTCCAGCGCGGCCCGGATGGCCCCCGCAGCGTCCGGACGAGGTCGTTTGGCCAGCTCCCTTGCAGCAGCCAACCGGACCTCGGGGCTGGAGGAGGAGAGCTGGAGCCTCGCGATGACCGGCAGCAGCACCCGGCGGACCCGGTTGTTGATCACGGGCGAACGTAGGCGTCCGCTCCCAACCGCCACCCGCTCGCCGGTCACAATGTCTCGGGCGAAGGCCCCGCCACCGTCGAGTATCAACACCCGCCCCTGCTCGTCGACACGAAGCTTCCTGTCGCGGAGGGCCTCGAGGGCCGGGAGGGCGGCGGGGTCTCCCAGGGCCCCCAGCACCTTGATCGAACGCAGAATGGTCCTCCGGCTCTTTGCCCCCAACCCCTGCAAAGCTTCCTTGAGGCCCGCAGCGCTTGCCGTGCTGTTGCCGAGGCACGCGAGAGAGATGATCAGGGCGAGGAGGCCCATGGATGCGATTCTGTTGAGGGACATGGTCCTCTGTACCGGGTCTGTCTCCGGCGCCCCCCGCCAGGAAAGCCGGGGGCGCCGGAGTCGGTTTATTTGTATCTCGGTTCGGTGCAGTTGCCGCACACCCATGGATAGGTCCAGTCGGCTACCTTTTTGGCGCTGTCGGGTAGGTACGGGCTCCAGGGTTCCGCACGGATGGGGCCGTCGGTCTGCCACACGATGTCGAACTGGCCGTCCTCTCGGATCTCGCCGATGAAGACCGGCTTATGGAGATGGTGGTTCTTCGGGTCCATCCGGATCTCATACCCAGAAGGTGCCTTGAACGTCTGATAGCCCATGGCCTGCCTGACCGCGTCCACATCCGTGGTCCCTGCTTGGAGCACGGCCTGGGCCCACATCTTGATCCCGATGTAGGTGGCCTCCATCGGATCGTTCGTCACCCGTTTGTCGCCGCCGGGGAGGTTGTGCTTCTTGACGTACGCCTTCCACTTCTTTACGAACTCCCGGTTCTCGGGGGTGTCGATGGACATGAAGTAGTTCCAGGCCGCCAGGTGACCCACGAGGGGCGCCGTGTCGATGCCCCGCAGCTCTTCTTCACCCACAGAAAAGGCGATGACAGGGATATCCTCGGCCCGAACCCCCTGGTTTGCCAGCTCCTTGTAAAAGGGCACATTCGAGTCGCCGTTGATGGTAGAGATGACGGCTGTCGGTTTTGCTGCTGCGAACCTTTTGATGTTTGCGACGATGGTTTGATAGTCGCTGTGCCCGAAAGGGGTGTAGATCTCCATGATGTCGTCGTCACTGACGCCTTTCTGGTGCAGGAAAGCGCGAAGGATCTTGTTGGTGGTACGCGGATACACATAGTCGGTGCCGAGTAGCACGAACCGTTTTGCGCCACCGCCCTCCTCGCTCATGAGGTACTCAACAGCCGGGATCGCTTGCTGGTTGGGGGCAGCCCCGGTGTAGAAGACGTTGTAGGAGCACTCTTCCCCTTCATACTGCACGGGGTAAAACAGGAGGGCGTTGAGCTCTTCAAACACAGGGAGTACAGACTTTCTGGACACCGAGGTCCAGCAGCCGAACACGACCGCAACCTTATGCTTTTCGATCAGCTCGCGGGCCTTCTCTGCGAACAGGGGCCAGTTGGATGCTGGGTCCACCACAATGGGCTTGATCTTCTTTCCCAGCAGCCCCCCCGACTCGTTGATCTCCTCTATGGCCATCAGCGCGACGTCCTTCAGGGAGGTCTCGCTGATGGCCATGGTCCCGGACAGGGAATGCAGGATGCCGACCTTGATGACCTCCTCCTCTGCGGCACCATAAGAGGGCGCGGTCAGAAGTGCGCCGAGTGCCGCCGTGGCGATCATGGTTCTTAGACGTTTTCTCCCTTGCCGCATCGGTTTCCTCCTTCTCCTCTATGGCTGTCGGCCCGGCGGGGTATGCACCCCGTGGCCGGCAGCGGGTGGCGGGCCCTGGACTGGGCCAACCTCTGGCCTCGGTTTCCCTCCGGGGCCCCCCGGACGCGAACGCCTGCCGCGGGCTCGGCCCCGGCGCCATGCGGAGTCGGTTCGAGAGGGTGCGCAGGGCCTGGCGAACTCAGGGGTGGGTCTACTCAAAAGGTGTGCCAGGGGGAGGAGGTGGGGATGCTCTCGCATAACTGTTTGAAATGTATTTTGAATCTGTCCGGGGGGTGGAGGGGCGGGAAGAGGGTGGGAGTGGTTTGTGGGACAAAAATGAATCGAATAGCGCCATACTATACATTTATGCATGCACGCGAGATCGTCATAACGTTTTGGTCATCATCCCCAGCGCCGGGCATGGCCCCCCGGGTCTTCAATGACCCCTTGCCCTGCGGTGCGCCCGACGGGGGCCCTGCCCCCCTCCTCCGGCTGGGGTTCTGCTACCCGCTCCCCGACCCTTGCCTCGGCCCGCCCCCATGACACGACCGAGCCCGAGCCGCCTCCCTCGCACCGTGATCGCCCTGGGGTGGGTGAGCCTGCTCACCGACCTGTCGAGCGAGATGATCTATCCCCTGCTCCCGGTGTTCCTGACCGGGGTGCTGGGGGCCGGGGCAGCCGCCCTGGGGGTGATCGAGGGGGTGGCCGAGGCCACGGCCTCGGTCCTCAAGGTGGTGTCCGGCTACTGGTCCGACCGGGTCCGGCGCCGCAAGCCCCTGGTGCTGGCCGGGTACGCCGCGGCGGGGGCGGCCCGGCCCCTGATCGGGCTCGCCACGTCGTGGGTGGGGGTGCTGGGCCTGCGGTTCGCCGACCGGGTGGGCAAGGGGGTCCGGACCTCGCCCCGGGACGCCCTGATCGCCGACACGGTGGACCCGGCCCGGCGGGGCCGGGCCTTCGGGTTCCACCGGGCCATGGACCACGCCGGCGCCGTGGCCGGCCCGGTGGCGGCGGCCGGGCTGTTGGCCCTGGGGATGCCCCTACGGGGGGTGTTCCTGCTCGCGGCCGTGCCCGCGGCCGCGGTGATCCTGGTGATCGTGAAGGGGGTGCGGGAGCCGGCGGCCCCCGCTCCCCGCCCCCCTGCCGAGCCGGGGGTGGCCGGGTCCATGGAGCCGGGGTTCGGCCGGCTCCTCGCGGCCCTGGTGGTGTTCACCCTGGGCAACTCCACCGACGCGTTCCTACTGCTGCGCCTGACGGACGTGGGGGTGCCGGCGGCCGGGGTGGCCCTCTTGTGGTCGGCCCACCACGCGGTGAAAATGGGGGCGAACCTCCTGGGCGGGCGCCTCGCGGACCGGGCCGGCCGCAGGCCGGCGCTCCTCGGAGCCTGGGCCCTGTACGCGGCCGTGTACGCCGGGTTCGCCCTGGCCGAGGCCCCGGCCGTGCTGGTGACCCTGTTCCTGGCCTACGGGGCCTACTTCGGGCTCGCCGAGCCGGCCGAGCGAGCATGGGCCGCGGACCTCGCCCCCCGGGGGCTGCGGGGCCGGGCCTACGGCCTGTACCACGGTGCCGTGGGCCTGGCCGCCCTGCCGGCGAGCCTGGGGTTCGGCCTCCTCTGGAAGGCCTTCGGCGCACCCGCGGCGTTCGCCACCGGTGCGGCCCTGGCCCTGGCCGCCGCCGCCCTGCTCCTGGCGGTGCCGGCCCCCCGGCGGCCGGGGGCTTGAGGGGGGACCCCTTTCCCGCTTTGTAGCGCGCCCCTGCCGCGGTATGATTCCTCTCGGCTCCCCTTCCCCAGGGTTCCCTGCCCGGACGGCCGGCCCCGTGGGCGCCGCCGGTGGGGGCCCGGGGAGGGGCGTGCCCCAGCCTATCCGGCCCCCTTCCCGCGCCCCGGGTGGACCCATGGAGCGACACAGCCTTCTGAGCCTGATCGAGAACACCGACCCCGGGATCGTGCTGTTCGACGACCGGTTCACGGTGCGCTACATCAACCGGGCGTTCCTGATGATCTTCGCCGGGATCACAAGCGACGACGTGTTCTCGGGCGACATCATGCGGTTCCACGACGAGGCCGGCCGGGAGCGCATCCGGCAGATGTACCGGCTGATGAAGGACTCGAGCCGCCAGGTGCCGTTCTCGTTCAAGCGCATCGGCGACGGCCGGGACGACCGCTACCTGTTCCTGAAGCTGATCCCCCTGCTGGACCGGGGCATGTCCGACGCCCTCAACTGCATGCTGGTGTACGACATCACCCCGTTCGTGGCCGACCGGGAGCACACGTTCGTCAAGATCCCGGTGAGCTCGGGCCGCGAGATCCACCTGCTGGACCCCGACGAGGTGCTGTTCCTACGGGCCGACAACATCTACTCCCGGGTGCACACCCCCGAGGGCGAGTACTTCTGCGACTTCTCCCTGGGCTTCGTGGAGGAGCGCCTCCCCTCCGACCGGTTCTACCGGATCCACCGCAGCTACATCGCCAACCTGGCCCGGGTCCGCAAGGTGGTGCGCGGCTCCAGCGGCTACACCCTGCTCATGCGGGGCAGCGACCTGCCTTTGCCCGTGAGCCGGGCCCGGGCGCCGGAGCTGTTCTCCCGCCTGGGCCTTCGCTGAGGCCGGCCGCCGCCGCTCACCAACCCCTGGCGGCCCCTCACCAGCCGTGGGCGCAGGTGGCCAGTGCGGCCTTGAAGCGGTCCCCAGAACGGGGTTTGATCTTCCCCGGCCTGCCCGACGGAACCCGCACGAGGAGGTGACACCATGGAGCGAAAGGCACCAATGAGAAGCGCGGACCCCGCCGGCGTGGAGATGCTGGAGATCGCGGAGCGCGACCGCCTGGACTCCGTGTGGGAACGGCTGGAGAAGCAGCAGCCCCAGTGCGGCTACGGCCAGCTCGGCACCTGCTGCCGGATCTGCGTCATGGGCCCGTGCCGGATCGACCCGGTGGGCGACGGCCCCACCCGGGGGGTGTGCGGGGCCACGGCCGACACCATCGTGGCCCGGAACCTGACCCGCATGGCCGCGGTGGGCGCGTCGGCCCACTCGGACCACGGCCGCAAGGTGGCCCTCACCCTCAAGGAGGTGGCCGAGGGCACGGTGACCGACTACCGGATCACCGACACCGAGAAGCTCACCGCGGTGGCCGCGAAGCTCGGGATCGCGGTCGAGGGCCGGTCGTTCCCGGACGTCGCCAGGGACGTGGCCGACGCGGCGCTCCACTGCTTCGGCAAGCAGGACGACGCGCCCATCGCGTTCCTCGAGGCGTACATGCCGGCCAAGCGGTTCGAGCGGCTCAAAAAGCTCGAGGACGACCTGCTGGCGTCCACCGGCGCCAGGTACGGGCTCCTGCCCCGGGGCATCGACCGCGAGTCGGTGGACATCCTCCACCGCACCCACTTCGGGTGCGACGCCGACCCCCTGTCCCTGGTGCTCCAGTCGGTGCGGTGCTCCCTGGCCGACGGGTGGGGCGGGTCCCTCATCGCCACCGAGCTCCAGGACGTGCTGTTCGGCACCCCCCGGGTCAAGACCGTGCGGGCGAACCTGGGGGTGCTCGAGGAGGACATGGTCAACCTCATCGTCCACGGCCACGAGCCCATCCTGTCGGAGAAGGTGGTGGAGCACGCCCTGTCGGACGAGATGCAGCAGCGGGCCCGGGACAAGGGGGCCAAGGGGATCAACGTGGCCGGCCTGTGCTGCACCGGCAACGAGGTGCTCATGCGCCAGGGGGTGAACGTGGCCGGCAACGAGCTCCACAGCGAGCTCGTGATCATGACCGGCGCGGTGGAGGCCATGGTGGTGGACGTCCAGTGCATCTACCCGGCCCTGGCCGACCTCGCGGCCTGCTACCACACCAAGCTCATCACCACCAGCGAGCAGACCAAGATCCCGGGGGCCCTCCACATCCAGTTCGAGGAACACCGGGCCGACGCGGTGGCCCGCCGGATCGTGGAGACCGCCATCGACGCGTTCGAGGCCCGCAACCGGGGCCGCGTGTACATCCCGCCCCACTCCGAGGAGGCCGTGGTGGGGTTCAGCGTGGAGGAGATCCTCAAGGCCCTGGGCGGCACGGTGGCGCCCCTGGTCAAGGTGATCGCCGACGGCGCGATCAAGGGGGTGGTGGGCGTCGTGGGGTGCAACAACGTCAAGGTGCGCCAGGACTCGTTCCACCGGGAGCTCACGGCCGAGCTGATCGCCCGGGACATCCTGGTGATCGGCACCGGGTGCTGGGCCATCGCGGCGGCCAAGGCCGGCCTGATGCAGCTCTCCACTCGGGAGCAGGCCGGCCCGGGCCTCAAGGCGGTGTGCGAGCAGCTCGGCATCCCGCCGGTGATCCACATGGGCTCGTGCGTGGACTGCTCGCGCATGCTCGTGCTGGCCGGGGCCCTGGCCGACCACCTGGGCGTGGACGTGGACGCCCTGCCCCTGGTGGGCTCGGCCCCCGAGTGGACCACCGAGAAGGCCGTGGCCATCGGCACCTACTTCGTGGGCACCGGGGTGCCGGTGCACCTGTGGCCCGTGCCCCCGGTCCTCGGCAGCCCCGCGGTCACCAAGATCCTGACCGAGGACGCCAAGGGGGTGCTCGGCGGCTACTTCTTCGTGGAAGAAGATCCCAAGGCCGCCGCGGACCGGATGGAGGCCATCATCGCCGAGAAGCGCGCCGGGCTCGGCCTGTGAGCGGGGAGGGAGCCATGAGAAAGATCTTCGTGGACTACACGCGTTGCGTGGCGTGCAAGGGGTGCGAGATCGCGTGCGCGGTGGAGCACCATCCCAGCCGGAGCCTCGCGGACCTGGTGGGGGACGGCCGGACCCAGGTCAACGTGCGGGTGCTCGCCGTGGAGCACGAGGCGTTCCCGGTGTCGTGCCGGCACTGCGACCCGGCCTGGTGCATGGCCGCGTGCCCGGCCGGGGCCATCTCCCGCGACCCGGTCACCGGCGCGGTGATCCTGGACCAGGCCCGGTGCAAGGCGTGCGGCATGTGCGCCATGGTGTGCCCGTTCGACGCCATCGCGTTCAAGGTGACCCACGCGTCCCCCGGCGGCCGGGAGACCGCGTTCAAGTGCGACCTGTGCTCCCACCGGGTCCGGGAGGGGCGGCTTCCGGCCTGCGTGGAGGCGTGCCACTCGGGCGCCCTGGCGTTCCGCGAGCACGAGGAGGTGCGCCGGGACCGGGCGACACGCAACCTGCGGGAGTACCTGCTCGGCGAGCGCGCCCTGCCCGACACCTTCGCCCTGTACCGCGAGCTCCGGCGCAAGGAGTTCGCCCGGCGCGGGGAGCCGGCGCCGTGA
Organism: bacterium; assembly: GCA_027021615.1. Lineage (GTDB taxonomy): Bacteria > Desulfobacterota > Deferrisomatia > Deferrisomatales > Deferrisomataceae > Deferrisoma. The sequence continues at coordinate 39,081 of JALUTY010000013.1, read as the reverse complement.
AGGTCGTCACCGTGGGGGCGGGGGTGGCCGCCGCCGAGTTCGTGGAAACCCTCCGGAACGAAGGGTTCCGGGGCGAGATCGTCATGATCTCGGCGGAGGGCTTCCCGCCCTACTCCCCGTGCGTCATGCCGTTCTTCCTGGCCGGCGACCCCCTCGAGACGGCCTACTGGAAGGGCGCCGACTTCTACGACCGGCTCGGGGTGACGCCCCGCCTGGGGGACCCCGTGGTGGAGGTGGACGACGGCAAGGTGCGCACCGCCTCCGGAGCGGTGGAGACCTTCGACCGGCTGCTCTACGCTCCGGGCTCGAAGGACCGGTACCCCGAGCCCTCGTGGCTCGGGGTACACGGCGTGTTCGGGTTCAAGACCCTGAGCGACCTCACGGCCATCGACCGGCACATCCGGGAGACGGGCGTCCGCCGGGCGGTGATCTTCGGCGGCGGGTTCATCGGCGTGGACGCGGCCCTGGCCCTGTGGCACCGGGGCCTCCAGGTCACCGTGGTGCACCGGAACAACCGGCTCCTGTCCCGGATGACCGACGAGGAGGGGGGCAAGTTCGCCACCCGGCTCCTGGCCGAGCGCACCGGCATCGAGGTGCGCCTCGAGACCCGGGTCACCGCCGTCAACGCCCGGGACGGGGCGCTCGCGTCGGTGGACCTGACCGACGGCACCTGGATCGAGACCCCCCTTCTGATCGTCGCCACCGGCGTGACCCCCGAGTCGGGGCCCCTCACCGGGGCCGACCAGGGGGTCGCGGTGGACGAGGCCCTGCGGTTCGACCCCCGGGTCTACGCGGCCGGGGACGTGGCGGTCACGCCCCACGCCGTGGACGGCCGGCCCGGCCTGTACGCCCTGTTCCCCAACGCCGTGGAGCAGGCCCGGGTGGCGGCCCGGCACCTGGTGAGGGGCGAGGGCGCGTACCCCGGCTCGGTCGACGCCAACGTGCTCCGCAAGCACGTGGACTTCCCGGTGGTCTCGGCCGGCCGGTTCGAGGGGGAGCCCCTCACCTGGCAGGACGCCGACCGGTTCCGGCGGGTGTACCTGAAGGACGGGCGGATCAACGGGTACATGCTGGTGGGCGACATGGCCGCCGCCGGCTACCTGCACCGGCTCTACCTGGAGCAGACCCCGGCCGAGCGGGAGGTCTCGGGTCTCCTGTCCGACACCGCGGGCACGAGCTACTACCGGAGGGCCGTGGGACTGGCTGGCCGGTGAGAGGCGGGCGGATCCAGCTGTGTGTCACAGCGCCTCTTCCCCCCGCTCGCCGGTGCGGATTCGCACCGCCTCCTCCACGGCCAGCACGAAGATCTTCCCGTCTCCGATCTTGCCGGTACGCGCGCTGCGCTCGATGGCCTCGACCGCGGCCGGGGCCAGCTCGTCGGGCACTACCACCTCGATCTTCACCTTGGGAATGAAGTCCACCGTGTACTCGGCACCCCGGTAGTGCTCGGTGTGGCCCTTCTGCCGCCCGAACCCCTTGACCTCAATGGCGGTCATGCCCTGGATCCCGGCCTCCTTGAGGGCGTCCTTCACGTCGTCGAGCCGGAACGGCTTGATGATGGCCTCGATCTTCTTCACGGCTGCCTCCTTACTTATGGCTCGGTTTCCACCGCGGCCCGGAGCCGGGCCAGAATGCGCTTTCTCTTATCCTCCCCCTCGATCCGGCCGCCCAGCAGGTCTCGCACGTGGAACACGTCGCGGGCCTGGGGCCCCTGGGTCGTGACCATCGCGTGGATCACGGTGAGGCCCAGCTCGTCCAGGGCCGCCGTCAGGGCGGCGAGGAGCCCGGGCCGGTCCCGACATGTGACCTCAATGATAGAGTGTACCGGCGAGCCGGGGGTGAGGGCCACGCGGGTGGGAACGGGCATGGCCGCCACCCGGCGATCCACGAGCCCCGGCTGCCGGGGCCTGGGCCGGCCGGCCGCCAACGCCTCGCCGAGGATCTGCCTTAGCCGCTCCCTGCCCGGGGGGTGATCCGGCGGGTGGCAGCGAAACCATAGGTGCAGCAAGCCCCGGGGCCAGGCGTGGACCTGGAACATGCGGATGTCGAAGCCGAGCCGGGTCAAGGCGGCGGATGCCGCCGACAAGGCCCACGGCGGCGGCGTCGAGATCACCCCCAGGATCTCCACAGGCCCGAAGGGGGTGGCTACCGTCTCCCACCGGCAGGGGGCTTCGCCCAGCCGCGCCGTCGTACGGACCAGTGTGGCGAGGAGATCAGGGGGCACCTGGAGTAGCTCGGCCGTGGGCACCTCGGCCATCAAGGAGCGCTCAGCCGCGCCGCCGCAGGCCCGCGAGGCTCGCTCTCGCAGCGCCTCGGGTGGCACCGATGGGGCTGTCCGGGCCGCACGGGCTCGGCTGTGAAGCGCGAGCAAGAGGTTGCGGGGCCAGGCGGTCCAGGTAGGGTGGTGGGGGCCCGGGTGGGTCGAGGCCAGGTCGGCGTAGGCCAGCACCACGAGCGCGTCCAGGCGCTCGGGGGTCCCGGCGATGTCCCAAGCCTCCCGGGCCGTGCGGGGGTCGTCGGGGTCCCCGCGAAACGCCAGGAGCGGCACGGCATGGTGATGTTCCACCAGCCGGGCCGCCTCCCGGGCCTCCTCCGCCGAAAGCCCGAGGGCCCGCCCGATCCGCTCGGCGTGGGGGGCCCCGGACCGGCCATGGTCACCGGCCGAGATGCACTTGCCCAGGTCGTGGGTCAGGGCGGCCACGCGTAGCACCCAGGGTGTCGGGAGACCGCCGGCGACCCGGGTCAACCACGGCTCCTGATCCTCCAGGGCACCCAGCCACAGCCGTTCGAATGCGGCCAGGCACTCGACGCCGTGGGCTCCCACGGTGAAGGCGTGGCGGGCATCATAGGGCACGGCGTGAGCCGCTTCCCCCAGCAAGGGATCGATGTCCCCCAGCAGACCATGGTCGAGCAGGGCGCCGAGCAGGGGATACGTGGCCGCCCTCCTGCGGATTCGCCTCGCCAGGGCCTCCTGCAGGGCGGCGCGGCGGAGGGGGGACGGGGACCCAGCCAGACGCGCCATCACGGCGGGACGGGGCGTTCCGTCGGAGCAGCAGGGGCCCAGCAGGGCCGAGACCGCCCGGTCCGGGGTGTCGAACCCCTCGGCAGCCGTGACGATGCGGGGGGGATGGGGGAACCCGTCCGCCACGGCTTGCCACAGGGCGGCGATGTCACGGGCCGCCCGGTGGAGCCGGGCAAAGAGCTCCTCGGGGCGTTCTCCGGGTACCACGATTCGGGCCACGGCCTCGTGATGCTCGAAGGTGAGGTGGTCGGTCTTGCGACCTGCTGCCCCGTGGAGAGCCGCTCGGACCCGCTCAAGGAGACGGGCCCCTTCCAAGGCCTGGGGGCCCCGGGGAAGCCGGGCGATCTCCTGGTGAGGGTCGAGTCCCAGACACGCCAAAACCCAACGGGCGGCTTGGAGGTCCCGGAGCCCGCCCCACCCCTCCTTTACGTGGGGCTCCAGAAGGTGGGAGACCTCCCCGAACCGCTCCCGCCGGGTCTCCACGTTCTCGAGAATGGCCCGTGCCCAGGCGCGGGTCCGTCGGGAAGGCCGGGGCTGCACTCCGGCCCGCCTCAGGGCCCGCTCGAACAGGTCGGGATCCCCCAGGAGCAGGCGCGCGTCCAGAAGTGCCGTGGCCGCGGTGAGGTCCTGCCGGGCCACCTCCCGACAGTGGGACGGCGTGCGCAGGGCGTGCCCCACCTCTAGTCCGAGGTCCCACAGGGGGTACAGCACGGGCTCGACCTCCGGTGCGGAGCCGGTGCGCGCCGCGAGGAACAGCAGGTCCACGTCGCTGCGTGGGGCCATCTCCCTGCGGCCGTACCCCCCCAGGGCCACCACGGCCCTACCTGGCCCTGCCCAGCCGGAGGCCCGGGCCAGGTCCACCACCAGCTCGTCCACGAGCCGGGTGAACTCTCCCGGGGACGCCCCGCCTGAGGCCAGCCGGTGTCTGGCCTCGGTCAGGCGGTCCTTCCACTCCGACAAAGGAGCCGTCACAGGGAGTAACCCACCTCGCCATGGGCCGTCTGGTCCAGCCCCACGAGCTCGTCCTCGGGGCTGACCCTCAGGCCGATGGTGGCGTCCAAGACCCGACACAGGACCCAGGTGACCACGAACGCATACACCGCGGCCGCCACCACCCCGACCACCTGAACCCCGAACTGCCGAAGGTCCCCGGTGATTAGACTGCCCGCACCCACCGTGGCGAAAATGCCGGTGGCCAGAGCTCCCCAGGCGCCGCCCACGCCGTGGACCCCGAACACGTCCAAGGCGTCGTCGTAGCCGAGCCGTTCTTTGAGGCACACGGCGCGGAAGCAGATGAGCCCGGCCAGCCCTCCCACCACGATGGCCCAGCCCGGCGTGATGAACCCGGCCCCCGGCGTGATCGCGACGAGCCCGGCCACCAGGCCCGACGCGGCGCCCAGGGCGCTGGGCCTGCCGAACCGGACCTTCTCGGCCGCGAGCCACCCGAGCATGCCGGCAGCGGCCGCCGTGTTGGTGGAAACGAAGGCCAGCACCGCGGTCCCGTTGGCCGCCAGGGCGCTGCCGGCGTTGAACCCGAACCAACCGAACCACAGGAGCCCCGCCCCCAGCAGGGTCATGGTCAGGTTGTGGGGGATGAATCGCTCGGTGGGGTACCCCCGACGTTTGCCGAGCACCAGGATCGCGGCCAAGGCCGACACGCCCGATGAGACGTGCACCACGGTTCCTCCGGCAAAGTCCAGGGCTCCCATCCGGAGCAGCCACCCGCCCTCGCCCCACACCCAGTGGGCCAGGGGGTCGTACACCAGGAACGCCCACAGGACAATGAACAAGGTGTAGGCGCCGAACTTGACCCGCTCGACGAGGGCTCCGCTGATGAGTGCCGGTGTGATAATGGCGAACATCCCTTGGAACACGGCAAAGGCCAGGGTGGGCACCGTGCCGGATAGAGTCTCGGGGGTGAGCCCCGAGAGGAACAACCGGTCCAGGCCCCCGATCCAAGGACCGGGAGAGCCGCCGAACGACAGGGAGTACCCGGCCACGACCCACTGGACCGCGATCACGCCCATGGCGATGAAACTGAGCATCAAGGTGGAGAGGATGTTCTTGGCCCGAACCATTCCACCGTAGAACAGGGCGAGGCCCGGCACCATAAGGAGCACCAGGGCGGAGCTCGCGAGGAGCCAGGCGGTGTCGCCGGGGTTGGGGCCGGTCCCGGCCCATGCCGGGCCGACGACGAGGAGCAGGGCAAGGGCCGGGGCAGCGGCCCGGAAGGGGCAGGCAAAACGCATCGGTTCCTCCTTGCTTCGGTGCGAAAGGGGCTGGCAGGGGGAGGGCCGAAAGCAAGGCGTGTGCCCGGATGAAAAGGGGGGAGAATCCGGCCGCTCTGGAGGGCCCCCCGTCGTTGGGCGAGGGAAGGGAAGGATGTCTGTGACAATTATGTGACGTATGGGGGTGCAGAGATACAGAAATGTTTTAAAAAGGGGGGAGTAAAACAAAAGGGGAAGCCGGGGGCAGCTCTCCGGGGGGGCAAAGAGCAATCGCGATCCCGACTTCCCCAACCGAATTTTCCAAGCTCAGATGAAAAAACTATGCCCCCCTCGTCCCGAGGTGTCAAGTGCTCCGAAAAAAAGTTTTTTGGAAGCATTGAATCTTTTTTATGCGGCTTCGAACCACACCTTCCGCCGGCGCAGATGAGTCCGAATGCGAGCGGGGGGGCGGAACTTGCCCGAAAGCAGCTCCGTGGCCAGGGGATCGAGCACGTAGCGCCGGATGGTGCGCCGCAGCGGCCGAGCCCCGTACCGCGGGTCGGTGCCCTCCTCCACGAGGAACTCCTTCACCTCCGGATCGAAGTCGATCGCGAGCCGTCGGGGCTCGAGGTACCCCTCCACCTCCTTGAGGATGAGCTCGCAGATCCGGAGGGAGTCCTCCCGGCTCAGGGGGCGAAACACGATCACCTCATCGATGCGGTTCACGAACTCCGGGGGGAACTCCGCCCGCAGCGCCTTGAGGCTCTCGCTCTCCACCTCCCCCCCGCCGGTGCACACCCCGAAGCCCGCTCGCCGGTCGAGTTCCTCCACCTCCCGGCTGCCCACGTTGCTGGTCATGATGATAACGGCATCCCGAAATGAGACCTTTCGGCCCTTGCTGTCGGTGAGGATGCCCTCGTCGAGCACCTGCAAGAGAAGCTGATGGAGCTTGGGGTGGGCTTTCTCGATCTCGTCGAACAGGACCACGCACGAGCCCCGGGTCATCACCGCGTCGGTCAGGTAACCCCCCTCGCCGTGGCCGATGTACCCCGGGGGCGCCCCGATCAGCTTGGCGTACTCGTGGGACTGGGCGTACTCGCTGCAGTCCACCCTCACGAGCCGATCCTCGCCCGGGTAGAGCACCCGAACCAGGGCCTTGGCGAGCTCGGTTTTGCCCACCCCGGTCTGGCCCAGGAAGAAGAAGCTGCCCACGGGACGGTCCGGGTCCTTCAAGCCTGCCGCGGCCCGTCGCAGCACCCGGGCCAGCTTCTCCACGGCCTCGCGCTGCCCCACCACCCGCCGTTCCAAGAGCTCCTCCAGCCGGAGCACCCGCTCCGCATCTTCCGGTGCCTCCTCCTGCCGGGGCTCCACCAGGTAGAGGTGGGTCTCCGCCTCTCCCTCGGTCACGGGCACCGAGACCCGCGTAATGTCAAGGTGGGGATTCACGTCCACGCACAGCTGGTATAGGGCATCCTCGATCCGACGCCGCTCCTCCCCCTCGGGTCCGCGCTCCAGGAGACGGGGAAGGATCTCGGCGGGAAACTCCGGGATGCACAGACCCAGAAGGAACCGCACATACTCGCCCCGGTTCCGGAACCGGGCCCCCCCCAGGAGCCGCTGGGTCTCCGTCTCCGTGAAGGAGCGGACCCTCACGAACCGATCGAGGGGTTCGCTGTACCGGAGCACCGTGTTCACCGATACCTTCATGGTTCCCACTCCTTTGCCGCCCCATCGGATCCTTCGCCGACCGCTTCGGGTCTCCCTTACGGATCGGCCGTTCCGGTGCGGCTCGTGACCCCGGCCCTCGGGCGAGGCCCGAGTAAGGGGATGGACCGTGCTCCGCACTTTATATTCATTTTTGTCCACCCCCCGAGCATCGGCAAGGGGGGAGTGGTGCCGGAAAGATGCAAACAAAGTTTTTTTCTCGACCCTCAATGGTTTTGGGCTTGAACGCGTATTCATGACACGATGCTTTTGGTGAGTAATGTATTGCAATACATAAGAAAATGCTTCGGCTGGGGCCCGGAGCTTGTTTGATTTTTCTGCGCCGTGTTTGGCAGGTTTCCGCGGAGGCGGCCTCCGGCCCCGGAGGCCTGCGGGACGGCAGAAAACCTCTTGACCCGTAGGGTTCGTTTGCTCTAGGTTGACGGCCGCCTTTAGCAGGACTGAATCCGATTCAGCAACTCTTAAGCGGGGCGGGGTGGACGCGAGCGTATGAAGAAGGAGGTCCTGGAAAAGCTCAATCTGGGGGGGAAGATCAAGGAGCTTCGTCTGCAGCGAGGGATGACCCTGAAGGACCTGGCTGCGAAGACGGGGTTCAGCCCGGCCCTGTTGAGCCAGGTGGAGAACAACCTGGTGTCGCCGTCCATCTCGACTCTGTGGAACTTTGCCGAGGCCCTGGGGGTGAAGATCGGGTACTTCTTCCATCAGGAGGCCGAGGAGCACACCGACTACGTGTTGACCCGGGCCGGAAAAGAGGCCCTGGTGTACCGGAACGAGCTGCCCCACACCCTGCCGTACCGGGACCTGGCGTACGGTTACGAGGGGCGGAGCATGAGCCCGATCCTCCTCACGTGCGACGAGCCCTGTGAATTCTCTCTCAAAGAGCTCCCGTACGAGGGCGAGGAGTTCGTGCACGTGCTGGAGGGGCGGATCCAGGTGGAGTACGGGGGGCAGCGGTTCGACCTGGGCCCCGGCGACAGCCTGTACTACAACGCCCAGCTTCCCCACAGGATCCGGGTGGGAGACCGGGCGCGGTTCTTGGCGGTCCTGTACGAGGCCAACCGAAACTGAGAGGTGAGGCCCGCAAACTGCGATTGGGAGGTTGCCCACCATGTCCGTTCGTGACGTTGTGATCGTTTCCGCGTGTCGTACCCCCATCGGGGGGTACCTCGGGTCGCTCCAGCCCCTGAAGGTGACCGATCTGGGCGGGGTGGCGGTGGGGGAGGCCGTGCGGCGCGCGGACCTCTCCCCCGACCGGGTGGACGAGTGCATCATGGGGAACGTGCTCCAGGCCGGGGTGGGCCAGAACCCGGCGCGCCAGGCGGCCCTCAAGGGTGGGCTGGCCTCGACCGTGAATGCGTTCACCATCAACAAGGTGTGCGGATCGGGCCTGAAGGCCGTGATGCTGGCCGCCCAGGCCGTGGCCCTGGGGGATGCCGACGTGGTGGTGGCCGGCGGCATGGAGAGCATGTCCAACGCCCCCCACCTCCAGCGCAACCTGCGGGGGGGGGTGCGGTTGGGCAACTTCCCCACCGAGGACGCCATGGTCCACGACGGCCTGTGGTGCGCGTTCAACGACGTGCACATGGGCAACCTGGCCGAGTACACGGCCCGGGAGGCCGGGCTCACCCGGGAGGAGCTGGACGCGTTCGCGGCCCAGAGCCAGCAGAAGGCGGCCCGGGCCATCGAAACGGGCGCGTTCCGCGACGAGATCGTGGCGGTGGAGGTTCCCCAGCGCAAGGGGGACCCCAAGCGGTTCGACACGGACGAGCCGGTCAAGCCGGGCACCACGGTGGAGATCCTGGCCAAGCTGCGGCCGGCCTTCGAGAAGGGGGGCATGGTCACGGCCGGCAACGCCCCGGGGCTGACCGACGGCGCCAGTGCCGTGGTGGTGACGAGCCGGGAGCTGGCCGAGCGCGAGGGGTTGCCGGTGCTCGCCACGATCCGTCACTATGCGGCGGCGCACCGGGACCCCAAGGACGTGTTCTTCGCGCCCATCGACGCGGTGCGCAGGGTCATGGACAAGGGCGGGTACGCCATCGATGACTTCGACCTGATCGAGGCCAACGAGGCGTTCGCGTCCCAGTGCCTGGCCGACGGCAAGGAGCTGGGCTGGGACTGGGACCGGGTCAACGTGAACGGCGGCGCCATCGCCCTGGGCCACCCCATCGGCGCGAGCGGCGCCCGGATCCTGACCACCTTGCTCTACGCCCTCCAGGCCCGGGGCGGCCGGCTGGGGCTCGCCACCCTGTGTCTGGGCGGCGGCGGGGCGGTGGCCATGGTGGTGGAGCGGGGCTAGCCAAGCAGCGAGGGGACGCGCAACCCGACGGAGCGCATCGAGAAGGGAGGAGAGAGCCATGCAGGTGAGCGACGTGAAGAAGGTGGGGGTCCTGGGGGCCGGCACCATGGGCCACGGCATCGCGCAGGTGTTCGCGGCCGCGGGATACCCGGTGGTGCTGCGCGACATCTCGGACGAGTTCGTGCAGCGCGGCATCGCCGCCATCACCAAAAACCTGGACCGCATGGTGTCCAAGGGCAAGCTGGAGGCGGCCCGGAAGGACGAGATCCTGGGCCGGATCCAGGGCACCACGTCCCTCGAGGCCCTGGCCGACGTGGACGTGGCCGTGGAGGCGGCCACCGAGAACCTGGACATCAAGCTCAAGATCTTCGAGGACCTCGATCGCATCACCAAGCCCGAGGCGATCCTCGCCTCCAACACCTCGTCCATCTCCATCACCAAGATCGGCAAGGTCACCGGCCGGCCGGGCAAGGTGATCGGCATGCACTTCATGAACCCCGTGCCGGTCATGAAGCTGATCGAGATCATCCGGGGCCTACAGACCTCGGACGAGACCTACCAGGTGGTGGAGGAGCTGTCCAAAAACCTGGGCAAGGTGCCGGTGTGCGTGAACGACAGCCCCGGGTTCGTGTCGAACCGGATCCTGCTGCCCATGATCAACGAGGCCATCTTCACCCTGTACGAGGGGGTTGCCTCGCCCGAGGCCATCGACACCGTGATGAAGCTGGGCATGAACCACCCCATGGGGCCCCTGGAGCTGGCCGACCTGATCGGCCTGGACGTGTGCCTGTCGATCATGGAGGTGCTCTACGAGGGGTTCGGCGACTCCAAGTACCGGCCCTGCCCGCTGCTGAAGAAGATGGTGGATGCGGGCACCCTGGGCCGGAAGACCGGCAAGGGTTTCTACGACTACTCCGGGTAGAGGAGGACGGCCATGGCGTACGAGAACGTGATCCTGGAGCAGGTGGAGCCCGGCATCTACCGCCTGACCATCAACCGTCCCAAGGCCCTGAACGCCCTGAACGCCGAGACCCTCGACGAGATCGAGGCGGCCCTGCGGGAGGTGGAGGCCGACCCCGGCGCCCGGGCCCTGCTGGTCACCGGCGCCGGCGACAAGGCGTTCGTGGCCGGGGCCGACATCAGCCAGATGCGCTCGCTCACGGCGGCCGAGGCCAAGGCGTTCGCCCTCAAGGGCCAGAAGGTGTTCCGCCGGCTGGAGGACCTGCCGGTGCCGGTGATCGCGGTGGTCAACGGGTACTGCCTGGGCGGGGGGTGCGAGCTGGCCATGGCGTGCGACTGGATCGTGGCGAGCGAGAAGGCCGTGTTCGGCCAGCCCGAGGTGAACCTGGGCGTGACCCCGGGGTTCGGAGGGACCCAGCGGCTCACCCGGATCGTGGGCAAGGCCCGGGCCATGGAGCTGGTGACCACCGGCCGGCAGGTGAAGGCGGCCGAGGCCAAAGAGATCGGGCTGGTGAACCACGTGGTGCCGGCCGAGTCCCTGATGGACGAGGCCCTGGCCCAGGCCCGGACCGTGGCGTCCAAGGGGCCGGTGGCGGTGCGGCTGGCCAAGGAGGCCGTGCAGCGGGGTCAGGACCTGGACCTGGACAACGCCTGCGTGCTCGAGAGCGACGTGTTCGGCCTGTGCTTCGCCACCGAGGACCAGAAGGAGGGCATGGCGGCGTTCCTGGAGAAGCGCAAGGCCGCGTTCCAGGGACGGTGAGGTTGGTTCCCCCTTTTCCGATTCCGGAGGAGTTTCCCCGATGAACTTCGAGCTGGACGACGTACAGACCCTGGTCCGGGACACGGCCCGCCGGTTCGCCCAGGAAGAGGTGGCCCCGCTCGCCGCCGAGATGGACAAGACCGCCACGTTCCGCATGGAGCTGGTGAAGCAGATGGGCGAGCTCGGGTTCATGGGCGTGGCGATCCCCGAGCAGTACGGCGGCGGCGGCATGGACTACCGGTGCTACTCCATCGTGGTGGAGGAGCTCTCGGCGGTGTGCGCCTCGACCGGCGTGGTGGTGAGCGCCCACTCCAGCCTGTGCTGCGACCCCATCTACCGGTTCGGGACCGAGGAGCAGAAGAAGAAGTACCTGGTGCCCCTGGCCTCGGGCCAGATGCTCGGGTGCCTGGGACTGACCGAGCCCCAGGCCGGCACCGACGCGGGCGCCGTGCGCACCACGGCCGTGCTCGACGGGGACGAGTGGGTCCTGAACGGCACGAAGATCTTCATCACCAACGGTGGCCAGGCCGGGGTAGCCGTGGTGATCGCCTCCACGGACCGCTCGGCCAAGCACCGGGGCCTGTCGGCGTTCATCGTGCCGGCCGACGCCCCGGGGTACAAGGTGGCCAAGGAGGAGCACAAGCTCGGCATCCGGGCCTCGTCCACGGCCGAGCTGGTGTTCGAGGACTGCCGCATCCCCAAGGAGAACCTGCTGGGCCAGCCCGGCGAGGGGTTCAAGATCGCCATGCAGACCCTGGACGGCGGCCGGATCGGCATCGCCTCGCAGGCCGTGGGCATCGCCCGGGGCGCCATGGAGCAGGCCATCGCCTACGCCAAGGAGCGCCAGCAGTTCGGACAGCCCATCGCCAACTTCCAGGCCATCCAGTGGAAGTTGGCCGACATGGCCACCGAGATCGACGCCGCCCGGCTCCTGACCTGGCGGGCGGCGTGGATGAAGGACCAGGGCTTCAAGAACTACAGCCGCGAGGCGGCCATGGCCAAGCTGTTCGCCTCGGACGTGGCCATGAAGGCCACCCGGGAGGCGGTGCAGGTGTTCGGCGGCTACGGCTACATCGACGAGTACCCGGTGGAGCGGTACTACCGGGACGCCAAGATCACCGAGATCTACGAGGGCACGAGCGAGGTCCAGCGCATGGTCATCTCCCGGGCCCTGCTGAGGGACTGACGGCATCCACCCGACCAAAGGAGGTACGACGATGAAGATCATGGTGCCGGTTCGGCGGGTCCCGAACCCCGACGTGAAGGTCCGGCTCAAGAAGGACGGCACGGGGATCGAGACCGAGGGCGTGAACTTTCTGGTGAACCCCTTCGACGAGTACGCCATTGAGGAGGCGGTCCGGATCACCGAGAAGTCCGGGGGCGAGGTGTTCCTGGTGTCGATCGGCGGCCCCGAGAACGAGGAGACCCTGCGGGCCGGCCTGGCCCTGGGCGCCCACCGGGCCTACCTGGTGGACCTGGGCGGCGAGTGCTACGAGAGCTCGGGCATCGCCGACATCCTGGCCGCCGTGTTCAAGCAGGAGAACCCCGACCTGGTGATCCTGGGCAAGCAGTCGGTGGACACCGACAACAACCAGGCGGCCCAGATGCTGGCGGCCAAGCTGGGCCTGGCCCAGGCCTGCTTCGCCTACAAGGTGGAGCTCCAGGACGGCAAGGCCGTGGTCCAGCGGGAGATCGACGGCGGCCTCGAGGTGAAGGAGGTGGAGCTGCCGGCCGTGATCACGGCGGACCTACGGCTGAACCAGCCCCGGTACGCGAGCCTCCCGGCCATCATGAAGGCCAAGAAGAAGGAGGTGAAGAAGGTCACGCCCGCCGACCTGGGCGCCGAGCCCAAGAACCGGGCCCGCGTGCTGGGGCTCAGCGAGCCGCCACCGCGCAAGGCCGGGCAGAAGGTCGCGAGCGTGGACGAACTGGTGGACAAGCTGGTCAACGAGGCCAAGGTCCTGTAGGGCCAGGGAGGAGAACCGATGGCGATTCTGTTGATTGCGGAGATGCGCGAAGGGGAGGTCCGGCACGCCACCTTTCCGGCGGTGACGGCGGCCAAGCAGCTGGCCGAGCTCCTGGGGACCGAGTTCGACATCCTGCTGTTGGGCAAGGGCGCCCAGGCCGGCGCCGAGCGGCTCAAGGACCTCGGCGCGGCCAACGTGCTGTGGAGCGAGGCCGAGGCGGTGGCCGAGTACACGGCGGAGGCCCACGCCCAGGCCGCCGCGGACCTGGTGAATGAGAAGGGCTACACCGCGGTGCTCGCGGCGGCCACCACCACGGGCAAGGACCTGATGCCCCGGCTGGCGGGCCTGCTGGACGCCGGCATGGTGAGCGACGCGATCGGGTTCGAGAAGGGCGACGAGGGCATCGTGTACCTGCGGCCCATGTATGCGGGCAACGCCATCGCCCGGGTGGTGATCGACACGCCCATCCACTGCCTGACGGTCCGGGAGACGGCCTTTGACGCGGCCACCCCTGGCGCGGGTTCCGCGGCCGTGGCCGAGGCCCCGGTCAACGTGGACGCCGGCGGCCTGAAGGCCAAGTTCGTGGAGTACCAGCTCACCAAGTCCGAGCGGCCCGAGCTCACCGAGGCCAAGGTGGTGGTGTCGGCCGGCCGGGGCGTGAAGGACGCCGAGGGCGTGAAGCTGATCGAGCAGCTGGCCGACGCCCTGGGCGCGGCCCTGGGCGCCAGCCGGGCCGTGGTGGACGAGGGGCTCCTGCCCAACGACCTGCAGGTGGGCCAGACCGGAAAGATCGTGGCCCCCGACCTGTACATCGCCTGCGGCATCAGCGGCGCCATCCAGCACGTGGCCGGCATGAAGGACGCCAAGGTGATCGTGGCGATCAACAAGGACGAGGAGGCCCCGATCTTCGAGGTGGCCGACTACGGGCTGGTGGACGACCTGTTCAAGGCCGTGCCCAAGCTCATCGAGAAGGTCCAGGCCGCCCGGGCCTCCTGACCCAGCGGAATGAAGCGGGCACCGTAGGGCCTTGGGGGCCCTGCGGTGCCCGCCGTGTGTTCCTGCCGCCCCTGGAAAAGGTGACTTGCACCCTTCCATGCGCTGTTTTGTAGAAGCTAGAGACTAGAAACTAGAGACTAGAGATCTTGGGGGCGAGATTCGTTGCACATGCGTCAAGTTTTTGCGCGGGGGCGCAGTTCCCCAGAGCCGGCTCCCCATGCCTCGACGGTCTGAGGCGGAGCCTCGCTAAAGTTTTGGGGACCTGCGGGCTAGGCGGACGGGCTCTCCAGCAGACCCCATGCCCCCGAGACCGTGAGGGGACGTCAAAGGGGCGCGGTTACGTTTGGAATGCTTGGAGATCTTGGAGGTTTTCGAGCCCTCTAGGGGAAGTCACTGGGAAGCTCCATCAGGCCCCTGCGGGGCCCTACAACGGGGAAGGTAACGTTCCCTGATCCCGGGACCACAGCCGGCGGCGGGGCACGGGATCTACTTCCGGCCGGGCGCGAAGCCGAGCGTTGAGATTCGCCGCGCAGGCACAGGACACGGGAGTTGGTTTCATCACGGGTGCGTGCAAGGGGTACCCTTCCGCGGTCCGGGCGCCGGAGGCTCTGCGCGGCGAGCATAGGGGCCGCGCCCGCCTTTCCGGCAGACCCCATGCCCCCCGGCTCCGATGTCGAGGCGACTTTCGACCGACGACCAACGACTGACGACCAACGACCGAAGTTATATGGAAGGAAAGACCATGGTCAATGGGCTCGATTTCGCGTTGATCCTGTTGGCGGTTGCGGTGGCCGCGGGCGGGATCGTGGCCAAGGCGCGTCGGATCGCCTTGGGGCAACCCGAGGCCCGCTCCGGTGACCTGCGGGCCCGGATCGGCGGGGTGTGTCGGGCGGTGCTCCGCCACGATCGGATCCTACGGGACCAACCCGAGGGCCGCCACCACCTGTACCTGTTCTACGCCTTCGTCATCCCCCTGACCGTGATCGTGGTGGTCCAGGTGGCGTTCGCCCTGCCGCCGGTGCTGGCACGGCCCCTGGGTCTCGCCCTGGACCTGGTGGCGGGGTTCGGCCTGTTCGGAACCGTGCGGCTGTACCAGCGCCGGTACGGCGAGCAGCCCGACCGTCTGGACAACCGGCCCGAGGACCGGTGGGCCCTGATTTTGCTCATGGCGATCTTCGTCACCGGGTTCCTCACCGAGGCGAGCCGGCTGAGCCTTCTGTCCGGGTTCGAGTACCTGTGGAACCCGATCGGGTTCGCCCTGGCCATCCCCCTGCACCTGCTGCCCGAACCCTGGCGGTTGGTGCTCGTCGAGCTCTTCTGGCGGCTCCATCTCTACCTGGTGCTGTTCACCCTGGCCAGCCTGCCCTACGGAAAGCTGGGTCACATCCCGTTCGGGGTGGCCAACATCTTCCTGCGCAACCTGGGGCCCAAGGGCGCGTTCCGGCCGATCGACATCGAGACCGCCGAGGTGTACGGCGTGGGCCAGGTGGAGCAGTTCACCCGGAAGCAGTTGCTGGACCTGGAGGCCTGTGTTCGGTGCGGCCGGTGCCAGGCCCGGTGCCCGGCCTACAACACGGGCAAGAGCCTGAGCCCCAAGAAGGTCATCCAGGACCTCCGGGCCCACTGGATCGCCAAGGCCCCCTGCCTGCGCAAGGGACAGGGTGACGCGTTCGAGCAACCCATGATCGAGGGCGGCGGTGTGAGCCACGACGACATCTGGGCCTGCACCACCTGCCGGCACTGCATGGAGACGTGCCCGATGATGATCGAGCACGTGGACAAGATCGTGGACATGCGCCGGTACCTGGTGCTGATGGAGGGCCAGATGCCCCAGGAGCTGGTGACCCTCAACAAGAACCTGGAGAACAATTTCAACCCCTGGGGCGTGGGGTGGTCTGCCCGGAACGACTGGATGACCCGCCGCAAGGTGAGCCCCCGGATCCTCACCGAGGAGGAGAACCCCGAGTTCGAGGTGCTGCTGTGGGTGGGCTGCGCCGGCGCCTACGACGACCGGTACCAGCGGGTGGTGGCGTCGGTGTGCCGGCTGCTGGACCGGGCCGGGGTGTCCTACGGCGTGCTCGGCACCCAGGAGAAGTGCTGCGGCGACCCGGCTCGGGCCTCGGGCAACGAGTACCTGTACCAGACCCTGGTGGCCGAGAACATCGCGGCCATGGACGCCTTGGGCGTGAAGAAGATCCTGGCCAGCTGCCCCCACTGCCTGAAGACCCTGTCCAAGGAGTACCCCCAGTTCGGCGGGAGCTACGAGGTGGTCCACCACAGCCAGTTTCTGCTGGAGCTGATGACCCAGGGGCGGCTCCGCACCGTGCGGGACCTGCCGGGTCGCCTCACCTTCCACGACTCGTGCTATCTGTCGCGCTACGCCGACATCGTGGCCGAGCCCCGGCGCCTGCTCGGCTCGGTACAGGGGCTGGAGCTCGCCGAGATGCCCCGCTCGGGCACCGAGAACTTCTGCTGCGGCGCCGGCGGCGGCCGGATGTGGATGGAGGAGGAGGGCACCCGGATCAACAACGTGCGGGCCGAGGAGGCCTTGGCCACCGGCGCGGACCTGATCGGCGCGGCCTGCCCGTTCTGCCTGACCATGCTCACCGACGGGGTCAAGGCCCAGAAGAAGGAAGAGGAGGTCCAGGTGCTCGACATCGCCGAGATCCTCGAACGGGTGACCGCCTAGAAGGCCGGGGAGGAGAAGCCATGAAGCGAGCCGTGATCGTTGCCGTGCTTCTGGCCCTCGGCCCCGCGGCCCGAGCCGGGGAGATGGCCCCGGGGTTCCAGCCCCCGGAGAAGAAGATCGAGAAGCCCTACACCAACGACAAGTGCCTGAAGAACTGTCACGGGGTGCCCGGGTTCTCGGCCGGGGGGGCCGACGGGGCCCTGCGCAACCTGTACGTGGACGCCGGGGAGTTCGTGCTCTCCACCCACGGCCAGAAGGGGGTGGAGTGCATCGACTGCCACCGGGACGCGGACCCCAACTTCCACCCCCGCACGGGTTACCCTAAGGTGGACTGCCGGGCCTGCCACGCCAAGAGCCCACCGGCCGATGCCTACCCGCCGGACGCCCTGGCCTGGCTCGAGGCCAAGGGCATCAAGCCCCCGCCCGAGGAGGCCCGCAAGGCGGAGGGGTGGCTCAAGACGAAGCACGGCCAGGCTTTCGCCCGGGGGGACGAGAAGGCTCCGTTCTGCACCGACTGCCACACGGCCCACCGGATCCGAAAGCCCGACGATCCGGCCTCGACCGTGAACCGGGCCAACCTGGCCGCCACCTGCGGCCGGTGCCACGCCGACCGCCTGGAGACGGGCCGGGCGGGGGTCTGGCTCGCCCGGTTCCGGATCGGGGCCCACGGCAAGGGCGACCTGATCAACCGGTACGACGTGACCGAGTGCGCCTCGTGTCACCAGGGTGAGGCGGCCCACGGCGAGAAAACGGTCACGGGCCAGGCCTGCCCCATCTGCCACCGGGTGGCCAAGGGAAAGGGCCGGGAGTGGGCCACCCTCCACGTCCGACCCGACTCCGGCGACCAGCCCCTGGCCTGGGCCCTCTCCTGGCTCTATGAGGCCGGGTTCTGGGTGGCGGTGGCGGGGGGGGTGCTCATCGCGGTGTTCTGGGGTTTCACCAGCCTCTTTCGCCGGGACGACGGCTGAGGCCTTGCGGGAGGAAACGGTCCCATGGCGAAGACCCGATACGGTTTTCTGATCGACCTTCGGCGGTGCATCGGGTGCCGCACCTGCCAGGTGGCCTGCAAGGCCGAGAACGACGTGCCCCTGGGCGTGTACCGCACCTGGGTGAAAGAGGTGGAGAAGGGCGTGTACCCGAAGGTGCGGCGTCACTTCGTGCCGATCCTGTGCAACCAGTGCGAGAAGCCGGCGTGCACCCGGGTGTGTCCCGTGCGGGCCACCTACAGCCTGCCCAACGGCATCGTGTACATCGACCCACACCGATGCATCGGGTGCCGGTACTGCATGGCGGCATGCCCCTACTCGGTGCGGTTCATCCACCCCGAGCGCAAGGTGGCCCAGAAGTGCGACTGGTGCTGGCCCCGGGTGCGCGACGGGTTCGGACCCCCGGCCTGCGTGGCATCGTGCCCCACCCGGGCCATGGTGTTCGGCGACCTGACCGATCCTGAGAGCGAGATCTCCCGGATCCTGGCCCGGGTGCCCACGGCGGTGCTGAAACCCGAGACCGGAAACGGGCCCATGGTGTTCTACATCGGCCTGGACGACGAGGCGGCCCGGCTGGTGGAAGCCGGCGGGGAGGAGTGAGCCATGGACATGAGCCTGCTGTACACCATCCCCCACGCCGTCCCCCCGCGGGAGGCGTTCGGCCTGGCCATCGCCATCTATTTCTACCTGACCGGGCTCTCCGCGGGGTCGTTCATCATCTCCACCCTGGCCTACGGGTTCGGCATGGAGAAGTACAAGCCCCTGGGCAAGGTGGGCGTGGTGCTGGCAACCCTGCTCCTGATCGCGGCGCCGATGTTCCTGCTGCTGCACTCGGGCCGGCCGCTCCGGGCCTGGCACCTGTTCGTATACCTCAACGGCACCAGCCCCATCTCCTGGGGGTCGTTCCTGCTAACCCTGTACCCGATCAACTGTATCATCTACGGGTTTTTCATGTTCCGGGGCAACGCCAAGCTCACCAAGATCTTCGGGCTGATCGGGATCCCCCTGGCCATCATGGTGCACGGGTACACCGGGTTCATCCTGAGCTTCGCAAAGGCCCACGCCCTGTGGCGCACCAGCATGATGCCGATCCTGTTCCTGACCTCGGCCATGGTGAGCGGGGTGGCCATGATGATCCTGGTCACCATCATCAAGGACCGGTTCTTCGGGAAGGAGCGCAAGGTGAACACCGAGGTGGTGTTCGGCCTGGGCAAGATGCTGCTGTGGCTCCTGGTGTTCGACCTGTTCCTGAGCTTTTCCGACCTGAGCGTCCACTACTTCGGCGAGGCCGAGTCCATGGAGGCGGCGCGGTTGCTGCTGACCGGGACGTTCGCGCCCACCTTCATCGGGGTGGAGACCCTGATGGGCAAGGTGGTGCCGCTGGTGCTCGTGGCCAACACCCGCACCCGCAACGTGATGGTCTATGGGTTCGCCGCCGTGCTGGTCATGGTGGGAATCTTCGCCATGCGGTGCAACGTGGTGCTCGGCGGCGAGTTCATCCCGCTCCTGTGATGGGGAGGACGCCATGGCAGGTCTGACCCGAAGGCAGTTCCTGGAGTGGAGCGGCGCTGGCGCGGCCGGCCTGGCCCTGGCCGGGCCGGCGGCCGGGGCCCTGCCCGCCCCGGCCCACCGGAGCCTGCGCAAATTCCGGGACCCGGTGGCCACGGCGTGCACCGCCTGCGGCGGCACCTGCGCCGTTCGGGTGTTCCGGAACGGGGGCCTTCCGGTGCAGGTGCTGCCCAACCCCGAGGCCGGGTCCCTGTCCGGCATCTGCCCCCGGGCGTTCGGGGCCCTGGAGTCCTTCTGGGACCCGAACCGCTTGACCCGGCCCCTGCGGCGCAAGGGCCCGCGGGGTTCGGGCGAGTTCGAGGAGATCTCGTGGGGCGAGGCCGTAGAGGCCGTGGCCCAGGCCCTGGCCGACGCGCCCGACCGGGCTTACGTGGATGTGGGCCGGCCCGACCCCCTGGCCGGTGCAATGCTGGAGCGGCTGGGGGTGACCCGTCGGGTCGGGGGGCCCGAGAGCGCGGTCTGGAGCGCCCGGGAGGCCCAGCGCCAGGTGTACGGGCTTCCCCTGGCTCCGCCCGACCTGTCGCGGGTGCGCACCTTGGTGCTGGTGGGGGCCCGGCCCTGGGACCAGGGCCCGGCCTTCGGCCGGTGGGCCCGGGGGCTGGCCGAGCTTCGGGCCCGCGGAGGGCGGGTCATCAGCCTGGGCTCCTTCGAGGGCGCCACCGGCAGCGTGGCCGACGAGTGGATCCCGATCCGGCCCGGCTCGGAGTGCCTCGTGCTCCTGGGGATCCTACGGGTGCTCCTGACCCAGGGCGGGTACGAGGCCGGGGGGTTCGCCCAGAGGGTGGGGGTCGAGCCGGAGAAGATCCTCGCGTCCCTGGTGCCCTACTCCGTGGACCTGGTGGAGGCCGCGTCGGGCCTGTCGGCCCTGACCCTGGTGCGGCTGGCCCAGGTGTTCCGGGCCGGGGCGCCGTCCCTGTGTTGGGTGGACTCGGCCGGTACCCCCCAGGCCGAGGCCCTGGAGGCCACGGCAGCGGTGCTGAACGCGTCCCAGGGGGACCCCGAGGCGGCCGGGCTGAGGCTGACCCACCCCCTGGGGTGGGTGCCGGCGTTCGAGCCGACCCTGCCGCGGACCCGGGCCGTGAAGGACCTGCTGGCCGGCAACGAGGGGGTCGGCCTCTACCTGGCCTACCGGTCGAACCCGGTGTACGAAAGTCCCCGGAGCCGTTCGGTGCACCGGGCGTTCGCCGAGGAGGACCGGATCGGGCTGGTGGTGGCGTTCGACACTCATCTCACCGAGACCGCCCGGGTGGCCGACCTGGTTCTGCCGGCGGCCAGCGACCTGGAGCTCTGGAACCTGGTGGGCGGGTACGACGGTGACGGCAGGGCCTGGGTGGCCCTGCAGCAGCCGGCGCCCCGGGGCAGGGCCGAGCCTGAGTGGCTGCGCGGGCCCGACACGGCCCCCGACGGCCTGTTCGAAGGGCCGAGGAACGGTCCCGTGGGCGGGGCCCGGCAGCTGGGCGACCTGCTGCTGGCGGTGGGGCGCCGGCTCGGGGGCGGGCTCGCCGAGGCGTTCCCCTACCCGGACACGGGGACCTACGTGCGTTACCTATGCGACACTCTCCCACCTTTGGTCGCGGACGGGGGATTCCGGGCCCTGGCCGCCAGGGGGGTGTGGCGGGCCCGCCGGGTCGGGTACCCATGGGCCGCGACCCACGGGTACCCCACCCCCTCCCGCACCCTGGAGGTCACCCACCGGCTGAAGCACCAGGTGCCCAGGGATCTGAAGCGGCTGGAGGGGGAGCACTTCGCCCTGGTGGTGGTACGGCATCCCGAGACGGACCCGGCGTTCCCGCGGTCGGCTCGGGCCGGCGAGCTCCACCCGGAGAACCCGTTGCTGCTTCACCCGAAGGCGGCGGCCGCCCTGGGGTTGGGGGACGGCTCCGAGGCGGTGGTGCGCACCGAGGTGGGCGAGGCGAGGGTCCGGGTGCAGCTGGTGCGGGGGATCCATCCCCGGGTCGCTGCGCTGGCGTGGGGGTACGGCCATCCGCCCCGGCAGGACGACCGGCCGTGGTGGGCGGTACACGGCCCCGGCGTCTCAGTAGCCGAGCTGTCTCCGTTCGCCACGGACACCCATGGGGCCCAGGCGTGGAAGGCCCTGCGGATCACGGTGGCCCCCGCGTAGTCAGCAACGATCTCTCATTTCGAGAGCGGTTCCGAACAGGGAGAACGAATCATGGGTTGGTGGATCGAGCGAGCCAAGGGCATGAGCCGCGGGGGCTGGGCCGGTTTCCTGGCCGTGGTGGTCCTGGCCGGGGCGGGGCTGTTCGTCGCCGGGGCCCGGTGGGTCAACACCTCCCCGAACCGGTGTGCCACCTGTCACCCGGTGCTGACCGGGCTGTGGAAGCAGAGCCAGGGACACCCGGCCGACCGGGTCACCTGCTACCAGTGCCACGCCCAGCACGCCGAGCTTCCGGAGTCCCTGAACGTGTTCGGGTACGTGCGAGATCGCCTGATCCCCGAGAAGTATGCCGCCTTCGAGGATCGGGTCGAGGCCCGGTGCGAGGGCTGCCACTCCGACATCCGCACCCGGGAGAAGGAGAACCGCAAGCTGATCCGCATCAACCACAAGGTGCACCTGACCGGCACGGACCCCCAAGGCCGGCCCCTGGACCTGGGCTGCCTGGACTGCCACCGGTCCATCGCCCACGACAAGGCCGAGGTGCCCACCTGGCGGCCGCGGATGTACGGCTGCTTCACCGGCGACTGCCACCGCAAGGACCGCAACAAGGACAACTGCCGCCGGTGCCACTACCAGCAGCTGACGGAGCCGGGGGCCCAGGTCCTGTAGGGGCGCCGACGCTGTTGACCCGGCGATAAAATAGGCCCCTTGCCCCTCTGGGGGTGCCGGCAACCACCGTGGGGAAAAGAGGTTCTTCGCTTTTTGGCCTTCTAGCTTTCTAGCCTTTGAGCCCCCCAAAACGGGCCTACGGCCCCATGTTTCTTTTGGGGTTAGTTTGACAGTTGACGTAAAGTGCGTTTTGCCCGACCGGGCACGGGGAGAGACCATGGAGTTCGCGCTGACCGAAGAGCAGAAGATGGTCCAGGACATGGTCCGGCGGTTCGCGGAGAACGAGCTCAAGCCCATCGCGGACGAGCTGGACCGGACCGAGCGGTTCCCTTCTGAAACGCTGAAGAAGATGGCCGAGCTGGGGCTCATGAGCATGCTGGTCCCGGCCGAGGCGGGCGGCACCGGCATGGGCGCGGTGGCCTACTCCCTGGCGCTCACGGAGATTGCCCGGGGGTGCATGAGTCACGCGGTCACCACCTCGGTGACCAACATGGTGTGCGAGGCCATCTACCGGTTCGGCACGCCCGAGCAGCACGCCCGGTACATCCCGAAGATCGCCTCGGGTGAGTACCCGGCCGGGGCGTTCGCCCTGACCGAGCCCAACGCGGGCTCCGACGCCGGAAGCCTGCGGGCCACGGCGGTGCGGGAGGGCGACCACTACGTGCTGAACGGCACCAAGGTGTTCATCACCTCCGGATCCTACGCCGGCGTGGTGATGGTGGCGGCCAAGACCGACCGGGAGGCGGGCAAGCGGGGCATCAGTGTGCTGCTGGTGGAGCAGGGCACCCCGGGCATGAAGGTGGCCCGCAAGGAGGAGAAGATGGGCCAGCGGGCCTCGGACACGGTGCAGCTGGTGTTCGAGGACTGCCGGGTGCCGGTCGAGAACCTGCTCGGAAACGAGGGCGACGGGTTCAAGATCATGCTTGCCAGCCTCGACGGGGGCCGCATCGGCATCGCCTCAAACTCCTGCGGCCTGGCCCAGGCGGCCCTGGAGTCGGCCGCGGCCTATGCCAAGGACCGGCGCCAGTTCGGCCGGCCGATCGCCGACTTCCAGGCGATCGGGTTCAAGCTGGCCGACATGGCCACCCAGCTCGATGCGGCCCGCCTGCTCACCCTGCGGGCGGCCCAGCTGAAGGAGCAGGGTCGGCCCTACACCCAGGAGGCCAGCATGGCCAAGGTGTACGCCACCGAGATGGCCCAGCGGGTGGCCCGCGAGGCCATCCAGATCCACGGGGGGTACGGGTACGTGCGGGAGTACCCGGTGGAGCGCTACCTACGGGACGCCATGGCCCTGACCCTGTACGAGGGCACCAGCGAGATCCAGCGCCTGGTGATCTCGAGGCGGCTTTTGGCGTAGATCTGGGCAGCCTTCTAGCCTTCCAGCCTTTTCGCCAAAACCAAGGAGTGTTGCGATGGCGGACAACCAGAACCTGGAGGCGATCCGAAAAGAGAACGAGCGGTGGGCCCACAAGGTGGCCGAGGCCACGGCCCGCTGGCCCGAGCGGCAGGAGGAGTTCCGCAGCCTCTCCGAGATCCCGATCCAACGGCTGTATACCCCGGCCGACGTGCCGGAGCTGGAGTACCTGAAGGATCTGGGCTACCCGGGCGAGTACCCGTTCACCCGGGGGGTGCAGACCACCATGTACCGGGGCCGGCTGTGGACCATGCGTCAGTTCTCCGGGTTCGGCACGGCCGAGGAGACGAACCAGCGCTACAAATTCCTGCTGGAGAACGGCCAGACCGGGCTGTCGGTGGCGTTCCACTACCCCACCCTCAAAGGGGTCAACTCCGACCATCCCCTGGCCCGGGGCGAGGTGGGCAAGTGCGGGGTGGCCATCGACAGCCTCCGGGACATGGAGATACTGTTCGACGGGATCCCCCTGGACCAGGTGACCACCTCCATGACCATCAACCACCCGGCCCCGGTGCTCTTGGCCATGTACCTGGTGGTGGCCGAGAAGCAGGGGGTGGGCTGGGACAAGGTGGGCGGCACGGTGCAGAACGATCCCCTCAAAGAGTTCTTCGCCCAGAAGTCGTTCATCTGGCCGCCCCGGGAGAGCGTGCGGCTCCTGGTGGACACCATGGAGTTCTGCATGAAGAACGTGCCCAAGTGGCACCCGGTGTCCATCTCGGGTTACCACATCCGCGAGGCTGGAAGCACTGCCCAGCAGGAGCTGGCGTTCACCCTGGCCGACGGCATCGCTTACGTGCAGGCCGCGGTGGAGCGGGGGCTCGACGTGAACGCGTTCGGGCCGATGCTCAGCTTTTTCTTCGACGCCCACATGGACTTCTTCGAGGAGATCGCCAAGTTCCGGGCGGCCCGGCGCATGTGGGCCCGGATCATGAAGGAGCGGTTCGGCGCCACGAACCTCAAGGCCCTGTGGCTGCGGTTCCACACCCAGACCGCAGGGGTCAGCCTCACGGCCCAGCAGCCCCTGAACAACATCGTGCGCACCGCGTTCGAGGCTTTGTCCGCAGTGCTGGGTGGCACCCAGAGCCTCCACACCAACTCGTTTGACGAGGCCGAGGCCCTGCCCACCGAGGAGGCGGTGACCGTGGCCCTCAGGACCCAGCAGATCATCGCCCACGAGACCGGGGCCGCGAACACGGTGGACCCGCTGGCCGGGTCGTACTTCGTGGAGGCCCTCACCAACGAGATGGAGCGCCAGGCCGAGGAGTACATCCGCAAGATCGACGACCTGGGCGGCATGATCACGGCGGTGGAGCAGGGCTACCCCCAGGACGAGATCATGCGGGCCTCCATGGAGTTCCAGAAGGCCGTGGAGGAGGGCCGGAAGGTGATCGTGGGGGTCAACAAGTACCAAATGGGCGAGGAGAAGCCGATCCCGATCCTCAAGATCGACGACGCGGTGGAGCGGGCCCAGATCGCCCGCATCGAGGACACCAAGCGCAACCGCGACAACGCCAAGGTGGAGCGTTGCCTGCAGGAGATCCGCGACACCGCCCGGGCCGGGGACAACCTGCTCTACCCCATCCTCGAGGCGGTGCGCGAGTACGCCCTGCTGGGCGAGATCTGCGACGCCCTGGTGGACGTGTTCGGCGCCTACGAGGACCCGGCGGTCTTCTGACCGGGGGCGGGACATACCGGGCCTCCGGGGGCCCGTTTCAGGAGGACACAGCGATGAAGCAGAAAAAGGTGCGGGTGCTCATTGCCAAGCCGGGTCTCGACGGCCATGACCGGGGGGCCAAGGTGGTAGCCCGGTTCCTTCAAGAAAACGGCTACGAAGTGATCTACACCGGGCTTCACCAGAGCCCCGAGCAGATTGTGAATGCGGCCCTCCAGGAGGCGGTGGATGCCATCGGTATCTCGGTGCTGTCGGGGTCCCACAACTACGTGTTCCCCGAGGTGATGAAGCTCCTGAAGGAGCGAGGCATGGGGGATGTGGTGGTGTTCGGCGGGGGTACTATCCCTGAGGAGGACATCCCGCCGCTCCTGGCCACCGGCGTGAAGGCCTTGTTCCGGCCCGGCACCCCGTTGGAGGAGGTGCTCGAGTTCATGAAGGAGAACGTGGGCTGACCCGCCCGCGGAGGTCGTCGCGATGAACTACGTGGAAGAGGCCCTCCGGGGCAACCAGCTGGCCGGGGCTCGGCTCATCCGGCTCCTGGAGGAGGGGGACCCCCAGGGGATCGAGCACCTGAAGGCCCTGTATCCCCACACCGGCCGGGCGTTTATCTTAGGCATGACGGGCCCCCCGGGCGCGGGCAAGTCCACCCTGGTGGACCGGATCATCACCGAGCTCCGGCGTCGGGATCTCAAGGTGGGGGTGGTGGCCGTGGACCCCTCGAGCCCGTTCAGCGGGGGTGCGATCCTGGGGGACCGGGTGCGGATGCAGCGCCACGCCACCGACCCCGGGGTGTTCGTGCGGTCCATGGCCACCCGCGGTCACCTGGGAGGGCTGAGCCGGGCCACGGGAGAGGCCGTGCTGGTGCTGGACGCCATGGGCTACGACGTCATTCTGATCGAGACCGTGGGCGTGGGCCAGGACGAGGTGGAGATCGTGGACATGGCCCACACCACCGCCGTGGTATGCCTGCCGGGCATGGGCGACGACATCCAGGCCATGAAGGCCGGCATCCTGGAGATTGGGGACCTGTTCATCGTGAACAAGGCCGACCGGCCGGGTGCGGACGAGGTGGTCAAGCAGCTCCAGGTCATGCTCGAGATGCGCACGGCCCACGACCAAGACGCCTGGCGGCCCCCGGTGCTCAAGACCGTGGCGGTTCGGAACGAGGGCATCGCCGAGGTGGTGGACGCCTTCTACACCCACCGGGACCACCAGGAGCGCACGGGGATCCTGGCGGAGCGCAAGGCCAAGCGCCAGATGCACTTCTTCCGGGAGCTGGTCAAGGAGATGGCGGCCGAGCGGATCTTCGGGGTTGCGGAGGGCACGGACCACTATGCCCGCATGCTCGTGGATCTCACGGCCCGACGGCTTGACCCCTACACCGCTGCCGAGACCCTGCTCGACCAGACCCTGGGCGGCGGGGATCCCCGGTAGCCGCAGAGCCTTTTTGACTCCGGGCCCGCGCTCCTGATAGAAGGGAGCGACACCCGCCGAGCCGGCGCGGGTGGGGAGGTGGAGCGTGCAGGCCCTGGAGCAGCAGGTGCTGCGGGTGGACGCCGCGGGGGTCCCCCTGCAGTGGGTGGACTACCAGGAGGCCGTGCGGCTGTACTACCTGGGGCGCGTGGTGTACTCGCTGGGCCGTACCGTGTACCGGGTGCGGGGCGGGGTGAACGCCCAAACCGGAAGGCGTACCGTCATCGCGGTGCAGGCCATCGTGGCCACCGCTTCGGACCGGCGGGCGATCAAGAAGGCCATGGCCCGGTACACCCCGCCGTTGTCGAACGCCACCCTGTTCCGCCGTGACGCGCACCTGTGCCTTTACTGCGGTCGCCGGTTTCGTCGCAAGAACCTCTCCCGGGACCACGTGACCCCCCTGAGCCGGGGCGGGACCGATACCTGGAACAACGTGGTCACCGCCTGCAAGCGCTGCAACCACCGCAAGAGCGGCCGAACCCCCGAGGAGGCGGGCATGCAGCTCCTGGCCGTGCCGTTCACCCCCAGCCACGCCGAGTACATCTACCTGCAGGGGCGGCGGGTGCTGGCCGATCAGATGGAGTTTCTCCTGAGCCACATCCCCTCCACGAGCCCCTTCCATCAGCGGCTCCGGTGGTATCGCCACTGAGCCTCCGCCTCAGCACCCCTGCCCTCCCGCGCGGCGGACGGCTGCAGAACGGTCGCGGGGGAGCACCACCACGAACCGGGCGCCCCCCTCGGGAGGGGACTCCACCCGGATCTCTCCGCCGTGGTGATTCACGACGATGTCGTAGGACAGGTTCAAGCCGAGGCCCGTGCCCTCTCCGGGCGGCTTGGTCGTGAAGAACGGATCGAACAGCCGGTCCGTGGCCTCCGGCGGGATGCCCGGGCCGTCGTCGGTCACCTCACAGTACACGTTTTCGTCGTCCGCATGGGTCCGTACCGTGATCCGGCCAGGGGTGTCCCGGTCCTGGGAGGCGATCGCCTGGGCCGCGTTCACCACGAGGTTCAACAGGACCTGGTTGATCTCGTTGCCGATGGCGTCGATCTCCGGCACGGGGCCCAGCGCGGTCTCCACCTCGGCCACGTACTTGTACGCGTTGCGGGCCACCACCAGGGTGCTCCGCACCCCTTCGTTGAGGTCGTAGGGGGCGTGCTCCAGGGCGTCGATCCGGGAGAAGCTGCGCAGGTTCTGCACGATGGAGCGGATCCGCTCGAACCCGTCGGCACACTCGGTGAAGATGTCGGCCATGTCGGACAGCAGGTACCCCACCTCGTGCTTCTGCTCCAGGGCCTCTAGACGCCCGGTCCAGCCTTTTCCCCTGGCCTCGGCCCGCACGGCTTCGACGAACGCCTCCAGATCCTGGGCGTAGCCCCGTAGCGTGTTGAAGTTGCTGGTTACGAACCCGAGCGGGTTGTTGATCTCGTGGGCCACCCCGGCCGCCAGCTGGCCGATGGAGGCGAGCTTGGCCTGCTGGACCATCTTGGCCTGGGTCTGCTGCAGCTCGGCGTGGGCGTGCTCTAGGGCGGCCAAGGTTTCGCGCAGCTCCCGGGTGCGCTCCTCCACCCGGATCTCAAGCTCGTCGTGGGCCCGGCGGAGGGCCTCGTCGGCCCGGGCCCGACGGATCAGGGCCGCCAGGGCGCTTCCCAAGCCCTCCAGGAATGCGGTCTCCTCGGCCTCGGTCCGCGGGGTTTCTTCGTGGGCGTACAGGCACATGACTCCTAAGGTCTCGTCACCGTCGCGGATCGGCACGATGAAGTGGCCGTGGAGGTGCGGCGACGGCAGATGGTCCGGTCCGGCCGAGCTTCCGCACACGATCCGACCGTCCCGGGCGGCCAGCCCGCACAGGCACTCTCCGACTTGCACCCTGGCGCACCGTTCCTCAATCTCAGGGGCGAGGCCCCGTCCGGCGACCCGCCGGAGGGTGGCGCCCTCCCGGAGGAACACGGCCCCAGCCGGCCGCAGGTCCATCCACGGGCTTTCCAACACGATCTCCAGGGATCGGACGAGCTGCTCCTCAAGGGGGCCCCCCTCGAACGAGATCCGGAGGAGCCGGTTGAGGGTTTGCTGGGCCTGATAGGCTCGCATGCGCTCGTGCTCGGCCCGGGTGCGGGCCTCGATCTCGGCGTCCCGCTGGGCCAGGGCCTGAATCAGCTCCTCGGCGTGGTGCCGGAGCTCGTCGGCCCGGGCCCGGTAATGGGTGATCCGCCGCTGGAGCTGGGCCGGCCCCAGGCCTAGGCCGGCCAAGAGCCGCGAGTACACCCGAGTGAGCTCCTGGCGCTCCGTCCCGTCCAGGATCCGGGCCGCTCCCACCACCTGGTGGGCCGTGGCCGCGCCCAGACCCCCGGCCAGCACGTTCTCCGCCTCGGCCACGAGCCCTGCGACCCGGGTGAGGGGGGCGCTCGTGCGGCCCTCGAGCCCGACGCGGACCAGACACCGGGCAGCCAGCTCCCGCGCCTGGATTTCCCCGAAGTACTTGCGAAACAGTGCTTCGATCCGCTCTCTCTTGGCCTCCACCGACACCACCGGGCCCTCCTCCAGCCCGTCCCCCCAAGGGGCTCCGGCCTCGTCGTCGGACACGAAGTCCTCCACCACCGAGAGCGTCGACGGGCTGGGAGGGGCAAGCAGGGATCCGAGCACCAGCCCCCCCAGGTTGGCCACCAGGGTCCAGAACGCGGCATGGGTGTACACGTCGGGGAACGCGATGCCGGCCATGGCCTCAGGGGCCCAGATCCTCCCTGCCGTCGCGGTCATCCAAGCCTCTGCCGGTGCCCATCCGCTTCGGGCCAGCGCCGGGAGCAGGAGGGTGTACGCCCAGACGGCATACCCGGCGCCGAGTCCCGCCAGGGCGCCGGTCCGCGACGCCCCCCGCCACAGGAGACCCACCACCCCGGGCACGGCGAACTGCAGGACCGCCACGAACGAGATCATGCCGATGTTGACCAGCATGTACGAGCCGGCCAGGTGGGACTGGACCCAGTACCCCAGCAGCACCACGCCCACGATGGCGACCCGCCGGCAGGTGAGCAGGTGCTCCCTCAGGAAACCCAGCCCCGGCACGAGCCCGGCGGCGGGCACGAGGAGGTGGTTTGTGGCCATGGTGGCCAGGGCCAGGGAGCTCACCATAATCATGCCGGCTGCCGCCGAGAACCCGCCCACGGCCACAAACAGGGACAAGACCGGGCCCGCGTGGGCCAGGGGAAGGGTGAGGACGAAGGTGTCCGCTTGGCTGGCAGGGTACCCCAGGGCCCGCCCCGCCAAGGCGATGGGAATCACGAACAGGTTGATGAGGAGCATGTAGAGGGGGAAGATCCAGGCGGCCTTTCGTGTGTGGCTTGGCTCGGCTGCCTCCACCACGGCCACCTGGAACTGGCGGGGAAGGAACCAGCCCGCGGCCGCCGCCAAGAGGGTGTAGGCGGCCCACGAGGGATAGGACGGCTCGGCCAGCACCTCCAGCGCGCCGTTCCTCCGGGCTTGGAGGAGCAGGTCCGAGAGGCCGTCGAACAGCCCGAAGGTCACGAAAACCCCCGCGGTGAGAAACGCCACGAGCTTCACCAGGCACTCCACGGACACGGCCGCCACCAGGCCCGGATGGCGCTCCGTGGCGTCCAGGTGCCGGGCGCCGAACAGGATCGAGAACAGGCACAGGACGACCACCGTCAAGGGGGCCACGTGGTGCTCCACCCCGGCGGCAGCGTCGGCCGTGAGCAACCGGAACGTGGTGAGAACCGCTTTGAGCTGCAGGGCGATGTAGGGTGCGACTCCCAACAGGGCGGCCACGGTCACCGTTGCGGCCACGCCGGGAGACTTTCCGTACCGGACGGCCAGGAAGTCCGCCACCGTGGTGATCCGATGCCGTTGCTTGAGCCGGACCATCCGGTGCAGCAGCAGCCACCCGGCACCGAAGGCGAGGGTGGGGCCCAGGTAGATGGGGAGGAACAGGAGCCCCGAGGTCGCCGCCTTGCCCACGCTGCCATAGAAGGTCCAGCTCGTGCAGTACACGGCCAGGGAAAGGGCGTAGACGTGCGGGCTGCGGGCGAACCGCCGGCCCCAGGGACCCCCCCGTTCCACCAGGACGGCCAGGAGGAACAGGCCGGCCATGTAGGCCACGAACACAAGAAGGATCGAGCCGGGGCTAAACATCGGCTCCTCCGCCCCGGCTCCGGGTCCCCCGGCCGGCCGCGGCCCAGCCCGCGAGGAGGACGAACGCGGCCCACACCCCAAACAAGTACACGACGGCAGCCACGGGGCCCCACCGGAACGCGGCCTTCAACAAGGGCGCGTTCCACAGAAGGGCGAACACCGCTGCCAGCAGAGCAAGTCGGTCCCGGATCCGAGTGGGGGAGGTTGGGATATCCATAAGCCAGTCTTCACCGCTGTCATGGGTTTACGCCCCCAATTCGATTCATCGGCCTGCCGGAAGGAGATCTTGACGCGGCGGCAGGTGACGGCCCGAGCAGCGGGCAAGGCGAGCCCCGGCTTATGGGAGCCCCCGTTGACAACGGTGGCCCCCCGTGGATAGATGAAAAACCGGAATGGCTCTCGCGTCTCTGTCGAGCCGATGCCGTGATAGCCCTGCCGAAGGGGGGGAAGTCCTTGGGGGCGGGGCCGGGTCGTCCGTACGACGGGAGAGGGGCTTTGGGGATGGGAACCGGTGAGCTCACGGAGAGATGGGGGATCAAAAAGAGGAGGAGATCTCATGGGAATTCTTGCAGAGGCCGCATCTCTTCTGGAGGAGCGGCTGGGGCCGGCCGGCCGGGATCTGCGGGTGGAGCGCGTGGTGGTGGGGCTGTTCTTCACCGGCGTGCGGCTGTCGGACGGGTCGGGCGGGGTGTGCTACACCCCGGTGAAAGAGATCCCCCAGGCCGTGTGTTGCCCCACGTCGGCGGGGCGCACCTTCGACCCGGTGAACGTCCGGGGCACGGGGGTTTGGGAGGTGATCGAGGCCCTGGAGTCCGGGGAGCCGATCAAGGCGGCTGTGGCGATCGCCACCCTGAACGCCCTGAGCGCGAGCTGGTGGGCCCGGGCCTCCCACCTCCTCCCCTACACGATCGAGAGCGGCAAGGACGCCCAGGACGTGATCCGCATGCCTGCCGGAGCCTCGGTGGCCGTGGTGGGCGCGTTCGTGCCGGTGCTGCGGCGCCTCAAACAACGGGACGGCACCTGGTGGGTGGTGGAGCAGGATCCCCGCACGCTGAAGCCCGACGAACTCCCCCATTACGTGCCGGCCGCCGACGCCCGCGACGTGCTGGCCCGGGCGGACGTGCTGGTGGTGACCGGGGTGACCCTGGTGAACCACACCCTGGAGGAGATCCTGGCGGTTGCCCGGCCCGGGGCCGAGATCGCGGTCATGGGGCCCACGGCCAGCATGGTGCCCGACCCCCTCTTCGAGCGGGGGGTGCGCGTGGTGGGCGGCGTCTGGGTCCGCAGGACCGACGAGTTCCTCGACGTTCTGGCCGCGGGCGGCTCGGGGTACCATTTCTTCGACACCCTGGCGGACCGCATCGTGATCCAGCGGCCGGCCTGACCCCTGCCGCTCACCCCACCAGGTTCTTGAGCCACCCGAAGGCCACGAAGGTTCCCAGGGCGCTGCCCAGGTCGGAAAAGCTGCAGGCTCACGAGCGCTTTTTCATCCTTTCGGGTGATTCACTTCCATCTATGCTGTGTTAAAGATTGGCGCAGACTTGGGCACAGCCTTGTGCCCAGGAAGGCCCCCCTTGCTCATCTCCCTTGGGTTCGGAGGACCGAGATGCGCCCATCCCCCTCCCCACGTTGCGTCTTCCCCGTCCTCCTGCCCCTCCTGATCACGGCCTTCCTCCCTGTCTCGGTGCTGAGCGCTGCCGGTGCGACGGACGGGTACGGGTTGCTTGGGTTCCCGGAAACCAGGGGGCCGACCGTCTTGCGCCAGGGCCCAAAGCGTGGGGGTTCGGAGGCGCTCGGTCCGGCCTTCGGAACGGAGCACGAGGGGTGGGGGTACCCCCGCACCGTTCCGTTCCCCGATGGGGATGAACCATGCCGGCAGGGAGGGTGGCGAGGAGGGAGCGCCCCGCGCAGGGTGCCGGGAATCGGAAGAGCTTGGTTGGCACCGATGCAGAGGTGGTGGGTAAACGGTTTCCTACCGGATCGCTTTTTACGACCGAGGTGCAGGAGGCGAGCGCCATCTCGATGCCGGCGCAAGCCCGGGCGACGGGGGAGGCCCTCGTGCGCAAGGGGCTGCCACAAGGCCCACCCCAAGGCCGAGGAGGTGTGCGGCAACGGCATCGACGACGACTGCGACGGGCTCGTGGACGAGGGGTGCTTGGTGGGGCTTTCCGTGGCCCCACCTACGGCGGTTCTCGGGGTCCTGGGAGAGACCTTGCGGCTTGCGGTCACGGGCCACTACGTGGGTGGGGAGGATCGGGACCTCACCGCTTCGGCGGAAGGCACGACATACCGGTCCGACGTGCCGACGGTGGCCGAGGTGAGTTCCGAGGGCATGGTCACGGCGGTGGGGGAAGGAACCGCCACGATCACGGCTTTCAACTCCGGCCTCACCGCCTCGACCGTGATCACCGTGCAATGGGACGAAGACGGCGACGGCGTGGCGGACGCTGCGGATCTTTGCCCGGGGACGCCTCCCGGCGCCGGGGTGGACCCCATAGGCTGCGCGAGCACCCAGGGGACCGACAGCGACGGGGACGGCGTATCGAACCACGTGGAGCACCGCGTGGGCACGGATCCCTTGGACCCCTCCGATGTTCCGGTGGTGCGGGTGAGGTACGGGTACGACGGGCGGGGGCAGGTGGTTGAGGCGGAGGCGTTCGTGGGGCGAGGCCCCTGAGGGAGCCCTGTGGCTGAGAAGGGCCAGGCACCGCTTCGGCGGGTGGGGGCAGGGGGAGTGAAAGGAGGGGGACATGGGGTGGACGAGAGTCGTGTGGGCGGTGCTCGTGACGTGGTCGATTTACGGGGTCGCTTCCGGGGCCTCTGGGGCGATCCAGGTGACCCACGACGAGCTTCGGGACGTGGAGCCCTCGGTGTACGACGGAAACGTGGCCTGGGTGTGCCAGCTCCCGGACCTGTGCAACGGCTCGTGGATCTCGGGGCGGCTGCCGTGCTTCGAGGACGACGTGTGCTACCTGGCAGGGGGGGTGCGGCAGCAGATCACAGGCAACGACGCGGTGCGGGTGGCCGACCCCGGGTACGTGCCCCGGGAGGCCCACAAACCCGCCCTCTACGATGGAACCATCGCGTACAGCCGGCGGATCGACAGCGCGCTCGACTCGGATTATGGCATCTACTACT
Source organism: bacterium (assembly GCA_027021615.1). Classification (GTDB taxonomy): domain Bacteria; phylum Desulfobacterota; class Deferrisomatia; order Deferrisomatales; family Deferrisomataceae; genus Deferrisoma. Next base: position 5,275 of record JALUTY010000013.1, on the reverse strand, counting down.
GGGACGGGGTCACGACCCGGCTCGTCGGAACGAGGCGCTCTTCCCCGCCGTCGGTCATTCTGAACCACGACGGGATGGTGGCCTGGGACACCACGGCGGGTTCCTACCAGGTATGGAGCGAGACCGGGGAGTTCACCCAGGACGTCTTGCACGCCCTCGACGACCTCGGGGCGGGGGCGGTCCGCTATGAGACGGGCGGTTGGACGATCACCTACCGGAGGCCGGGAGAGGCCACGTCCACCTACGCGGCCGGCGTCGGCAGCGGGCTGCCCCCGGATCCCGGCACGCCGGTGGGCCTCGACAACGGCCGTTTGGCGTGGGTCTCCGGGGGCACCCTGTACTCCTGGGCCGGGGGCGACGTCGAAGCGGTGGGGGCGGTGAGCGGATACGTTGGGGGGATCCGGGTCGACAGCCACACGGGTGTGGTCGTGTGGCGGGACGCCCAGGGGATCCATCTCTGGGACGGGATCTCCGTCCAAACGACGGCCGATGCCGTTTGGATGCCGGAGGCGTACCGGCGTGGATGGGTCGCGTGGAGCGAGGAGAGCGACACGTGCACGCCGGGGCACTACTACTACTGGACCGGAGACTGCCGGGAGATCTTCCTTGAGAACCTCGCCGCCCCCGCCCCGAGCTACGCCCTGTACGTGGACGCGAACCCCATCACCCCGGGCCAAGACGTGCGGGTGCGCATCGAGCCCCCGCCTTCGGGGCTCCAGCTCACCTGGTCCATCGGCCCCAAGCCGGGAGCGGCGGGCAACCCCGGGGCCGTGCTGACGCCGGGCGCAGGGGGCACGGCCGTCATCTCGGACGTCACGGGCGCGGGGTGGCTCACCATCCGGGTGACGAGCCCCACGGATCCGAGCTTCCTGCTGGAGGGCGATGTGGAGGTGGGCTGCGGCGCGTGCGGGTCGGGCACCTGCGCGGCGCCGGGAACCGGATGGTTCCAGATCTCGAGCATCGAGGCGCGCTTCGGTCTCGGAAAGGCACCCGGGGGGCAAAAGGCGGGCGACATTTTCCTGCGGGCCCCGGCGCCAGACCCTGCCAACGCGACCCCCTCCGTCCTGAGCGTCTCGACCCTTGGCCAGGTGGAAATCGTACGCGACGCCGCCGGGGTGCGCCAGGTGGTGGCCCCGGAAACCTTTGTGGACATCGTGGGGATCGACTCGTTCACCTACGAGCTTCGGTTCTACCGTCCGGAGGACCGGAGCGAGGCGGCAGGCGGGATCTACGGGGTGGCACCGGGGGCCGTCCCCTTTGTCATCTGGCGCGTCGAGAACCCGGACCGCTCGGAGAGCACGTACCACCGGCTTCGCATCACCGAGGACCGGGGCGGAGTGGTTCGGGTGAACGAGTACGCGTGGGACGAGGCGAGCAGTACCTGGACGTTGAGCCAGGGCAACGGGCAGAAGGTCACCACCCAATGGGAGACCGAGAGCGGCACCGATCGGGTCGAGCGGGTGATCGTGACGGACGCCTCGGGGATGGTGGCCTCGGACGTGCAGACCACGTACCGCCGGATCCCCTGCGGCGCCGAGACCCGCGAGGTGGTCGTGGAGCGGGTGGAGGACCCCGACGGGCTGGCCCTGACCACGGCCTACAGCTACTACGGCGCCTCGGGCCCGGCCGGCAGCTGCGGGCTCCTGGCGTCCGAGGTCCGTCCGGACGGCTCCTGGGCCCGGTACGAGTACGACGACCAGGGCCGCAAGACCCTGGAGGTGCGCCCCTGGATGGACACGCCGGCCGGCACCGACGCCTCCCTGGCCCGGACCATCCGGTACGGGTACACGCCCGTGGCCCCCTCGGACACGGAGGACCCAGAGACCGTCCGGCTGCCCCGCACGATCACCGAGGAGATCGCCGGAGTGGTCGTGGCCCGGACTTACCGGGTCTACGCCTCGGGGCCCAAGGGGCGTACCGAGATCGTGGAGCGGGCCGGCCTCCCGGGGGCTCCCTTTGGGGACCCGGCCAACGAGCGCACCGAGACGAGGTACCATCCCCTCGGCACCGGCGAGGCAGGGCAGGGCCGGATCCGCAGCGTGCTCCGTCCGGACGGGCGGCTGGAGACCCACTCGTACGAGTTCGGCACCTACGGGCCCCCCGGTGCGGACGGCCCCGGGACGTTCTCGCCGGGCGAAGGCACCGACCTGCGCGAGACCATCGTCCACGGCACGGCCACGAGCCCGGGGGGCATTGCCTACCGGACCACCACCGAGGTGCGCATCACCGACCGGCTCGGGAACCTCCTGCAGGAGGAGACCTGGGCCCACACCGACGCCGGCGAGGAGCGGATCGGGTGGGTCGTGTACACCCGTGACGCCTTCGGCCGCCTGCTCTCCACCCGAAGGTCCGACGGCACGGCGGTCGAGAGCACGTGGGCCTGCTGCGGCAAGGCCTCCGACACCGACGCGGACGGGACCCGCACCGAGTACACGCAAGACGACCTGGGCCGGGTGCTTGAGGCCACCCGCTACGCGGCCAACGGCACGCTCACCACCACCTATGGCTACGACGCCGAAGGTCGGGTCGTCTCGGAAACGCGCACTGACGGCATCCTGAGCCAAGCGACGATCACCCAGTACGACCCGGCCGGCCGGGTGTGGTCCGTCACGGATCCTGCGGGGCTCACGACCACCTACGAATACGACGAGGGGGGCCGGATCACCGTGGTTACCCGCCCCGGCGGGGCCACCGAGATCACCGAGCGCTACCTCGACGGCCGGGTGAAGAGCATCACCGGCACCGGCACAGTGGCCCGATACTACGCCTACGGAGTGAACCCCGACGGCACGCGGTGGACCCGGGTCTACACCGGAGCCCCGGACTCTTCCCGGTGGGAGGAGACCACCACCGATGCCCTGGGCCGCACGGTCCGGGTGGAAAAGCCGGCCTTTGGCGGCGGCACCGCGGTAAGCGAGCGATTCTACGACGCCCCCGGCCGGCTGGTGCGCACCACCGAGCCGGGCCGGGCGGATACCCTGTACGAGTACGACGAGGTGGGCCACCTGGTGCGCACCGGCCTCGATGTGGACGGCAACGGTACCTTGGACCCGGCCTCCACGGACCGGATCGAAGAGCGCGACACCTTCTACACCTACCTCGACGGCGCCTGGTGGCGGCAAGCGGAAAAGCGGGTCTACCCGGTCGATGGGGCCGGCACACCGGTCACCGTAAGCACGCAGCGCACCCGGCTCACCGGGCTCGGGGGCGGGTTGGTGAGCGAAACGCTCTCCCTCGACGTCCACGGCAACGAAACCGTGACCCGGGTGTTCGTGGACCGCGCCACGGGAACGCGCACCCGGATCACCTCGTTTCCGGACGCCGCGAACGAGGCCGTGGAGACCTTTGTGAACGGCTTGCTCATCTCATCGCGCAGCAAGACCGGGGTGGAGAAAACCTATGTCTACGACGGTCTCGGCCGGCGCATCCAGGAGACCGCCCCCCGGACCGGTGCCACCCTCACCACCTACGACGCCCAGGGCCGGACGGCCTCGGTCACCGACCCGGCGGGGAGCACCGTCACCTACGGCTACGATCCCGCCACCGGTCGGCTCGTCGAGGGAACGAACGCCCTGGGCCGCGTCGTCCGCTACGCCTACGACGATCTCGGTAATGTGACCCACGTGTGGGGCGACGTGCCCTACCCCGTGCGCTACGTCTACGACGCGTTCGGCCAGCGGGTCGAGATGCACACCTTCCGGAACGCCAAAGCGGACTGGAACACGGCCGTGTTTCCGGCTGATGCGGGTCCGGCCGACATTACGAGGTGGTGCTACGATGAGGCCACGGGATTTCTCGTGGCCAAGGAGGACGCCGCAGGCCACCGCGTCACGTACACCTACAGCCCTGGCGGCAAGCTCGCCACCCGAACCTGGGCCCGACTCGATGCCGGCAACCCCGTCGTCACCACCTACGGCTATGATCCGGCAACGGGAGAGATCACGTCCATCGACTACTCCGACGACACGCCGGACGTGACCCTCACCTATGACCGGATGGGCCGGCAAGAGACCATCACCGACGCGGTGGGCACTCGCACCTTCCTCTATGACCCGGCCACCCTGCAGCTCCAGGCCGAGACGATCACCGGCCTGTACAGCGCCACCCTCACACGAACCTACGAAGACATCGCGGGCGTTGCCGGCCGAACAAGGGGCTTTGCCCTCGACACCGGGTATGCCGTGACGTACGGGTACGAGCCCGACACCGGTCGGATGAGCGCGGTGTCCTGGAGCGTGGGGGCCGAGAACGGAGCCGTGAGCTACACCTACGTGCCGGACTCGGACCTCATCGAGCAAAAGGCCATCACCGACGGCCCGAAGACCACCTACACCTACGAGCCCCAGCGGGACCTGGTCACCCGGGTCGAGCACACCTCCGGCGGAGCGGTGGTGGCCCGGTACGACTACACCTACAACGAGCTCGCCCAGCGAACCTCGGTGCAGCTCTCCGGCCGGGCCTTTGCCGAGGCCCTGGGCGCCAGGCTCCTGGGGAAGGCGTGGTTCGATGCCGCCCAGAACACCGGATCGGGCATCGAGCTCCTGCCCGACCACCGCACCTACACTTACGATCCCATCGGCAACCGGCTGGACGCCGAAGACTGGGATCCAGAGGCCGAAGCGACCCGGAGCCTCATCTACACGACCAACGCCCTGAACCAGTACGAGCAGATCACCGCCCAGCTGGGGACGAGCGTGGTGCTGGGCTACGACCCCGACGGCAACCTCAGCACGTGGGACGACGACACCACCACAACCCGCTACACCTACAACGCCGAGAACCGCCTCATCGCCGTCGAGCCCGCCATCCCTGCAAACGGCGACACCAAGGTCACCTTCCTCTACGACTACCTGGGACGCCGAATCCAAAAGGTCGTCTCCCAGTACGTCTCAGGGTCGTGGACCGTCATCGGCGAGACCCTCTTCCTCTACGACGGCTGGAACCTGATCCAGGAGCGCTACGCCGACGGGCAGGCCAAACGATCCTACGTATGGGGATTGGACCTCAGCGACAGCCTGCAGGGCGCCGGCGGCATCGGGGGGCTTGTCTTCTCAACCGACGGGCTCACAAGCTACCGCTACCTGTACGATGCCAACGGCAACGTGGGGCAGCTGGTGGACGCCGGCACCGGAGCGGTAGTTGCCCACTACGAGTACGACCCCTACGGCAATATCACCTACGCCACCGGCCCGGCGGACAACCCCTTTCGGTTCTCGACCAAGTACCACGACGACGAGACGGGGCTCGTCTACTACGGCCACCGGTATTACTCGCC
>JALUTY010000012.1 GCA_027021615.1 bacterium | reverse complement strand
CGTGTCGGAGCGGCCCGGCAACGGCAAGGACGACGACTGCGACCTTGCCACGGCCGACGCCGTGGACTCCGGCCAGATCGTGTGCAGCGTGACCACGGACGCGGCCGTCTACAGGGAACACGAGAGGGTGGGGATCGCCGCCGTGGTGGAGAACACCACCACCGACACCATCTTTGTGCAGCCGGTGTGCGCCGTGTCGGTGCGGGATCCGGCCGGGGCCGCGGTGCACGCGGACCAAGGGGGCCCTCCGGCCCTGCCTGCCGGCGCCTCGGTCTCCGTTCCCTTCGGTTTCGACACCGGCACCCTCCGGCCCGGAGTCTACGACGTGGACGTGGTGGTGCGCTACGGAGACGTTGCCGCTGCGTCCTGCGGGACCACGTTCTCCATTCTGTCGAGCCTGGAGGCGGGCACGGCGTTCGAAGGGACGATCTCCGCGCTCCCGGCGGAGATCGACGAGGGCGAGACGACCCAGCTCCACTACGCCGTGACCAACGCCGGCAACGTGGACGCGCCGGACGTGGACCTGGGCGTCGAGGTGCTGCGGCTCGCCACCGGCGACCCCGTGGCCCGGTTCACCGAGCGGGTGTCCCTGGCACGGGGCGCCTCGGTGTCGGGGGGCCACGCGTTCGTGGCCGGGCCCGTGGATGCCGGGGAGTACCTGGCCGTGCTCACGGCCGCGGCATCCCCGGCCCGGGCCTTGGCCGGGGCACGGTTCACCGTGCTGGCCCTAGACCAGCCGCCCGTGGCCGACGCCGGACCCGACCGGAACGTGCCCACGGGTGAGGAGACGGTCCTGGACGGCAGCGGCGCCTACGATCCGGAAGGCGCGATCCTCGCCTACGAGTGGGGCCTCGAGCAGAAGCCCTCGGCGAGTTCCCTGACCGAGGCCGGGATTCGAGGTCGGCACACCCCGCGGCCGGCGTTCACACCGGACGTGGAGGGGACCTACGTGTTTCGGCTCGTGGTGGACGACGGAGGGCTTCCCAGTGAGGCCGACACCGTGGCGATCACGGCCTTTGCCTCGGACGTGCCCCCCAATGCCGACGCGGGGCCGGACCGGTGGGCGGTTCCGGGCGAGCTCGTGGTGCTCGACGGAAGCCGGAGCCACGATCCGGACCAAGCCCCCCAACCCCTGACGTACCGGTGGAGCCTCGTCTCCTCGCCCTCGGGGAGCACCGCGGGGCTCACCGGGGCGGATGCGGCCGCGGCCACCTTCGTGCCCGACGCGGCGGGGACCTACGAGGTGAGCCTGGAGGTCTCCGACGGGCTCTCCGCCGACGAGGACCGGGCCTCGGTCCGGGTCTCCGACCCCAACGTGCCGCCGAACGCCGATGCGGGGCCGGACGTGAGCGGGCCCGTGGGCCAGGAAGCGGTGCTGGACGGCTCGGGGAGCTACGACCCGGACGACGGCCCAGAGCCCCTCGAGTACCTGTGGCGGTTCGTTTCCGTGCCGGCGGGGAGCACGCTGGGGGACGCGGACATCGCGGACGCCGACACGGCCGCGGCCCGGTTCGTGCCGGATGCACCCGGCGTCTACGTGCTGCGGCTCGAGGTCAGGGACGGGCTCGCGACCGCTGCGGACAACGCCGCGGTGGAGGCCACGGCTCCCGTTCCCACGCAGATGGAGCCCATAGCCGATCTCGCGGGCCGCGGCAAGCTGGACAAGGTGTCGCTCACCTGGACCTGCGTGCCCGACGCAGAGGCGTACAACGTGTACCGGGGCACGACGCCCGGCGGGCCCTACGACCGGGTGGCCGAGGGCCACGTGACCGACTACTGCACCTACCTGGACACCGGACTCGTGACCGGCCAGACCTATTACTACGTGGTCACCTGGACCGACGGCCGAGGGGCCGAGTCATCGGCATCCAACGAGGCAGCCGTCACACCGGCCACGCGCCGCCGCCGTCGGTGAGGTCGTTCCTTGTTCCCGGAAGGTCAGGTTCGGGCCCGCCTCCGGCGCCTCCACCCGGCGAGTCCTGCCAGGCCGCTTCCCACCAGGAGCAAGGTACCCGGCTCCGGCACCACCTGCAGATTGCTGGAGAAGTACAACGTGGTACCCGTTGGAGGGTCCGCCTGCTGCAGGTAGAATCCGGAAGGAGGAGCGTTCGGAGTGACGCTGAACCGCACCACCGCGTACTGGTTCAACCCCAGGGTGAAGTCCCACGCGAGGGCCAGGGACACGTCGTCCACGATCGGGTCCTCGTAGACGGACAAAGAGTCTCCGGTTACGCCGTCGTAAAATGCCAAGTTGTCCAGCGTACCCGCGTAGATGTTGAAATAGATGTCCCCGGTGTAGGGCCCCGCCCCCCCGTCCGAAGCGAAGCCTGGCTCGTCGATCTCCCAGCTCTGCCCCGGTTCCGGGGTTCCCGTCGCGCCCCCGGTCTCGTCGTAGTACGTGCTTGTGGACGAATCTTCGATGTCGTGGTCCAGATGGAGTCCCACGTAGTGGGAGCCAGGCCCGGACACCGGGACCACCAGATCCCCTAGGCCCGTCGAGAAATCGAAAGCGCTGCCATCCACGCCCGCGGGAAGCGGGTCTCCGAACCATCCTTCCGCCGTGGTGCCATCCACGTTCAGCACCCAGTTGAACAGGATGGTTGCCGCGCCGGCCGATTCCACCCCCCATCCCCAAAACGTCACCGCCACCGCCCCGGCGATCCAAAGGCTCCTTTTCATCCCGGTCCTCCTTGCCCCCGTCTCCTCAGACACCCTCGATGTCCGCCACGCCCGTTCCGCTCACATTTCGGCTCCTGCAACTTCCGTACCCGAAACAGGCGCCCTCACCCCCCTGGATCCCGCCCTTCCCCTGGTCTCGCGCGCCCCACCCGTTCCGCCGCCGGGTGGAAGTAGAAGAACTTTTCTGCCGCCTTACGGACCTTCTTGCCACACACTGTCGGTTGCAGGAGCCCTTCCGCTGCCGGCCGGGGCGCCAGGATCTCCATTGTCAAGCGGCACCCAGAAATTACGCATTTAAGGCGTACGAGGGCATGGCCGGATGCGAGTGGAGGACTGGCTCCGGCCGGGGACACCGGCCTCGAACCCGGGTCGTTGTGTCGAGCGGGCGGTTTTCGTAGGCTGGCGGCATGTCCCGCAACAGAACGCTCACCCCAAACGGGTGGATCGAGAGGTTTTGCCTTCCCCCGGCTGACGCGGCCCGAAGGGCCGGGGTCATGCGCCAGGAGATTCTCGCCGGCTCGCCCCGGGTGCGGGAGGGAAACTTCCCCCGGATCTCCAGCTCGGACCTGCGGCTCCTGTTCGAGCTCTACGACCGGCGGGTGTTCGCCGGGGCCCTGACCCGGGCCCTGGGGGGAGCCGACGGCCAGGCCCTGGGTTTTCGGCTCTCGCGCCGGATGACCCACGCCGGTGGCAAGACGTACTTCCGCCCGGCCCCCCGACCGGATCAACCCGAGTACGAGATCGTGATCTCCTCGCACCTGCTGTTCTCGAACTTCCACGGACCTGGCGGACCGGTGGCGGTGAACGGCCTCGGGTGCCGGGACCGGCTCGACGCCCTGCTGCGGATCTTCGAACACGAGCTGGTGCACCTGATCGAGCTCCTCACCGCCGGGGCGTCGAGCTGCCGGGCCGAGCCGTTCCAGGAGCTCGCCCTGGGGTTGTTCGGACACACGGACGTGACCCACCGGCTGGAGACCCCACCGCAGCGGGCACTACGGACGTACGACCTGCGGGTGGGCGACCGGGTCTCGTTCGTGTTCCAGGGGATCCGGCGGAAGGGCCGGATCAACCGGATCACCAAACGCGCCACGGTGCTCGTGGAGGATCCCTGCGGGGTCCCCTACTCCGACGGCAGGAGGTACCTGAAGTTCTACGTGCCCCTGCAGCACCTCACAAGGGAGGAAGACAGCGGGGGCCGTAGCGCTGCTTACCGTCGGTGACGGTGCGTCCGTTGCCGCGAGGGATCCGGAGGCCGGGGCTCTCTCAAGTTTTACCTGCCGACGGACGACAAGGGGAGCTGCCGCGGGAGTCTCAGTCTGGCAGACCCCGCACCCTTTCCGTTCCGGGAGGCATGCGATGCTTCAGCTCCAGTGGACGCCCGAGATGGAGACAGGGATCGAGGTGGTGGACCGCCAACACCGGGAGCTCGTGGAGCAGGTGAACCGGCTCCTCCAGGCCATGCGGGCCGGCAAAGGGCGGAAGGTGGTGGGGGGTCTGCTGGCGTTCCTGGGGCGCTATGCGGTCGAGCACTTCCGGACCGAGGAGGAGATCATGCGCAAAGGGGGGTACCCGGAGTACGAGCGACACCGGGCCGTGCACGAGGCGTTCAAGCGGGACTTCGCCAAGCTCTCGGCCGAGTACGAGAAGCAGTCCACCGCCAAGCTCGCCTTGACCATCGAGGTGCAGAAGCGGGTGATGGAGTGGCTCCGGCAGCACATTCTGAAGACGGACAAGAAGGCGGCCCAGTACCTGCGGGAGCACGGGACGGCCTGAGCCGCCCGACGCGCTCCCGCATCCGACCCGGGCTCACCCCATGGCGAGCATCTCGAGGAACGCCTCCACCCGGGTGCGGAGCTGCCCCTGGTCCTGGGAGTAATCGGTCTCGAGGCGCAGCATCCGGACGCCCCGACCCCGAAGCTCCCGGTCGAGCCGCAAGGCCTCGGCAGCATAGGGGGTGCAGAACGACAGGTTGTAATGGACCACGCCGTGGGCCCCCAGATCCCGGGCCATCCGCTCCACGGTGTCGGCCCGCTCGGTGTTGGGGGTGAAGCAGGCGCACTCGATCCGGAGCTGGCGCTCGGCAATGGCGTCCAGCAGCCCCTCTCGACCGGCCGGCCCCTCGTCCACCGGGTCCCGGAAGTTCCGGGATCCCACGCACGACTCCTCGCCCACCACCACCGCCCCGCACGACTCGATCACCTGAGGCACCTTCCAGTTGGGGATCGCCATGGGCGAGCCCGACACCAGGATCCGGGGGGCGCCCTGCGGCGCCACGCCCTGCCCCCGGCCCACCCGCTCCTCCAGCTCGTTGCACAGCTCGTGGACCTTGGCCGTGAACCGCACCGGGTCGTCGTAGAACGAGATCTGGTTCACCAGCAGGGCATCCAGGCCCGAGATGGGGGCCGGGTCTGCGGATCGCAGCGCCGCCAGCCTGGCCAGGGCCCGGCGCTTGGCGTTGACCACGCCTACGGCCTCCCGCAGAGCGTCGTCGGTGATCCGGCTGCCCGTCAGGGCCTCGATCCGATCCACGAACCGGGCGAGCTCGGCCCGCCACAGGACCCGATCGGCCGGGTTCTTCATCTGGGGCAGCTCCATCACGTGCACCGGGGCCAGGGCGTGGAACGACTCGTAAGCCTTCTTCTTTCCGTCACAGGTTGTCTCGCCCACCACCAGGTCAGCCACCTCGATGTAGGGGCACAGCCGGGCCAGCTTGAACCCAAAGAAGCTTTTGATCAGGGGGCAGGTGGCCTGGGGCAGGTACTGCTCGGCCAGGTCGAACCCCACCTCGGCCCCTCCGCATAGCCCGATCAGCACCCCGCCGGCGGCCAGCACCACCTCCTCGGGCACGAACACGCAGAAGGCCGCAACCACCTTGCGGCCCCCCTCCTTGGCCTGCAGCAGCTCGCGCACCCGCAGCCCGTGGATCTGGCTCACCACGAAGTCGAAGTACTCCATGGCCCGGGGCCGGTGGGGCTGACGCTGGTACACGTCCCCGTAGGCCTGCCCCAGCACCGTAAGAAGGCCGTCGTGGGCCTCCAGGTCGAGGCCAAGCTGCTGCCACATCTGGCGATCATCCGAGGGAACCATGGGATCTCCTCCTGGAAACGGAAACGGGAAGCACGCAGTGCGCTCCGATTCTAGGAGGCCGGCCCGCCCACCGGAAATCGGAAATGGGGATCCGCGGCCGCGGGGGAATCGGTGCTGCCGATGGGGGGGGAGGAGCCGGCCGGGCCGTCAGCCCGCCAGGAACACGGCGATCACGCCCGAGAGGAACACCCCGTCGAAGGTCCCGGCGCCGCCGATGGACGCCACCGGCGCGCCCAGGCGGGCGATCTTGGGGAGGTTCAGCAGATCCGCGCCGAGCAGGCACCCCAGGGTGCCGGCCACGTAGGCCGCCGGGCCGGCCTCGGCCGGGCTGAACAAGAGGGCCGCGATCGCGGCCGCGGCCGGGGGCACGAGCAGGGGCACCGCGATGCCGAACCCCGGCACCGGCCGGGCGAACCGGTGGACCACCCAGGTCACGGCGGCCGTGGCCGCCAGGTACCCCCAGGGCGACCCGGCCCGGCCCAGGAGGTACAAGGACACCAGGGTGGGGATCACGGCCCCGCCCAGGTTGACGGCCAGCACGGTCTCCTGGCGCAGGGGCAGCCCCGGGAACCGGAACCGGAACCCCAGGGCCAGCAGGTCCAGCTGGACCGGCCGGGCCGGGGCCTGGATCCGCCGCACCGGAATGTTGATCCCGCTGCCCAACAGGCTGCCCAAGAGCACCAGGGGCACGGCCTGGGGCGGGAGCCCCAGCTTGGCGAACGCCGCCCCGATCAGCCCCACCTGGACCAGGGCCAGCACGAACAGGCCCAGGAGGAACAGCACCAGGGCGAACACCAGGGCCAAGGGGAAGAAGATCACGCCGCCGCCTCCCACAGCTCGGCCAGGGCGTCGGCCACCTCGTCCGGGGCCTGGAGGATCACCATGTGGCCGGCACCGGGCACCAGGCAGAGCCGGGCGCGGGCCACGGCGCCGGCCAGCTCCCGGGACAGATCAGGGGGGGTCATGGCGTCCTGGTCACCGCACACCACGGCCGCGGGCACCCGGATCCGGGCCAGGGCGTCGGGGGGCAGCCCGTAGTGCTGGCAGGCCTGGAAGTCGGCCAAGAGCACGTCGGGGCCGGCCTCGGACAGGGTCGGGACCGCCTCGCGCCACACCTCCTCCGGGGTTCCCCGGGGGTAGCACCAGCGGGCGATCCGTTCGACCGTTGGGCCGAACGCGGTCCGCAGCCCCTCGAGGATCGCCGGGTTCACGGCCAGCCGGGCGCCCGTAGCCACCGCAGCCAGGCCCAGGACCCCTTCCGCCCCCTGGGCCGCGAGGGTCAGGGCCACGGCACCGCCCAGGGAGTGGCCGGCCACGGCATAGGCGGTCACTCCCCCCTGGCGAAGCCCTACGGCCACGGCCGCGGCGAGGCCCTCCACCGACCACTCGTCCGGCGGACCGGACCGGCCGTGGCCGGGCAGGTCCGCGGCCACGGCCGGGATCCCCCGGACCCGGAGCCGCTGCCACACCGGCAGCCACAGGCGGTGGACGCCGCCGGCGCCGTGGAGGAGCACCAGGGCCCGGCCGTCCGGGTCCGGTTCGCCGATCCAGTGAACTCGGGGCATGGGAACCTCCGGTCAATGGGCTCCAGCGAGAGTGAAACCGTCCGCATTCTAGCGGGCGGGGCCGAAAACACAACCGCCGCGCGGTGCTCATCGAGCCAGAAGCCGGCCGATCCGCTCCACCAGGGCCTCCAGGTCCACCGGCTTCACCACCACGTCGTCGGCCCCCAGGCGCACGGCCCGCAGCACCGTGGCCCGGTCGCCGTGGGCCGTGACCACCACCACGGGCGGCCGACGGCGGCGCCGCGCCAGGGCCTCGAGCACGCCGAACCCGTCCAGGCGGGGCAACTCCAGGTCGAGCACCACGAGGTCCACGGGGAGCTTCTCGACCAGGTCCAGGGCCTGGAGACCGTCGCCGGCGGGCAGGGGCGAGAACCCCTTCTCCAGCAGGTAGCGGGCGTACACGTCGCGCACCGAAGCCTCGTCCTCCACCAGCAGCACGGTCGGCCCCCCTTCGTCCCCGGCGGGGGACACCACCTCGGCAGCCGGGTTGCGGCGAGCCACCTCGGCCAGGGCCTCCCGCGCCGCCTCCGCCAATGCGGTCAGGGGGTTCCGCCGCAGCCGCACCAGGGCCGGGATGCACCGGGTCGACCCCCGGCAGCCCAGGGCCCGAACCGCCTCCACCCGGGCCCCTACGTGGGCGTGCCGGTCCTCGGCCACCCCCAGCAGGAACGTCTCCACCCGCGCCGACAGGTCCTCGGGAAAGGTGACGTCGGGCCGCGACCAGCTCCGTGCCAACGCTCCCACCCGGTCGGGGCGGACCCGGCCGACCGAGAGCTTCGCCAACAGGGCCTCGGCCTCCTCTCGGCACCGCTCCGCCGTGCGCAGCACCTGAAGCCGCCCCACCACGGCCAGGTATACGGCCTGGAGCAGGGTGGCCTTGGGCCGGCCCCTCGTCTCGCCCTGGGTCTCAGCGTGGAGCCGGTCGCGTAAAACGTCGAGGATCTCCACCGGCAGGTCCTCGATCAAAGCCCCCCACAGGGCCAGGGCCGGCCCCTCCAGGGGCAGGTCGGCGGCCGCACGGCCCACCGCCTCCCGCGCCCCATCGGACAGGAACTCCCAGGAGAGCACGCCCCGCTGCCGCAGCCGGGCCAGGGCCCGGGCCGCTGGCGCGGCCCGCCAGGGCTCGCGCACCAAGCATCCGGCCAGGGCGTCGCCGGAGCTGGCGTCGCCGTGCTCTGCCAGGTACTCGCACAGGGTTTTCACCACCAGCGGCACCGGAGACGCCCCGAGCGCGCCCTCGATGGCCACCAGGGTCGGTGGCTCGGCTTCCCCCAGGGCCGAGGCCGAGGCCAGGGCCACACGGGGATCGGGGTCGGCGAGCAGCCGGCCCCACAGGTCGTCCCGGCCGCAGACCAGGGCCGCCCGGGCCGCTGCAGTGCGCCGGCCGGGATCGGAGTCGCAGGCCCACTCCTCCAGGGTGCGGCCGGCGTCCTGTTTCTCCAGGGCCTGGAGCACCCGGACCGCCTCGGCCTCCCCCACCCGGGGGAGCAGAGCCCGCAGGGGCTCCTCGAGCTCCGCCACCGGCCATTGAACCAGACACGCTTCGGCCTGGCGGCGCACCGCCTCCACCGATGACGCCAGCATCCGGTCCAACAGCCGGACGTCCGGCGGCTGGGTGCCGGCACAGGCCAGCGCCGCCAGAGCCCCTCCGGAGACGGGATCACCCAGGGCCTCCTCCAGGGCCCGTTCCCAAAACGCCCGGTCGGCCTGGGCCAAGCCAGGCCGCCTTTTCGCGATGCCGGCCAGAGCGGCCAGAACCGCTCCGGCGCCCTCGGCCTCCGGGCTCCAGGCGTCCCGCAGGGCCCCGTACGAGACCTCGGACCCCCTCTCGGCCAGGAGCTCGAGGACCACCCCTCGGGCCGGGCCCTCCATCTGGGGCCACACGGCCAGGAGCAGGGCCTCCAGGTCGGGATCGGGGGCCTCCCGCAGGCCCCGTCGGATCTCCTCGGCGGCCTCGACCTCGCCGCCCGCGGCCAGCCGGGGCAGCCACACGTACCGGGCCGGGTGAGCGGCCTCGATCTCAGCCCTGCGGGCCGCGGCCGCGGCCCGCAGGGCCGGGTGGGGCACCTTAGCCTCGATATCGGTCAGGGCGCGGTGGGCCGCGGGACTGCCCAGGCCCCCAAGGGCCCGGACGGTGGCGAGCCCCCGGGGCAGGGTGGGGCTCTTCACCACCCCCTCGACCAGGTAGGGGATCAGGGGCTCCACCAGAGAGGGGGGAAGGGAATCGATCAGGAGCGCCGCCCTGCGGGGGTCGGGCTCCCGCACCAGGTGCAGCCCTACGGCCTGGAGGCCCTCGGGGCCGGACCGCTGGATCAGGGCCCCCAGTAGCCGGTCCAGGGCCTCGGCCGGCACCCGGACCCGGCCGGCCAGCAGGTCTTCGAGCCGCCGCAGGGCCTCGGAGCGGGCCGAGGTCATAACCGTGGCAGTTGGACCCGGAACAGGGCCCCTTCGGCCGGGGGCGGCTCACACACGATCTCGCCCCCGTGCTCCTCTACGATCTCCCGGCACAGGGCCAGGCCCAGCCCCCGCCCCCGGCCGGGCTTGCCCGACACGAACGGCTGGAACAGGCGGGGCAGGATCTCCTCGGGCACCCCGGGCCCGTCGTCCTCCACCGAGATCCATACCCCCTGAGAATCCGACCCGGCCGCCACCCGTACCGTGCCGCCGGCACCGGCCGCCTCCACCGCGTTCTGCATCAGGTTCAGCGCGACCTCCTCCAGCCGGTCGGGGTCGTGGGACACCGGGGGCAGGGAGGTGGGCAGACCGGTCTCCAGCCGAACCCCGGCCTCGTCAGCCAGGGGCGCCATGACCTCCACGGCCCGCCGCACCGCGGGCAGGGGGTCTGCCGCCCGCAGGCGCAGGGCCCGGGCCCGACGGAGCTCGTCCACCCCGTCGAGCAGGCGGGAGAGCCGGGAGGCCTCCTCCGCGATCAACCGAGCGTACCGGCGGGGCGGGGCCTCCGGCTCGGTGATCAGCTCCAGGTACTGGGCGGTTCCCAGGATCGAGTTAAGAGGGGTGCGCAGCTCGTGGACCAGCCGGCGCAGGGCCGACTCCCGGTCGGCCCGACGGGTCAGGTCCTCCAAGGTGGACGCCAGCCGCACCCGGCTGGTAATGTCGCGGCCCGTAAGAACCGCCCCGGCCGGGCCGTCGTCGCCCCGGATCGGCGACACCGTGAACCCAAAGGTGCGCGGCCGGCCCCCCACCTCCAGGGAGACCTCGTCCACACGCACCGGTGCGCCGCGGGTCAGGGCGGTGCGCACGGCCCCGACCACCTCGGCGCCCAGGCGCCCGGCCACCTGATCGGGCCCGGCCCCTGGGCTGAGGGCCAAGGAATCCTCCGCTGCCGGATTCCACAGCCGGACCCGGCCCTCTGGGTCGAACACCACGAGCACCGCGTGGATGGAGCGGATCAGGTCTTGGACGGAAATCGGTTCGATCACGGACCCCATGCCCCCTCCCCGAAGGAAAGAACGACCCGGCGAGTCACCCCTTTTGGATCGGCCCGCCCTCCCCAGGAGTTGAGGCCTCCTCCACCGGAAGCCGCAGGAGGTAGACGGACACCGCGGCCCCCACCCCCAGGAGCCCCACGCGCAGCCAGGGAGACCGGACCGCCAGGAAGGCGGTCAAGGGGATCGTGAGCCAGATCAGCGCGAGCGCCCGGTTCCGGGCCCGCCGGGGCACCCGGCCATGGCCGTAGGCCCGAATCACGGGCCCCAGGTGACGGTGCTCCACGAGCCACCGGTGCAGGCGATCCGAACCTCGAGCGAAGCACGCGGCGGCCAGAAGAAACAGCGGAACGGTTGGGAGCAGCGGGACGAAGATCCCCACCACCCCCAACCCCACCGCGGCGGCGCCGGCGACCACGAAACTCCACCGCACCGGCCGCGCACCACGCCTCAACCACCGCCCCCCAGCACCACGCTCACCGACGCCTCGGGCCGCAAGTACCGGGCGGCGACCTGTTGCACGGCCTCGGCGTCCACCGCCATGACCCTCTGGGCAAAGGTCTCCAGGGACCGATAGCCCAGGCCGTAGACCTCGTCCAAGGCCATCTGGGTGGCCTGGACCTGGTTGGACTGGAGCGCGATCTCGAACGCACCCACCAGCTTGCGCCGGGCCCGGTCCAGCTCGTCCGGCTCGGGGGGGATGTGGGCCAACCGGACCATCTCCTCCAGCAGCCCCTGCCGGGCGTCCTCGGCGTGCTCGGGCGCGGTGGCGATGTACCCGGCGACGTAGCCCGGGTCGAGGCCCTCCACGCACACGCTGGTGACCGCGTAGGCCAGGCCCCGTTCGTCCCGCAGACGCCGGAACAGCCGGCCGCCCTGGCCGTTCAGGATCGAGTCCGCCACCCGCAGGGCGTAGCGGTCCGCGTCGGCGAGCCGGGCCCCCAGAAACCCGACCACCACGTGGGCCTGCTCGAACGGCGACGGCTCCCGCCGGACCTCGGCCCCGGCGGGCGGAGTCGGGGACCGGGGCGGGGGCGGCAGTTCGCCCTCGGGAGCTAGGCCCTCCAAGGCCCGCTCCCAGAACTCGATCACCCGGTCGGGCGCCACCCGTCCCACCACGGCCAGGGCCAGGTTCTCGGGCCGGGCCGCGGCTCGGTACAGGGCCCGGAGGTCTGCCGCCGTGAGCCCGGCCAGGGCCGCCTCAGTACCCAGCACGTCCCGGCCGAACGGATGTGGCCCGTACAGGGCCGCCTCGAACCGGCGGAACGCGAACCCCGAGGGGTTGTCCCGCCGGGCCCGGAGACCCGCCACCGCGTCCTCCCGAGCCTTGGCCACCTCTTCCTCCGGGAAGGAGGGGTGGGTCAGGATCTCGGCCACCAGCTCCAGGCCGTCCTCGAGGTAGCGGGACAGGAACTCGGCCCGGAGGCCGAACGAGTTGCGGCCCGAGAACCCTTCCACGTCCCCGCCCAGAGCGTCCACAGCGTGGGCAATCTCGAACACGTTGCGCGACGCCGTGCCCCGGGTCCAGGACCGGGCCAGCAGGTGGAACGCCCCGGCATGGGACTCCGGCTCGCGGCGGAGCCCGCCCAGGAACCCGGCCCGCAAGGCCACCAGGGGGACCTGGGGGTTCACCTTAACGATCACCCGGGCCCCATTAGCCAGGGTGCGGCATACCCACTGGCGCCGCACCGCCGTGCTGCGGCGGTGAATCCGGCGGCTGGTCTCGGCAGCCCGCCGGACGATGCGGGCCGCGGCAGCCCCGTCCCAACATGGGGTGCCGGAAGGCCCCAGGGCCACCACAACGGCCCGTTCGGGCCGCAGATACCGGCGCGCCGCGGCCTGCACCTCGGCCGGCCCCACCGCCCGCAGCTGCTCCAAGTAGACCTGCTCGGCCCCGGCGTCGCCCAGCACCAGGTGGAAGAACCCCGTCTTCTCCGCCTGGCCCTGCACGGTCTCGCGCTGGTACACGAACTCGGCCTCCAGGTTGAGCCGGGCTCGGTCCAGCTCCCGGGCCCCCACCGGCTCGTGTCGCAGCCGGAAGGTCTCGTGGAGCACGGCCTCGAACGCCTCTGCCACCCGGTCCGGGTCGCTCACGGCCGAGAGGTACACCAGGCCCGGGTCCCGGGGGGTGTACGCTCCCGCGCCCACCACCCGCACCAGGTTGCGCTCGAGCTTGACCCGGTGCTGGAGCCGGGAGGCCTCCCCCTGGCCCAGCACGGCCGCAAGAAGATCCACCGCGGCAACGTCTCCCCCCCGGGCCGAGGGCCCGGGGAAGGCAGCGCTCAGGTAGGTCTCGGTGAGGTCCCGGTCCTCGAACCGGACCCGCAGCCCGTCGGGCCGGGGCTCTCGGGGCCGGGCTGGGGGCCGGGGCCTGCCCCGCCGGCCTCCCCCGAACCACCGTTCCACCCAGGCCAGCAGGGCCCCCTCCTCCACGTCGCCCGCCACCACCAGGGTCATGTTGGCCGGCCGGTACCACCGGGCCACGAAGGCCCGGCAGTCGTCGGGGCCGAAGGACCGCACGGTCTGCTCCGTGCCGATCACCGGCCGGCCGTAGGGGTGCACCCGGTAAGCCTCCTGGAACAGGAGCCGGGACAGCCGGAGCTGGGGGTGGTCGCGGCCCCGCTTGATCTCCTCCAGCACCACCCGCTTCTCCCGCTCCAGCTCCTCGGGGTCGAACCGCGACCGGAACACGGCGTCGGCCAGGATGTCGAGCCCCAGCTCCGTGAACCGGCTCGCGAGAACCAAGGTGTACACCGTGTGGTCGAAGCTGGTGAAGGCGTTGATCTCGCCTCCCACGCCCTCCACCTCGGCCGCGATCGCGCCGGGTCCCCGCCGCTCGGTGCCCTTGAACAGCATGTGCTCCACCAGGTGGGCCAGCCCCCCCTGGCCGGGCCCCTCGCACGCGCTTCCGGCCCGGATCCACAGGTCCATGGCCACCACCGGCGCGGCCCGGTTCGGGAGCACCAGCACCTCGAACCCGTTGGACAGGAGGTGGAAACGGGGCAGCTCGGTCATGGGTTCCTCGGCAGCGAGAGGGCCGCGGGGGGCTCCGCCGGCACGATGCGCCCCCGACGGACGGTCAGAAGAACCGGGGGAGCCCACAGGTCCCCACCCGCAGCAGCGGTGATCGGCCCCAGCACCCCGGGGAACGCAGCCACGCCCGCCAGCCGGGCGGCCAGGGCGGGACGGGTCTCCTCGGCCCCTCCGGACACCACCAGGGCCACGGCGTCGTGAGCGTAGGCCTCGAGCACCCCCGGTGCCTCGCCGTAGGCCTCCCGGTAGGCCTCGGCAAAGGACCGGCTCGCCGGCCGGTCCGGGTGGAACTCGGCCGCGAACACCGCCCCATCCACGGCCTCCCGACCCACCTCCACGAACCCGGGAAAGTTCCAGGCCCGGATCCCCAGGAGAACCACGTCCTCCACGTCGTGGAACGCCAGCAGCGGCGCCACCTGGGCCGCGGTCAGGCCCGGGGCCGGCAGGAACACCGCGTCGAAGTCCACGATGGGCCGGGGCCTGTACTCGGCCAACCGCTGCTCGTCTACCTGGACCCCACCCTCCGGCTCCGTCGCCTCGGCAGGGGTGACGCCCAGGGCCTCCCACAGCTCCCGCTCCCTGGCCAGGCGGAGCTGCTCTTCCTCCAGGAACCGGGCCCGAAGCTCCTCGGGGGTGAGGCCGTACACCCCCGTGAGCCTCTCCACGGCCTCGCTGGCCGACGCCAGGTCTCCGCCAAACGCCTCCACCCCGGTGATCTCGCCCCCCTCGGCCACCACTCGGTCCCAGAACCGGTCCCGGTACAACCGCCCCGTGTCCGTGTCGGGGTAGAGGATCGCGAAGGTGCGCAGCCCCAGCCCCTGCACCGCGTACCGAACGAGCGCGGCCATCTCCTCGGCCTCGGGCAGGTACATGCGGTGCGCTCCGTCGCCGGCCACCCCGGCTGCCGGGGTGAGGGCCACCAGAGGCACCCCCCCCGACCGGGCGGCCTGGGCCGCTCGGCGGGCCGCCTCGCCCTTGAGCGGCCCCACCAGGCCCACGGCCCCGGCCCGAGCCAGCTCCTCCACGGCCGCGGCCGCGGTCTCGGGGTCAGCCCGGCTGTCCCGCACCAGGAGCCGTACCCCCGGATCCTCCGGCCCGAACAGGCCTGCGCCCAGCACGGCCCCCCTCAGCACCCGCCGGCCGAACGGCGCCAAGGGGCCCGTGAGGGGCACCAACAGGCCGTAGGTGCCGGGCGACACGGCCCTGCGGGCCTCGATCCGGACCCGCAGGGCGGCCGCAGCCCGGCCCACCGGGTCGCCGGCAAAGTCGGCCTCCAGGTCCGACAGAAGGTCCAGGGCCCGGTCCGTCTGCCCCTGGGCCAGGGCCAGGCGAGCCAGCCGCAGACGGGCGTAGCCGCCCTCGGGGCAGAACGGGCACTGCCGAGCCACCGCCTCCAGATCGGCCGCTCCCATGGCGTCGAGCACACTGCGGATCAGCGCCCTGAGAGGCTCGGCCGCGACGTCGTCGTCCTCGGGCAGCGCGGCCGCGTACGCCGCCACCGCGGCGGGGTAGCGGCCCAAAGCGACCAGCACGTCGCCCTTCCTCCGCAGGGCCTCGGGGGTGGGCCCGGCCGACTCCAGCGCGGCCAGGGCCGCCTCGAACTCCCCCTGGGCGATGCGGGCCTCGGCCTCGGCAAGGGGATCCGGGGCCGGGGGAGGGGCCTCGGCCGGCGGGGGAGGAGACGGGGGAGGGACGGACGGGGCCCGCGCCTCGGGCCGGGCGGGCGAAGAAGGGGCCGAGGGCACCGGCTCCGGGCGGGCGGGCGGGCGGAACACCCGGCGGTGTACCTGGGCCGGCGGGACCGGAGGCTCGGGCCTCACGGCGGGCCGGCTGCAGGCCGCCATGGCCGCGGCAACGGCCATCCACACGAGCCGCCGGGGCCTCACCCGGACTCCCCCTCGGACACCCTGCGCCAGAACCGAGCCTGGGGCGAGTCGGGATCCTGGGCCTCGAGCCGAGCCAGCTGCTCCACCAGCTCCCGAGCCCGGCCGTGCACGGCCTTGGGCACCTCGATACGGACCCGTACCCTTAGGCTCCCCCGCCCCCCGCCCCGGGTGGGCACCCCAAGCTCCGGCACCGTGAACTCGGCGCCCGGTTGGGTGCCCGGGGGGATCCGCACCCGTACCCGCTCTCCACCCAGGGTGGGCACCTCCAGGTCCGCGCCCAGGGCGGCCTGAGCGTAGGAGACCGGAACCTCACACACCAGGTCCCGCCCCTCCCGGCGGAACACCGGGTGCTCCCGGACCTCCACCACCACGTACAGGTCGCCGGGCGGTCCGCCGTGCTGGCCGGCCTCCCCCTCCCCGGCCAGCCGGAGCCGGTCGCCGGTCTGCACCCCGGGCGGGATGCGGACCTGGAGCTGCCGAACCACCTCCCGCTGGCCCCGGCCGTGACACGCCGCGCACGGGGACTCGGGAACCCGGCCCTCACCCCCGCACACCGGACACTCGCGCTCCACGTGGAAGAACCCCTGCTGGAATCGAACCGTGCCGTGGCCCCGGCACTCGGGGCAGGCCACCCGGGGGGTGCCCGGCCGGGCGCCGGTGCCCCCGCACGATCGGCACAGGCTGCGGGTCGGGATCTCCAGGTCGCGAACCGCTCCCTCCACGGCCTCGGCCAGGTCCAGCTGGACCCGGTACCGCAGGTCGGCGCCCCGCTGGGGTCGGGGTCCCCGCGGGCCCCGACCGCCGAACACGTCGCCGAAGATCTCGCGGAACAGCTCGTCCACCTGGGCCCGCAGATCGGTCTCCCGGGTCCGAAACGCCCCGGGCGAAGGCCGGCCTCCCCGGTCGTACTCGGCCCGGCGGGCTGGATCGGACAGCACCTCGTAGGCCTCGGCGATCTCCTTGAACCGGGCCTCGGCCTCGGGGTCCTCGGGGTTGCGGTCCGGGTGGAAGCGCAGCGCCAGCTGGCGGAAGGCCTGCTTGACCTCGGCCGCGGTGGCGTTGCGGTGGATGCCCAAGATCTCGTAGTAGTTCACTCGTGCCACGGCCCTCTCGGCAGGAGGGGGGTAGGGGACAGGAAACCTTGGAGGAACATTGTAGCCGCCCCGGCGCCCCGGGGGGTAGGGGGAAGCTCCATCGGGCCCCCTGGGGGGCCTTACAACGGGGAAGGTAACGTTCCCTGA
The DNA here is from genome assembly GCA_027021615.1 of bacterium. GTDB lineage: Bacteria > Desulfobacterota > Deferrisomatia > Deferrisomatales > Deferrisomataceae > Deferrisoma. The sequence continues at coordinate 289 of JALUTY010000012.1, read as the reverse complement.
TCCGGGGGGCCACAGCCGGAGGCGGGGCAAGGATTTCAGGAGACAGACTTCAGCGGACAGAGGACAGGTGTTCAAAAATGCTCCCCCGACTGCCGGGGTAGTCCCCCTCTGTCCACTGGCATCTGAATTCTGGCCCCTGATAAGGCCGCGCGCGGCTCTCCAGCAGGCCCCTTGTATAAGGGCCCCAATGGTTAACTTTGTTCTCTCGGTAGGGCGTGGCAGACCGACGTCCCTTTGGGACCCCAAGCCCGTGGGCAAGCGCGGTCGCCACGCCCAGGTCTCTCGCATC
>JALUTY010000011.1 GCA_027021615.1 bacterium | reverse complement strand
TGATGCCGGGGGACAACGTGCGGATCACGGTGAACCTGATCACGCCGATCGCGATGGAGGAGGGGCTGCGGTTCGCGATCCGTGAGGGTGGCCGCACGGTGGGCGCCGGCGTCGTGACGAAGATCCTCGAGTAGTTGGCGGAGCCCCGAGCCGATGAGAGACGCCGTGATCCTGGCTTGCACCGAGTGCAAGCAGCGCAACTACCACACCGACAAGAACAAGAAGAAGACGACCGGCAAGCTCGAGAAGAAGAAGTACTGCCGGTTCTGCAACCGGCACACGGTCCACCGAGAGACCAAGTAGCCCGGCCGTCCATCGCGTTTCGTCGTGCAGGCCAGTAGCTCGAACTGGTAGAGCACCGGACTCCAAATCCGGGGGTTGGGGGTTCGAATCCCTCCTGGCCTGCCACTTTCTTTTTTTCTTGGGGTTTCGGATGATCGAGAAGCTGCGGACCTTCCTTCGGGAGGCGAGGGTCGAGATCAAAAAGGTGACCTGGCCCGACCGGAAGGTCACCACCGCTTCGACCGTGGTGGTCTTGGTCGTGACGTTCGTGGTGGGGATTTACCTGGGGCTGGTGGACGCCCTGTTGAATCAGCTGTTCCGGCTCGTGTTGAGCTGAACCCCTCCCCAACGCCGGCCGACCGGGCGCCGGACGTCCCTTCCCTTCACCCTCATCCTCACACCGAATCGCAGGGCAGCGGAAAATGGCCAAGCAGTGGTACGTGGTGCAGACCTACTCCGGTTACGAGAACCGTGTGAAGGCGGCGCTGGAGCAGCGCATCCGCGAGCACGGGATGGAGGACCGGTTCGGCCAGATCCTGGTGCCCTCGGAGAAGGTGGTCGAGGTGGTGAAGGGCGAGAAGCGCACGACCTCGCGCAAGTTCTTCCCGGGGTACATCCTGGTCCAGATGGAGATGGACACGGACGCGTGGTACCTGGTGAAGAACACCCCCAAGGTCTCCGGGTTCGTGGGGGGCGGGGTGAAGCCCACGCCCATCTCCGACGAGGAGGTCGAGAAGATCATTGGCCAGATGGAGGAGGGCCGGGCCCATCCGAAGCCCAAGTACGAGTTCAGCCGGGGGGAGCAGGTGAAGGTGATCGACGGGCCGTTCTCGAACTTCACCGGCGTGGTGGAGGACGTGAACCCCGACAAGGGGAAGCTTCGGGTGCTCGTGAGCATCTTCGGTCGGTCCACTCCGGTGGAGCTGGAGTTTTTCCAGGTGGAGAAGACCTGAGGGAGGCCGTTCCCAGCAGAGGGAGGCCGCTAGGACGGGGCCGCCGGGGCCCTGCCGTACCTCTGAAAAAGGAGCTGACACCATGGCGAAGAAGGTCGCAGCGATCATCAAGCTGCAGATCCCGGCCGGCCAGGCGAACCCGTCCCCCCCCGTGGGGCCGGCGCTGGGCCAGCACGGGGTCAACATCATGGAGTTCTGCAAGGCGTTCAACGCCAAGACGAAGGACGGAAACGGCATCGTCACGCCGGTGGAGATCACCGTGTACGCCGACCGGTCCTTCACGTTCATCACGAAGACCCCTCCGGCCGCCGTGCTCCTGAAGATGGCGGCGGGCATCGAGAAAGGCTCCGGGGAACCCAACAAGAAGAAGGTGGGCAAGGTGACCCGTGAGCAGGTCCGCAAGATCGCGGAGCAGAAGATGCCCGATCTGAACACCACCGACATCGAGGCCGCGATCCGCACCGTCGAGGGTGCGGCTCGCAGCATGGGCCTCGAGGTCGTGGACTAGCGGCGACGGAGGAGGATCCCATGGCCCGCAAAGGAAAGAAGTACCTGGAGGCCCGGTCCAAGGTGGACCGTCTGAAGCTCTACACCCTGGACGAGGCCCTGGTCCTGCTGCCCGAGGTCTCGTGGGCGAAGTTCGACGAGAGCGTGGACCTGGCCGTGAAGCTGGGCGTGAACCCGGCCCACGCCGACCAGATGGTGCGGGGCACCGTGGTGCTGCCCCACGGCACCGGAAAGAGCGTGCGGGTGCTGGTGTTCGCCAAGGGCGACAAGGCCAAGGAGGCCGAGGAGGCCGGAGCCGACCACGTGGGCGCCGAGGACCTGGCCGAGAAGATCCAGGGCGGGTGGCTCGAGTTCGACAAGGCCGTGGCCACCCCGGACATGATGGGGGTGGTGGGTCGGCTGGGCCGGATCCTGGGGCCCCGGGGGCTCATGCCCAACCCCAAGAGCGGCACGGTTACCTTCGATGTGGCCCAGGCGGTGAAGGAGCTCAAGGCCGGCCGGGTCGAGTACCGGGTGGACAAGTACGGCATCATCCACGTGCCGGTGGGCCGGCGCTCGTTCGACCCGGAGAGGATCAAGGAGAACGTCTCCGCGGTGATCGAGAGCCTGATCCGGGCCAAGCCCGCCTCGGCCAAGGGCGCGTACATCCGGGGCGTGGCCCTCTCGACCACCATGGGCCCCGGCATGAAGATTGACCCGGCTCAATTTCGGGCGTGAGTCGGTGATCGGTGACGGGGGACCGACGACCGTAGACCGACGACCGTAGACCGTAGACCGACGACCGAAGTTCAACGCCTTCCAGGCCGTACGAAGACCGCAGGTGCCCCGCCGGGGCTTAATCTCCTGCCGAGTCGGCTTCTCGGAGGGATGGGGTGAAAGACCCCCCTCTCCATCACGGCCGGAAGATGGGAGACCGTCCACCGCAACCGCTGTTGGGAGAAAGGGGGTCGAGGGAAACGTGAACAGAACACAGAAGCAGGAAGCCGTCCAGCAACTCAAGGAGATGTTCGAGAAGGCCCAGGGCGTGGTGGTCAGCGAGTTCCGTGGGCTCACCGTGGCCCAGGCCAACACCCTGCGCCGGAGCCTGGAGAAGGAAGGGGCCGAGCACAGGGTGGTCAAGAACACCTTGGCTCGCCTGGCGGTCGAGGACACCCCTTACGAAGGGCTTCGGGACGCGTTCGTGGGGCCCACCGCGGTGAGCTTCACGTTCGAGGACCCGGTGGCCCTGGCCAAGGCGGTGACCGAGTTCGCCAAGGACAACCCCGTGCTCACCGTCCGGTGCGGGGGGTTGCCGGGCAAGCCGATCACCGCGGCCGAGGTGGAGGCCCTGTCCAGGCTGCCGGGCCGGGAGCAGCTCCTCGGGCAGCTGGTGGGCGTCATGGCCGGGCCGATCCGCGGGCTCCTGGGCGTGCTCTCGGGCGTGCCGCGCGGGTTCGTGCAGGTGCTCAGCCAGATCCAGCAGCAGAAGGAGGCCGCCTGAGGCGGCGGTTCACCCCATCCCAATCAACCCGAGAAGTGGAGGAAGTACCCGATGGCCATCACCAAGGAAGACGTGATCCAGTTCATCGAGAGCATGACCGTGCTCGAGCTCTCCGAGCTCGTGAAGGAGCTCGAGGAGAAGTTCGGCGTGAGCGCCGCCGCGCCCGTGGCCGTGGCAGCCGTGCCGGGCATGGCCGGCGGCGAGGCCGCCCCGGCCGCCGAGGAGAAGACCGAGTTCGACGTGAAGCTGACCGAGGCGGGCAGCCAGAAGATCCAGGTGATCAAGGTGGTCCGGGCCATCACGGGCCTGGGCCTCAAGGAGGCCAAGGCCTTGGTGGACAGCGCCCCCTCCGTGGTGAAGGAGGGCGTGAGCAAGGAAGAGGCCGAGGAGATCCAGAAGAAGATCGAGGAAGTTGGGGGCAAGGTCGAGATCGCCTAACCCGGATCATTCATGGGCGCTCGTCGCGAAGCCGCCGATTGCAGTAGAAGGCTTCATGAATGATCTGGGTTGAGGGCGAGCATAGAGAGCGGTTGTACCCTGTGGACCCCCGATGGGGGCGCGCGGGGGGCGTGTGCCCTCCGCGTGCCCCGTTTCGTTTTTGACCTGCCCCTAGCTCTCGCATCCACACCTCCTGCCCCGGGCCGAAAGCGGGCGCGATGCCTGTGAACCATCCTGCCGTGCGAAGGAGACGGAACCCCATGGCGTATTCCGTGGCCGACAACCGAAGGCTCCGCCGTAAGTTCAACAAGATCGAGACCGTGGTCGGGATTCCCAACCTGATCGAGGTCCAGAGGGAGTCCTACGCCCGGTTCCTCCAGGCCGACGTCCCGCCCGAGGAGCGGCGCAACGTGGGCCTGCAACGGGTGTTCCAGAGCGTGTTCCCCATCAAGGACTTCGCGGAGACGGCATCCCTGGAGTTCGTGAGGTACGAGCTGGGCGAGCCGGGTCACTCGGTGAAAGAGTGTCTCCAGCGGGGCATGACCTACGCCCGGCCCCTCAAGATCACGGTCCGGCTCGTGGTATGGGACGTGGACGAGGCCACGGGCACCCGCAGCATCCGGGACGTGAAGGAGCAGGAGGTGTACTTCGGCGAGATCCCGATGATGACCGAGAACGGCACGTTCATCATCAACGGGACCGAGCGGGTCATCGTCAACCAGCTCCACCGGTCGCCCGGGGTGTTCTTCAGCCACGACGAGGGCAAGAAGCACGCGAGCGGCAAGTTCCTGTACTCGGCCCGGGTGATCCCGTACCGGGGGTCGTGGCTCGACTTCGAGTTCAACCACAAGGATCTGGTGTTCGTACGGATCGACCGGCGGCGCAAGCTCCACACCACGGTGCTGCTGAAGGCTCTGGGCTACAGCCACGAGGAGATCCTGGATCTGTTCTATGACAAGCTCCGGATCCGGGTGGACTGGGAGACGGGCAAGGCCGAGAAGGAGCTGCGGCTCGACCTGCTCCCCGAGAGCCGGGCCACCGAGGACCTGGTGGACCCGGCCACGGGCACGGTGATCGTGCGCAAGCAGCGCAAGATCGGCAAGGCCGCCCTGCGAAAGCTCAAGAAGCTGGGGGCCGAGTTCCTGCCCGTGGGCCTGGAGGCCATGGAGGAGAGCTACCTGGGCCGGACCGTGACCGACCCCGAGACCGAGGAGGTGATCGCCCGGGCGGGTGAGATGGTCACCCCCGAGCTGCTGGAGCGGTTCCAGGAGCGGGGCATCCGGGAGTTCTCGATCCTGTTTATCGACAACTTGAAGGTGGGGCCGTACATCCGTAACACCCTGATGGACGACCGGGTCCGGGACTCGGAGGAGGCCATCATCGAGATCTACCGGCGCATGCGGCCGGGTGACCCGCCCACCCTGGACACGGCCACCAAGTTCTTCGAGAACCTGTTCTTCAACCCCGAGCGGTACGAGCTGTCGGACGTGGGCCGGATCAAGCTCAACCACAAGCTTCGGCTCGACGTCCCTGTGGAGCAGCAGACCCTGACTCGGGAGGACATCCTCGCGGTGGTGCGCTACCTGGTGGGTCTGCGCAACGGCCAGGGCAAGACCGACGACATCGACCACTTGGGCAACCGGCGGGTGCGCTCGGTGGGCGAGCTGCTAGAGAACCGCTACCGGGTGGGCCTGGTCCGGATGGAGCGGGCCGTGAAGGAGCGGATGGCCCTGGGTGAGGTGGAGTCGTTCATGCCCCACGACCTGGTGAACTCCAAGCCGGTCACCGCGGTGGTGAAAGAGTTCTTCGGGTCGGGGCAGCTCAGCCAGTTCATGGACCAGACCAACCCCCTGTCCGAGACCACCCACAAGCGGCGCCTGAGCGCCCTGGGCCCCGGCGGGCTCACCCGGGAGCGGGCGGGGTTTGAGGTGCGCGACGTGCACCCCACCCACTACGGTCGGATCTGCCCCATCGAGACACCGGAGGGCCCGAACATCGGCCTGATCGTGAGCCTGTCGATCTACGCCCGGGTCAACGAGTTCGGGTTCATCGAGACCCCGTACCGGAAGGTGGTGGACGGCAGGGTCACCGACGAGATCCTGTACCTGACGGCCCTGGACGAGGAGGAGCATACCATCGCCCAGGCCAACGCGCCCCTGGACGAGGAGGGGCGGTTCACCAACGAGATCGTCAATGCCCGCCGCAACGGCGAGACCGTGCTGGTGTCTCCCTCCGAGGTGGACCTGATGGACGTCTCGCCCAAGCAGCTCGTGAGCGTGGCGGCCTCGCTGATCCCGTTCCTGGAGCACGACGACGCCAACCGGGCTCTGATGGGCTCGAACATGCAGCGACAGGCCGTGCCGCTGCTGCGCACCCAGGCGCCCCTGGTGGGCACCGGCATGGAGCGGGTGGTGGCCCGGGACTCGGGGGTCACGGTGGTGTGCCGGCGGGACGGGGTGGTCCAAAGCGTGGACGCGGCTCGGATCGTGGTGCGGTACGAGGAGGAGGTGGACGGCCGGCCCCGGTCCGGGGTGGACGTGTACACCCTGACCAAGTTCCAGCGCTCCAACCAGAACACCTGCCTGAACCAGAGGCCTATCGTGCGGGCCGGCGACCGGGTGCGGGCGGGCGACATCCTGGCCGACGGCCCGGCCACGGCCAAGGGTGAGCTCGCCCTGGGCCAGAACGTGCTCGTGGCGTTCATGAGCTGGGGCGGGTACAACTTCGAGGACTCCATCATCGTGTCCGAGCGGCTGATCGAGCGCGACGCCTTCACCTCGATCCATATCGAGGAGTTCGAGTGCGTGGCCCGGGACACCAAGCTGGGCAAGGAGGAGATCACCTGCGACATCCCCAACGTGGGAGATCGGAAGCTCAAGGACCTCGACGAGACCGGTATCGTGCGCATCGGCGCCGAGGTGCGGCCGGGCGACATCCTGGTGGGCAAGGTGACCCCCAAGGGCGAGACCCAGCTCACCCCGGAGGAAAAGCTGCTGCGGGCGATCTTCGGAGAGAAGGCCGGGGACGTGAAGGATACGAGCTTGCGGGTGCCCCCCGGGGTCGAGGGCATCGTGGTGGATGCCAAGGTGTTCAGCCGCAAGGGCGGTGAGGACGGCGAGGAGACCGTGGAGGAGCGCGAGGCCGAGCGGCTGCGCAAGGACATGGAGGACGAGATCGCCATCCTGCGCAGCGCCACCTTTGCGGCGATCCGGGAGCTGCTGGTGGGGGAGACCGCGGGCATGGACATCGTGGACCTCGAGGGCAACGTGGTGATCGCGGAGGGCGAGACGATCACCGACGGGCTTCTGGACCGGGTGCCTCGGGATGCCTGGGGCGAGATGCCGTTGGCAGACGCACCCGAGAAGGAGGACCGGGTCTACGATTTGATGGAGAAGCTCGACCAGCAGGTGGCGGCCGTTCGTAGGCGGTTCGAGGAGAGGGTGTCTCGGCTGGAGGAGGGGGACGACCTTCCCCCGGGCGTGATCAAGATGGTCAAGGTGTACGTGGCCATCAAGCGCCGGCTGTCGGTGGGTGACAAAATGGCCGGCCGCCACGGGAACAAGGGGGTCATCTCCACGATCGTTCCGGTGGAGGACATGCCCTACCTTGACGACGGCACGCCGGTGGACATCATCCTGAACCCTCTGGGCGTGCCCTCGCGGATGAACGTGGGGCAGGTGCTGGAGACCCACCTGGGGTGGGCTGCCCGGGGCCTGGGCGAGCAGATCCAGAAGGTGCTGGAGACCCAGTACTCCCCCGAGGCCCTGCGGGAGCAGCTGAAGGACCTGTTCCCCGACCCCGAGAGCCAGGGGCTCCTGGACCGGGCTTCGGACGAGGTGATCCTGGACCTCGCCCGCCAGGCCGCCCGGGAAGGGGTGTACATGGAGAGCCCGGTGTTCGACGGCGCCTCGGAGGAAGAGATCTGGTCCCTCCTGGAGAAGGCGGGCCTACCCCGCACGGGCCAGGCCACCCTGTACGACGGCAAGACCGGTGAGCCGTTCGACCAGAAGGTCACCGTGGGTACCATGTACATGCTGAAGCTTCATCACCTGGTGGACGACAAGATCCACGCCCGATCGATCGGGCCCTACAGCCTGGTGACCCAGCAGCCCCTGGGCGGCAAGGCCCAGTTCGGCGGCCAGCGGCTCGGGGAGATGGAGGTGTGGGCGCTGGAGGCCTATGGGGCGGCCCACACCCTGCAGGAGATGCTCACGGTCAAGTCCGATGACGTGGCCGGCCGGACTCGGATCTACGAGGCCATCGTCAAGGGCAAGCCCGTGCTCGAGCCCGGGCTCCCCGAGTCGTTCAACGTGCTGGTGAAGGAGATGCAGGCCCTCGGGCTCAATGTGGAGCTCTTGGAAGAAGAGGAAGAGAGCGTCTGACGCCCGCCCCTCGCCGTGCCAAACCCTCGAAGGAGGTCTTGAGCCTTGCGCACGATTGACAGCCTGTTCGACCAGCCCAAGGACCCGTTGAGCTTCAACGCGGTGCGCCTTTCCATCGCCGGTCCCGAGCGGATCCGGGAGTGGTCCCACGGCGAGGTGAAGAAGCCGGAGACCATCAACTACCGGACCTTCAAGCCGGAGTCCGACGGCCTGTTCTGCGCCAAGATCTTCGGGCCGGTGAAGGACTACGAGTGCAACTGCGGCAAGTACAAGCGCATGAAGCACCGCGGGGTGGTGTGCGAGAAGTGCGGCGTGGAGGTGATCCGCTCCTCGGTGCGGCGCGAGCGCATGGGCCACATCGAGCTGGCCACGCCGGTGGCCCACGTGTGGTTCCTCCGGAGCCTGCCCTCCCGGATCGGCGCGGTGCTGGGCCTGAAGCTCAAGGACGTGGAGCGGGTGCTCTACTACGAGGCCTACATCGTCATCGACCCAGGCACCACCCCGCTCAAGCAGGGAGAGCTCCTGACCGAGGAGCAGTACCGCCAGGCCGTGATCGATTACGGCGCCGAGTTCGAGGCGGCCATGGGCGCCGAGGCGATCCGAAGGCTGCTCCATGCCATCGACGTGCCCAAGCTAGCCCACGAGCTGCGCACCGAGATGCTCGAGGCCACCAGCAAGGCCAAACGCAAGAAGTATGCCAAGCGCCTCAAGGTGGTGAACGCCTTCAAGAACTCGGGGAACCGCCCGGAGGACATGATCCTCGAGGTGATCCCGGTTCTCCCGCCGGACCTCAGGCCCCTGGTGCCCCTGGAGGGGGGACGGTTCGCCACCAGCGACCTGAACGACCTCTACCGGAGGGTCATCAACCGCAACAACCGCCTCAAGCGGCTCCTGGAGCTCAAGGCGCCCGACATCATCGTCAAGAACGAGAAGCGCATGCTCCAGGAGGCCGTGGACGCCCTGTTCGACAACGGCCGCCGGGGCCGCACCATCACCGGCCCGAACCGGCGGCCCCTCAAGAGCCTGTCGGACATGCTCAAGGGCAAGCAGGGCCGGTTCCGGCAGAACCTGCTCGGCAAGCGGGTGGACTACTCGGGCCGGAGCGTGATCGTGGTGGGGCCGGAGCTCAAGCTCCATCAGTGCGGCCTGCCCAAGATCATGGCGCTGGAGCTGTTCAAGCCGTTCATCTTCAACAAGCTCGAGGAGCGGGGCCTGGCCACCACCATCAAGAGTGCCAAGAAGATGGTGGAGCGCCAGGAGGAGGTGGTCTGGGACATTCTGGAGGAGGTGACCCAGGAGCACCCGGTGCTTCTGAACCGTGCCCCTACTCTCCATCGGCTGGGCATCCAGGCCTTCGAGCCCAAGCTGATCGAGGGTAAGGCGATCCGGCTTCACCCCCTGGTGTGCACCGCCTACAACGCGGACTTCGACGGCGACCAGATGGCCGTGCACGTGCCCCTCACGGTGGAGGCCCAGATCGAGTCGCGGGTGCTCATGATGAGCACCAACAACATCCTCAGCCCGGCCCACGGCAAGCCGATCATCGTGCCGAGCCAAGACATCGTGCTGGGCATCTACTACCTCACCCTGGCCCGGGAAGGCCGCAAGGGGGAGGGCATGGTCTTCGCGAGCTCCGAGGAGGTGCGGCGGGCCTACGACCAGGGCGAGGTGGACCTGCAGGCGAAGATCCAGGTGCGCATCGACGGCGAGCGGGTGGAGACCACCCCGGGTCGGATCGTTCTGTACGAGATCGTGCCCAAGGAGATCCCGTTCTCCGAGGTCAACCAGACCATGAAGAAGGGCAGCCTGGCGGGCCTGATCGACCAGGCGTTCCGGCTGGCCGGAGGCAAGGCCACGGTGATCTTTGCGGATCAGCTCAAGAACCTGGGGTACCGCATGGCCACCCGGTCGGGGCTGTCCATCGGCATCCACGACATGAAGGTTCCGGCCGCCAAGAAGGAGATCCTGGACCGGGCCTTCGCCGAGGTGGCCGAGATCCAGCGCCAGTTCGAGGACGGTGTGATCACGGACGGCGAGCGGTACAACAAGGTGGTGGACATCTGGTCCAACGCGGCCGACGCCGTGGCCCAGGAGATGATGAAGGAGCTCGAGTCCTCCGGGAACGGGACGGTCGGAGCGGACTCGAACGAGCTCAACTCGATCTACATCATGGCCGACTCGGGGGCCCGGGGCTCCATGAACCAGATGCGCCAGCTGGCCGGGATGCGGGGGCTCATGGCCAAGCCGTCGGGCGAGATCATCGAGACCCCGATCACGGCCAACTTCCGGGAGGGCCTGACGGTCCTGCAGTACTTCATCTCGACTCACGGCGCCCGGAAAGGCCTGGCGGACACGGCGCTCAAGACCGCCAACTCCGGCTACCTCACCCGGCGGCTGGTGGACGTGGCGCAGGACGTGGTCATCACCGAGCAGGACTGCGGCACCCTGGACGGCATCGAGGTCACGGCCCTGGTGGAGGGCGGCGAGGTGGTCGAGCGGCTCCGGGACCGAATCCTGGGCCGCACGGCGCTCCTGGACATCCGCGACCCCTACACCGGCGAGGTGATCGTGCCGGCCAACGGCGAGATCACGGAGGAGCTGGCCGCCAGGGTGGAGGACGCCGGCATCGAGAAGGTGATGATCCGCAGCGTCCTGACCTGCCAGACCCAGACCGGGCTGTGCGTGGAGTGCTACGGCCGCGATCTGGCCCGGGGCCGTAAAGTGAACATCGGCGAGGCCGTGGGTATCATCGCGGCCCAGTCCATCGGGGAGCCGGGCACCCAGCTGACCATGCGCACGTTCCACATCGGCGGCACGGCGTCGAAGCGGGTGGAGCAGTCCACCCTCGAGGTGCGCCACGGCGGCACGGTGCGGTTCCGGAACCTGAAGACCGTGACCAAGGCGGACGGCACCCTGGTGGCCATGAGCCGCAACGGCGAGATCGTGCTGGTGGACGACCAGGGCCGGGAGCGGGAGCGCTACCCGGTGGTGTACGGCGCCCACCTGCTGGTGGCGGACGGGAGCACCGTAGAGCCGGGCCAGCGGGTGGCCGAGTGGGACCCCTACACCAACCCGATCCTCACCGAGACCGCCGGCCGGGTGAAGTTCGGCGACATCCTCGACGGCGTGACCATGAAGGAGCAGGTGGACGAGGTTACCGGGCTGTCGCGCCGGGTGATCATCGAGGCCCGGGGCGGCGAGTACCAGCCGCGGGTGTCGATCAAGAGCCTCGAGGCCGGGGAGACCGTGGGCCGGTACCTGCTGCCGGTGGGCGCCAACATCCTGGTGCAGGAGGGCGACGAGGTCCACGCCGGCGACGTGATCGCCAAGATCCCCCGGGAGACCACCAAGACCAAGGACATCACGGGCGGTCTGCCCCGGGTGGACGAGCTGTTCGAGGCTCGCAAGCCCAAGGACGCGGCCGTGATCTCCGAGATCGACGGCACCGTGAGCTTCGGCAAAGACCTGCGGGGCAAGCGGCGGCTGATCGTGACCCCCGAGGTGGGCGAGCCCAAGGAGTACCTGATCCCCAAGGGCCGCCACATCTCGGTGCGCGAGGGCGACTACGTGCGGGCCGGCGACCCCCTGATGGAGGGGGCCACCAACCCCCACGAGGTGCTCAAGGTCCTGGGCGAGAAGAACCTGATGAAGTACCTGGTGGACGAGATCCAGGAGGTGTATCGGCTCCAAGGCGTGGACATCAACGACAAGCACATCGAGGTGATCGTCCGGCAGATGCTCAAACGCGTCGAGGTCACCGATGTGGGCGACACCGACTTCCTGCTGAAGGAACAGGTGGAGCGCCGGGTGTTCGAGGAGGAGAACCGAAAGGTCCTCGAGAAGGGCGGCCGGCCCGCGATCGGCGTGCCGGTGCTGCTGGGGATCACCAAGGCCAGCCTGTCCACCGAAAGCTTCATCTCGGCCGCGAGTTTCCAGGAGACCACCAAGGTGCTGACCCAGGCGGCCATCGAGGGCCGGGTGGACCACCTACGGGGTCTCAAGGAGAACGTGATCATGGGCCGACTGATCCCGGCGGGCACGGGCACGCCCCAGTACCGGCGGGTGGGCATCGAGACCCACGACGACGGTACCCACTACGAGCCGCTCGTGAAGCCCCGCCGGTCCGAGCTCACCGACGAGGAGGTCATGGCCGAGCTGTCGGCCCTGGGCAGCCGGCGGGTGACCCTGGAGGGCCAGCAGGAGGAGGCCCCCAAGGAGGAGCCGGCCGCGGCCGAGGAGTCGTAGGAGGGCTGGGGAGGGGTCGCCGCCGGGGAATCGAGGCGGCGAGCCAACGACCCGAACAGAAAGGCCGCTTCCGGCGGAAGCCGGAAGCGGCCTTTGTTCATCCGGGATGCCGTGGGCTACTTGGCGTAGCCCACGGTCTTCAGGGCCTCTTCGATCTCGCCGAGGATGGCCGGGTCGTCGATGGTAGACGGCACCCGGTACTTCTCGCCGTCGGCGATCTTGCGCATGGTACCCCGCAGGATCTTGCCCGACCGGGTCTTGGGCAGCCGCTTGACGATCATGGTCTCCTTGTAGCAGGCGATCGGCCCGATCTGCTGGCGGATCATCTGCACGAGATCCGCCTTGAGCCGGTCCGGGTCCACCTCGGCCCCGGCCTTCAGCACCACGAACCCCACGGGCACCTGGCCCTTCAGGTTGTCGGCCACCCCGATCACCGCGCACTCGGCCACGGCGGGGTGGGTGGCGATCACCTCCTCCATGGCCCCGGTGGAGAGCCGGTGGCCGGCCACGTTGATCACGTCGTCCACCCGGCCCATGATGTAGAGGTACCCGTTCTCGTCCTTGTAGCCGCCGTCACCCGTGAAGTAGTAGCCTGGGAAGGGGTCGGTGTAGGACTGCCGGAACCGCTCGTCGTTCTGCCACAGGGTGGGGAGCGTCCCCGGGGGCAGCGGCAGCCTCACCACCACGATACCCTCCTGGTTCGGGCCCAGCTCCTTGCCCGTGTCGTCCACGATCTGCACGTCGTAGCCGGGCACGGCCTTGGTGGGCGAGCCGGGCTTGATCGGCATCAGCTCGATCCCGGCGCAGTTCGCCGCGATGGGCCAGCCGGTCTCGGTCTGCCACCAGTGGTCGATCACGGGGCGCTGCAGCAGGTCCGACGCCCAGTGGTAGGTGTCGGGGTCGAGCCGCTCACCGGCCAGGAACAGGTACTTGAAGTTGGACAGGTCGTACCTCTTGAAGTACTCGCCGTTGGGGTCCTCCTTCTTGATGGCCCGGAAGGCCGTGGGCGCCGTGAACAGCACCTTGACCCCGTGCTGGCTGATGACCCGCCAGAACGCGCCCGGGTCCGGGGTGCCCACGGGCTTGCCCTCGTACAGGATGGTGGTGCACCCGGTGAACAGGGGGCCGTACACGATGTACGAGTGCCCCACCACCCAGCCCACGTCCGAGGCGGCCCAGTACACCTCGCCCGGCTTGGTGTCGTAGATGTACTCCATGCTCCACCGCAAGGCCACGGCGTGGCCGCCGTTGTCGCGTACGATGCCCTTGGGCATGCCGGTGGTCCCCGAGGTGTATAGGATGTACAGGGGGTCGGTGGCGGCCACGGGCACGCACCCGGCCGGCTCGGCCTGGGCCATCAGCTCGTCCCAGTCGTGGTCGCGGCCCGGGGTGAGCTCGGCCTTGGCCTGGGGCCGGGCCAGGATCACGCACTTGTCCGGCTTGTGCTGGGCCAGCTCGATCGCCTTGTCGAGCATGGGCTTGTACTCGATGACCCGGGTGACCTCGATGCCGCACGAGGCCGACACGATCACCTTGGGCTTGGCGTCGTCGATGCGCAGGGCCAGCTCGTTGGGGGCGAACCCGCCGAACACCACCGAGTGGATCGCCCCGAGCCGGGCGCAGGCCAGCATGGCCACGGCCGCCTGGGGCACCATGGGCATGTAGATGATGACGGTGTCGCCCTTTTCCACGCCGAGCCCCTGCAGCACCCCGGCGAACCGGGCCACCCGGTCCTGGAGCTCCCGGTAGGTGATCTTCTGGATCTGGTCCGTCACCGGGCTGTCGTAGATGATGGCCACCTGGTCGCCCCGGCCGGCCTCCACGTGCCGGTCCACGGCGTTGTAGCAGGTGTTGAGCTCCCCGCCCACGAACCACCGGTAGAAGGGGGGGGTGGAGTCGTCGAGCACGCGGTCCCACCTCTTGGTCCACGAGATCTGCTCGGCCGCCTCCGCCCAGAACCCGGCGGGATCTTCGAGGCTCCTGCGGTAGAGTTCTTCGTACCGGCCCATGGGCTCCTCCTTTTCGAGAATGATGTGGGGGAATGAGGCCACGACAAACATCGTCTCAGGGTAGCAACTCCCGGTTGCCTTCAGCAAGGCTAAAAAACTTGAGCCAGACTAAAGGAAACGAAGCCCGGTTCGCCCGCCCGGCGGCCCGGGCCGCGTTGACACCCCTCTGGCCCGCCGGTACGATGCCCCGCCGCGGTTTCGGGGCGCATCGCCCGGCTCTCCACCAAGCCCCATGCCTCCGGGCCTTGACTGCCGGGCCAGAATTCAGCTCGGGTAGGCCGCGAGGCAGCCTGTTTGCGGGGTGCAGACTTTGTGAACGTCTCGGTCCGAGCGTTTCGTGCGGGGCATGGGGTCTACCTCCGGCCGGGCGCGAAGCCGGGCGTTGAGATTCGCCGCGCAGGCACAAAACACGGGAGTTGGTTTCATCACGGGTGCGTGCAGTGGGTACCATTTCGCGGTCCAGACGCCAGAGGCGCTGCACGGCGAGCCAAGGAGCCGCGCCCGGCTCTCCGGCAGACCCCATGCCGCCCGGGCTCTGACCGCCGGGTCGAAAAGCCTGTTGGAAGTTGGAAGAAGACAGGATGTGGCCCCCAGGGGGTTCACCTGTCCACTGTCCTCTGAATTCTGACTCCTGGTATGGCCGAAGGCCCCAGACCGACGACCGTAGACCGTCGACCGAAGACCGAAGTTCCTGGGAAACAACGAACGCGTGCCCTTGCACGGGGGTATGAGGTGACGAAGGGATCGGACGAGCTACAGCCGATGGTGTTCCTGCTCGAGACCTTCCGGGAGCTGGTGGGCCCCGAGGCCGCCGGGGTGGACGCGTGGATCGAGCGGCTGCGGGGCCTGGGCGGGGCCGGGGTGTTTCGGGTGGCCGTGGCCGGCACGGTGAAGAGCGGCAAGAGCACCCTGGTGAACGCCTTGGTGGGCCAGGACATCCTGAAGCGGGGCGCGGGCATCATCACCTCGCTGGTGACCCGGGTGCGGCCCGGGCCCGAGCCCCGGGCCAGCCTGCGGCTAAAGGGGTGGGTCGAGGTGAACCGCGAGGCCACGGACGCGGCCCTCCTCCTGGCGGCCGGGCACGATGGGCGTCCGCTGGACCTGCGCTCCGAAGCGGACCGGGGGCGCATCCGGGCGGCCCTGGAGGATTTGGGGGATCGGGTGCTCGCAGAGGGCGGAAGCTTCGATCGCAACGTGACGTTGCTGCGGGCCTACCTGGACGGGTACGAACGCATCCGGCCGTGGCTGGCCGAGGAGCCGCGGACCCTGGAGCTGGGGCCGGACCGGTTCGCCGAGCACCGGGACTTTGCCGGCGACGATGCCCTCGCGGTGTACGTGGACGACCTGATCCTCGAGCTTCCGGGCGCGGGCCTGCCGCCGGGCACCGAGCTGGGGGACTGCCAGGGGTACGACTCTCCCAACCCCCGCCATCGGGAGAAGGTGCAGTCGTACCTGATGGGGGCCCATGCCACCCTGTACGTGGTGTCGAGTCGGGTGGGGGTCCGGGAGGCGGACCTGCGGTTCGTACGCGACATCAAGGCCCTGGGGCTCCTCGACGCCACCCGGTTCGTGCTCAACGCCGACCTGGGCGAGCACCCCACGGCCGAGGACCTGGCGGACATCCGCGATCGGGTCGCGGCCGATCTGGCCCCGTTGACCGGAGAGGTGGAGGTGCCCGTGGTGTCGGCCCTGCGGGGTCTCCTGTCGGCCCGGCAGGCCGGCGGCGCGGGCCTGGAACGCAAGGAGGAGCTGCTCCTGGCCCTGTGGGAGGAGTCCCCTGCCAAGGTTCTGGACGGGTTCGGGGCGTTTCGGAACGGGGTGCTCCGGACCCTGGCCGAGGGCCGCTCCCGGGAGGTGGAGCGGACCGTGCGCTCGGCGCTGCGCTCGGCGGGGAGCGCCCTCAGGGCCCGGGTGGAGTCGGCCCTGGCCGCGGCACGGGAGGAGACGGACCGGCTCAGGGAGGAGAAGGACACCCTGGCCCGGGCCCGGCAGGAGGTGGAGGCCTCCCTGGGGGGGTTCGAGAAGGCGGTGCGGGCCGCGGCCACCGAGGTCCGGGAGCAGGCGTTCCGCGGGGTGGACCGGGTGTTCCATCCCTCGGGCGGGGACCTGGCCCTGTCGTTCCTGGACAAGGTCCGGGCGATCCCGGCGCCCCGGGTGGAGACGAGCGGGGACCGGCGCCGATTCTACCGGGAGATGGCCCGGGTGTTCCAGGAGATGAAGGCCGCGTTCCAGGCGCTCAAGGTGGAGGATCTGAATCCCCGGGCCGTGGAGGCGATCCGCGCCGTGTGGGCCGACGCCAGCGGTACTCTGCGGGAGGCGGCCCGGGGCCCGGCCGAGCTGCTGACCCGCAACGTGGAGGCCTACAACCGGGAGGCCGAGCGGCTGGGCCTCCCGGTCACCCCGTTCTCCCCGCCCGAGCTGGACCCCTCGATCGGCCGGCGGGTGATCCCCCTGCCCAGCGCCGTCACCTATGCCGGCGGCGAGCACCCGGCCGACCGCATGCTGGCCCTGGCCGCCCAGTGGACCCGCAAGGCCGCCTCGGGTTGGGCCCGGCGGCTGGTGGGCCGGGGAGGGCGCAAGGGATTTGCCGAGGGAATGCTGGCCGACTGGGCCGAGGCGGTCCGGGAGACCCTGCTGGAGGAGGCCCGGTCGAACCTGCTCCACTACAACGAGCAGGTCAAGTACCAGGTGGTGGGCCGGAACCTGGAGGCCCTGGCCGACGCCTGGATCGCGGCGTACCGGGAGCTGGCCCAGGCCGCGGTGCAGGACCTGTCCACCCTGGAGCAGGCCGTGGGCCGCCGCCAGGGGGAGCGGGCGGATCTGATCCCCCGGCTCGAGGGGATCCGCGATGCCCTCGAACCCCTCGCCGTTTGAGCCGTACCCGGGCGTCGGTCGTCACTGGCGCAACCGGTTTGGGGGGCCGGTGCGGCGGGTGAGCCTGGACGCCGGGCTTTCCTGCCCGAACCGGGACGGCACCGTGGGAAGGGGGGGGTGCCTGTTCTGCGACCCCGCCTCGTTCTCGCCGAGCGCGGGCGACCCCCGGCCGGTGGCCCACCAGCTGGCCGAGGGCATCGGCCGGCTGCGGGCCCGGGGCGTGACCCGGGTGGCCGCCTACTTCCAACCCCACACCAACACCCACGCTCCCCTTGACACGCTCCGCCGGGTGTGGGACGCCTGCTTGCCCTTCTCCGAGGTGGTGGCACTCTGCGTGGGCACCCGGCCCGACTGCGTGCCCGGCCCGGTGCTGGACCTCCTGGCCGGATATGCAGACCGGTGGGAGGTGTGGGTGGAGCTGGGGCTGCAGTCGGCCCACGATCCGACCCTGGCGCTGCTTCGCCGGGGCCACACCGCGGCCGACTTTGCCGACGCCGCGGCCCGGGCCCGAGCCCGGGGGCTCAAGGTGTGCGCCCACGTGATCCTGGGGCTTCCCGGCGAAGGGCCGGAGCACGAGAAGCGCACCGCCCGGTTCCTGGCCGGGCTGGGCGTGGAGGGGGTCAAGCTCCACCAGTTGGCGGTGGTCCGGGGCACGGCGCTGGAGGCCCTGTGGCGTCGTGGCGAGGTTCGGGTGCTGGCCGAGGGGGAGTATGTGGATCGGGCCGCCCGCTTTCTGCGGAGGCTGCCCCCGGACACGGTGATTCACCGGCTCGTGGGCGACACCCGGGCCGACCGGCTGCTCGCACCCGTTTTCGACCGGAACCGGGTGATCGCGGCGGTCCGGGCCCGGATCGGCAAGGGTGAGTGATGCGGGCACGAAAAAAGCGCCAGCCCTTTTCGGGGCCGGCGCGGCGAGCCGTGGTGGGCGAGGCGGGATTCGAACCCACGGCCTCAGGTTCCGGAGACCTGCGCTCTATCCAGCTGAGCTACTCGCCCGCCGAAGGAAGCGCATAGTCAATCACACCTGGGACCCGATTGCAAGAGCTTTGGGGGGCAGAGACTAGTGTAGCGTTTCCCAACTCTCGTGGTTCTCCCAGGCGGTGGGGCTGGGGGCCCCTCCTTTCGCTGAACGGCCTCGCAGGGGCCGCCTCGGCGCGGTCCGCTGCAGCGCGTGAGAGCACGCGCCGCGGCCGCTCCCCTGGCGCCGGGCGACCCGAGCTGCTCGGCCGTCGCGCTTCGTCGGAGCCCCCAGCCCCACCGCCGTAATCCACATACGTTGTTGCGAAACGGTACACGAGAAACTAGGGGGGATAGGACTTTTAGCCTTCTAGCCTCCCAACTTCCTGGCTTTCCAGCCTTCCAGCAGGCAGAAGGCCCGACCAACGACCGTCGACCGAAGTCATACGGGAGTCCGATCATGCGCAAGATGGGAAAGGTGCTCCTCTGGGCCGGGGCCGCCCTCGTCCTTCTGGGCGGCGCCGCCACGGTGGGGCTTAAACTGTACCTGACCAAGGATCGGATCCTCGGGTGGGTGATCCCTCCCCTGGAGGCCCGCCTCCACCGCCGGGTAAGCATCGCGGATGCCGGGGGCGGGCTCACCGGCATCGAGCTGGAGGGACTGGACGTGCGCGCCGAGGGCGCGGACGAGCCTCTGGTGGCGGCCGAGCACATCCGGGTGCGCTGGAATCTGTGGTCCCTCCTGCGGAAGGAGATCGAGGTGAAGGAGGTGCGCCTCGTGCGGCCGCGGATCCGCGTGGTGCGCCGGGCCGACGGAACCCTGGACATCGACGACCTGCTGGAGCCGGCCGAGGGAGAGGCGCCGCCCGGGCCTCCGGCCCGAACCCCGGAACGGGCCGGAGGCCCGCCCGTGGCCGTGGCGGTGGCGCTGTTCTCCGTCGAGGGCGGCCGAATCGCGTTCGAGGACCAGTCGGCCGACCCGCCGCACACCTACGTGCTCGACGAGGTCGAGAGCCGGGTGAGCGGGTTCTCCCTGGACCGGCCCGTGCCGTTCACACTTTCTGCCAAGCTGCCGCTGACGGCGCAGGGACGGTTCTCCGTGGAGGGCACCCTCCACCCGACCACCCGCAAGATGGACGCGAGGCTCCGGGTGGGCGGGTTCGACCTGCCGGTCCTGGCCCCCCTGATGGGAGGCGAGGGCGTGCGGTTCGCGGCCGGCGTGTTCTCGATGGACCTCGGGGTGAAGGGCACGGCCGGTGCAGCCCTGGTGGTGGGAGGCACCGCAGGGGTGGAGGGGCTGGTGCTCGCCCGGAGGGGCCGGACGGGCGAGCCGACCGACGTGTCCGTGGATCTTTCGATGACTCTGAACCTGAACCCTGCGAAGGCCGAGGTGGACCTCTCGAAGCTCGATGCCGAGGCGGCCGGCCAGCGCCTCTCCCTCACGGGCCGGGCCCGGTACGGGGCCGAGCCGTTCCGGGTGGAGTTTCGGCTGGCCTCGCCCGAGCTGAGGGCCGCCCCGTTCCTGGCCCTCTTTCCCCCCGGCGAGGAGGAGACGGGAACCGCGGCCGGGGCCCCGGCCGCCGGAGCGAACGAGGGGCCGCCGCCCGAGGTGCCGGTGGAGGCCAAGGGCGACGTGGAGATCGGACGCCTGGAGGCCGGGGGGCTGGCGGTGGAGCCGTTCCAGGCCCACGTGGAGCTGAAGGGCGGAAAGCTCCGGATCGATCCGCTGCGGGCCGGCGTGTACGAAGGAGAGCTTGCGGCGGCCGTGGGCGTGGACCTGGCCGCGCCCGGCCCGGAGTTCGAGGCCGAGGTGAGCCTGGACGGCACCCGGCTCGGCAAAATGTTGCCGGCCGTCAGCCCCGGCCTGGCCAACACCGTCACCGGCGTCCTGTCCTTGTCGGCCCGGGTGTCGGGCCGGGGCGGCGATCTGGAGGCCCTAGCGGCGGACGTCCGGGCCGAGGCCAGGGACGGCAGGATCCTGAACCACCCCCTGGTGGATCGGTTCGCCGAGCTGTTCCGGGTCAAGGAGCTCCGGACCCTGAACTTCTACACCCTCAAGCTCGACGCGGGGGCCCAGGGTGGGGTGGGCACCGTGCGCAGCCTGGTCCTTCGGGGCCCGGACGCCCAGGCCACGGCCACCGGGACCCTGGGGCTCATGGATCGGAGGCTGGACTTGCGGGTGGCGGTGGCCGTGCCCCGCCGGGTCGCGGGCCGCCTGCTGCGACGGGCCGAGGTGCTCGACGCCCTCACGGACGAGCAGGGGTGGTCCAAGGTGCCCCTGCGGCTGTCCGGCACCCTGGAGGATCCCTCCTACGGCCTGGACACCGAGGCCCTGGCCCGGATGGGGGCCAAGGTGCTGGAAAAGAAGGCCCGGAAGGCCGTGGAGGAGAAGGTGTTGGACAAGCTTCCCCTGGACCCGGAGGGGAGGAAGGCGATCGAACAGGGGCTGAAGCGGCTGTTCGGCCGGTAAGGCCGCCTGTCTCAGAATTCAGAGGACGGAATTCAGAAGACAGGGTTGGGCCCCGGGGGGCCTGCCCTCAGACCGTGGACCGGAGACCGAACTCACCATGCGTTCCGATACAGAACCCATCATCGTGATCGGGGGGGGGCTCGCAGGCTCCGAGGCCGCCTGGCAGCTGGCCCGGCGGGGTATGCCCGTGAGGCTCGTGGAGATGCGGCCCGGCCGCACCACGCCGGCGCATCGGACCCCCCTCTTGGCCGAGCTGGTGTGCTCCAACTCCCTCAAGGCCATGGGCCTGGGCCAGGCCTCGGGGCTTCTCCAGGAGGAGCTGACCCGGCTGGGGTCGGTGGTCCTGGCCGCGGCCAAGGAGCACCGGGTGGCGGCCGGCCAGGCCCTGGCGGTGGACCGGGACCGGTTCGCCCGGGCCGTGACCGAGCGGCTCGAGGCCGACCCCCGCGTCGAGATCGTGCGCGAGGAGGCCACGCGGGTGCCCCGGGACCGGCACGTGATCGTGGCCACCGGCCCCCTCACCTCGGACGCCCTGGCCCGGGACCTGGCCGAGCTCACCGGGGCCGAGTCCCTCTACTTCTACGACGCCATGGCCCCCATCGTGGAGGGGGACTCCGTCGACCGGTCGGTGGCGTTTGCGGCCTCCCGCTATGGCAAGGGGGGGGACGACTACCTCAACTGCCCCATGACCCGGGAGGAGTTCGACCGGTTCTACCAGGCCCTGGTGTCGGCCGAGGCCGTACCCACCCGGGAGTTCGAGGAGGAGCGGGTGTTCCAGGCCTGCCAGCCCATCGAGACCCTGGCGGCCAAGGGCCCCAAGACCCTCCTGTTCGGCCCCATGAAGCCGGTGGGCCTGGTGGATCCCCGCACCGGGCAGCGGCCCCACGCCGTGGTGCAGCTCCGGCGCGAGGACGAGGCCGGCGAGCGCTGGAACCTGGTGGGGTTCCAGACCAAGCTCACCTACCCGGAGCAGGAGCGGGTGTTCCGGCTGATCCCCGGGCTGGAGCGGGCCCGGTTCTACCGGTTGGGCAGCCTGCACCGCAACACCTACGTGGACGGCCCCCGGCTCCTGGACCGGTACCTCCGGCTGCGGCGGTACCCGTGGATCCAGCTCGCCGGCCAGATCACCGGGGTGGAGGGGTACCTGGAGAGCACGGCCGCGGGGCTGTGGGCCGGGCTCAACCTGGCCCTGCGGCTGGCCGGCCGCACCCCGGATCCCCTGCCCCCCGAGACGGCCGCGGGCGCCCTGGTGGAGCACGTGGTGGCCAGCCCGTCCAAACGGTTCGAGCCCATGAACATGAACTTCGGGCTCCTGCCCCCCCTGGGGGTGAGGATCCGGGACAAACGCAAGGTCAAGGAGGCCAAGGCCCGACGGGCCCTCGAGGCCCTGGACGCCTGGCTGGCGGCCCGGGCCGGGGAGGGGGCGCCGTGAGCCCGGCGGCCGAGGCGATCCGCGCCGAGATCCGGGAGCGCGGGCCGATCCCGTTCGCCCGGTTCATGGAGCTGGCCCTGTTCCACCCCCAAGGGGGGTTCTACGCCTCGGGCCGGGTGCGGATCGGCGTGGACCATGGCGACTTCACCACCGCCCCCCACATCAGCGCCGTATTCGCCCGGTGCCTGGCCCGGTGGGTGGAGGCGGCCGACCGGGCCCTGGGTGGGCCCGACCCCCTGGTCCTCGTGGAGGGGGGGCCGGGCGAGGGCCGGCTGGCCCGGGACCTGCTGGACGCCCTGGCCGAGCGTCGGCCGGACCTCTACCCGCGGGTCCGGTACGTGGCGGACGAGGCGAGCCCCGCCCTGGGCGCCCGGCGCAGGGAGCTCCTCCGACCTCACCAGGACCGGTGCCTGGAGCAGGCCCCGCGGGGCTGCGCGGGGGTCTACCTCTCCAACGAGCTCGTGGACGCCCTGCCGGTGCACCGGCTCCGGGGGGAGGGCACGGGCCTGGAGGAGGCCTGGGTAGACTGGGACGGCCGCGGGTTCCGGGAGGTGTGGGCCCGGCCCAGCCCCGAGGCCGGGGCGTTCCTGAAGCGGTACGCCCCACCCCTGGGCGATTGGGAGGTGGAGGTGCGGCCCGCGGCCGAGGCGTGGCTGGAAGGGGCGGCGGCCCGCCTGGGACGGGGGTACGTGCTCACCATCGACTACGGCGACCGGGCGGAGCGGCTGTACGGCCCCCACCGGCTCCTGGGCACGGCGACGGCGTACCGGGCCCACCGCCTCGTGGACGACCTCCTGGCCGACCCCGGGGAGCAGGATCTCACGGCCCACGTGGACTTCACCCACCTCCAGCGGGTGGGGCAGCGGCTGGGGCTCACGGCCGAGCCCCTCGTGAACCAGCGGGAGTTCCTGTTTCGGTGGGGCCTCGAGGAGGAGGTGGTCGCCCTGGAGCAGCGGCTCCCCGAGGTGGACCGGCTGGCCGCCATGCAGGCCCTGGCCCCCCTGCTCCTGCCCGGCCCGGGCATGGGCGACACGTTCCGGGTGCTGGTCCAGACGAAGGAGGCGGTGGGGCTGGGGGGCTAGGCAGCGGGCAGTTTGGTGGCCGAATTTGACATTCCCCGGGATTCTGGCTGAAATGGAACGGCAGCTTCTTGCATCAGGGCGGGGCCCCTCCCCGTGGCGGAGCGGTGGAATCTCATGCAGAAGTGCCCCCACTGCGGCAGCGCGAACGTCCGAAAATCGAGGCGGTACAAGGCCGAGCGGACCCTTCTGCGGCCGTTTCCGGCATGGTTCCGGTGCCGGGAGTGCCGGAAGCGGTTCGTGGGTACCGACTGGCCGTTGGCCCGCCGGTGGGCGGCCGGGGCGGCAGCCGTTGTCGGCGTGATGTGGTTGGGAGCCGTGGTCTGGCCCGAGGGGGGACAACCCGGAGGGCAGCCCACCCCGGCCGCGGGCGCGATCGAGAACGTGCCGGACGACGCGCACCTCCCCGTCCTGGACGTGGAGCTCACGGGCGAAGCCCTGCGTGCGGCGGCCGGCCGGGGGGACCCCGAGGCCCAGCACCGGCTCGGCTTGGAGCTGCTCCAGACCTTTCGGGAGGGGGGCGACCCTGCGGTTCTGGCCGAGGCCGTCCACCTGCTCAAGGAGGCCGCGGGCCGGGGAAACCCCCGATCCCAGCTCGTGCTGGGGGCGTTGTACGAGAACGGCCGGGGGGTGATCCAGGACTTCCGGGAGGCCGTGGGCTGGTACCGGCGTGCGGCCGAGAACGGCGAGGCCGAGGCCATGCTGCGGCTCGGTCTGATGGCCGAGGCCGGCCGCGGGATGGACCGGGACCTCGTGGAGGCCTACGTGTGGCTCAACCTGGCCGCGGCCCGGGGGGCCACCGAGGCCGAGATCCGGCGCGAGGCCGTGCGACGGCAGCTCACCCCCCAACAGGTGGCTCGGGGTCAGGACCGCTGCCGGGCGCTCGACACCCGCATTCCCCCCCTCCCGTCCCGGTAGAGCCGCGTCTCGTCGGAGCCCCCCGATGCGCCCGGTTCGGGCTCGTACCTGATTGCGGAACGCCGCAGTGGGTCGGGCCGCGACGAACGGCGGAGGGGGAGCCGCGGGGGTCCGGCGAGGTTAGTGGGCCGTTCCCGGCGCAGTTGGAATCGCCGAACCGGACGAGACATCGGTCGGTCCCGTGGGTCCCGCCTCGACTTTTCCAGCGAAGACGGTTCCCTGAGCGGACACAGAGATCCTGGGTTCGTCCGGATCCCGGGCCGCCCTCACGGTTCCTCTACCGGGGTCACGGGCGTGGGGAGTCCGATCGTACCACCCCCCTCGCCCGAGCCCGGTCCTTCCCCGGGGAATGCCCCGCCTTGAAACCCTTCGCCGGAGACCGGTACCTCGACGACGGGCTCGTCGGGATCGGACGACTCGATCACCAGGGTCGTGGTCTGAACCCCTTCCTGGGTCGGGGTGAACCCCACGGTCACCGAGCACCGGTGGGTGGGGGGAAGCGTCGCGGGGCAGTCGTGCACCACGCCGAAGTCCGGGAGGGCCGGGTCCAGGGCGATGCCCAGGAGGTCGAGGTCCGCGTACCCGGTGTTTCGCACCGTGAAGGTCTCGTGGGCCGTCATCCCCCCCACCTCCACGAATCCCGCGTCCCACGAATCCGGGGCGACCTGGATCTGCGAATCGGTGTGGAGCGCGGCGTCGGCCTTGGTTTCGGAGCAGGCCGTGCCCCCCACGCCGTCCGACGCGGCCGTCGCGGCGGCCGTGTCGGCGGAGGTGAACGCGACGGAGCGGGCGGTAAGACCCGGGTCGTACGGGGCGGCCGCCGTGTCCCGGACCGTCACGTCGGCGTACCCCGCCAGGGTGCAGGCCGGGCCGACGTTTCCGATTCCGTCCACCTTGAGGAACCACCCGTCCCAGTAGCCGGCGCCGGTCGATGCGGTGGTGCCTGCAACCACGGCCCCACCCCCGGCCAGGGGCGAAACCGAGCGCACCCAGTCTAGATCGGTTCCCCCATACGTCCGGGACCAACGCACATCCCCGTCCGGGCTGATCGCGACGATCCAGGCGTCCGCGCCGTTGGCACCGTCGTTCCAGATGCCCCCGATGAGGTACCCGCCATCGGGCACGGGCTCCACATGGTATCCCTCGGCATAAACCCCGGGCAGACCGTAGGCCTTTTGCCAAACCACCGCTCCGGAAGTGTCGAGCTTCAGCACCCACAGGTCCCGGTCGCCGGCCGCGAAGGAGTCGGTGAGGCCCACCGCGATGTAGCCGTCGGCCGTTCGGCGCACGCTCCAGGCGTGGTCGTAGGACGTGCCGCCGAAAGCCCGCTGCCACGCGATGGCCCCGGAGGAGTCGAACTTGACCACCAGGGCGTCGCACCAGGTGTCGGCCGAGGCGCAGGTGACGCCCGCTGCCACGGCCCCGCCGTCCGGCGTGGGGTCCAGCGAGAACAGTTGATCCATCTCGTCGGTGCCGAAGACCCTCTGCCATACCACGTTTCCGGCTGCATCGAGCTTCAGGAGCCAGGTGTCATCAAACACGCCGGTCATGCCGGCCACGAGGAAGCCGCCATCGGCTGTTTCGGCGATCTCCCAGTAATCGCCGCCGGTGTCGTCCGGGTGGCCGCCCAGGACCTTCTGCCACACGGGGTTCCCGAACCGGTCCACCTTCCAGACCCACAGCCCGTACCAGTTGTCGCCCGGGGCGAACCAGGACCATGTGCCGCCGACCACGGCGTACCCGCCGTCCGAGGTGGGCACGGCCGCGTAGGCCCGGTCGTCGTCGTCACCGCCGTAGGTCTTGGCCCACACCAGGTCGCCCGAGGCGTCCAGCTTGACGAGCCAGGCGTCCGTGTTGCCCGCGCCGAACGACTTGGTGCGGCCCGCCGCGATCAGGCCGCCGTCGGGCGCGACCCGAAGGGAGCTCAGTTCGTCGTCCGACGCCCCGCCGTACGTCCTGGCGAAGGAGGCCAGCGCTTCGCCCGGCGCCGGAACGGTCAGTTGCACCGTAACCGTGTCGTCCCCTCCGTCCGATGTGAGGGACAGGTCGAACGAGTAGCTCCCCGGGTCGAGCCCGGTGCGGTCCGTGGTGAGGGCGATCTCGACGCGGCCACCGGCCGCGAGTTGGCCGGCGTCCGGGAACACCCCGAGCCACGAGGGGAGCGCCCCGGCCACGGACCAGTCCAGCGTCTCCGTCGAGCTCAGGTTCTCCAGCGAGAACCCGGCGGAAAAGGCGGTGTCTCCGAGGTCCACCACGGTGGGGCTCACGTACAGAAACGGCGTGATCCCGGCTCCGGAAAGGCTCCCGGTGACCACCGGCTCGTCTGGGTCGTCGGAACGGATCTCGATCTCGCCGGTCACGGGCTCGGTGCCCGTGGGCGTGAACGCGACCGTGATCGTGCACATCTGGGACAGGCTGCCGGTGAACGGCGGCACCGGGTCGGTGCAGCCGTTGGAGGCCAGGGCGAACTCCGGCGCACCCGACACCGCTACGTCCGTCACGTGAAGATCCACCGCGCCCTCGTTCTTCACGGTGATGTTCCACGTGCGCGTGCTCCCGATCGGCACGCCGCCGAAGGTGGCGTTGGCTCCGATCACGGCGATGTCGGGCTCCTGGGGGATCGTCGCCGTGCCGGTGATCTGGACCTCCACCACCGGCTCGTCCGGGTCGTCGGTGGCGATGGTGAGGGTGGCTGTGGACGTGCCCTCGTCGTCCCGGGTGAACCCGATGCCCACCGAACAGGTTTGCCCCGGCGCCAAGGTTTCGCCGCACGCGTCGTCCGGATCCCACCGGGAGAAGTCGCCGGAGCCCGAGAGGGTCACCCCGGTGATCGCCAGGGCGGCGCCTCCCTGGTTGGTCACCCGGACGGTATTGGTCACGTCCCACCCGGGCCGGATCTCGAACGCCAGGATCGAAGGCTCCACGGCCACGTCGGGCAGGGGCTCCACCGACACCACCACCATGACCGGGACGCTGGGATTGTTGGGATCGTTTGAGGTCACGTACAGGCTGTACACGTGGGTGCCCAGTTCCAACCCGGACCGATCCACCGACAGGGTCACCTCGGTCGCGTCCCCCGGGCCGGTGGTGCCCTCGGTGGCCGAGGCGGTGAGCCAGCCGGGCCAGGGCTCCCCCTGGTACCAATCCTCGACCAGGGCCCAATCCAGATCCGCCGTGCCCTGGTTCTCGATGTGCAGGACCTTGGTGAACTCCCGGGCGGAGAAGTACACATCGTCCACCGAGACCGTGGGAAACGCCTCGCTCACCCTGGCCGTGAGGGGGATGGCCAGCCGCGGGGTCGCGGGGTCGTCGCTCCGCACGACCAGGGTGGCCCGGTACGCGCCGGGTTCTGCCGCCCCGGCGAACAGGACGTCGAGCCGGATCTCCTCTTCGCCACCAGGGGCCAGCGCCTGGGGCATCGAGGGGGCGAGGTCCAGCGAAAACCCCTCGTCGCCGGTGAGTTCGATCCCCTGGATCTCCAGGTCGCGGGCGGGCGCCAAAGCCTCGTTGCGCAGGCGGACCGGAACGCTGGCCCCCTGGTCCGGCAGCAAGGTGCCCAGGTCCACCGCGGAGGGCTTTGCGCCGATCACCGGCCGGGCGAGAAACGCTTCCTCCCCCGCCCCGAAGAACCCGAGCACCGCCCCCGCCCCGCCGCGGACCCCGTCGGCTTCGGACCCGTCGGGCAGGTCGGCACCCGCGTCGATCACCAAGAGATCCGTCCCGGCGCGGGGCGGCAGGTCCACCACGGCCACCGCGGCCCCGAAACGGGAGGACAGCGCCGAACTGTCTCCCGAGCCGAGATATGCGTAGTCTTCTCCGTTGGACAGATGGGGGGAATCCGATGAGGCGGCCTGCCACGACCGGGTCTCGAGGTACAGCGCATCCCGGCCGCCGGCGCGCCACGGGGGCGAGGCGCTCCCCCACAGGATCCAGACCCGGCCTGCGTCTTCGTCCGCCCGATCGCCCGGCGCGCCCACGACCAGGTCCGGGAACCCGTCCTGGTTCAGGTCGCCGGAGGCCAGGGCATACCCCAGGCGCACGAAGCCCGTCGAGCCGTGGACCGTGAGGTCGGCGACCTCGTCCACGTTGGCCGCGGCCCCGGAAGCGAGCGCTCCGTTCCCGGCCTCGATCACGTACACCCTGCCGGCGCGCTCCCGTTCCAGGTCCATGGGGCCGACGCGCACCCGGAGGACAGCGTCGGGGGCGCCCAGGATCACCTCGGCCCGGCCGTCCCCCGTGAGATCGCCGGCGTGGACCACGGAGCCGAACCCCGTGCGCTCGGCGTCCGATGCGACGGCAGGGCCGAGCAGCGCGGCGTCCTGGTCGCCCCCGGCCCGGGCGTCCGCGCGCAGGGTTCCCCGGAGCGCAGTAGCCGGCGGCCCGAACCAGGAACGGCCGCGGAAGAGGTAGACGGCTCCCTCCCGCGCCGTGAGAGGATCGGTGGCCGTGACCGCCGCGTACCCGGGAGCGCCGATGACCAGGTCGCCCAGCCCGTCGCCGTCCACGTCCGCAACCGCCAGGGCCGCGCCGAACCGGTCCGCGCGGTGCTCGGCGACCTCTCCGCCGGCAAAGGAGACCACCGAGGAAAAGGGCTCGGCCGCGCCCTCGATCGTGGCGGCGTAGGGGAAGATCGCCAATTCGTCGGGCAGGCTCACGGTCTTGTCCGGCAGGGTGAAGCCCCACCCGCGGATCACATACACGCGCCCGGGTCCCGGGTCCGACGCGCCTGCGCCGTCCCCAGCGGAGGGCGCGCCCAGCACCAGGTCGGCCCGGGCGTCCGAGGAGCCCACGTGGGCCACGGCCACCGCCTCGCCGAGTTCCCGGTCGTCCGCGCCCACGAACCGCGCGTCGTACTGGTCCAGGGTAAATTCGTACCCCTGCTCCCACGCGGTTCGGCCGAACAGCACGTACGCCTTGCCCGGGAGGTGGGCCCCCTCGGGGTCGAGCAGGGTGCCGTGGGTCCCGGTGTCGGGGTTTCGGTCCGTGGACCCGATCACGAGGTCGTCGATCCCGTCGCCGTCCAGGTCGCCCACGGCCAGGGCGTTTCCGATGCGCCGGGTGTTGCGGGTGTCCGGGTCCACGTCCCGGACGTCGCCGAGGATCTTCACGTCCCAGGCGCTTTCGTCCGCGAGGTCGAGCTCGCCCCACCCCTCGGTGGTCCCGAACCGCAGGAACACGGCGCCCACCTCGTAGACGTTCGTGTACGTGGGCACGCCCACGGCCAGGTCGGGGAGCCCGTCGCCGTTGAGATCCCCGACCGCGACAGCTCGGGGGGCCATGAAGGCACCGGGACCGGCAAGGCGCAGATCAAGCGCGTCGTCCGCGCGGCGGTGGGGGAGAACGGTGAAGTTCCCGGTCGTGCACCGCGGCCCGGGGCAGGCCGGGTCGGGCCCCACCCCCAGGGTGAACGCGTGGGATCCCTCGGGCAGGGATTCGCCGGGCCCGGTGAACCACGCCAGGCCCCACCTCTCGTGGAAATCTCCAGCAAACGGGAAGGGATCCGCTTCCCAGGGCAGCGAGGTGCCGATGTCCGTCAGGACGACGTCCTCCGGATAAGGGGTGAGGTAGTTCGCTTCGACGTAAAGGCGATCACCGGGGAACATCCCGGGGTTTAGCACGTGCGCTTCGGGGCTCAGGTTGGGACTGGGTTCAAGGAACACCGGATCGCTCAGACGCCAATCGATTCCGGTGGCGCCAACCACCGCCTGCACCCACCCGGGTTTGAGGTAACCCAGGTACGGATTGGCGTAGAGGCGGAACTGGTCGTATTCCACAGCGCTCGGGTACTTGGTGGTGTCCGGCCCCGACCCGGGGTTCCAGTTCACCGTGAGGTACTGCGTGCTGAACCCCTTGCCGGTGACGGTCCGGTAGCCGTAGTCGTAGGAAACGCCGTAGGTGGTGCGGATGAGGTCGTCGCAGGCGGCCCCGTGGTCGGCGCACAGGGCGTCGAGCATGGATGCGTAGTCGTCGAGTTCGCAGCGGTCGATGTCGAACTCGGGGTCGTAGCAGGTGTCGAACAGCCGGCACGAAGGGTGCGTGGGGTCGTCGGCGCACAGGGCCTCGATGTATTCCTCGTACTCCTCCATCGTGCACAGGTTGACGCCGTTGATCGTACAGCGGTTGTACGGAATCTGGTCCACGTACACCGCGGGGATCCAGTCCCCGATGGACTCGATCCGGGGCTTGTCCAGCACCTCCACCGTGTGCACCGGCGGGTAGTCCGTGCCCCATTCCAGACACACGTCCGAATCGGGGAAGAACCGGACGCACTTGGTGCGGTCCGGGTAGGAGTACGCGCCGCAGCTCGCCCGGATGTCCAGTTCCACCCAGCCCGTCTCCTCCCCCGCGACCAGGGTGTGGTCCTCCCGGCTCGACCCGCCATCGGTCGCGCTCACAAGGTCGCCCCCCGACGCGACCGCCACCGTGAAGGGGACCTTCCGGTCCACCTCGGTCACCTGGAAGTTCACCCCGGCGATGTCTGCCACCAGCTCAACCACCAGGTCGCCGAGGACCTCCTTCAGCTCGGCCTCGATGTCGTACCCGCTGATCTTCTTCACCAGCCAGATGACGCCGAACGGGTCGGGGAGGTTCACGTCGATCTCGTGCTCCGCCAGGAACTCCCGGAACGGCGCGTTGGTGAAGTTGGCGTACAGGGAGAGGGTGTTGGTCGTGCCGGTGTACAGCACGTCGTTGGAGAGCCCGGAGATGGGCTGGTCGATCACGATCTTCCACTCGCTGGGGAAGGTGGGCACCACGGTGTACAGGGCGTCGACCACGTAGTCCACGACGCCCAGGATCGCGTCCAGAACCGACGAGACGGCGGAGATCACCGCGATGCTCTCGGAAAGGATGGGGATGGCCACGCAGGCGGGCACGATCCCGAACGCGCAGCCGATGGACGAGCCCACCAGCATCGCGTACAGGGCGTCTTCCACGGCGTTGAGCACCCCGGCCACGATGCGAACCGGCTGGAGGACCTCTTGGAGCGCCTCCACCACCTCGGCCACGTCGCATCCCGACGCGCCGGCGTCCGGAAGCCCCCGCGCGGCCCGCTGGGCCGCGCGCTGGGCGATCCGGCGCAGCTGGCCGTTGGCCTCCCCGAGATCCGCCAGGGCCTCGGCCAGGACCGGGCTGCCCAGGATCGCGTCGATCCGGGCCTGCACCCCCGGGTCCGGCACCGCTTTGAGCCGGCCGCGCAGTTCCTGGAGGAACGCCCCGATCCGGTCCAGGTTGCCCAGCAGCGCGTCCCGGGTCTCCTGGGGCAGGTTCTCCCCGGCGAGCTGCTCCAGCAGCGTGCCCCGGAGCGCCCGGATCTGGTCGGCCACCAGCTCCAGGGCCTGGTCCGCCTCGTTTCCGGCGGTGTCCGGGGTGGGATCCTTTGCTGCCTCAATCGTGAAGGGAAGGGCCCCGGATACGTCCCCTCCCTTTATCACGAAAACCTGAGCCTGGGCGCCGTTCAGGAACCCGAAGGGCACCGCGGCCCGGATCTCGGTGTCGGTGACCTCCAGGACCGCGGCCGGCAGGTCCAGCTCGTCCCCGCCCTCGAACGGGGCAGCCCGGAAGAACACCTCCACCGCCTCGGGATCCGTCCCGAACCCCGATCCGGTCAGGGTGACCACGGCTCCGGCCGGCCCGGCAGAGGGGGAGACGCTGTCGAGCCCGATCGTCTCCGAGGCGAGGTAGGCGACCTCCAGAACGGCCGGGGGGCCCTCCACCCCGTCCAGCCGGGTCGTCACGGCGATCTCGTTGGCGCCCCCGGCCAGGTCCACGGCCGCCTCGAACGGCCCCTCCCCGGCCGCCACCTCCACGGTCTTGCCCGTGGTCCGGTTCGTGACCGCGACCACCGCGCCCGGAAGGGAGAGACCTTCCACCGTGACCGTGGGCTCGGCGGTCATCCGGGCCAGCGGCTGGAGCACCGGCAGGCCCACCACGGTGACCATGAGGGTCCGGAAGGCCTGGGCCCCCTCGTCGTCCGTCACCGTGAGCCGCACGGTGTGGGTGCCCTGGACGCGGTAGGTGTGGCTCACCATCGGGCCCTCGGCGGTGGCGCCGTCGCCGAAGTCCCAGGCAAACGAGGCGATGGACCCGTCAGGGTCGGAGGAGGCCGACGCGTCGAACGAGACGGTCAGGGGGGCGGCACCCGCGGTGGGGTCGGCCGCGAACGCGGCCACGGGCGGGCGGTTGGATCGGCCGGAACCTCCTCCCCCGCCCCCGCAGGAGGCGAGCACGAAGGGGAGCCAGCCGAAACCGGTCAGCAGCAGAGTGCGGAGAAGAAGCCCCATGGCCCAGCCCCTGTTGCTGGCGGGTGCACCTGCTGGCGATGTTTTCGAACGGCCGGGGCTCCGGTTCCTCCATGACCGGTACGCATCCAGGGCACCCACCCGGGCCACGGTGCGGCCGCTTCCGTACGCCGCCGGACGGGATCCGGGGCCCGATAAGGAAGAGGACTCGCGCGTCAACGTAGCATGGAGGCTTCGTTCGTCAATGGAAAAAGTTCAGCCGCGGTACACGGTTTCCCGATAGTTCCGCTATCGTGGCATGGATCGACGCGCAAGCGGCGGCATGAGAAGGCGCGGCGATCGGATGCCGCACTCGCGCTCGGCCGGAACCAGGCCCCCACCCCGTACCCTGGCAATACGTTTGAAGGTCTTAGTAACCTCCCAGAGGAATTGTCATCAAAAATGGGGAAATGTGGGGCCGCCTTCCCTCCGTGGGGCGCAGGACCACGGAGGGACCTCGCATCCTTCCTACCTACCGAAAGGAGGTTGTCATGAAACGGGTCGCTCTCTTGCTGGCCGCCCTGTCCCTGCCGATGTTTCTCGCCACCCCGGCCGCCCGGGCCGTGGAGACCCGGGTGACGGTCCGGGTGAGGGCCCACGACGCAAAGTTCATCGGGACCGGCGTGGGTGGGGTACAGGTGGTCGTGCGCAGCGCCGACACCGGCCGGTTGCTCGCCTCCGGCCGCATCGAAGGGGGTACGGGCAACACCAAAACCCTGATGAAGACCCCGATTGCCCGGGGCCAGCGCCTGTCCGACGGCTCGGCAGCCGCGTACGTGGCCACCCTGGACATCGACGAGCCCACCCGCATCGAGGTGGTCGCCCGAGGCCCCCTCGCCGCCGGGAGCAACGTCCAGACGGCCGCGCGCACCCTGTGGGTGCTGCCGGGGCAGGACCTCGCCGGAGACGGCGTCCTCCTGGAGCTTCAGGGCTTCCTGGTGTACCCGGTGTCTCCGGTCCCCCACCAGTTCTTCCGGACGGGGGACGAGGTGACCATCGAGGCCCATGTGGCCATGATGTGCGGGTGCCCCATCAAGCCCGGCGGGCTATGGGACGCGGACAAGTACGCGGTGAAGGCCCTGGTCCAGAAGGACGGCAAGCAGGTGGCCGAGCTGGACCTCGCCTATGCGGGCGCCACCAGCCGGTTCAAGACCACGTACCGCCCCGAGGGGCCCGGCAGCTACAAGGTGCTCGTGACGGCGGCAGACCCGTCCGCCAACAACTTTGGCGTGGGCGTGACCAGCTTCGTGGTCAAGGGGGGGAAGTAGCCTGTGCGGGCCCCTTGACACCAAGCGGGAGAGTGAGCGCGCCTGGGACCCTGCCGGCCTGGTGAAAGAAGATTTTGTCGGTTTGTTTATGGGTCAACCTTGACGCCTCCGGGACCGGGTGGAACACTGCGAGGCGTTCCTGTTCCCGGAGTTCCGAAGCGGAGGTTGTCGTCATGAAGTTCCTGGTGCTGTACGTGAGCCGAACGGGCAAGACGAGGAAGATGGCCGAGTGGATCGCCGAGGGGCTGCGGTTCGCGGGCCACGAGGCCGAGGCGATGCCTCTGCCCAAGTTCAAGGACATCGAGGCCTTGGCGGGGTACGACGGCGTGCTCCTGGGGTCACCCACCTACCACAAGGACATGCTGCCGGTGTTCAAGAGCTGGCTGTTCAAGGCGGCCCGGGTGGGGCTGGAGGGAAAGTTCGGCGGGGCGTTCGGATCGCACACCCACTCGGGCGAGGCGCCCACGGTGCTCCACGAGACCATGGAGCACGTGTTCAAGATGAACATGCTGGACCTGGGGCCCTTCAAGATGGAGGAGCGGGTGGTGGACACCGACGAGGGCATGCGCGCCTGCCAGCAGTTCGGCCGCTCGTTCGGGGAGAGGGCTGGAGGGTAGGGGCCGTTTGGCTCCTGATACGGCCACACGCGGCGCGGGGCGGTTCCCTTGGGGGCCGCCCCGCGCGGCCGTTTGAGGGCCGTTGAATCGGACCAGTGCGTGTGCTACGGTCTGGCGCTTGGCCGCCGATCGGCGGTTTTTTGGGCGATTCCGCCCGGTTCCCCCCCACCGTTCGCCCGCTTGAGGAGTGGTTCCCATGGATTCCCGATATCATCCGGAGCAGATCGAGACCAAGTGGCAGCGCCGGTGGCTCGAGGACAAGACCTTCCGGGTCACCGAGGATCCCGACCGGCCCAAGTACTACGTGCTGGAGATGTTCCCGTACCCCTCGGGCCGGATCCACATGGGCCACGTGCGCAACTACACCATCGGCGACGTGGTGGCCCGCTACAAGCGCATGCGCGGGTTCAACGTGCTCCACCCCATGGGCTGGGACGCCTTCGGCATGCCGGCCGAGAACGCCGCGATCGCCAGCGGGGTGCATCCGGCCAAGTGGACCCGGGAGAACATCGCCTACATGAAGCGCCAGCTCCAGCGGATGGGGTTCTCCTACGACTGGGACCGGGAGCTGGCCACTTGTGACCCCAGCTACTACCGGTGGGAGCAGTGGCTGTTCCTCAAGATGCTCGAGAACGACCTGGTTTACCGCAAGACCACCACCGTGAACTGGTGCGAGACCTGCGCCACGGTGCTCGCCAACGAGCAGGTGGAGCAGGGCCGGTGCTGGCGGTGCGGGGACGAGGTGGCCGAGAAGGAGCTGCCCGGCTGGTTCTTCCGGATCACCCGGTACGCGGACGAGCTGCTGGAGTGGACCGACAAGCTCCCGGGGTGGCCGCCCCAGGTGCTGACCATGCAGCGCAACTGGATCGGCAAGAGCCACGGGGCCGAGGTCACGTTCCCCTTGGCCGACCGGGAGGGGTCGATCACCGTGTTCACCACCCGGCCCGACACCCTCTACGGGGTCACGTTCATGAGCCTGGCCGCCGAGCACCCCCTGGTGGCGGAGCTGTCGGCTGGCACCGGGCAGGAGGCCGAGGTGCGGGCGTTCGTGGAGCGGGTGCGGCGCCAGGACAAGATCCGGCGCACCAGTGAGGACGCGGAGAAGGAGGGGGTGTTCACCGGTGCGTACTGCGTGAACCCCCTCACCGGCGAACGGGTGCCGATCTACGTGGCCAACTTCGTGCTGATGGAGTACGGCACGGGCGCGGTCATGGCCGTGCCGGCCCACGACCAGCGCGACTTCGAGTTCGCCCGCAAGTACGGGCTGCCGATCCGGGTGGTGATCGAGCCCGAGGGCCGGACCCTGGACCCCGAAACCATGACCGAGGCCCACGAGGGCGAGGGCCGCATGGTGCGCTCGGGCCCGTTCGACGGCTTGCCGAACCGGGAGGGCATCCGGGCCGTGATCCGGTACCTGGAGGAGAAGGGCATCGGCCGGGGCACCGTGAACTACCGGCTGCGCGACTGGGGCATCTCTCGCCAGAGGTACTGGGGGGCGCCGATCCCGGTGATCCACTGCGGGGACTGCGGGGTGGTGCCGGTGCCCGAGGAGGACCTGCCGGTGGTTCTGCCCGAGGACGTGGAGTTCCCCCAGGGCCGGGTGCTCCCCCTGGCCGAGATTCCCTCGTTCTACGAGACCACCTGCCCGCGGTGCGGCCGGCCCGCCCGCCGCGAGACCGACACCATGGACACCTTCGTGGAGAGCTCGTGGTACTTCGCCCGGTTCTCGTGCGCGGACCACGACGGCGGCATGCTCGACCGGAAGCGGGTGGGGTACTGGATGCCGGTGGACCAGTACATCGGCGGCATCGAGCACGCCGTGCTCCACCTTCTCTACGCCCGGTTCTACACCAAGGTGCTGCGGGACATGGGCCTGGTGGACGTGGACGAGCCGTTCACCAACCTGCTGACCCAGGGCATGGTGTGCATGGAGACCCACCGGTGCCCCGAGCACGGATGGCTTCTACCCGAGGAGTCCCAGGACGGCCGGTGCGCCCGGTGCGGGGCCGAGGTGATCCGGGGCCGGGTCGAGAAGATGAGCAAGTCCAAGAAGAACGTGGTGGACCCCGAGCACCTGATCGAGCGCTACGGCGCGGACACGGCCCGGCTGTTCAGCCTGTTCGCGGCCCCGCCCGAGAAGGACCTGGAGTGGAGCGAGGAGGGCGTGGAGGGCGCCTACCGGTTCCTGCGGCGGGTGTGGCGGCTGGTGGCCGACAACGCCGACTGGCTGCGGCAGACCGCCCCGTTCGCGGGGGGCGAGCTCACCGGGCCGGCCCGGGCCCTGCGGCGCAAGGCCCACGAGACCCTGCAGAAGGTCACGTCGGACATCGAGGAGCGGTTCCACTTCAACACCGCCATCGCGGCCACCATGGAGCTGGTGAACGAGATGGCCGGCTTCTCCCCGGCCTCCGACACCGACCGGCAGGTGCTGCGCGAGGCCGTGGACCTCGTGCTCCTGATGCTCTCGCCCATGGTGCCCCACATGGCCGAGGAGCTGTGGGAGGGGCTCGGCCACGACCGGCCGCTGAGCGAGGCCCGATGGCCCCAGGTGGACCCCGAGGCCCTGGTGCGCGATGCGATCACCGTGGTGGTGCAGGTGAACGGCAAGCTCCGGGCCCGGATCCAGGTGCCGCCGGACGCCGACGAGGCCGCGGTGCGCGAGGCGGCCCTGGCCGAGGAGAACGTGCGCAACCACGTCGAGGGCAAGACCCTGGTCAAGACCGTATGGGTGCCCGGGCGCCTGGTGAACCTGGTCGTGCGGTGAGGTGCTGGGCCGGCCTGGTGGCCCTCGTGGTCCTGGCGGCCGGGTGCGGGTACCGCCTGGCCGGCCGGCCGGGCGACGCCGTGGCCACCGTGCGGATCGAGCCGGTGGACGACCGGGCGGCCGAGCCGCTGTTCGGGCCGCTCCTGGCCCGGGCCATGGCCCGCGAGGTCGTGGACCGGGGGGACCTGCGGCTTGGCCGGGGCCCGGCCGCGGACCTGGTGGTGCGGGTCCGGGTGGACGAGGTGGCCGAGTCCGGGGCGGCCTACGGGGCCGGCGGGCTGGTGGAGTACCGGGTCCGGGCCCGGGTCACGGCCACGGTCGCGGACCGGGCGGGCCGGGTGCAGTGGCGGGGAACGCTGGAGGAGGACCGGGAGTTCCCGGCCGGGGCCGACGTGAACGCCACCGAGCGGGCCAAGGACCAGGCCCTGGAGACCCTGGCCTCGGACCTGGCCCGGGCGGTGCTGCGCCGGGCCTCGGTCGCCGCCCTGGGGGAGGGGTCGTGAGCGCCGAGCCCGTGGTGTGCGTGCTGGGCGAAGAGCCCTACCTGGTCCGCCAGGCTCTGGCGGAGCTGGAGCGGGAGGCCCTGGAGGGGGGCGAGCCGGGGCTCAACCGGGAGGTGTTCACCGCGCCCGAGGCCGAGCCCGGCGCCGTGGTGTCGGCGGCCCAGACCCTGCCGTTCCTGGGCGGCCGGCGGCTGGTGGTGGTGCGCGACGCCCACCGGTGGCCCGCCTCGGCCTGGGACCCGATCCTCGCCTACCTGGAACGGCCCAACCCCTCCACCTGCCTGGTGCTGGTGGCCCGGTCGGTGGACCGCCGCACCCGGGCCGGCAAGGCCCTGTTGGCGAAGAGCCGGGTGATCCGGTGCGACAAGCCCCGGGACGCCGAGGTGCCCCGGTGGGCCGAGCGCATGGCCCGGGAGGCCGGGCTGCGGCTCGACCCGCGGCTGACCGCGGCCCTGGCCCTGCGGGTAGGGCCCGACCTGGAACAGCTCCACCAGGAGATCGACAAGCTCCGCGCTTTTGTAGGCGAGGACGGCCGGGTGACCCTGGAGGACCTGGAGCAGCTGGTGGGGGACAACCGGGAGGCTACGGTGTTCGCCCTGTGCGACGCCCTGGGCGCCCGCGACCTGGCCGGTGCGATGGCGGCGCTGCGGAGCCTGCTCGGGATCGGGGAGCCCCCGGTCCGGCTGCTGTACATGATCGTGCGCCACTTCCGCCACCTGTGGATGGCCCGGGACCTGCTGGATCGGGGCGGGCGGGTGGACCGGAAGGCGGCCGCGGCCGCCCTGGGCGTGCACCCGTTCGTGGCGGCCAAGGCTCTGGACCAGGCCCGGGGCTGGGAGGAGGCGGCGTTGCGAGACGCGTTCGCCCGGTTCCTGCGGGCGGACCTGGGTCTCAAGAGCGGCGGGGGCGCCGAGGTGCTGGAGGCGCTCGTCCTGGCCCTGTGCGGGGGCGGCCGGGTTTGACGCTGACCCCCAAACCGGCTATAGGCTTGCCCATCGGTCCCCGTATTCTGGCCCCTGAACCCCCTGCCCCCCGAGACGGTGAAGTCACGCCAAAGAGGCGGGGCCGGGCAACGGGGAAGGCAACGTTCGGTGGTCCGGGCGCACAGCCGGCGGCGGGGCATGGGTTTCAGGAACCAGATTTCAGCGGACAGAAGACAGGAAATCCCGAGAAGCAGATCGGTGTCCCGGGGGATCCTCTTGGCGCACCGAAGAGTCTTCTCCCTGTCCACTGACTTCTGAATTCTGGCCTCTGATACGGCCGAAGGCCCCCGACCGACGACCAACGACTGACGACCAACGACCGAAGTTAAGGAGGGCTGAGCCATGGAACTGTACGAAGCCATTCGAGGCCGGCGGTCGATCCGGCGGTACAAGCCCGACCCCGTTCCCCAGGAGGTGCTGGACCGCCTGCTGGAGGCGGCCCAGTGGGCCCCCAGCTGGGCCCACACCCAGTGCTGCGAGGTGGTGGTGGTGTCCGACCCGCAGGTGAAGGAGGCGCTCCAGAAGACCCTGCCGCCCTCGAACCCCGCGTTCCGGGCCATGGTCGAGGCGCCCCTGTCCGTGGCGTTCTGCGCCAAGACCGGCCGGGCCGGGTTCTACAAGGGCAAGGCCGCGACCCCGCGAGGCGACTGGTTCATGTTCGACGTGGCGTTGGCCATGGAGAACTTCATGCTGGCGGCCCACGCCGAGGGGCTGGGAACCGTGTGCGTGGGGCTGTTCGACGTGGCCGAGGCGGCCAAGGTGCTGGGTGCGCCCGAGGGCGTCGAGGTGGTGGCGCTCACACCCCTGGGGTACCCGGCCGCCGGGGCCAAGGTGCCGCCCCGGAAGCCTCGAGACGAGTTCGTGCGCTGGAACCGGTACGCCGGCGACTGATCCGAGGGAACCGTCTTTTCCCTGACCCGGGCTCCCTTCGTGGGCCCGGGTCAGTCATCGGAGCCCTGTTCGCATGATCGATCTCCACACCCATACTCTTTTTTCCGACGGCGAGCTGCTGCCGTCGGAGCTCCTGCGGCGGGCCGAGGTCCTGGAGTTGCGGGCCGTGGCCTTGGCGGACCACGCCGACATGTCCACCCTGGACCACGTGGTGCCCCGGATCGTGCGGGCGTGCGAGGAGAACAACCGGCACCGCCACGTCCGGGCGATCCCGGCCATCGAGCTGACCCACGTGCCCCCGGCCCTGATCGGCCGGTACGTGGGGGAGGCCCGGCGCCTGGGAGCCCGGATCGTGGTGGTCCACGGCGAGAGCCCGGTGGAGCCGGTGGAGCCGGGCACGAACCGGGCGGCCATCGAGGCAGGGGCCGACATCCTGAGCCACCCCGGCCTGATCGCGGACGGAGACGCCCGTTTGGCGGCCGAGCGGGGGGTGAGCCTGGAGGTGAGCGCCCGCAAGGGGCACAGCCTGGCCAACGGCCACGTGGTGGCCGTGGCGCGGCGCACCGGCGCGCGGCTGGTTCTGAACACCGATGCTCACGCTCCGGGCGACCTGATCGCGGAGCCGTTCGCCCGCACCGTGGCCCTGGGCGCGGGCATGACCCCGGCCGAGTACGAGGAGCTGCGCACGAACATGGCCCGCCTGGCGGGATGGGAGGCCCCACCAGGTCCCTGCGGGCTAGAGACTAGAGACTAGAAACTAGAGATTAGACCATGCTCGCCGGACCGTAAGGTGGAGGCGAAGAGGTATGGTGTGATTCCTGGAACGCCTGGGAATCCGTGGGGTTTTCAAGCCTTTTGGCCTCCTAGCTTTCCAGCCTTCAAGCGGGCCGAAGTCCCCAGACCGACGACCAACGACCGAAGTTATAAGGAGACGCAAGGTGATCCGTTGGGTTCTTGTGGCAACGGCCTTGGGGCTCGCCGGGTGCGCGACGGTGCCCCGGGGGTCGGGGGAGGCGGTGGCGGTCACGCCGGTGGAGTGGGGCCAGGAGGGTGGCGGTCCGACGCGGGCGTCCCGCACGGACCGGGCGGTTCCGCCGCGCTGGGACCTCCGCAGGATCGTACGGCTGACGGACGAGCCCGGCTACCACCCCGAGGGCTACGCGAGCCCGGTCGTGCTGGCCGGTACCGCGTTCGTGGGTCACGAGGGCCGCAGCTTCGACGCCGTGCGTCTGGCCGACGGGAAGGTCCTGTGGCGGTTTCCCACCCGGGGCCGGGTGTACTCCACCGCGGCCTGGACCGGCGGGGTGCTCGTGTTCGGCGACGATGCCGGCTGGGTGTACGCCCTGAGCCCGGAGGGGCGGAAGGTCTGGGAGTTCATGACCACCTACCCCGTGGTGGGGGGGGTCCTGTCGGACGGCCAGCGGGTGTACGTGCCCGTGGCCGACGGCAACGTGTTCTGCCTGGAGGCGGCCACCGGCCGGCCCCTGTGGCAGTACGGCCGGCGGTTCCCCCGGAGCCGGTCGGTGTGGCGGGGCCACGGCCTGGCGTTGGGTGACGGCCGAGTGTACGCCGGGTTCTGGGACGGCACCGTGGTGGCCCTGGACCCGGAGGTGGGCCGGGTGATCTGGCGCGCCGGGCTTCCGGGCAAGGGGTTCCGGGACGTCACGGCCGGGCCGGCCTTTGCCGGCGGCCGGTTGTACGCGGGGAGCCTCGACGGCCCGGTGGTGGCCCTGGACGCGGCCACCGGCGAAGTGCTGTGGCGATCGGAGGTGGGCGCGGCGGCCGGGATCGCCGTGGGCGCGGAAACCCTGTATCTGGCCGGGGGCGACGGCTCGGTGGTGGCCCTCCGGCGGGACAACGGGGTGGTCGTGTGGAGGGTAGGGCCGGGCGAGGGCATCGCCACGGCTCCGGTGCTGGCCTCCGGGGCCGTGGTCGTGGGCTTCTCGGACGGGCCCATCGTTGCCCTGAACCCGGCCACCGGAGCTCTGCAGGCCCGCTACGTGCCCGGCCCGGGGCTCCACTCCCAGCCGGTGGTGCTGGACGGCGGCACGGTCGTGTTCCTTTCGGACGGCAGCGCCCTCCACGTGCTGGGGCCGGACTGAGGACGATCTCGCTCGTCGGTCAGGGCCGTTGACTCGCTGGGCGGCTGGACAGCTAGTGTCATGGTTCGCAAGTTCGTGCATTCCCGAGGGGGTGGGGCTGGGGGCCCCTCCTTCGCTGAACGGCCTCGCAGGGGCCGCCTCGGCACGGTCCGCTGCGGCGCGTGAGAGCACGCGCCGCAGCCGCTCCCCTGGCGCCGGGCAGCCCGAGCTGCTCGGCCGTCGCGCTTCGTCGGAGCCCCCAGCCCCACCAGGCCCCCCCCGACGAACGACTCACGACTTACGATTCACGACTTACGGCCCTTTCCACGGAGCGAAACCCCATGGCGTTACAAGGCAAACTGATCGGAGCCGGAGTTGGGTGGCTGCTGGGCGGCCCCCTGGGGGCCGTGATCGGCGGGGTGATCGGTCACTACGTGAGGGACGCTCCGCTCTCGGAGGGACCGGGCCCGGCCGACGACCCGCGGGTGCGGCAGCAGCAGGAGGAGCTGTACTTCGTGGCGAGCCTGGTGGGGATCCTCACCGCCATGCTCAACGCCGACGGCGAGGTCAAGCGGGAGGAGGTCCGCACGATCCGGCGGTTCTTCGAGGAGCGGCTGGGCTACCGGGGCGAGTCCCTGGACATCGTGCGCGACCTGATCAAGCAGTTCCTCCGAAAGGGCGTGGACCTGGACGCCCTGTGCCGCGACGTGGCCCGCCGGTGCGACTACGCCACCCGGCTCCTGCTGGTGGAGTGCCTGATCGATGTGGCCCGGGCCGACGGCCACGTGCACCCGGCCGAGGAGGCGGTGCTCCGTCGAGCCATCACGGGGCTGGGGGTGAACCCGGCCGACGTGAGCGGGCTGCGGACGGCGGCCGCCGCCGGGAACGGCCGGGCCTACGAGGTGCTCGGGGTCGGCCCGGACGCCTCGGACGAGGAGATCAAGCGGGCCTACCGGGAGCTGGCCAAGAAGTACCACCCGGACCGGGTGGCCCACCTGGGCGAGGAGTTCCGGGAGCTGGCCCACCGGAAGTTCCTGGAGATCCAGGAGGCCTACGACCGTATCCGGTCGGAGCGGGGGATGTGACGCAGCCGGCAGCTTGACCCGGCTTCCCGACGTCGCCTATTCTTACCGATTCTTTTCCTCCCCCCACATCCCCACCGTGCCGGAGGCGCCATGCTGGAAGAGAAGATCCCCTTCGGACTCACCTTCGACGATGTGCTCCTCCTTCCGGCCGAGTCGGCTGTGCTGCCCGACCAGGTGGACGTGAGCACCTGGCTGACCCCGAAGATCCGGCTCAACGTGCCCCTGCTGAGCGCGGCCATGGACACGGTCACCGAGGCCCGGACCGCCATCGCCATGGCCCAGGAGGGGGGCATCGGCATCATCCATCGGAACCTCACGGTGGAGGAGCAGGCGGCCGAGGTGGACAAGGTGAAGAAGTCCGAGGCCGGCATGATCGTGGACCCGATCACCATGGGCCCGGACCAGAAGGTGGCCGAGGCCCTGGACCTGATGGCCCGGTACCGGATCAGCGGGGTGCCGATCACCGACGACGACGGCCGCCTGCTGGGCATCCTGACCAACCGGGACCTCCGGTTCGAGAGGAACCTGGAGAGGCCCGTGCGCGAGGTGATGACCCACGAGGGGCTGGTCACGGTGCCGCCGGGCACCACCCTGGAGCAGGCCAAGGAGCTTCTCCACGAGCACCGGATCGAGAAGCTGCCGGTGGTGGACGAGAGGTTCGTGCTGCGGGGGCTGATCACGATCAAGGACATCGAGAAGGCCCGCAAGTACCCCAACTCGTGCAAGGACGAGATGGGCCGGCTGCGGGTCGGCGCGGCCGTGGGGGTGGGGGCGGACCGGGACGCCCGGGTCGAGGCCCTGCTCGCCCAGGGCTGCGACGTGATCGCGGTGGACACGGCCCACGGCCACTCGAAGATGGTGGTGGAGGCCGTGCGAGCCATCAAGGCCCAGTGGCCCGAGGCCCAGGTGATCGCGGGCAACGTGGCCACGGCCGAGGGGGCCGAGGCCCTGATCCGGGCCGGGGCCGACGCGGTCAAGGTGGGCGTGGGGCCCGGCTCCATCTGCACCACACGGGTGGTGGCCGGCGCCGGCGTGCCCCAGATCACGGCCGTGGCCGAGGCGGCCCGGGTGGCCGACCGGCACGGCATCCCGGTGGTGGCGGACGGGGGGGTGAAGTACTCGGGCGACATCACCAAGGCCATCGCGGCCGGCGCGTCGTCGGTGATGGTCGGCAGCCTCCTGGCCGGCACCGAAGAGAGCCC
Organism: bacterium; assembly: GCA_027021615.1. Classification (GTDB taxonomy): domain Bacteria; phylum Desulfobacterota; class Deferrisomatia; order Deferrisomatales; family Deferrisomataceae; genus Deferrisoma. Next base: position 19,366 of record JALUTY010000011.1, on the reverse strand, counting down.
GGGCGAGCTGATCCTGTACCAGGGCCGGTCCTACAAGGTGTACCGGGGCATGGGGTCCCTGGGCGCCATGAAGAAGGGCAGCCGAGACCGGTACTTCCAGGGGGTCCGCGACGAGTCCGAGCTGGTGCCCGAGGGGATCGAGGGGCGGGTGCCCTACCGGGGGCCCCTGTCGGCCAACGTGCTCCAGCTGGTGGGCGGGCTCCGGGCCGGCATGGGCTACACCGGGTGCTCCACCATCGAGGAGCTGCGCCGGAAGGGCCGGTTCGTTCGGATCACCCCGGCGGGCCTGCGCGAGAGCCACGTGCACGACGTGATCATCACCAAGGAAGCTCCCAACTACCGGGTGGAGCCGGCCTGAGGCCCGCACCGCGGTCCTGTTCCGTCCGGCGTCCCTGGACCCGTCGCGGCCCCGCCGCCCAGCCCGAGGCAAAGGAAAGCCCGTGCATCACGACCAGAAGATCCTGATCCTGGATTTCGGGTCCCAGTACACCCAGCTGATCGCCCGCCGCATCCGGGAGAGCCGGGTGTACTGCGAGATCCACCCGTGCACCGTGGGGATCGACCGGATCCGCTCGTACGCGCCTCAGGGCATCGTGCTCTCGGGCGGGCCGGCCAGCGTGTACGACCCCGAGGCCCCCACCGTTTCTGCCGAGGTGTTCGAGCTGGGGGTGCCGGTGCTGGGCATCTGCTACGGCATGCAGCTCATGACCCACCTGCTGGGCGGCCGGGTGGCCCGGGGGCTCAAGCGTGAGTACGGCCTGGCCCACATCACGGTGGACGAGGCCCAGGGGCCGCTCACCGGGTTCCGGCCCGGCGAGACCCTGCCGGTGTGGATGAGCCACGCCGACCGGATCGAGGCCATGCCCCCCGGCTTCCGGGCCCTGGCCCACACCGAGAACAGCCCGGTGGCTGCCATGGGCCACGAGGGCCGGCCCTGGTACGGCGTGCAGTTCCACCCGGAGGTGGTCCACACCCCCCGCGGCTCGGAGATGCTCGAGGCGTTCCTGTTCGACGTGTGCGGGTGCGAGCCCACCTGGACCATGGGCTCGTTCATCGAGGCCACGGTGCGCGAGATCCGCGAGACCGTGGGCGACCGGCGGGTCATCTGCGCCCTGTCGGGCGGGGTGGACTCGTCGGTGGTGGCCCTGCTGCTGCACCGGGCCCTGGGAGCGCAGCTCACCTGCATCTTCGTGGACAACGGGCTCCTCCGAAAGGGCGAGGCCGAGAAGGTGGTGCGCACCTTTCGGCACCACTTCCACCTGAACCTGCTCCACGTGGACGCGGCGGACCTGTTCCTGGAGAGGCTCGATGGGGTGACCGACCCGGAGCAGAAGCGCAAGATCATCGGTAACGAGTTCATCTACCTGTTCGAGCGCGAGGCCCGTAAGCTCGGCGACGTGGAGTTCCTGGCCCAGGGCACCCTGTACCCCGACGTGATCGAGAGCGTCTCGTTCAAGGGCCCCTCGGCCACGATCAAGAGCCACCACAACGTGGGGGGGCTGCCCGAGCGGATGAACCTGAAGCTGGTGGAGCCCCTGCGAGAGCTGTTCAAGGACGAGGTACGGGAGGTGGGCCGGGAGCTGGGCCTGCCCGAGGAGATCATCGAGCGCCACCCGTTCCCCGGACCGGGCCTGGCCATCCGGATTCTGGGCGAGGTGACCCGGGCGCGGCTCGAGGTGCTCCGCGAGGCCGATGCGATCGTGCGCGAGGAGATCCTTCGGGAGGGTTTGCACCGGAGCGTGTGGCAGGCGTTCTGCGTGCTGCTGCCGGTGAAGACCGTGGGGGTGATGGGCGACGAGCGCACCTACGAGCACGTGGTGGCGGTGCGGTCGGTGAACTCGGTGGACGGCATGACCGCGGACTGGTCCCGGCTGCCCTACGAGCTGCTCGGTCGGATCTCGAACCGGATCATCAACGAGGTGGAAGGGGTCAACCGGGTGGTCTACGACATCTCGTCCAAGCCGCCGGCCACCATCGAGTGGGAGTAGGCCGTGCGGCAGGGGTTGGTGCTGGTGATCTCCGCACCTTCGGGCGCCGGCAAGTCCACCCTGATCCGCCGGCTCCGGGAGGCGATGCCCGGGCTGGGCTACAGCGTGTCCCACACCACCCGGCCGCCCCGGCCGGGGGAGCGCGACGGGGTGGAGTACCACTTCGTGGACCGGGCCACCTTCGAGGCCATGCGGGACGGGGGCGAGTTCGCCGAGTGGGCCGAGGTGCACGGCAACCTCTACGGCACGGCCCTGACCGAGCTGAGGACCGCGGCCGAGGCCGGGCAGGACCTGGTGCTGGACATCGACGTGCAGGGCGCCCTCCAGGTGGCCCAGAGGCTGCCCCACGCGGTGCTGGTGTTCGTGCTGCCCCCCTCGTGGGAGGAGCTCCGGCGCCGGCTCGTCGAACGTGGCCAGGACAGCCCCGAGGTGATCGAACGCCGGCTCGCCAACGCCCGCCGGGAGGTTTCGGTGGCGCCGAGGTACGATTACGTGGTAGTCAACGACGACGTGGACCGCTGCCTGGGGGAGTTGGTGGCCGTCGTTCGGGCGGAGCGCTGCCGCCCCGTTCGCCAGCGGGAGGCCCTGGACCGCCTCCTCGGAGCCAGGGCAACGGCCGCTTCGGCGGGCCGATGATTTCTAGCCCGCATGATTCATGAAGCCTTCTGCTGCAACCGCCGATTGCACGCCATCTCGGGGCGTGCTCGCGCCTCGGGGCTCGACGTACCGTCCAGTACGCCTGCGCCCCTCGTTGGCTCGCGCTTGCCCCGACCTGACGCACACTCGACGATTTCGCGACGAACGCTCATGAATAATGCGGGCTAGGGGGGGTCAGCATTCCAGCTTTCTAGCCTTCCAGCTTCCCAGCCGTAAGGGAGTCACACGATGGCACGCGTTACCGTAGAAGACTGCCTGGAAAAGGTCCCCAACCGGTTCGAGCTCGCCATGGCGGCGGCCCAGCGGGTGAAGCAGCTGCTGGAGTCGGCCCCGCCCCTGGTGGAGACCAAGAACAAGATCGTGGTCACGGCCCTCCGGGAGATCGCCGAGGGCAAGGTCACGGTGCGCATGCGCCAGATCCCCCGCCGGGCTCCCTAGACGCCGGGGGAGTCGGCACCCGCCGGCTGATGCTGCGCATCTCCGAACTTCTCGAGGAGGTCGAGGCCCTCCACCCCGAGGCGAACCTCGACCTCATCCAGAAGGCCTATCTGTTTGCGGCCAAGGTCCACGGGGGGGCGGCCGAGTCTTCCCAGGACCCAACCCTCCAACACTCCCTGGCGGTCGCCCGGATTCTCGCCGAGCTGAACCTGGACGAGGTCACCCTGGCCTGCGGCCTGCTTCACGACGTGGTGGAGGAGGCGGTGAGCGACCCGGAGCAGGTGCGCTCCCACTTCGGCGACGAGGTGGCCTCGGTGCTCCAGGGCCTGGCCCGGGTGTCCGCGGTCCGGTACACCTCCCGCAAAAAGGAGCAGGCCGAACGATTCCGCCGCCTGATCCTGGCCATGGCCCAGGACGTGCGGGTGGTGCTCGTGAAGCTGGCCGACCGGCTCCAGGTGATGCGCACCCTGGAGGCGCGCCCCCCTCCCGAACGCCTCGTGCTGGCCCAGGAGACCCTCGACATCTACGCCCCCCTGGCCAACCGGCTCGGGATCCATCGGGTCAAGAGCGAGCTGGAGGACCTGGGGTTCCAGTACGCCCACCCCGAGACCTGGGCCGAGCTGGAGGAGGGGGTGCGCCGCCGGCTGGCCGAGCGGGAGGCCTACATCGAGGAGGTCAAGGACCGGCTCTCCCGGTTGCTGGAGCGCCACGAGCTGCCGGGCCGGGTCAGCGGCCGGCCGAAGCACCTGTTCTCCGTGTACCGGAAGATGCAGGACCAGGGGATCCCTTTGGACAAGGTGTACGACCTGGTCGCGTTCCGGATCATCACCTGGACGGTACAGGACTGCTACGCCATCCTGGGCGCGATCCACGCCGAGTGGAAGCCCGTGCCGGGTCGGTTCAAGGACTACATCGCCCTGCCCAAGCCCAACCTGTACCAGTCCCTCCACACCACGGTCATCGGCCCCGGCGGCCAGCCCATGGAGGTCCAGATCCGCACCGAGGAGATGCACCGGATCGCGGAGGAGGGGATCGCGGCCCACTGGCGCTACAAGGAGAAGCGCAGCGAGGCCGACCCCATGGACCGGGTGTTCGAGTGGCTGCGCAAGCTGGTCGAGGCCCACAAGGAGATCCAGGATCCCCAGGAGTTCCTGGAGAGCGTCAAGGGCGACTGGTTCCCCGAGGTGGTGTACGTGTTCACCCCGGCCGGGGACCTGATCGAGCTGCCCCGGGGCGCCACGCCCGTGGACTTCGCCTACGCCATCCACTCCAAGGTGGGGGAGCAGTGCGTGGGGGCCAAGGTGAACGGCCGCATGGTGACCCTGAGCCACGAGCTGCGCAACGGCGACCGGGTGGAGGTGATCACCTCCAAGCACCACACGCCCAGCCCGGACTGGCTCGAGTTCGTCAAGACCTCGAAGGCCCGGAACAAGATCCGGGCCTGGATCAAGGCCCGGCAACGGGCCCGGTCCACCGAGCTGGGCCGAGAGATCTGCGAACGGGAGTTCCGCAAGTTCGACAAGAGCCTGTCCAAGGCCCTGAAGTCGGGGGAGATGGAGCGAGCCGCCAAGGGCTTCGGCCTGAACAAGGCCGAGGAGCTGCTGGAGGCCGTTGGGTACGGCAAGATCTCGGCCCGGCAGGCCCTGGGCAAGATCTACCCGGACCTGGAGGAGCGTGAGGTCCCCCCGAAACGGCCCCGGAAGCCCCCCCGGACCACCAGCGGCATCGTGATCGAGGGGGTGGGCGACGCCCTGGTTCGGTTCGCGCGGTGCTGCCATCCCCTGCCGGGCGACCCGATCGTGGGGTTCGTGACCCGGGGCCAGGGCATGACCGTGCACACGGCCGACTGCCCCAACGTCCGGCGGTTGGATCCGGACCGGCGGGTGTCGGTGGAGTGGGGGAGCGGCAAGGGAGCGGTGCACCCGGTGAAGATCCGGGTGGACTGCGAGGACCGCAGGGGAATCCTGGCGGAGATCACCAACCTGCTGGCCGAGCACGACGTGAACGTGGCCCGGGCCCAGGTCTCCACCTGGGCGGCCGGCCAGGCCGTGTGCCGGTTCGAGATCCTGGTGGAGGACCTGGAGCGGCTCCAGAAGGTCCTGAGTTCGATCCTGTCGATCAAGGGGGTCCAGCGGGTGACCCGGGTGAAGACGTAGAGTTCGGTCGGCGGCCTTCGGTCCACGGTCGCCGGTCTTCGGGTTCCGTTGCGGGCCGGTGGTCGACGACGAACGGGTTTTGCTTGAGGCTTTCCCCCGCCTTCTAACCCCCACCGGAGGTGACGCCATGAAGCGAGCGGTGACAACCGACAATGCGCCGAAGGCGATCGGGCCGTACAGCCAGGCCGTGGTGGCCGGGGGGGTCGTGTTCTGCTCGGGCCAGATTCCCCTGGACCCGGCCACCGGCGAGATGGTGGAGGGGGATGTGGCGACCCAGACCCGGCAGGTGCTCGAGAACCTGAAGGCCGTGCTCGAGGCGGCCGGAAGCGGGCTCGACCGGGTGGTGAAGACCACGGTGTTCCTGGCCGACATGGGCGACTTCGCGGCCATGAACCAGGTGTACGCCGGGTTCTTCGACGATGTGCCGCCGGCCCGGGCCGCGGTGGAGGTGGCCGCGCTTCCCAAGGGAGCCCGGGTGGAGATCGAGGCCGTGGCCCTGGCGGGCGCCGGCCCGGGCCTGGAGGAGGTGGACGAGGGGAGGTAGTCCGCGACCCTGTTTTCCTTCTTTTTTGTGACTTTTTTCGAAGGCGGGCATCTCATCCAGGTGCTGGGTGCATACGAAAGGCGCCCACGCCCTGGAAGAGATGCCCGTGTTTCGTTTTGGGAGGAGTTGCCATGGCAAGACGGATCGTGGTGATCGGTGGAGTTGCCGCGGGCCCCAAGGCGGCGGCCCGGGCCCGGCGGCTGGACCCCGCGGCCGAGATCACGGTGGTGGAGCGGGACGCCCACGCCAGCTACGGCGCGTGCGGCTTCCCCTACTACGTGGGCGGCGGTGTGGCCCGGATCGAGGAGCTCATGGAGACCCCCTCGGGCGTGGTGCGCGATCCCCGGTTCTTCGAGCAGGTCAAGGACGTTCGGCTCCTGACCCGCACCGAGGCCGTGGAGATCCGGCGGGACCACCGGGAGGTGATGGTTCGCTCGCTGGACACCGGTGAGGCCCGCACCCTGCCCTACGACCGGCTGATCCTCGCCACCGGAGCCCGGGCGACGGGGCCCCCGATCCGGGGCCTCGACGCGCCCAACGTGTTCCGGCTGAAGACCTACTCGGACGCCCGACGGTTCCGCGCCGCACTGGACCAGATCGCCGATCTCCTGAAGGAGCGGGACCTGGCCGGGGACGAGAAGGCCCGGCCGCTCCGGGTGGCCGTGATCGGGGCGGGCCTGATCGGCTTGGAGACCGCCGAGGCCCTGCAAGAGCGGGGCGAGGAGGTCACGGTGGTAGAGCGCCTGCCCCGGGTTCTGCCCAACGCGGACCCGGAAATTGCGGCCCACCTGGAGAAGCACGCCCGGTCCAAGGGGATCCGGGTCCTCACCGGGGTCGGGGTGCGCGAGGTGGTCGTGGAGGACGGTCGCGCGGTGGGCCTTCGGCTGCCGGGCGAGACGATCCCCGCCGACCTGGTCCTGGTGGCCACCGGGGTGCGGCCCGAGGTGGACCTGGCCCGGGCCGCCGGCCTGGAGATCGGCCCCACCGGCGCGATCCGGGTGGACGAGCACCTGCGGACCTCGGACCCCGGCATCTACGCGGCAGGCGACTGCGCCGAGAAGCGCCACCTGGTCACGGGCAGGCCCTGCTGGATCCCCTTGGGGTCCACGGCCAACAAGGAGGGCAGGGTGGCCGGCACCAACGCCGTGCTGGGCGACGTGGAGACGTTCCCCGGGGTGGTCGGGTCGCTGGTCATGCGGTTCTTCGAGCTCACAACGGCCCGCACGGGCCTGGGGGAGGCCGAGGCCCGCGAGGCCGGGTTCGCCCCCGTGGTCGCGGTGGTGGCCGGGCCGGACAAGCCCCACTTCATGCCCGGCGCCGCCCCCATCCTGGTCAAGATGATCGCGGACCGGGGATCCCGCCGGGTGCTCGGGGTGCAGGCCGTGGGCCGCGGCGACGTGGCCCGGCGGGTGGATGCGGCCGGGGCCGCCGTGACGGCCGGCATGACCGTGGACCAAGTGGCCAACCTGGACCTCGTGTACGCGCCCCCCTACTCCCCCCCGATGGACCCCTTGCTCGTGGCGGCCAACGCCGTCCGGAACAAGCTGGACGGCCGGGCCCGGGGGGTACGGCCCGACGAGCTCCGGCGGTGGCAGGGGGAGGGGGTGGCCCCCCTGCTGGTGGACGTGCGAAGCCCGGCCGAGCACGAGGCCCTACCGTTCGGCAACGCCACTTTGATCCCGCTGGGTCAGCTTCGCCGCCGCGCCGAGGACCTGCCCCGGGAGCGGCCGCTGGTACTCCTGTGCAAGATCGGGCTGCGGGGCTACGAAGGGCAGCGAATCCTGAACGGGCTGGGGTTCGAGAACGCCTCGTACCTGGAAGGGGGTGTCGTGGGGTGGCCCTATGAAGCGCCGGATAGATGAGCCCGACGGCATTGTCGCGGCGATCCGGAGGCGGCTCGGCGAGCGCTTGGCGCGCAGCGGCCACGAGGGGGCGTTGGTTCGGGTGGAGACCGTCTCCGACCGTTGGCCCGGCATCGCCTGCCTCGGGTCCGCACCGGCCCGCTTCGTGCTGCGGGCCCGAGCGGGGCGGGCGGAGGGGTGGTGCATATCCCCCCTGGCCGTTCGCTACGCGGGGAAGCTGGCCGATCTCGTTCGGTCGCCGGCCGGGTGCCCGGCGGACAGGGCCCGGCTCCTGGCGGCCGCGAACGCCTACCTGGCATGGACCGGGGAGCTCGAGACGGGGCCTCGCCTGTGCGTCACCCGCGGCACCGCTGTCTGCGCGGACCGGTTCGTGGAACGCTTCGGGTCCGAGGGGGAGCCGCCCTGCGCCTGCCTCGTTGGGCACCACAGCTGCCTGTACGACGCCCTGTGTGCCGTGCGGCCGGTTCTGTGCCTGGGGGAGCGGTCCCCCCTGACCGACGCCCCGGAGGCGGTCCGCCGGTGCCGCACCGTTCTGGTGGGGGCGGGCGGGCTGGTCCAGGGGGTGTGGGACCGGATCGAGGGCTCCCTGCCCCCCGGGGTGAGGGTCATCTCGTACGGGGTCGGCATCGCGGGGGCGGCCCAACTGCTCGGATGGGAGCACCACTGTCCGGGGGCGTGAGACCAACTTGCGTTTAAACCGAGAGCCCTCGGGGGGCGGGGCAAGGGACCTGCCTCCGGCCGGGTGCGAAGCCGGGCATTGAGATCCGCCGCGCAGGCACGGAACGGGGGAATTGGTTTCATTCCAACTGATGGAAATGCAAGCCATTTCGTGGCTCGAACGCCGAAGGCGCTGCGCGGCGGGCTAAGGAGCCGCACCCGGCTCTCCGGCAGGTTCCTTGCCCCTCTGCTCAGGGGGCCGATAGCTTTGATCGCAACTTGGTATGAGAGCCCGCCCCTTCGTTTTCTTTTCGAATCGTGTAGGGAGGAGTCCATGGAGGCGAAGCAGAAGGGGAACGAAGGCATCCGGATGCTCTACGACCTGAGCAAGGAGGAGCTGATCCGGATGCTGATCGACGATGCCAAGAACTGGCTCGCCCACGACGGCCTGTGGTTCCAGGCCGTGGAGAAGGCCCACGGAACGGAGGCGGCGATCGAGGCGGACCGGGCTGCGTGGGAGCGGTTCACCGTGATCGAGGCCCGGCGGATCATGGAGCGGTTGGGGATGAAGCCGGGCGGGGGGATCCCGGCGTTGGTGGAGTGCCTGAATCACCGGTTCTACGCGCGGCTGAACCTGCAGGAGACGGTCGAGGTCTCCGAGCGGAGGGCCGTGTTCCGGATGCTGGACTGCCGGGTCCAGTCGGCCCGGAAGCGGAAGGGGCTTCCGGATTTCCCTTGCAAGTCCGTGGGTATCGTGGAGTACGCCGAGTTCGCCCGGACGGTGGACCCCCGCATCCGCACCCGGTGTATCGCCTGTCCGCCGGACGAGCACTCCGACGAGTTTTGGTGCGCCTGGGAGTTTACGATCCCACAGGACGCCCGCCCTTGAGAGGTAGGCTCTCACACCGGTTGCTCCGCGACCGCGAATGGGTACAATGGGGAGGCCTCCCCCGAGAAAGGCTTTCCCATGCTTCGTTGGTCGCTTCTTTTTACGCCGTTCCTGCTGGCTGCAGCCGTCGCTGGGGCCCAGGGCCTCCCCGCCGGTGGCCCGCGGCTGGGGGTGTTTCGCCAGGTGGCGGGTGAGCTGCGAACGGTGGAGGTCCGGCCCGGCGATACCCTGGTGGGGATCGCGTCGCGGGTGGGGGTCCCGTGGAGGACCCTGGCCCGGGAGAACGGGATCCAGGACCCGAACCGGATCTACCCCGGCCAGGAGCTCCGGGTGGACACCCGGCGGGTGGTGCCCGCGCTCGCGGACGACGGGTGGGTGATCAACGTGCCCGAGGCCACCCTGTACGTGTTCGAGGGCGGTCGGGTGACGGCCCGCTATCCCGTGGGGCTCGGCCGGCCGGCGTGGCCCACGCCGCTGGGGTCGTTCCGGATCCTGTTCCGGGAGCAGAACCCCACCTGGGAGGTGCCCCCGTCGATCCAGGAGGAGATGCGGCGGGAGAACCGGGTGGTCCGGCAGAAAGTGCCCCCCGGCCCGGACAACCCCCTGGGCCGCTACTGGATCCAGCTGTCCGTATGGGGCTACGGGGTCCACGGCACCCCCTTCCCCACCTCGGTGGGGCAGTTCCTGAGCCACGGGTGCATCCGGGCCCGCGACGGCGACATCGACGAGCTGTTCGGCCTGGCCACCCGGGGCACCCGGGTCGAGATCGCCTACCTGCCGGTGAAGCTGGCCGTGACCCCCGAGGGCGAGGTCTGGGCCGAGGCCCACCCCGACGTGTACGGCCTGGGGTTCCCCACGGAAGAAGAGGTGTGGCAGGCTCTCCAGGAGGCCGGAGTCACGGATCGGGTGGACCGGAAGGAGCTCCGGGCGGTGCTGCGCGGGAAGGACGGGGTGGCGCGGCGGGTGGGCCTGCCGCCCCCCCAGGCCGGAAGCGACCCGGCTTCCCAGGAGGGGGCGGACGCTTTCGCCGTGTGGCAGTGCCTGGACTGCCCCCCAGGCCCCAGCAGGAGGGTCACGTTCCGGGTGGAGGCCCGGGCCCCGATCGACCTGCCCAACCCCTACCCCATCGAGGTGCGCGACGACGCCGGCCGGGTGGTGTTCCGGCCCCAGATGGTGGCCCAGGCCATGGTCCACCTGGAGCCGGGCGACTCACGCAACTTCGTGTGGGAGGTGCGCGACACCCTGGGGCAGCCCCTGCCGCCGGGCTCGTACACGGCCGTGATTCGCTACTTCCCGCCGGACGGCTCCGGGGTCCGCGAGCTGAGCCTGCCCCTGTGGGTCGGACGGTGAGGGGGGCAGCCCTCGCTGCTCGGGCGTCGCGCTCCCCCCGGCGAGGGGTCCAGGCTCAGAGCAGGCTGTCGGCGAACCGGGCCAGGGCCTCCTGGGTGGCGGGGGTGGGAAGGTCCTTCCTCTTGACCGCCAATGTGGCCCGCACCTCTACCCCGGAGCGCTCCAGCCGCCTCCGGTAGCCCTCCAGGTACCGATCCTGATCCCATCCTCCGCAGGTCACCAGCAGTCCGGTGGGCGGCAGCGAGCGGGCCCACCGGGCCAGGAACGCGTTCACCGGCGGGTGCGCGAAGGTCCACTTGGGGAACGCGAGCACCGCCCGGTCGAAGGCCGTGGGGGGGAAGGGCACGGGCCGCAGGGGGAACCGGATGCCGGGCACGAACGACAGTGCGAGCCAAAGGGGATAGGGCAGGTCCCACCGGGGCCGGATCTCCGCGAGCCGGGGGCGCGCGCCCCGGGCGGTGAGCCCGGCCTGCAGCATCTCCACGGCGGCCCGGGTGGTGCCGGTGCGGGAGTGCCAGAACAGGCCGACCCGCACCGGCCCGGAGCTCACGTCCCGGGCCGGCGCTTCCACAGCTCGTACCAGTAGAACGCGGCCAGCACGTGGGCGTGGGTGATCTCGCCGTCCGCGATCCGGCGGGGCACCTCGTCCAAGGGAACCAGCACCACCCGCAGGTCCTCGCCCGCATCGGGCGCGGGGTCGGCCACCCGAACGGCGTCCAGGGCCAGGTAGGTGTGGCACCGGTTGTTCTGCAGGGCCGGCTGGGCGTCCACCGAGCCCAGGTGGATCACCCGCTCCGGCCGGTACCCGGTCTCCTCCTCCAGCTCCCGGGCCGCGGCCTCGGCCGGATCCTCGCCGTCGTCCACCAGCCCGCCCGGGATCTCCAGGGTGACCCGCTTCACCCCGTGCCGGTACTGGCGCACCATCACCACCTGGCCGTCGGCGGTCACCGGGATCACGTTCACCCAGTCGCCGGTCTCCAGTACGAAGAAGTCGTGGGCCGAGCCGGTGCGGGGGCTGCGGGCCCGCTCGCGCACCAGCCGAAAGATCCGGAAGTCCCCTTCCAGGGTTCGCTCCTCCACGGGCCAGGGCTTGGGCATAGCGGTGCTCCGTTGGGATGGTACCATTGACCCGACAACAAATTAGGCGCGTCACCTCGGAGGGCGGGGCGGGGGGCCTGCCTCCGGCCGGACGCAAAGCCGAGCATGAGATTCGCCGCGCAGGCACGGGATCGAAGAGCTGGTTTCATGACGGCTCGATGGAATTCCAACCATTTCGCACTCCGAGCGTCAGAGGCGCTGCGCGGCGAACGAAGGGGCCGCGCCCGGCCATCCGGCAGGTCCCCCGCCCCGCCCCAGGATGCGTATCCATGGATGCCAGCTCGGCATCAGGTCTCGTGCCAGCGCCGGTAGAGCTGGTGCTCCAGCCCCAGGAGTTCGAGCACCTTGCCCACGGTGTGGTCCACCACCTCGTCGATGGTGGTGGGCCGATGATAGAAGGCCACCATCGGCGGCACCAGGGCCGCGCCCAGGTCGGCGGCCCGGAGCATCAGCTCCAGGTGGCCCTTGTGCAAGGGGGTCTCCCGGGGCACCAACACCAGGGGCCGGCGCTCCTTCAGGGTCACGTCGGCGGCCCGCACGATCAGGTTGTTGGCGTACGAGTGGGCGATGGCCGACAGGGTCTTCATGGAGCACGGCGCTACGACCATGCCGGCCGTGGGAACCGAGCCGCTCGCGATCGGCGCGGCCAGGTCTCCTGGATCATACGCCCGGTCGGCCAAGGCTTCCACCGTTTCGGGGGCCCACTCGGTTTCCAGCACCAGGGTCTGGCGGGCCGCGGCCGACAGGATCAGGTGGGTCTCCACGGCCGGCATCTGCCGCAGCACCTGGAGGAGGCGCACCCCGTACACCACCCCGCTTGCACCGGTGATTCCGACGACGATTCGTCTCATGACCTCCCCTCCGCGCGCGGATGGGTCCTGTGGTGCGCCCAAACAATGCGGCCCTGGGCGGGCCGCGTCAAGAAGGCTGCACGGCCGGGGCCGCCCGCCGGAGCGGGAACCCAAACCGACGACCCACGGCCAGCGGCCAACCGCCGCCCTCTTTAGCCATACTCCAACGCTTTTAGCGTTGCTGAAAAACGGGGCGGGTGCTAGGATGCCGGCCTTTGGTGGACCGGCGTTCTCTGCCGGTCCGGGAGCAACTTCTGCACGAACGGGAAACGGGAGGATGAGCCATGGCCAGGAACAAGATCACGGTGGTGGGCGCAGGGTTCGTGGGGGCCACCGCGGCCCACTGGGCGGCGGCCAAGGAGCTGGGGGACGTGGTCCTGGTGGACATCGTGGAGGGGGTGCCCCAGGGCAAGGCGCTGGACTTGCTTCAGGCGAGCCCGGTGGAGGGGTTCAACGTGAACGTGGTGGGCACCAACGGCTACGACGAGACCGCCGGTTCGGACGTGGTGATCATCACCGCCGGTCTGCCCCGCAAGCCCGGCATGAGCCGGGACGACCTGCTGCTCAAGAACTTCCAGATCGTCAAGAGCGTGACCGAGCAGGTGGCCCCCCGGTCCCCCAACGCGGTGATCATCGTGGTGTCGAACCCCCTGGACGCCATGGCCTACACCGCGCTGAAAGTGAGTGGGTTCCCCGAGGAGAGGGTGGTGGGCATGGCCGGCATCCTGGACACGGCCCGGTTCCGCACCTTCGTGAGCCTGGAGCTGGGGGTGAGCGTGGAGGACGTGCAGGCCTTCGTGCTGGGCGGCCACGGCGACTCCATGGTGCCCCTGGCCCGGTACTGCAGCGTGGGCGGCATCCCGCTTCAGTCGCTGCTGCCCCCGGAGCGGATCGAGGCCCTGATCGAGCGCACCCGCAACGGCGGGGCCGAGATCGTCAACTACCTCAAGACCGGCAGCGCCTTCTTCGCGCCCTCGGCCTCGGCGGTGCAGATGGCCGAGGCGATCCTGAAGGACCAGAAGCGGGTGCTCCCCTGCGCCGCCTACCTGGAGGGCGAGTACGGCTACCAGGGCATCTACCTGGGCGTGCCGGTGCTCCTGGGCGAGGGCGGGGTGGAGAAGGTGTTCGAGATCGACCTCACCCCGGACGAGAAGGCCGCCCTGGACCGCTCGGCCGAGGCCGTGAAGGGGCTGGTGGCGAAGCTGCCCATCTGAGGCTTTGGGCCTTCGGCCTGCTGGGCGGCGTAAGAGCTGGGAAGCCCCTGAGCCGCAGAACCCCTGCCCGCGGGTTGGCGACAGTCATTTGCCCGGGGGCCAGGAGACCGAAGACCGTCGACCGACGACCGTAGACCGAAGTTCCATGGAAGCTGGGAGGCTGGAAGGCTGAAAACCTCTTCTGCCTCCCAGCCCCCATCATAGTCCGGGGGCATGGGGTCTGGTGGAGCGCCCGCCCTACTGATGGGCCGAGCTCCCCAAGATTTCTAATTTCTAGTCTCTAGTTTCTAGTCTCTAGCCTCTAGCCTGCTGGAGCCGACACCCCATGTCGTTGAGGGCCCTTCGCACCCTGGTGGCCATCGGCCGGAAAGGAAGCTTTGCCGCGGCAGCGGCCCAGGTGGGGCTCACCCAGGCCGCGGTGAGCCTGCAGATGAAGGCCCTGGAGGAGGAGTTCGGGGTCGAGCTGTTCGATCGCTCCGGTGGCCGGCCGCGGTTCAACGCGGCCGGCCGCCTTGCTTTGGAGCGGGCAGAGGAGATCCTGGCCCTGTACGACGAGCTCCGGGCCCAGCTCAACCCCGAGGGCAGCCTGCCCGGGGCGATCGTGCTCGGGGTGATCCCCTCGGCCCTGACCGGACCGGTGCCCGAGGCCCTGGCCGCCTTGAAACGAGCCTATCCCCAGCTCCAGGTCCGGATCCGGTCGGACATCTCCGACGCCCTGGCCCCCCGGGTGGAGGATGCCGACCTGGACGTGGCCCTGATCAGCGAGCCCCCCTACGCCCTGCCGGCCCACTGTGAGTGGCGGGCTTACGACGAGGAGCCGTTCTACGTGGTGGGCCCCCCCGGCATGACGGCGCGGGACGACGTGGAGTGGTTCCGGGACCTGCCGTTCGTTCGGTTCGACAAGACCGCCTGGACCGGGGCCATGGTGGAGGGCCAGCTCATGGCCCGGGGCATCCGGCCCCGGGACGTGATCGAGCTGGACTCCATGGAGGCCGTGCTGAGCCTGGTGGAGCAGGGCCTCGGCGTGGCCGTGGTGCCGTTGAACCGGGCCCGCCTCCACGAGGCCTCCCGCCGGTTCTCCCTCCTTCCCTTCGGCGACCCCCAGCTGAAACGACGGGTGGGCATCTACGAGAAGAGGCGCCACCCCGGCCGGGCGATCACCGACTTCCTCTACGACGCCCTGAAAAAGATCTGCTCGTCATAAGCTAAGCTTTAGCTCTAGTTAAAAACTTCAAACTTTCATTTAAGCAAGACTGTTGTTAGAATCCCACACGTTCACAGGGGTTGGAGCGCGCCTCTTCCGGCCGCCCCACCCGGATCGGAGAGGGCTCTATGCGAGAGGTTCACGTCGAACGGATCACCGAGGCGGTGCGCCGGCTGTCGGTCGAGGCCAACACCCGGCTGGGCGACGACGTGGTGGCCGCGTTCGAGCGGTTTCGGGAGGGGGAGCAGAGCCCCACCGGCCGCGACGTGCTGGCCCAGCTGCTGGAGAACGCCCGGATCGCCCGGGACGAGGGCCTGCCCCTGTGCCAGGACACCGGGTTCGCCGTGGTGTTCGTGGACCTAGGCCAGGACGTGCGCCTGGTGGGCGGCGACCTGTACGAGGCCGTGAACGAGGGGGTGCGGCAGGGCTACCGGGAGGGGTACCTGCGCAAGTCCATCGTGGCCGACCCCCTGCGGCGAAAGAACACCGGCGACAACACCCCGGCCGTGGTCCACGTGCGGCTGGTGCCCGGTGACCGGGTCCGAATCACGTTCGCGCCCAAGGGCGGGGGCAGCGAGAACATGAGCGGCATCGCCATGCTCAAGCCCGCCGACGGGGCCGAGGGGGTGAAGCGGTTCGTGGTCGACCGGGTGCGCCAGGCCGGCCCCAACCCCTGCCCGCCCACCATCGTGGGGGTGGGGATCGGAGGCACCTTCGAGATCGCGGCCCTCCTGGCCAAGCGGGCCCTGCTGCGGCCGGTGGGCGACCGGAACCCCGACCCGTTCTACGCCGACCTGGAGGAGGAGCTCCTGGCCGAGGTCAATCGCCTGGGCATCGGGCCGGCCGGGCTGGGCGGCACCACCACCAGCCTGGACGTGCACATCGAGGTCCACCCGTGCCACATCGCGAGCCTCCCGGTGGCCGTGAACATCCAGTGCCACTCGGCCCGGCACAAGGAGGTGGAGCTGTGATCCGGCTGACCGCCCCGCTGACCGACGCGGACGTGGAGCGCCTGCGCGCGGGCGACCGGGTGCTGCTGTCGGGTTTCGTGTACACCGCCCGCGACGCGGCCCACGCCCGGCTCGTGGAGCTGATCGAAAAGGGCGAGCCCCTGCCGTTCGACCTGAGTGGCCAGATCATCTACTTCGTGGGCCCCACCCCGGCCCCGCCGGGCCGGCCCATCGGCTCGGCCGGCCCCACCACCTCGTACCGGATGGACCCCTACAGCCCGGTGCTCGTGGCCCACGGGCTCAAGGGCATGATCGGCAAGGGCAAGCGCTCCGACGAGGTCAAGGAGGCCCTGCGGCGGCACAAGGCCGTGTACTTCGGGGCGGTGGGCGGGGCGGCCGCCTTGATCTCCAAGCGGATCCTCTCGGCCGAGATCGTGGCCTACGAGGACCTGGGCCCCGAGGCGATCCGCCGCCTCGAGGTGAAGGACTTCCCCGCGGTGGTGGTGAACGACGCCCACGGCGGAGACCTGTACGAAGAGGGCCGGAAGCGGTATGCGAGGGAAGGCTAGGAGGCCGGAAGGGGAGACTCGACGTCATGCGCGTGCGGATCGAGACGGAACAGATCGGAAACGACCGGATCCGGAAGATCGAGGAGGTGGCCGCCCAGAGCGTGTACCGGTGCTACCAGTGCGGCAAGTGTTCGGCCGCCTGCCCGGCCACGCCCGAGATGGACATGCTCCCCAACCAGGTGATCCGGTACCTCCAGCTCGGGCTCGAGGAGAGGGTGCTCGAGGCCAACACCCCGTGGATCTGCGCCTCGTGCCTCCAGTGCCGGGCGGTGTGCCCCAAGGGCGTGGACCTGGCCCGGATCATGGAGGCCGTGCGGATGCTCCAGCTGCGCAAGGGCCGAAACGAGATCCGGCTCCAGGACCTGCCCCCCGAGTACCTGAAGCGGGTCCCCCAGATCCTGCTGATCAGCGCGTCCCGCAAGTTCGTGCCGCTCAGCTGACCGGAGCTTGCGATGAATCTCACGTACTTTCCCGGCTGCACCCTGTATACCAAGGCCAAGGCCTTCGACGAAGCCGCCAAAAGGGCGGGGGAACGTCTGGGGTTCACCCTGGAGGAGATGCCCTACTGGACCTGCTGCGGTGCCACCTTCCCCCTGGCCGAGGACTACGACATGGCCCTGGCCTCGCCGACCCGGGTGCTGGCCCGGGCCCGCAAGGCGTCGGACAAGCTGGTGACCCTGTGCGCCGTGTGTCACAACGTGCTCAAGCGCACGAACCACGTGATGCAGACCAACCCGGAGCGCCGGGCCAAGGTCACGGACTTCATCGACGAGGACTACGCGGGCGACCTGGCCGTGCTCCACTACCTGGAGGTGCTCCGGGACGAGGTGGGGTTCGACGCCCTGGCCGAGAAGGTGGCCCGAGCCCTCGAAGGGCTCAAGGTGGCCCCGTTCTACGGGTGTCTGCTCCTGCGGCCCAAGGCCGAGATGCAGATGGACGACCCCGACCGGCCCCGGATCTTCGAGGACCTGCTGACCGCCCTGGGCGCGGAGCCCGTGGACTACCCCATGAAGAGCGAGTGCTGCGGCGCGTTCCAGGTGGTCCACTCCGACGCCATGGCCACCCGGTGCTCCCGGGAGATCATCGGCTCGGCCCGGGCCCGGGGCGCGGACCTGGTGGTGACCGCCTGCCCCCTGTGCCAGTTCAACCTGGACGACCGGCAGGCCGAGATGGCCAAGGCCGACAAGGGGTTCCGGGGCGTTCCGGTGCTCTACTTCACGGAGCTGCTGGCCGTGGCCCTGGGCGAGGGGCTCGACCTCCTCTCGGCCGAGCGCCACGCCGTGGACCCCGTGCCGGTCCTCCAGGCGCTCGGAGACGAGGCGGCATGATCGCCCTGGCGACGAAGCGGGCTCGCTCCTGCGGAGGGCGGGGCAAGGGACCTGCCTCCGGCCGGGCGCGAAGCCGGGGTTTGGGATTCGCCGCGCAGGCACGAGGCGCGGGAGTTGGTTCCATGGCGGCTGGATGGGAGGGGCACCGTTTCGCGGTCCGAACGCCGGAGGCGCTGCGCGGCGAGCGAAGGGGCCGCGCCCGGCTCTCCGGCAGGTCCCTTGCCCCCCGATCCGAGAGGGCGTCCCGGTCTGACTGCCGGTTTGGCACGTGGGGCTTTGTGGCCTCCCAGCCTTCCGGCTTTCTAGCCTTCTAGCATCACGAGACCCCAGATGGCGACGAAACGGGTACTGGTCATCGGAGGCGGCATCGCGGGCATCACGGCGGCCATCGACCTGGCCGACGCGGGCCACGAGGTGGTGCTGGTGGAGCGGCTCCCCAGCGTGGGCGGCCGCATGCTCCAGCTCTCCGAGACGTTCCCGACCCTGGACTGCGCCCAGTGCACGCTGACCCCCCGCACGGTGGAGACCGGCCAGCACCCCAACATCCGGCTCCACGTGTACTCCGAGGTGGTGGGGTTCGAGGGCGAGCCGGGCGCGTTCCAGGTGCGGATCCGGCACAAGCCCTCCTACGTGGATTGGGCCAAGTGCACCGGGTGCGGCGCGTGCCAGGAGAAGTGCCCCTCCAAGGTCAAGACCAACCCCTTCGAACGGGGCGTGGGGGTCAAGAAGGCGATCTACACCCTGTCGCCCCAGGCCGTGCCCAACAAGCCCGTGATCGACGCCGAAAACTGCCGGTACCTGACCCGGGGCAAGTGCGGGGTGTGCGCCAAGGTCTGCCCGGTGGGGGCCATCGAGTACGAGCAGGCCGAGTCGTTCTCCGAAGAGGAGGTGGCTGCCGTGGTGGTGGCCACCGGGTTCGACCTGTACCCCCTGTCGGCCATGGCCGAGTACGGGGCCGGGCAGGTGCCCGACGTGATCGACGCCCTGGCCATGGAGCGGATGCTCTCGGCCTCGGGCCCCACCGCGGGCAAGGTGCTCCGGCCTTCGGACGGCACCGAGCCCAAGCACGTGGTGTTCATCCAGTGCTCGGGCAGCCGGGATCCCGAGAACCACCGGCCCTACTGCTCGCGGATCTGCTGCATGTACTCGGCCAAGCACGCCCGGCTGTACCGCCACAAGGTCCACGACGG
Organism: bacterium; assembly: GCA_027021615.1. Classification (GTDB taxonomy): domain Bacteria; phylum Desulfobacterota; class Deferrisomatia; order Deferrisomatales; family Deferrisomataceae; genus Deferrisoma. Next base: position 421 of record JALUTY010000011.1, on the reverse strand, counting down.
CCGGGCCACCCTGTTCTACATGGACCTCAGGTGCACCGGGAAGGGCTACGAGGAGTTCCTGCAGCAGTCCACCGAGGAGGAGGGGCTGGTGTACGTGCGGGGCCGGGTGAGCCGGATCTTCCGGGAGGACGGCCGGGTCGTGGTGTGGGGCGCCGATACCCTCTCCGGCCAGGCCCTGGAGGTGAGGGCCGACATGGTGGTGCTGGCCCAGGCCCTGGTGCCCAACCCCGAGCAGGCGGACCTGGCCCGGGTGCTGGGCATCGAGGTGGACGAGAACGGGTTCTTCCGCGAGACCCACTACAAGGTCGGCTCCACCGACACGGTGCGCGAGGGCGTGTTCGTGGCCGGATGCGCCCAGGGCCCCCGGGACATCGCCGACACGGTGGCCCACGCCTCGGCCGCGGCAAGCCGGGTGCAGGGG
>JALUTY010000010.1 GCA_027021615.1 bacterium | reverse complement strand
AACGTCCTAACGTCCTAACGTCCTAACGTCCCAACACCCGAGGTGCCAATGGCCCGGATCGGTGTGTTCATCTGCTGGTGTGGCTCCAACATCGCGGGCACGGTGGACGTGGACCGCCTGGTGGAGATGCTTCGCCGCGTGCCCGACGTGGTCCACGCCGAGAACTACATGTACATGTGCTCCGACCCGGGGCAGGACCGGGTGAAGACCGGCATCCGGGAGCACCGGCTCGACCGGGTGGTGGTGGCGTCGTGCTCGCCCCGGATGCACGAGACCACGTTCCGCCGGGCCGCGGCATCGGTGGGGCTGAACCCCTACCTGGTGGAGATCGCCAACATCCGGGAGCAGTGCTCCTGGGTCCACCAGGGGGACAAGGAGGCCGCCACCCGCAAGGCCTTCCACATCATCCAGGCCACCCTCGAGAAGGTGCGCCGCAACGCGGCCCTGGAGGCGATCCGGGTGCCCCTGACCAAGCGGGCCCTGGTGGTGGGCGCGGGCATCGCGGGCATCACCGCGGCCCTCGAGCTGGCCGACGCCGGGTTCGAGACCCTGGTGGTGGAGCGGCAGCCCGAGCCCGGGGGCAACGTGCGGCGGCTCTACAAGACCTTCCCGTTCCACGAGGACGCTCGCGACATTCTGGGGCCCCGGGTCGAGGCCCTGCGCAACCACCCGAAGGTGCGGCTGTTCACCTCGAGCCGGGTCACCGCGGTCGAGGGGTACGTGGGCAACTTCCGGGTGGAGATCGCCACCGAGGACTCCGTGCCGGTGGAGGAGACCGTGGGCGCGATCGTGGTGGCCACGGGGTACCGGCTGTACCCGGTGGAGCGGATGGGGGAGTATGGGGCCGGCGAGATCCCGGACGTGATCGACGCCCTGCGGTTCGAGGAGCTTCTGCGCGAGGCGGCCGAGGGCGGCCGGCCCGTGGTCCGGCCCTCGGACGGCCGGCCCGTGCGGGACGTGGTGTTCATCCAGTGCTCGGGCAGCCGGGACCCCGAGAACCACAAGCCCTACTGCTCCAGGGTGTGCTGCCTGTACACCAACAAGCAGGCCCGCCTGTTCCGGGACCTCACCCCGGAGGGCCGAGCCGTGGTGTCGTTCATGGACGTGCGCACGGACTGCAAGCTCACCGAGGAGTACTGCCAGCGCAACATCGAGGAGGCGGGCCTGGTGTACGTGCGAGGCCGGGTGAGCCGGGTGTGGCAGGAGGGGGACCGGCTGCGGCTGTGGACCGCCGACACCCTGACCGGCGAGAAGATCGAGCTCGACGCCGACCTGGTGGTGCTGGCCCAGGCCGTGGAGCCGGCCCCGGGGTTCGAGGAGGTGTCGAGCCTCATGCGGGCGGGGGTGGACCAGAACGGGTTCTTCCAGGAGAGCCACATCAAGCTGCGGCCGGTGGAGAGCTCCACCCGGGGGGTGTACCTGGCGGGCGCGGGCCAGTACCCCAAGGACATCACCGACTCGGTGGCCCAGGCCATGGCCACGGCCTCGAAGATCCAGAGCCTGTTCGCGGCCGAGGAGCTGAGCCAGGATCCCCTGGTGGCGGCCGTGGACCCGGACCGGTGCTCGGCCTGCGGCCTGTGCGTGCCCATCTGCCCCTACGGCGCCCGCGAGGTGGACCGGGCCGTGGGCCACAGCCGGGTGAACGAGGCCCTGTGCCAGGGCTGCGGCGCCTGCGTGGCCGTGTGCCCCAACAAGGCCTGCCGGCTCAAGAACGACAGCCCCGAGCAGGTGATCGGCGAGATCGAGGTGTTTACGGCTGG
>JALUTY010000009.1 GCA_027021615.1 bacterium | reverse complement strand
TTCCCCTCCCGGACATCCAAGGATTGACCGGCCCGGCGTTCCACCACGCCCCTTGCCCCGCCGAATCAGGGGCCTGATCACCTTGAACGCAATTTGGTATGAGGCCTCGGTCGCCCCACCGGGAAACCCAAACGCTTGATCGCCAGCATCGTTTCGGGGTACGGGATCCCTCGGCGCGGGCGACGGTGAAAGGGCTTTTCCTGTGTGGCCTTTTCTGGACCGGCCGAAACAGATGGACCTTGCGTCGTGGACGTCCTCGGTGCGTACGGTTACCATTTCTTCCTATGCAGGAGACCGGCGGAGAGGGCCCTGAGAGCAAGCCCTTCGGTGCGTCCCGGGGTGATACCAACTCGGCATCCATCAGGGCGTTCATCCAGGAGCGGAGGGGCAGGATGGTGTCGGCGCCAGGATCGCCACCCGAGGAAAAGGTCTACCGGGCCTCCCGGCTTCGGTTGCTCGCCCTAGCCGCAGGTGTGGGCGCTGTTGGTGCGGGGTTCCTGTGGGCCTGGCTGCTGTCCTGGGATCCGGCCTATCTGGTGCTGGGGGGTGGGTTCGGGATATGGAGCCTCTGGGCGGCAGCGTCAGCGGTGACGGGCCGGAGCCGCATCCGCCTCCACGCCGACGGACTGGAGGTGACACGGCTTTTTTCTAGCTGCCAGGTGCCGTGGCGAAGGGTCTCCCAACTGCAGGTTCGCCCAACGGGCGCTTTTGGGAACGCCTTCGTGGTGGTGGAGGTCACGGGGGAGATCTCCTCGGGCGTGGGGATGCCTTGGCTTTATGGTGTTACTGCGGAGGATCTCGTAGCCGAGGCCTCGGCTCTACGAAAACGGGCTCTTGCCAACGCCGCCCCGGCCCCCCCCCCGACCCTGCCGAGCTGGCAAAATTGGAGATCGAAAGGCTCCGGGCGGATCTGTGGGACGGGTTATTCCTCCCCGTAACCTTTGTCGGGGGGATTTTATTCCTGCTCGGGCCTTTGCTCGTTCCGGGCCTGCTTCGGCAGGGGATCTCGGGGTGGGCCATACTGGTTTTGCTCTCGGTCCCGCTGGCCATCCTGGCCGGCTGCGTCGTGGCGGCGTTGCGCAACCTGACCGAGGTGATCCCCAACGACCGCCTGCCCTCCAGCGCCCGGGGTTTGCTCCGCTGGCTCGCTTTCCTGAGAGCCGTGGTCCTTCTCCTCGTCGGGAGGATCTTCGGCGGAGGCGTGGGCAGGGGCGGGACCTTCGGAGGCGGCGGCGCGAGTGGCCGGTGGTGAGGCGGTTTTCCGGTGGGTTCTCACCCACCAGCGAAGATCCTCCCGAAACTCCGGATGGAAGACCGCGACCCGCTCACTTGGCGGCACCCTCCACCTCCCGCCGCAGTTCCTCCAAGGAGGTGGGGTCACCTTCTCCCTTGCGCTGTCAACACCGGTTTTCGCGTTGGGCTTGCGGGTAAGAAACGGGGAGGGGAGTAGGGAACGTCTCACTACTCCCTGGTGACAACCTTTCGCCCGGATTGAGGTACGAGTGCGGGCTGCTCGTCTTCCACGTCCAACCCCCAGTGGAACCCCCGGAAAAGCTTCACGTACCCGGTTGTGCTTCCCGAGGCTAGGTAGGCCATGTTGGGCGAGAGATCCAAGCTGTTCGTATCGTCCCCGTTGGCCTGCACAGACTCGAACGCTGTCAGAACCTGGAAGCCCGCGTCGTGGGGATACCACCACCGAACGACGGGGTCGTCATCGGAGGACCCCGCGACAAACCAGTGGTTGTCGGAGGCCGCTGTCACGCACAAGAACCCCAAGATGGTGGTATCGTCGGGCAAAGAGCCGTTCTCAAGGCGTTGGCCGGCCTCCACATCCCAAACCGCGACGTTGTTACCCAATCCCACAGACACAAGCTTTCCAGAGGGGAAAAAGTCCAGGCCCGTGACCTCCGTGTCATGGCCTTCCAGTTTGTATGCCAGCGTCGCCTGATCGGCACCCCGTGAAACATCCCAGATTCGGATGTCCTTGTCGGCCCCTCCTGTGGCGATCACCTTGCCGTCCGGAGACCACACCACGCTTCCCACCCATCCACGGTGGCCTTCCAACACCTTAAGCGGTAAGAGGTCGCTCTCTTGGAGTCGTAAAATCCTCACGGTGGAGTCTTCCAAGGCGGTGGCCACCATGGTCTGATCCGGAGACCAAGCAATGCCGTTGATGGGAGAACCCAGCTCCCAACTCGCCATTGCAGCGTAATTCTCCGTGAGAAAGACCTTCAGAACCCCATCGTCGCCCCCGGCGGCGAGCATGGAGCCATCCGGAGAGTAAGACACGGCGTACACCGCGTTTTCGAACGCCACGATTGGCCGGTAGAGCCTCCGCGACCCCACGCTCCAGATCTTTATGTGCCCCTCGCCGCCCCCAGAGGCGACAAAGTCGTTTTGCGGCGAGAACGACACAGCGCGCACGGGGCCGAGGTGGCGTCCCAAGATCAGCTCGATGATCGCTTCCGGCAGGTGGATCTTCCACGAGAGCCACTCGCCGACCTTGATCTGGACCTTGGAGGTTCCATCAAAGATCAACACGATCTCCAGGTCGTCCACGGTGATCAGAACCTCACCCGTCGGGTAGGGCTCCGTTCGGCTTACGACGAGATCGTTGCACGTGAGATCAAGCGTGCGGTCCTCGGTTTCGATGGTTGCCTCCCCGTTGGTCGTGATGGTGTCGTCGCTTCCGACGGTCATCTCGAAGTCGTGAAGCGAGATTACGAGCCGCTGCTGTCGCGTGGCCCATTCGATCGTGAGGTTCTCTCCGAGCAAATCGTACCCACCGCCGTCGGTTTGCTTGGACACGGTCAGGTCTCCGGAGATTTTTTTGTTGCCGATCTGCAGTCCGAAAAAACGGAACTCGAAAACGTCCCCTTCTTCCAGGACCGTCACCTCGAAGTACCCGTTAATGGGCGTTCCCCGGGAGGTCTCCACCGCGTCGAACGTGACGCGCAACTGCAAGGGATCGTCGCTCAGAAGTTCCACCTGGACCCCCGGGCCGAACGAGGCCTCCAGGTTCTCCTGAACGGCGCTCGGTTCAAATTGAGCGGCGCGAGCCGTCGGTGACCTACGGGCAGAGAAAGTTTGCAGTGCTACGTCCGGAGAGGAAGAGGTTTCCACCATTGGGGCGATCACGTACGCAAGATTTCCCAGCTCTGATGCGACTTGAGCGGCTTCCGCGCAAGCATCTTCCTGGGCTTCCGTCAATTGCGGGGCTTCTTCCTCTTCTGAGACCGGATCGGAGGAGTGGTCGGAGCCACCGCAGCCGGAGAGGGGAAACATTGCCAGAGCAAGTGAGAAGATCATAGCGAGGCGAAAAAGGCGGTTCATGTCTGTCTCCTCTCCCCTCGCCCCCGTCGCAGCGTGTTTCGCGCCCAGGACGAAAGCCTGCAAAAATGCGTTTGCGCCTCTCGTTTCGACCCTGATTCCCAAAGACTTGAGCATAGGTTTCGGTGGGTGTTGGGAGGGGGATGCTGCTGTCCTGTTGCTAAGCAACTACGCAGCAGCGTCACCTTTCCCCCTTTCCCGTTCCCGGGCTGGCGGTCACCGGCGTGGTCCACCCGGACCGGGTGCTCACGAACCGGGGCGCCCGGCCGGGCGACGCCCTGGTGCTCACCAAGCCCCTGGGCACGGGCGTGATCTTCAACGCCAACCGGGCGGGGAAGTACCCGAAGGACCTGCTGGAGGGCGAGGTCCTTCCCGTGGTGGCCGCCTTGAACCGGGTTCCGCTGGAGACGGCCCTCCGGCACGAGGTACACGCCCTCACCGACATCACGGGGTTCGGGTTCGCGGGCCACGCCCTGGAGATGGCCCGGGGCTCGGGGGTGCGGCTCGCCGTGTCGTTCCGGGCGCTCCCCCTGTACCCGGCCGCGGCCGAGATGTACGGAGAGGCGCCGGTGCCGCGGCAATTGGGCTTCATGAAAAGGGAGATCGAGGCCCCGGACGACTTCGACGAGATGGGTGCGGGGCGATGGGGCTCTTTTGGGTGACCCGGGAGGGATCCGGGCGGCGTATGGGGCTATTCGGAAGTTGTAGTTGCGAATAGCCCCATACACGGGTATCCTGCTGAAACCCCGATGGAAAACGATGACGTGCAGGAGCCGGCCCCATGACGTCGCCCCTCGTTCCCCGGACACTCGCCCCGGTCTTGGCCTCCCGCTTCCAGTCCTACCCGGTGGTCACCCTTACCGGGCCCCGGCAGAGTGGAAAGACCACGCTCTGCCGGATGGTCTTCCCAGACAAACGGTACGCCAACCTGGAGCGGCCCGACGTGAGGCGGTTTGCCCTGGAGGACCCCCGGGGGTTCCTGGCCCAGTTTCCCGATGGCGCAGTGATCGACGAGATACAAAGGGCCCCGGACTTGGTGTCGTACATCCAGGCCCGGGTGGACGAGACCCCCCGGAAGGGGCTTTTCATTCTCACCGGCAGCCAGCAGCTCGATGTCTCGGCCCGGGTCACCCAGTCGTTGGCGGGGCGCACGTCGGTGCTTCGGCTGTTTCCTTTCGGCATGGAGGAACTGGAGGGCACGTCCTGGTTTCCCCCGTCGGTGGAACGGGCCTTGTACGCCGGGTTCTACCCCCGGATCCACCGGGATCGCCTCGACCCCACGGTGGCTTTGGGCGATTATTTCGAGACATACGTGGAGCGGGACCTGCGGCAGATCGTGAACATCCGCGATCTCCACCTGTTCCAGCGTTTCGTGGGGCTGTGCGCCGGTCGGATCGGTCAACTGCTCAACCTGGATGCTTTGGCAGCGGACACGGGGGTGAGTCGAACCACGGCGCGGGCCTGGATTGCCGCGCTCGAGGCGAGCTACGTGGTGTTCCTGCTCCAGCCGTATCACGCCAACGTGGCCAGACGGCTCGTAAAGCGCCCCAAGCTCTACTTCCACGATGTGGGGCTGGCGGGTTTCCTGTTGGGGATCGAGGAAGAGGGGCAGTTGGTTCGCCATCCGCTGCGCGGCCCCCTGTTCGAAAACCTCGTGGTGTCCGAGGCGTTGAAACACCGCCTCCACCGGGGTCAGAGACCCAACCTGTTCTTCTACCGCGATCGCAAGGGGAACGAGGTAGATCTCGTGATCGAAGTGAAGGGGGTGCCGGTTCCCGTGGAGATCAAGGCCGGCCAAACCGTGGCCCCCGATTACTTTCGGGGACTCCGGTCCTTCGAGAAGGCTTTTGGGCCCCTGCCCTTGGGCGGGGCCGTGGTGTACGCCGGGCAGGAAAGCCGCGTGCAGCACGGGTGGCGGGTGGTGCCCTGGACCCAGGTGCCTGCATTCCTCAAGGCTGGCTTGTGAGTGAGGAGGGACGCAGGCAAGTTTTAAAGTTTTGAGGCCGCCGTGGCCTGCCACTGGCTGACCCTAGGAAACCAGCATGCTCCGCCCCCGGGGAAGGCAAGGGGCTGGTCGAAAAGTAAGCGCCCTATAACCGCTTCTGTTCGGGGTGACCTGGGCCTGGCATCCTCCGGACCGACTCGAAGAACTCATTTCTCTGTCGGATCGGTGGGCACGTCTGCATGCCGACCGCCTGACGTATGTTTTGGAAAAAACGTCAGAAGCCGCTGATCTGCAGGCCTTTGTCAAGGGCCCAACCAGTGCTCCACCGGCTTTTCGAGGAACTCCTTCAGGGGAATCCCGTCTCCCCCCACGAGCAGGGTGCGGGTTGGCGCGAAGGCTCGGGCAAAGTGGGTCAGTCCCGGCAGAGCGTGGGGAGGGCGGCCGCTCTTGACCTCGATCGCAACGAGTCGGCGGTCGGCCCGGAGCACGAAATCCACCTCTCGGTTCCGTTCGCGCCAGTAGTACAGCTGGCACACGCCTCCCGCCGACGCGTTGGCAAGATGCGCTCCCACGGCCGACTCCACGAGACGGCCGCGGAACTCCCTGTCGGTCAAGGCCTCTTCCGGCCCGAGGCCCGCCATGGCGGTCATCAGCGCTGTGTTCAACACCTGGAGCTTCGGGCTCGAGCCTCTGCGCCGCACGGGTTGCGCGGCATATTTCTGAAGGCCGGTGAGCATGCCGGCCCGGCTGAGCAGGTCAAGGTAGTGGGCCAAGGTGGTCGTGTTTCCCGCATCTTGAAGCTGGCCCAACATCTTGGTGTAGGACAGAACCTGTCCCGAGTAGCGGCAGCCCAGGTCGAACACACGCCGGAGCAAGGCGGGTTTGTCCACCCGCGTCATCATCAACACGTCACGCGCGATGGTCGTCTCGACGAGAGCGTCCAGCACATACCGTCGCCATCGTACCGGGTCCCCGGCGAGCGGGGCAGCGCCCGGGTAGCCGCCGAAGTAGAGGTAGTCGTCCGGCGAGAACCCGAACGCGGTGCGCATCTCGGGGCAGGACCAGTGGGGCAGGTGGATCACCTCGAATCGCCCTGCGAGGCTCTCTGTGAGCCCACGCCGCATGAGGAGCGGCGCAGAGCCGAGCAAGACGACCTTGTGAGTGGTCTTCCGGCGCGGGTGTCTTCGTCCCAGAGTCGCTTTACGGCCTCCGACCACCGGGGGATCTTCTGGATCTCGTCGAGAGCCAGAACGGCTCCAGCCTTGCCCGCGCCAGCAGCGGCGAGCCGTCCTCGCTCCCATTGGGCGGCAAGCCATGCGGTGTCGCGGGGAGTCGGTTCGTCCGCGGAAACGAACACACTCGGTAGGTCGAGTCGGCTCAGGACCTGCCCCACCAGCGTCGTCTTGCCCACCTGGCGGGGGCCGGAGACCACCTGCATGAAGCGCCGCGGCTCCGCAAGCCGGGTTGCGAGGACCTTGGCCTGGCCGCGCTCAAAGGGAGGAAGCGAAAGAGTGCTCATGACGGTGAGTAAATTTACTCAACGTCATGAGTAATATCAAGTACGGCGCCGCCAGCTTGCAGGGCGAAAACGAAGGTCGGAAGGGAAATCGGGCCGGCATGGTCAGGGGCCTGAGCGAGTTGGTTGCGTACTCCGCTTCCACGCAGAGGTGGCCAGCGCGCTTTGGAACGACTTGCGCGGGTAGTACATTCGGGTCGAGGAGGCGCCCGCCCACGGGGAGACGGCCGCGGGCTGCGGAGGATCTGGTCCGCCTCACCGAACGGGCCGGGTGAATGGGAGCGCCAGGAGGTGGCCGAGCCGAAGGCGCGAGGGGTCGCGGTAGGCGCCCATGCCGATCCGGATGCGGGCCTGGTCCACGTCGGTCCGGAGCGTTCCCAGGATCCGGTCCCACAGGGAGAAGATCGTGCCGTAGTTGGTGTTTCGCTCGCGGATGATCACCGAGTGGTGGATGCGGTGCATGGACGGCGGCACGAGCAGGAGCCACCACGCTCGCTCCAGGGCCCACGGCATCCGCACCAAGCTGCGCTGGAACTGGGCCGAGGCCACCAGCAGGGTCTCGAACACCAGCAGCTCCGCGAACCGCACCCCCAGGAGGTACACGAGCCCCGGCTTGATCCCGGCCGAGATCGCAAGCTCCCCCAGGTGGAACCGGGTGGCCGTGGACACGTCCATGTCGATGTCGGAGTGGTGAACCCGGTGGAACCGCCACAGGAGCCTGCTTCTCGTTCCCACGAAGATCGGATACGGGTTACTGTGTCCCGCGGGAAACCCGATGACCGTGCCTGTCCCCTGCGGCGTGGGGTGGGGTAAGATTCGGGCCCATGCCCACCGTCGACTTTGAACCCATCGGTTCTGGCCCGTTGTACGAACGCCTGGCCCGACGTCTGGCCGGCTTGGTGGATCGCGGAGCATTCCGCACCGGGGAACGGTTGCCGTCGATCCGGGGGCCGGCCCGGGATCTGCGGGTGGGGGTGAACACGGTGCGCGAGGCTTACGCCCTGCTGGAGGACCGGGGGATCGTGGAGGGGGGGGTCTACGTGCGCCCCCGGCTCCCCGACCTTCCGGCGGACTCCGGGATCTCAGAGGGAAGCCTGCGGCCCCGGCCCGTGAACGTCCGGGAGGCGATGGGCCGATGAGCGCACTCGGGTGGCGGACGGGGTTCCGGGCCAACCTTCCGGTGGCCGCGAGCGTGGCGGCCTACGGAAGCGTGCTCGGCGTGCTGGCGGCCCAGAAGGGCCTCGGCTGGGCCGACGTGCTCCTCATGGACCTGATGGTGTTCGCGGGCTCGTCCCAGTTCGTCATGGTGGACATGTGGGCCTCGCCCCTGCCCACCGCGGCCATGGCCGCGGCCGTGGGCGTGATCAACGCCCGGTACGTCCTGATCACCGCCACCCTCCGGCCCCTGTTCGAGGGGCGGCGCATCCTCGAGAAGCTCTTCTTCGTGCACTTCGTGGCCGACGAGAACTGGGCCGTGACCATGGCCGCCCGGCGCCAGGGCGGGGCCGACCTGGGGCACCTGTGGGGCGGGGGGGTGTGCCTGCTGGGGGCGTGGTGCCTGGGCACGGTGGCCGGGGTGGGGTTCGGCGCGGCCGTGCCCGACCCCGAGGCCTGGGGGCTGGACTTCGCGTTCACCGCCGTGTTCACCGCGCTGGCGGTGAGCCTGTGGCGGGGCTCCCGGCGCGACGGCCTGCCCTGGCTGGCGGCCGTGGCCGTGGCCTGTTTGGGCGAGCGCCTGCTGCCGGGAACCTGGTACGTGCTCGCGGGAGGGTTGGCCGGTGCCGTGACCGCGGCATGCCTGCCCGGAGAGGAGGAAGAGGGGGCAGGAGAATGATCGACCGGACCGTGCTGGGGACGATCGCGGCGGCCGCCGCCGTGACCTACGCCCTGCGGGCCGGGGGGCTGCTGCTCGCGAGCCGGCTGCCCCGGAGGGGGCCGGTGCGCCGGGCCATGGAGGCCCTTCCCGGCGCGATCCTCGCCTCCCTGGTGGCCCCCTCTGCCCTGAAGAGCGGCCCGGCAGGCCTGGCGGCCGTAACGCTCACGGCCTGGCTGACCCTGCGCACCCGCAACGTGTTCGTCGCGATGGCGGCCGGCATGGCCGTGGTGGTCGTGGCCCGGCGCTTCGGCGGGTGAGCCCTCACCCCTCCCCTAGGTAGGCCTCGCGCACCTTGGGGTTCTCGAGCAGGGCCCGGGCCTTGTCCTGGAGCACGATCCGACCCGTCTCCAGCACCCAGCCGTAGTGGGCCAGCTGGAGGGCGGCGTTGGCGTTCTGCTCCACCAGAAGAACGGTGATCTTCTCCTTGGCGATCTCGGCGATGATCTCGAAGATCGTCTCCACCACCAGGGGAGCCAGCCCCAGGCTCGGCTCGTCGAGCAGCAGCAGCTTGGGCCGGCTCATGAGCGCCCGGCCGATGGCGAGCATCTGCTGCTCGCCGCCCGACAGGGTGCCCCCGTCCTGGCTCAGCCGCTCGGCCAGCCGCGGGAAGTAGCCGAGCACCCGGTCCAGGTCCTGCTGGACACCGTCCTTGTCCTTGCGGATGTAGGCCCCCAGCATCAGGTTCTCGCGTACGGTGAGCCGGGGGAAGATCCTCCGGCCCTCGGGCACCTGGCAGATGCCCATGCGCACGATCTCGTCGGGCGCGATGCGCTGGATCGGCTTGCCCAGGAACTCGATGGTGCCCTCCTTGCACCGCTCGAGCCCCGAGATCGTCATCAGGGTGGTGGACTTACCGGCGCCGTTCGCGCCGATGAGACACCCGATCTGCCCTTCCTGGAGCTCGAACGAGACCCCCTTGAGGGCGTGGATGTTGCCGTAGTAGGTGTGGACGTTCTCGAGCTTCAGCATGGGCTGACCGTCAGGCATGGGCAGCGGCCTCCCGTCCCAGGTAGGCTTCGATCACCTTGGGGTCGGTGCGGATCTCGGCCGGGGTGCCCTCGGCGATCTTGACGCCGTGGTCGAGCACCACGATCCGGTCGCAGATGCGCATGATCACCTTCATGTCGTGCTCGATCACCAGGATCGCGATGCCCTGCCCGCGGATCCGGTCGATCAGGTGCACCAGGCTCGCGGTCTCCTGGGGGTTCATGCCGGCCGCGGGCTCGTCGAGCAGCAGCAGCTTGGGCTCGCTGGCCAGGGCCCGGGCGATCTCGAGGCGTCGCTGGTCGCCGTAGGGCAGGTTTCGGGCCAAGGCCGGCGCCCGGTGCTCCAGGCCCACGAACTTCAAAGCCTCCAGGGCGCGGCGTGTGATCTCGGCCTCCTCCGTTCGGAACGCCCGGGTACGCAGGGCCGCGCCCACGAACCCCACCTTGGACCGGCCGTGGAGGCCGATCTTCACGTTATCGAGCACCGAGAGGTTGCCGAACAGCCGGATGTTCTGAAACGTGCGGGCCATGCCGAGCACGTTCACCGTGTCGGGCCGCATGAAGATGCCGAACACGGCCCGGACCTTGGGCCGGAGCAGGGTCACGATGACCCACGGCGCGTACACCAGGTACACCACGGACGCCGCCGCGAGCACCGGCTTGAGCGGCATGAACTGGAGGGCCTCGGGCACCGGGAAGAAGCGCAGGTCGGCGTACTGCCCGAGCCGGGTGAGCCACCAGATCGCCGTGCAGAGGTCGATGCCCGCGAACAGGAACGTGAGGCCCCGTGTCCACTCCACCCCGGCGCGCAGCCTCCGGGCCGTGTAGGCCCGCAGCACCCCCAGGCCGAACACGGCCAGGAAGGTTTCCACCTGGAAGAACACGTGGGGCAGAACGGCCGCCGCGAACACCGGGATCCACACGAGCGACAGCAGAAGGGTGACCGAGCTGGCCAGCTCCACCTGGCGCCGGGCCGAGTCCTCCACCGGGGGCACGATGTCGGTGCCCCTAAACAAGATGGTGCCCCGGGTCGGCCGGGTCACGCCCGTGAGGCAGTTGAACAGGGTGGTCTTGCCAGCGCCGTTGGGACCGATCAGGCCCACGATCTCGCCCTCGCCCACGGAGATGTCCACGTCCGAGACGGCCGTGAGGCCCCCAAACACCTTTGTGACGCCCTTGCCTTCGAGAATCATGGCGCGCTACCCCAGGGAGTTCTTTTCGTGGTCGGTTCGGGCCTCGTAGAGGCTCTCGTCCTCCTCGTCCCGCTCCCTCTCGGAGCCGGGGTGCATCTCGCCCCGTACCCGCACCGCGGGGAACAGCCCCTCGGGGCGGAACCGCATCATGAGGACGAGGATGAGGCCGAAGATGAGGTACCGGGCGTTGACCAGGTCCGGGCTGATCCAGGTGAGACCGGCGCCGCCGGCCCAGTCCACGAAGGCGCCCAGACCCACCCGCAGGATCTCGGTCATGGGGATCATGACCAGGGCGCCGAGCATCACGCCCACCACCGATCCCATGCCGCCCAGCACCACCAGGCACAGCACGAGGATCGACTCCCAGAACTTGAACATGTCGGGGTGGATGAACCGGAACCACCGGGCGTAGAACGACCCCGCCAGGGCCCCGATCGAGGCGCTCACCGCAAAGGCCAGGATCTTGTACCGGATGATGTTGATGCCGCAGGCCTCGGCCGCGATCTCGTCCTCGCGGATGGCGAACCAGGCCCGGCCCAGACGGGAGTTCTCGACCCGGCGTACCAGGATCACCACGAACACCAGGATGGCGAGCATCAGATAGAAGAACTCCCACTCCTTGCTCAGCACGTGCCCGAAGATCGACGGCGCCGCGATGCCGGGGATGCCCATGGGGCCCCGGGTGAGCCACAGCTCGTTGCGGATCACCAGGCCCACCAGCTCGGCGAACCCGAAGGTCACGATGGCGAAGTAGTCGCCGGTCAGGCGCAGGGTGGGCGCCCCCAGCAGGATGCCCCACAGGGCGCCGTTCATGGCGGCCAGGGGAAGGATGACCCAGTAGGACAGGCCGTAGTGGATGGTCAGGAGCCCGGCGGTGTAGGCGCCGATGCCGTAGAACCCCACGTAGCCCAGGTCGAGGAGCCCCGTGAACCCGGGCACGATGTTCAGGCCCAGGGCCAGGGCCATGTACACCATGGTCAGGGTGGCCACCCGGGTCACGTACCCCGTGGCTTCGCCCAGGGGCAGCCAGGGCAGGATCAGGGCGATGGCGGCCACCGCGCCCACGACGGCCCAGGGGTGCTCCTCCAGGAACTCTCGGATGCCCATGGTGCCCTCCTCACACCTTCTGGATCATGGCCTTGCCGAGAAGGCCGGAGGGCTTGAACACGATCACCAGGATCATCACGGCGTAGGCGATGCCGTCCCGGTACTGGGACGAGAGATAGCCCGCCCCGAACACCTCGGCCACCCCCAGCACCACCCCGCCCAGCATGGCGCCGGGCACCGAACCGATGCCGCCGAGCACTGCCGCGGCAAAGGCCTTGATGCCCGCGATGTACCCCATGGTGGGCCAGATGGCGTTGTAGAACACCCCCACCAGGATCCCGGCCACCGCCCCCAGGGACGAGCCGAGGGCGAACGTGAACGAGATGACCCGGTTCACGTTGATGCCCATCAGCGCCGCGGCCCGCTTGTCCTGGGCGATGGCCCGCATGGCCGCGCCCACCTTGGTGCGGTGGATGATGGTGTGCAAGGCGAACATGAGCAGCAGGGTGGTGGCCAGGATGAACACCTGGAGCCAGGTCACCTGCACGTCCCCGATCCGCACCGCCACGTCCGAGAAGAACGGCGGCAGGGCCTCCAGGGGGTAGCTCTTGATCTGGGCGCCCCATTTAATGAGAGCCAGGTTCTGGAAGAAGATGCTCATGCCGATGGCCGTGATCAGGGCGGCCAGGCGCGGGGCGTTGCGCAGGGGCCGGTAGGCCACGATGTCGAGCAGGATGCCGATCACCGCACAGGCGGCCACGGCCACCAGCGCGGCCACGAAGAACGGCACCTTGTACACCGTGATCAGGTGAAAGGTGATGAACGCCCCGAACATGTAGATCTCGCCGTGGGCGAAGTTGATCAGCTCGATCACGCCGTAGACCATGGTGTAGCCCACAGCGATCAGGGCGTACACGCCGCCCACGGTCAGCCCGTTGACGAGCTGCTGGAGAAACAGCGACGACATGTCGAACAGATTTTGCAGGTCCAACGCCGGATCCTCCTCGCCTGACCGGCTCTCTCGTAGGGAAATCGCTGGGCCCAAACGCGGGAACAGGTAGGCTCCCCGCCTACCTGTTCCCGGCTCCGGCCCGCTACGTTGGGGCTACTGGATCTGCTTCTTGGCGCTGACCCACTTGCCGCCCCGGATCTCCTTGATGAAAGCGGCCTTGAGGCAGTCGCCGTTCTTGTCGAAGTAGGTGGCGCCCGTCACCCCCTTGTAGGCCTTGTCGGGGGAGTTCAGGCTGGCCAGGTAGTCCCGCACCTTCTGCCGGTCCAGCCCCGCCTTGGCGATGGCCTGGGCGGCCAGGCCCACGGCGTCGTAGGTGTTGGCGGCGAACCAGTTGGGCTCCACCCCGTACTTGGCCTTGTAGGCCTTAATGAAGCCCTGGGCCTCGGGGCCGGCCGCGTCGGGCAAGAACGGGGTGGTCACGAACAGCCCCTCGGCGTCCTTGTTCTTGAGCATCACGTCGTCGTCCAGGCCGTCGGCCCCGAAGAAACCCACCTTCATGCCGAGCTTGGCGGCCTGGCTCACGATCAGGGTGCCCTGGGGGGCATAGCCCGGGATGAAGATCGCGTCGGGTTTCATCATCTTGAACTTGGAGAGCTGGGGCGTGAAGTCGGTGGTGTCGGAGGTGTATGCCTCCTCGCCCAGGATCCGGAGGCCCCGCTTCTTGGCCTCGGCCACGAAGGCGTTCTTCAGGCCGATGGAGTAGTCGTTGGTCTCGTAGAAGATGGCGATCTTCTTCCAGCCCAGGGCCTCGTCCACGTACCGGGCCAGGAAGGCGCCCTGGAAGTCGTCCTTGTACACGTTCCGGAAGTAGTAGGGGCTCGATTTACAAAGGTTGGGGTTGGTGGAGGCCGGGGAGATGGCCGGCAGTTTGGCGTCCTTGTAGATCGGGGCGGCCGCCAGGCTGGCCGAGGAGCACAGGTGCCCCACCACCACGGCCACGTCCTTGTCGCCGGCCAGCTTGGTGGCCACGTTGGCCGCCTCTTTGGGGTCGCACAGCTCGTCTTCCAGGAGGATCTCCACCTTCTTGCCGTTGATGCCGCCGGCCGCGTTGATCTCCTCGGCCTTCAGCAGGGCTCCGTTCTTCACCCCCTCGCCGAACGACGCCAGGGGGCCCGTGAAGGGCGACGCCACCGGGATCTTGATGGTGTCACCGGCCCACGCGGCCGAGCCCACCAGGCAGACCAACGCCGCGGTCCAGATCAGGCTCTTCCTCATCGTCATCCTCCTTTTTTTGGCAGTGCCAAACAGGTCCGTTCCCCGCCCAACCTCGGGGTGCGCGCATCTTAGTGAAGGGGCATGGGGGTGTCAAGAACCTAAAACGCAGTATGAAACCGCCGAGGTTGTTTTGGGCCGACCAAACCCTCCTTTTGACCCGGCGGAAGGCACCCCGTATACTCGCGCACGATATCAAATCCTTCCGCTCTCGCCGCCGGGATGCCGTGACCGACCTGCCCGACGCCCGATCCCAACCCCGCACCGTCAAGGAGCTCCGGGCCCTGTACCGGGTGAGCCAGGCCGTAGGCGCTTCGATCAATCTGACCGAGGCCGTGGCGCCGGTGCTGCGGATCCTGGCCGAGGAGCTGGGCATGCAGCGGGGCACCCTGGCCCTGGCCGAGCCGGACAGCGGCGAGCTGGTGATCGAGGTGGCCCACGGCCTGACCCCGGCCGAGATCCGGCGGGGCCGGTACCGGGTGGGCGAGGGGGTGATGGGCCGGGTGCTCGAGCGGGGCGAGCCCATGGTGATCCCCAGCATCGGCGCCGAACCCCTGTTCCTCGACCGCACCGGCGCCCGGGCCGGCCTCGACCGGTCCCGGGTCGCGTTTCTGTGCGTGCCCGTGAAGCTGGGGGGGGAGACCGTGGGGGTGCTGTCCGCGGACCGGCTTCCGGCGGCCGGGGACGAGCTCGAGGACGACCTGCGGGTGCTGGAGGTGGTGGCGGCGCTCCTGGCCCAGGCCGTGCGGGTTCAGCGGATGCTCCGGGTCGACCGCAGGGCCTTGGAGGAGGAGAACCGCCGGCTCCGTGAGGCGTTCCAGGAGCGCTACGGTCCGGGTGCTTGGGTGGGGGAGAGCCCGGCCCGCCGGGCTGTGTGGGACCAGGTGCGACTGGCCGCCCGGACCCGGGCCCCGGTGCTGATCACCGGCGAGGCCGGGACCGGCCGGGGGTTCGTGGCCCGGGCCATCCACGCGGCGTCGACCGGGGAGCGACCGTTCGTGGAGGTGGGCTGCGGCGGCCGGGACCCGACGGAGCTCGAAGCGGCCCTGTTCGGCCCCGGCGGCGCGGTGGACCGGGCCCGGGGAGGCACGCTGTACCTGAAGGACGTGGAGCACCTTCCCCCGGACCTGCAGGGGGTGGCCCTGGCCGTGCTCAAGGCCGGCGGCCGGGCCGGCCCCCGATTCGTGGCCTCGGCCGGGCCGGGACTGGCCGAGGCCGTGCGGCAGGGGCGGTTCCGGGCCGACCTGTACCGGAGGTTGAGCGGGGTGCCGGTGCACGTGCCCTCCCTGGCCGAGGCCCGGGCCGACGTGGTGCCCCTGGCCCGCGTGTTCCTGGCCCGGGCGGCCGGTCCCGGGGCTCGGTTCCTCCCCCCGGCCGCCGCCATCCTGCGGGAGCGGCCGTGGCCAGGCAACCTGACCGAGCTGGAGGCGGCCGTGCGGGCTGCGGCGGCCCGGGCCGGGGGGGGCGACGTGGCGGCCGAGCACCTGCTCCCTGGGCCGGGACAGGGGGAGCCCCCGGCCACCCCCGAGGCCGTGATCGCGCGCTGGGTGGACGAGCTGCTGGATCGACCTCCGGCCGGAGGGGTGTACCGGACCCTGGTGGACCGGCTGGACCGAATCGCCGTGGCCCGGGCCCTCGAGCGGGCCGGTGGGGTCCGGATCCGGGCCGCGGAGCTGCTGGGCATCAACCGAAACACCCTCTATGCGAAGCTCGAGCGGATGACCAACTCGTGAGCTTGTCGGTGGTCTACCAGCTGATCCACCGGGACCGGGCCGCCCGGGCCCGGGCCGGCGTGCTCCACACCCCCCACGGGTCGGTGGAGACCCCCGTGTTCATGCCGGTGGGCACCCAAGCCGTCGTGAAGACCGTGGACCCCGACCTGGTGGCCCGGACCGGTGCCCGGATCGTGCTGGCCAACACCTACCATCTGCTGCTCCAGCCGGGCCCGGCCGTGGTCCGGCGGTGCGGCGGGCTCCACGGTTTCATGGGATGGTCCGGCCCGATTCTCACCGACTCGGGGGGGTTCCAGGTGTTCAGCCTGCCGGGCCGGGTGATCGAGGAGGAGGGGGTTCGGTTCCCCCTGGAGAAGGGAGGCGGCAAGACCCTTGTCCTCACCCCCGAGGACTCGATCCGGACCCAGAACGACCTGGGCGCCGACATCATCATGGCGTTCGACGAGTGCATTCCGTTCCCGGCCGGGCACGGTTACGCTGCCGCTTCGGTGGAGCGCACCCTGCGGTGGGCCGAGCGGTGCCTCGAGGCCCACCGTCGCCCGGAGGACCAGGCCCTGTTCGGCATCGTGCAGGGGTCGGTGTACCCTGATCTGCGGGAGCGGTGCGCCCGGGCCCTGGTGGCGATGGACTTCCCGGGCTACGCCGTGGGCGGGGTGAGCGTGGGCGAGGGCCACGAGCTCATGAAACGGGCCGTGGAGATGTCGGAGCCGTTTCTGCCCGAGGGCAAGCCCCGGTACCTGATGGGGGTGGGCAAGCCCGAGGACGTGCTGGAGGCCGTGGATCGGGGCATGGACATGTTCGACTGCATCATCCCGGCCAAGTTCGGCCGGGGCGGTACCCTGTTCACCTGGACCGGGAAGATGCGCATCCGCCGGCCCCAGTACCGCAAGGACCGCTACCCGGTGGACACCTCGTGCGGCTGCCCCACCTGCCGCCGGTTCTCCCGGGCCTACCTCCACCACCTGTTCGAGGTGGACGAGCCCCTGGGCAAGGCCCTGGCCACGGTGCACAACCTGTCGTTCTACGCCGAGCTGATGGCCCGGGCCCGGCGGGCGATCCTGGAGGACCGGTTCCGCGCCTTCAAGAGCGAGTTCTACGCCGGGTACTTCGACCGGAGACGCCGGCCCGGCGATGGGGAGGCGTGACCGGGCCGGTACCCGCGCCGTGTGGATCTGTGGAAAAGTCGGAGAAGGCGCCGGCCGGGAAGCGGGTTTTGCGTCGGTTTTCTCCCGGTCGCGGGGATGCTGTCTGTAACATGTTGAAATCTATTGCAAAACGTTATTTTTCTTTTGGTCGCACAAAAAAAGTGCAGTTTGGGTTCCGGGCCGGTATGCCGCGGGTCTGCCGGTTCGTCCACAGACTCTTCCACAGGTTATCCACAAATCCTGTGGACACCTGGGGGCAGCTCCCGGGCGAGGACCGGGCTCACCCAGAACCGCTCGAGGTGGCCGGTGTCCCGGATGCGCACGGCCCGGACCTCGCCCGACTCCACGTCCAGGGAGTCGAGGGCCGTCTCCAGGGCCCGGGCGTCGTCCTCGGCCACGTAGGGCAGACGGGCGGCTTCGAGGAACCCCGTGGCCCGGCAGTTGGCATAGGTGGCCGGCCAGTCCACGCGCTCGGCCAGGCGGCGGGTGATCACGTCGGCATACCCCACCCCGTTGGCATTGCCGGCCGACGCCGGGGTCAGCTCCAGGGCCACGATCCGTCGAATCCGGGGCCGGGCCCCGCATCCCGGAAACCGGCGCTCCATGCCGATGACGTGCAGGTCCATGCCGGTGCCGGACACGTCCTTCCCGATCCGGTCCACCACCAGCAGGTCGAACTCGTCCCAGGGGATGCGGGGGAGGAGGGCCCGGGCCTCCTCCAGCAGGGCGTGCTCCCGCTTGGCCCACCCGTCGGGCCGGAGCACCTCCAACCTCGCCACCTCGCCCCGGCCGTTGAGGACCAGGGCCACGCCGAACGGTACCCGGCCCGACTCCAGCCAGAACCGAAGAACCGCGGGCAGGGCCCGGGCCGGCCCGTACCGGTGGACCGTGCGGGCGCCGGGGGCCTTGCCAAGCCCCACCGCGAGGAGCTTGGTGGGGCCGCTCTCCAGGGGGCCCCGGAACGCGGTGTGTGGCTTGACCCGGTGGAGGGGCACCACGGCCCGGGCCTCGACCGCCACCCGGTCGCACCACACCGGCAGGCCGGGAGCGGCCTCGCCCAGGCGTACCACCTCGGGTTGAGACACCACCGGGGCCCCCACCGCCTCGGGGGTAATGCCCATCCCTGCCAGGGTTCGGGCCTGGCCCTCGGCCGTGGCGCCTCCGTGGGTGCCCATGGCCGGCACCACCACCGGGTCGGCTCCTGCCTCCCGGAGATGGGTCACCAGCTCCGCCACCAGCTCCGCCAGGCCGGGGATGTGGCGGCTTCCCACCGGCACAGCCACCGGTCCCCGGGGGGGCGGCGGGGCCTGGGCCAGGGCACGGCGAAGGGCCCCGGCCGGATCGGCCAGCCGAGGCGCGGAGATCTCCTGCTCCACGGGGATCCACGGGATCGGCCCCTGCATCGGTTCCTCCGATCTCTGGTGGTGATGAAACCGACTCCTTTGCCTAGCGCCTGCGCGGCCCATCTCAACGCCCGGCTGGAGGCGGGTCCCTTGCCCCGCCCTCCGGGAAGGCGAGCCTGCTTTGTCGCCGGTTCGACGACCCGTTCTCCAACGGCCCGCACCTCCCGGGCTGCGGTTCTCCGGAAAGGCCTGGTGGCCGTCTTGGTCATTCTATCGCTCTTTCTTCCCGGTGTCGTTCGGGCCGGGGTCTGGGACCGGGTGCCCACGGCCACGCCGGCCGAGGCCCGGTTTCGGGAGGCCCGGGCCCTCGAGGCCGCCGACCCGTCCGGCGCGATCGCGATTTATCGGGGCCTGCTGGCCCAGGGGTTCAAGCCGGCCGACGCGGTGCACGCGGCCTTGGGCCGGCTGTTGGCGCCCGGAGAGGCCGCGGCCCACTGGGAGGCCGTGGCCGGCGCCGACCCCCAGAGCCCCTACCTGCCGGAGGCCCTCGAGTTCCTGGCCCGGGCCGCGCTGACCGGGGGACGGCCGGGCGAGGCCGCCGGGCTGTTCGGGCGGCTGGCCCGGATTGCCCCGGACGAGGACTGGAGGGTGCGGGCCCTGGCCGGCCGGCTCGAGGCGCTCGTGGCGGGGGGAGAGGAACGGGAGGCCCTGGCCCAGGCCGAGGCCCTGTGGGTGGAGTACGCGCACCGGCCCGAGGCCCGGGCCGCGGAGGATGTGCTCGCCCGGGCGGGCGGGGGGGACCCGTTTCGGCCGGTGCCTGGAGAGCGGATCCTCCGGCGGGGCACGGTGCTCCTGGACCGAGGCCGCCGGGAGGAGGCGGTGCGCACCCTGCGTGAGCTGAGACGGCGGCTGATCCCCGGAAGCCGAATCACGCCCCAGGTGGACCTGGCCCTGGGCAAGGCCCTGTACTTCCTGCGGCGCTACGAGGAGGCCCTGGCCCCCCTGGCCCGGGCGGCCCGCTCGCCCGAGATGGAGGAGGCCCGGTTCTACCGGGCCCGGTGCCTGTTCGGCCTGGACCGAGGGGACGAGGGGGCCCGGGACCTCGTGGCCCTGGCCCGGAAGCGACCCCGGAGCCCCCGGGCCCCCCTGTACCTGTACCAGGCGTACCGGGTGTTCGAGGGCCGGCGGATGTGGGCCGAGGCCGGCCGGGCCCGGCGCCGTCTGCTGACCGTGTACCCGGATAGTCGCGAGGCCCGGGACACCCGGTTCAACCTGGGGTGGGCGGCCTTTCGCCAGGGCCGGTACCCCGAGGCGGCCGAGGCGTTCCGTCGGTCGGCCCGGGGTGGGCGGCCGGGGTGGGAGCGGGCCCGGGGCCTGTACTGGGCGGCCCGGGCCCTGGCCCTGGGGGGCGAGGGGGAAGGGGCCCTCCGGGCGCTGGACACCCTGGTCACCGAGCATCCCCTGGGGTACTACGCGCTCCTGGCCCGGCGGTGGCGGGCGGGCGGGGCCCCCGGCACCCTGGACCTGCCCGATCCCCGGATTCCCGGGCCGGTGGAGGTGGCGTTTTGGCCCCCGTCGGCCCAGGATCTGTCCCGGGCCGGAAGGGTGGGGGCCTACCTGCGGCTGGGCCTGGCCGAGGCGTCCCGGCGGCTGCTGGCCCAGGGCGGGGGCGGGGCCCGGGTCCGATACTGGGCCGGGGACTACGCCGGGGCGCTGCGGGCCGCCGGCCGGTCGTGGACCGACTGGCCGGCCGCGCCCCCGGCCCCCCTCTCGCCCGAAGGGCTGGCGTTCCCGGTGGCGTTTCCGGACGAGACCGCCCGGGCGGCCGGGGAGGCCGGGGTCCATCCCCACCTGCTCCTGGCCTTGGCCCACACCGAGAGCCACTTCGATCCCCGGGCCTACTCCCCCTGGGAGGCCCGGGGCCTGACCCAGTTCATCCCGGCCACGGCCCGGGCCGTGGCCCGCCGCTTGGGCTGGAAGGGGTTTGAGCCCGAGGACCTGTTCGACCCAGAGGTGGCCCTGCGGTTCGGGGCCCGCCACCTGCGGGATCTGCTGGACCGGTTCGGGGGCGACCTGTTGGCGGCCGTGGCCGCCTACAACGCCGGCACCGCCGCCGTGGAGCGATGGAGGGGCCGGTGGGGCGGGGAGCCCCTGGACGTGTTCGTGGAGTCGATCCCGTACCGGGAGACCCGGCGGTACGTGAAGAAGGTGCTGACCGCCCTGGACGCCTACGACCGCCTGGATCCCGGGGCGGCCCTCCTGCCCCGGCCCTGAAGCGGCCGAACCGACCTGGGGTCGAATGGGTTGACACCGGTCCAGCCCTCCTCTATATGTGCGCGCGGGAACTTTCTCAAACCCTGACTGGCCGGGTTTCGTTTCGGCGGGAGGAAAAGGCTTGTTTACCATCGTGGAAAAGCAGACCCTGGCGCCGACGGTCTACCGGATGGTGGTCCGGGCCCCGGAGATCGCCCGGAAGCATCGGGCCGGCAACTTCGTGATCCTGCGGATCCACGAGAAGGGGGAGCGGATCCCCCTGACCGTGGCCGATAAGGACCCCGAGGCGGGCACGATCACCCTCGTGTTCCAGGCCGTCGGCAAGACGACCAGCGAGCTGTCCACCCTGAACGCGGGCGACGCCCTGCTGGACCTGGCCGGTCCCCTGGGCAAGCCCACCCACATCGAGAGGTTCGACGGCGCCACGGTGTGCGTGGGCGGCGGGATCGGCGTCGCACCGGTGCACCCCATCGCCTGCGCCCTGAAGGAGGCCGGCAACCGGGTGATCGCGATCATCGGTGCGCGTACCAAGGAGCTCCTCATCATGGAGGAGGAGATGCGTCGGGCCAGCCACGAGCTGCTGGTGGCCACCGACGACGGGTCCTACGGGCACCACGGGTTCGTCACCGACGTGCTCAGGGAGGTGATCGAGCGGGAGGGCAGGGAGAACGTGGCGCTTGCGGTGGCCATCGGCCCGGTGCCCATGATGCGGGCCTGCTGCAAGGTGACCGGGCCCTACGGGGTGCACACCGTGGTGAGCCTGAACCCCATCATGGTCGACGCCACCGGCATGTGCGGTGCGTGCCGGGTGACTGTGGGGGGAGAGACCAAGTTCGCCTGTGTCGACGGTCCCGAGTTCGACGGCCACCAGGTGGACTTCGACGAGCTGGCCAAGCGGCTCCGGGCGTACGTGGAGGACGAGCGCCGGGCCATGCAGATCTGGTCCGAGCAGCGGGCCGGCCACCGGTGCCACGGCTGAACTCGTCGACCGCTTCCCCACCCGTCTGAGAGCACGGCGGCCCGGCGCCGCCCGAACGGAGGGTTTTTCACCATGGCGAAAACGCAACGCCCCCCTCGGACCCCGATGCCGGAGCAGGATCCCAAGGCTCGGGCCCGAAACTTCGACGAGGTCCCCCTGGGTTACACCCCCGAGATGGCGCAGCGCGAGGCCTCCCGGTGCCTCAAGTGCAAGAAGCCCGCGTGCCGCAAAGGGTGCCCGGTGGAGGTGTTCATCCCGGACTTCATCGCGGAGATCGAGGCTGGCAACTTCCAGAGGGCCGTGGACATCCTGAAGCGGAAGAACAGCCTACCCGCGGTGTGCGGCCGGGTGTGTCCCCAGGAGAACCAGTGTGAGGCCTACTGCATCGTGGGCAAGAAGGGCGAACCGGTGGCCATCGGCCGCCTGGAGCGGTTCGCGGCCGACTGGGAGCGGGCCCAGGGTGCGGTGAAGATCCCGGAGATCCCGCCCAAGACCGGCAAGAGGGTGGCGGTGGTGGGCTCCGGCCCGGCCGGGCTGACCGTGGCCGGCGACCTGGTTCTGAAGGGCCACGACGTGACCGTGTTCGAGGCCCTGCACAAGCCCGGCGGGGTGCTGGTGTACGGGATTCCGGAGTTCCGCCTGCCCAAGGCCATCGTCCAGGCCGAGGTGGACTACCTGACGAAGCTGGGCGTGAAGGTCGTCACGAACTTCGTCGTGGGCAAGATGCGCACGGTGGAGGAGCTGATCCAGGAGGACGGGTTCGACGCCGTGTTCGTGGGGGCGGGCGCGGGCCTGCCCAAGTTCATGGGAATCTCGGGCGAGAACCTGAACGGGGTGTACTCGGCCAACGAGTACCTCACCCGGTCGAACCTGATGAAGGCCTACCGGTTCCCCGAGTACGACACCCCCATCGTCCGGGCCAAGCGGGTCGCGATCCTGGGGGGCGGCAACGTGGCCATGGACGCGGCCCGCACCGCCCTGCGGCTCGGCGCCGAGCGGTCGATCATCGTGTACCGCCGGGGTCGGGACGAGATGCCCGCGCGGGTCGAGGAGATCCACCATGCCGAGGAGGAGGGGGTGGAGTTCCAGCTGCTCACGAACCCGGTCCGGGTGATCGGGGACGACAACGGATGGGTCCGGGCCCTGGAGTGCATCCGCATGGAGCTGGGCGAGCCCGACGAGTCGGGACGCCGCCGGCCCGTGCCGGTGGAGGGATCGGAGTTCGAGCTGGACGTGGACGCCGTGGTGGTGGCCATCGGGAACGCCCCGAACCCCCTGATCCCGTCCACGACCCCGGCCATTCAGACCTCCCGGTGGGGAACGATCCAGGCCGACGAGACCACCGGCGCCACCACCATGCCCGGTGTGTACGCCGGCGGTGACGTGGTCACCGGGGCGGCCACCGTGATCCTGGCCATGGGAGCGGGCCGCAAGGCGGCCGATGCGATCCACGACTACCTGACAAAGGGCGGGTAGGGGGTGCCACCGGGGCGAGGAGGGACAACGGGCCGCCCCGCGAAACGCGGGCGGCCCGTTTGCGCGACGGGCGCCGAAGTCAGGCACACGAAACGTCACCCCTCGGCGGTCCCGGTCCCTTCCCCCTGGGATTTCCGGCGCCGGCGCCGGCGTTTTCGCTTCTTGCCCGAGCCGGCCGGCCGGTTCAGGTTCTCCAGGTACCTCTCCCAGTACCCCACCACCTCGTCCAGGTCGCCGGCGAGGTGCGCCCACGCGTGGAACCACTCCCACGCCTCCGGGAACTCGGGCTTGCGCACGAACCGCCCCTTGGTCCGGTACGCCCTGCCCCGGGCGATCCGGTAGAGCGACAGCAGCAGCTCCCGGGCCTCGTGCCGGATGAACGACGACACGTGGTAACGCCGGCCCAGGGCCTCCACCGGCTGCCCGATGGCCTGCAGGGCCTCCTCCAGGTCCACCCCCGACCGCAGGGGGTACCGGGCCGCCACCGTGGGCAGGGCCAGGGCGGCCAGGGTGCGCGACTCGGGCACGGGCTGCCCCTCCCGGGCCTGGGCGTCGAGGCGCCCCAGCAACGGGAACACCCCCTCCACCTCCTCCACCTCCGGCAGCAGGGCCTCGAACAGCCCCAGCCGGTGGGCCTGGGCCAGGACCTCGGCCAGGATGCCCCGTTGGGCCAGCTGCCGGAGCTCCTCCCGGAGCCGGGCCGGCGACGCCTCAGCGATGCGGGGGGCGTTTCGACGGATGCCGGCCTCGGTCCCGGGCTCGATCCGGAACCCCAGGCGTACCCCGAACTCCACGGCCCGGAGCATGCGCACCGGATCCTCGGCGAACCGTTCGTCCGGGTCGCCGATGATGCGGATCAGGCCCTGGCGCAGGTCCTCGAGGCCGCCCACGTGGTCGATCACGGTGAAGTCGGCCAGGTTGTAAAACAGGGCGTTCACCGTGAAGTCCCGGCGCCAGGCGTCCTCCTCCGGCGTGCCGAACACGTTGCCGGTGAGGTCCAGGTCCTCGGGGGGGATCTCGCCGGCCTCGGGCTCCTCGTCCCAGGTGGACCGCCCCCGAAAGGTGCTCACCTCGATGATCTTCTCGGGCTGGCCCTTGCGGCGGAAGTAGACGTGAACGATGCGGAACCGCCGGCCGATGAGCCGGCAGTTGCGGAACAGCCGGCGGATCTCGCTGGGCCGCGCGTTGGTGCCCACGTCGAAGTCCTTGGGCTCGTGGCCCAGCATGAGATCGCGCACCGCGCCGCCCACCAGGTAGGCCAGGTACCCCTCCCGGCGCAGGCGCCGCAGGATCCACAGGGCGTCGGGGTCGATGAGCTTCCGGCTGACCGGGTGCTCCGAGCGGGGCAGCACCACGGCCTGAGAGGGTTGGGGTTCGACTGCGTCTTCCATGGGCCTCCTTTGGAAGGCTGAAAAGCTAGAATGCTGGAAAGCCGGAAGGCTGGAACGCTAGAACCTAGAAAGCCGAGCCCGGCTCTCCACCAGACCCCATGTCCCCGGCCTTGGACGCAGGCCCGCCCGAAACGCCAGGAGGAAGGGGTGGTTAGCCTCCCAGCGGGCCGAAGGCCCCAAGCAGGCCTCCGAGCGAACGTGCAGGCATCATCTTATCACACGGCGGTCCGGCGCGGCCGGACGAAACCGGCGCTCCCGCTGCCCGAAACGGGGGCGCCTCGGTCACCGGGCCGCGTCACTCCCCTCGGGCTCGGGCGGCTTGGGGGGAGGCTCCGGCTCGCCGCCCTCCCCCCCGGGCCCGGCTTCTTTCTCCTCCTTGTCCCCCTTGGCGTGGTTCCGGTCCCGCAGACGCCGGTCGAGCTCCTCCAGGGCCTGGTCCACGATGCCGTTGACCGTGCCGGGCTCCCCGGGTTCGCCGGCCCGCAGGCCGGTCAGGATCTCCATGCCCTCGTCCACGGTGCGCACCGGGTAGATGTGGAACCGGCCGTCGGCCACCGCCCGGATCACCTCGGGCTCCAGCACCAGGTGCCGCACGTTCGCCTCGGGGATCAGCACCCCCTGCCGGCCGGTCAGGCCCACGGCCTTGCACACCCGGTAGAACCCCTCGATCTTCTCGTTCACCCCGCCGATCGCCTGGATCTCCCCGTTCTGGTTCACCGAGCCGGTGACCGCGAGGTCCTGGCGCAGGGGCAGGCTCCCGATCCGCGACAGCAGGGCGTACAGCTCGGTGGACGAGGCGCTGTCGCCGTCGATGCCCGAGTAGGACTGCTCAAACGCGAGCGAGGCCGAGAACGACAGGGGCCGGTTTCGGCCGAAGCGGTTCCGCAGGTACCCGGCCAGGATGAGCACCCCCTTGTCGTGGGTGGCCCCCGACAGCCGGGCCTCGCGCTCAATGTTCACGATGCCGGCCGTGCCCATGCCCAGGCTCGCCGTGACCCGCGACGGCCGGCCGAAGGCGTAGTCGCCGATGGCCAGCACGGCCAGCCCGTTGACCTGGCCGACCTTCTTGCCGTCCACGTCCACCAGCAGTGTGCCCTCGGCGATGAGCTCGCGGACGCGCTCCTCCACCCGGTTGCCCCGGAAGATACGGTCCTCCAGGGCCTGACGCACGTGATCGGCCCCCACCCGGTCGGCCCCGGCCTCCAAGGCGAAGAACCCTGCCTCCCGCACCAGATCGTCCACCTCCTCGAGCACGGCCGAGATCTTCTCCTTGTGCTCGGCCCTCCGGGCGCCAAACCACACCACCTGGGCCACCCCGTGCCGGTCAAACGGGGGCAGGCCCTCCACCCGGCAGATGTGGGCGATCCGCTGGGCATAGGCCACCACGCCCTCGCCGTTGCGGTCGGTGTCGGGGCCGAAGTCGGCTGCCACCTTGAAGCACTCGCTGAACTCGGGGTCCCAGTACGACAGGATGTGGAACAGCAGCCGGCTGCCGTACACCACGATGCGGGTGTCCACCGGCACGGGCTCAGGCACCAGCCCGGCCACGCTCAAGAAGCTCAGGGGCTGATGGCTCTCGATCTCCACGAGCCCGCTGCGCAAGACCCGCTTGAGGCTCTTCCAGACGAACGGCTCGGTGATCGCGTCTTCCAGGTTGAACACCAGGTAGCCCCCGGAGGCCTGGAGGACCTTGCCGGCCTTGATCCGGGTGAAGTTGGTCACGAGCTTCCCGGTCTCGTCCACCACCTTCTCTACGGCGCCGAACAGGTTCCGATAGGTGGGGCTCTCCTCGGTGAGCACCGGCGCTGATCCCCGGTCCTCGTTGTCCACCACCACGTTTACCCGGTACTCCAGGAACCGGTCGGCCTGCATGGCATGCAGGACCGGCAGCGGGAACGGAAGCTGGGGCTTCTCCTCCTGTTGGCGGAACTTCTCCAGGTGCTCGAGGGTGTGCTCCCGCACCGCCCTGAGGTACTCGGCAACCCGTGGGTTGGCGTAGCGGGCCGCGATGGCCTCGATCAGGGGGTCCACGATGCGGGCGGCGTACACCTTGACGATCTCCTGGACCTCCCGGCCCAGCGCGTCCATCAGCTCCTTCTGGCGCTTGAACAGCTCCCGGGCCTCCCGGCCCAGGACCTCCTGTGCCTTCCGGATCCGGGCCTTCTCCTCCTCGGGCAGGGCTTCGTACTGGGACGGATCCTCGATCGGTTTCCCGTCGATCAGGGGGATGAACAGCAGCTGCCCCTGGGGGGTGGGCTGCACGACCAGCCCCTTCTCCCGGGCCGACGCCTCGAACCGCTCCCGCAGTTCCCGGATCTGGGCGTCGTACTTCTTGGACAGGGCCTCCTTCTCCTGCTCGAAGGTCTCGGCCTGGAACGCTTCGGGGATCCTCCGCCGCAGGGTCTCCACCAGGTCTTCCATGTCCCGGGCCAGGCGCCGGCCCTCGCCGGGCCCGAGCCGGAGGGCGAGGGGCCGGTCCGGGTCCCGGAAGTTGTACACGTACACCCAGTCCGGGGGCGGGGGCAGGGGGGGGAGGCACTCGCGCACCAGGTCCCGGAGCTGGGCCTCCTTACGGTTGCCCGTGAGGCCCAGCACGAACACGTTGTACCCGGGCGCGCGCATGCGCACGCCCAGCCGGATGGACCGCAGCGCCCGCTCCTGTCCAAGGGGGCTCCGCCGGGGCTCCACCTCCTCGGTGGTCTCGAACGGGAACTCTTCGGGCCGGATCACCGGGCCGAGCTGCTCCGGTCCGAGCTCCCTGGGTTTTCGGGCCCGCCTGCGCCTCATCGGGCCACCTCGATCCGGCCGCGTTTGCGGATCTCCACCACCAGCACCCCATCCCGCAGCCGGGCCCGGACCGTGTCCGGGTCCGCGTCCACCGGGAGGCGGAAAGTGCGCCGAAACCGGCCCGACGGCCTCTCGGCCACGTGCCGGGCCGAACCGGGGCCCGGCTCCCCCAGGGACCGGGTGCCCTCGATCCGCAGAGTCCCAGCCTCGGCCGTAACCTCCAGGTCGTCCGATCGGACCCCGGGCAGGTCCACCTCGACCCGGTAGCGGTCCGTCTCCTCGGTCACGTCCACAGGGGGGGTCCATGTCGGGCCCGAGGGCCGGCCGCCCCAGGCGGTGTGGACCAAGGTGTCGAACAGTCGGTCGATCTCATGACGGCACGAGATCCAGAACAGCTCTCGGCTCATCGGACACCTCCTGCCCTAGCCCGCACTATAACCCGGCGGCAAAACAGGTGTGTTTCCTCGGAGGGCAGGGCACGGGACCTGCCTCCGGCCGGGCGAAAGTGCTCCAAATCTCTAGTTTCTAGTTTCTAGTCTCTCGTTTCTGGTCTCTAGTCCCGGCGGTCAGCGGCCCAGCCAGGTGGTCAACGGGGGCCAGAAGCTCACCAGCAGGAGGTCCGCCAGGAGCACGAGCAGAAACGGCAGCACGGCCCGGCTGATCGCGGCCACCCGCTCGTTGGCCAGGGTGCAGCTCACGATCAGGCAGATGCCCAGCGGGGGGGTGAGCATGCCGATGGCCAGGTTCATCACCACGATGACGCCGAGCTGGGTGAGGTCCACCCCGAGCTTGGGGGCGAGGGGCACGATCACCGGCACCAGCAGGATCAGGCTGGCGGTGGTCTCCACGAACGTGCCGGCCGCGAGGAGCACGGCGTTCACCAGGAGCATCAGAACCACCGGGTTGTCGGTGAGCCGAAGCAGGGCCGAGCTCAGCCGGGCCGGGATGTCCTCGATGGCCAGGAGCCACGAGAACGCGCTCGCCGCCGAGATGATGAACAGGATCACTGCAGCCGTGACGGAGCCCCGCACCAGGATGGTCGGCACGTCGGCCCACCGGAGCTCCCGGTACACGAACCGGCCCACCAGCACGGCGTACCCCACGGCCACGGCCGCGGACTCGGTGGCGGTGAACACGCCGCCCAGGATGCCGCCCAGGATCACCACGGGTGCGCCCAGGGCCCAGAGGGCGTCGCGGAAGCTACGCCACACCCTCGCCGGGGAGAAGGGCTGGCTCGACCCGTATCCCCGGCGTCGGGAGACCAGGGCCGACACCGCAATCAGGCTCACCCCCATGAGCACCCCCGGCAAGATGCCGCCGGCGAACAGCCGGCCGATGCTGGCGCCGGTGAGGAACCCGAAGATGATCATGGGGATCGAGGGCGGGATCACCACCCCGATGCTCCCCCCCGCCGCCTGCACGGCCCCGGAGAAGGCCGGGGCGTAGCCGCGGGAGATCATGGCCGGCACCAGGATGCCCCCCACGGCCGCGGTGTCGGCCGCGGCCGACCCGGAGATGCCGGCGAAGAACATGGCCGACGCCACGGCCACGGCCGCCAGGCCGCCGGGGAGCCACCCCACCAGGGAGTCGGCGAACGCCACGACCCGGCGCGAGATGCCCCCGATCTCCATGAGCCCCCCGGCATAGAGGAACAGGGGTACGGCCATGAGCGGGAACGAGTCCACGCCCCCGTACATGCGCTGCACGGCCGTGATCAGGGGGAAGTCCCCCTGGTAGGCGAAGGCCGCCACCGAGGCGAGACCGATGGCCACGGCAATGGGAACGTCCAGAAGGAACAGACCGGCCAGGACGCCCAGAAGCACCCCCGACACGCTCACCGGGTCCGCTCCGCTCCGGTCACGGCCGCGGCCAGATCCGCCAGGGCGTGAAACGCCAGGGTCGCGCCCCCCAGGGGAACCACGGCCGCGGGAACGCTACGGCTCAGGCCGGTGGCGCTCATCACCCCCCGCCGGGCGAACCAGGCGAACTCGGCGCCGTACACCGCCAGGAACAGTCCGAACCCGATGCCGCAGGCGCACCCGAAGGCCCGCACCCCCCGCCGGGCCGGGGTCGGAAGCCGAGCGACGGCCGCGTCGATGCCGATGTGGGCTCCCCGGGCCCAGGCTGCCGAGGCCCCCAGGAAGGTCAGGGCGATCAGGATCATCCGCCCCACCTCCTCACTCCAGAAGATCGAGTGGTTCAGGCCGTACCGGGCCACCACCTGGACCAGGGTCAGGGTCGACATGGCCGCGGCCAGGAGGAACAAGGCGACCTCCACGGCCCGGTTCAGGGCTATGGAGGCGTTCAGGAGCCGCCGCGTCATCCCCGGCCTCTCCGGGACCGCTACCGGGTGGCGGCCAGGAACTTCTCCAGAAGCTCGGCCGTGCCGGGTCGACGGAACATGTCCAGGTTCTTGAGGCCGGCCACCTTGTCCCGGAACGAGTCCAGGTCGGGGTGCTCGTCCACAACCATGCCGGCCTTCTTCAGCTTGGCCAGGAAGTCGGCCTCGTTCGATCGGTTCCAGTTGCGCTCGTGCCGGGCCGCCTCCCGGGCCGCATCGGTCAGGAGGTCCCGGGTGGCGCGGGGCAGCCCGTTGAACCAGCCCAGGTTCGCCACGACGGCATGGGCCGAGTACACGTGCCCGGTGAGGGAGAGGTACTTCTGGACCTCGAACAGTTTGTAGGTCCAGGCCACCCACAGGGGGTTCTCCTGGCCGTCGATCGTGCCCTGCTCGAGCTCGGTGTAGATGGGCCAGGCCATGGGCGTGGGGTTGGCCCCCAAAGCCCGCCACAGCTCCTTGTGCAGGGTGCTCTCCATGACGCGGATCTTGAGCCCCTTGACGTCGTCCACCGTGTGGACCGGCCGTACCCGGTTCGTGAGGTGCCGGAAGCCGTTCTCCGTGAACGCCAGCCCCTTGAACCCGGCCGGCTCCATGCGCTTCAGGATCTCGGCGCCCAGCGGGCCGTCGAGTACCCGGTCCACCTGGTCGTAGCTTTTGAACAGGAACGGGAACGCCACCACGTCCACCTCGGGCACGAACGCGTCGATCGGCCCCAAGGTGATGATGCCCATCTGCACACTGCCCATCTGGATCTGCTGGAGGATCTCGGTTTCCGAGCCCAGGGAGGCGCTGTGATAGATCTTGACGGTCACGTCCCCGCCCGAACGAGCCTCCACGACCTCCTTGAACTTCTCTGCGGCCACGTTCTGGGCCG
This sequence comes from bacterium, assembly GCA_027021615.1. Classification (GTDB taxonomy): domain Bacteria; phylum Desulfobacterota; class Deferrisomatia; order Deferrisomatales; family Deferrisomataceae; genus Deferrisoma. Next base: position 35,588 of record JALUTY010000009.1, on the reverse strand, counting down.
AGCCAGGCTTGGTCACCACCCCCAGCTTGATCTTTACCGCGGCCGCGGCCGGGGGGGCGAGGACTAGGGCCGTGAGCAGAGCTAAAACCGCCTTCCGCATGGGGAGCCTCCTTGTCGGTTGGGGATGGAACGGACCAAAGGGACCGAAGAAACAGAGAGAAAACACTAGCCCCGAGGCTTGGGGAAGTCAACGCGGGGGAACGTAGGCGCCCGGGGCAGCTCCAGGGCGAACACGGAGCCGCCCGGACCGGTCTCGGCCAGCTCCAGGGTGCCGCCCATGCGTTCCACGGCACGACGGGCCAGGGGAAGGCCCATGCCCAGGCCCGTCACCTCGCGGGTGTCGCCCGAGTCCACCTGGTGGAACGGCTCGAAGATCCGCTTCCGGTGCTCCTCGGGAACGCCGGGCCCGGTGTCCCAGACCTCGAACCGCACTCGGTCGCCGCGTGCCCGGATCCGCAGCCCCACCCTGCCGGTGGGGGTAAACTTGACCGCGTTCTCCACCAGATGCCCCAGGGCCAGGCGCAGACCCTCGGGCTCCCCCTGCACCGGAGGCGGTGGCGGGTCCAGCTCGGACCGGAACCCCAGGCCCTTTCCCGCGGCCAGCCCCTTCCCCCTTCGGGCCACCTCGGCCACCACGGGCCCGGGGTCGAAGCTCTCGGGGGCCCCCAGGGCCACGGCCGCCAGCTTGGCCGCGTCGAGCATCTGATCGATCATCTCCACGAGCCGCTCCCCTTGCCTTCGAATGCGGGCCAGGGTCCGCCGTTGCTCCGGGGTGACCGGCCCGTCGATCCCATCGCTCAAGAGGTCGGCGAACCCCAGGATCGCGTTCAGGGGGGTACGCAGCTCATGACTGACCTGGGCCAGGAAAGCCTCTTTGACCCGGGCCGCCTCCTGGGCTCGGTCAAACGCCTCGGTCAGGGCGCGGTTCTGGGCCTCGAGCCGGCCGGCAAGGGCCTGAAGCCGCTCGTTGGCCTGCACGAGGGCCTGGTTCCGGGTGTGGAAGTAGGCGTCCAGGGCCAGCTGCAGGTCCAGGAACACCACCTTCTCCAGGGCCTCGATCCACCGCACCGCCTCGTCTCCTGATACCCCATCGGCCCTCAGCACCTCGGCTGCCAGCTGCAGGAACTTCCGGTACGCACCGGTGTACCACGGGGGCTCGAGCCCCACCCGCTCGTGCACGAAACCGATCCGGAGGCGCTCGTGGAAGTACCTCCGGTCGTAGGGACCGGCGAGCAGGGTCCGGAAGTACCGGGTCTGCACGGTCCGGAGGTGCTCGCGTACCCCCGACCGGGCCATCAGCTCCCGCGTCTCGGGCCGCTTCAGGAGGAACCGATGCCACCGGTCCACCAGGGCATCGAGCCGGGGTTCGATGGCGCGGGCCAGCTCGGCCAGGGCCTTCCGATCCGCGGCGGACAGCTCCAGGAACCCGAGCCGAGACCGACGGGCCGCGGCGTCGAGCCCCAGGGTCTCGGTCCAGTCCCGGCGGGTCACGACGCGGCCCTTTCCCGCGGGGGCGAGGGGGGGTGCAGCAGGGCCCGGAGCGCCTCCCGGCCGCCGGTGGCGCCGGCCAGCACCAGCCCCCCTTCCTCGCGTACCCACGCGCCGCCCCCCAACGCCAGCAGCCCCAGCCCCAGAACGAAACCGAGCGATCCGGCCCACACCAGGGGTTGGCTCGGGTCCCTGGTGATCTGGAACCCCACCCAGCCGAAGCCGTAGGGGTCGGTTCCCCAGGCGGTAAGGTAGACGCGAACGCCGGCGTGGACCAGGGGTTCGTTCACCGCGATCACGGCGTTCCGCACGGTCTTCCCGCCGGGACCCAGCACCCGGACTCGGGCCTCCACCCTCCGAACCTGGGGGTCCCGGAACCCGAGGGGGGTCAGGGACACGGGGCTGTTGTCCCGGTTGTCCCGGGAGAACGGGCCCAGCGTTCCCTGGGGGGTCTCGACCCAGAAGGTCAGGTTCCCGCCTTTGAGGTCGAACCGCCCGATCCGCACGGTGAGGTCGGTGCCCGCCACCTCGACCCGGCCCCCCTCTCGGGTCACTACCTCGCGCAGCGGGCCGCCTCTGGGGCCCAGGCGAACCCTGAGGGAGATGGGGTAGTACTGCTGCCGGAACCCGTCCACCTTCAGGCGAAACGGCAGGGCCCTCTCCTTCTCCAGGGTCCAGTCGAACGCCGTACGCGTCTCGTCACCCACGTACACGCTCTGTGTGGCCACGTACCCCGCCAGGCTCCCGAGCAAGGCTCCGCCGAAGATCACAGGGAGCGACAGATGGGTCAGGGGGAACCCGAGGAAGGCCCAGGGACGCCGGTCCGCCCGCAGGGGGGACGCGGAGCGAACCCGGAACCCGGCGGTCCGTAGCCGGTCCGCCATCCCGGGGTCCGGAGGGCCGTCCATCCGGATGCGGGCCGTCCCGTGGCCCCGGAACGCCTTCCAGCCTTCGAGGGACCGGCCCAGGGCGCAGGTCAGGAGGTTCAGGGTGAGCAGGGCGAGGAGGCCCCGGTACAGGGGGGAAGCAAAAAAACGGGGGAACCCCAAAGCCACGAGCCAAGGTCCGGCTCGGGGGAACCGCTGGAGGAACGCGGCTTGGTCGAGGTTTTGGGGAAGGGCGGTGCCGAGCGCGGCGGCCAGGGCCAGCACCAGAAGCAGACCCACGCACAGGCGTACCGAACCCAGGCGACGCAGCAGCCGATTCATCGGACCCTCGCGGAAAGGCCCGATGCTAGGTATGGGGCGGCGGTCGTGTCAAGCCCGGGCAGCCGTGGCCAGGGCCTGGTGTACGGCGTCGAGCAGCTCCCGCCGGCTGAACGGCTTTTTCAGGGTGACCACCCCCCGGAAAGTGCGGGCCGTGGACAGGAAGTTGAGCTTTCCGGTGCGGCCCCCGCCCGAGGTGGCCACGATGGGCAGCCGGGGGGCCCGCTCCCGCAGGTCCTTGATGAGCACGAGCCCCCCCTTGTTGGGCATGAGGATATCGGTGAACACCAGGTCCGGCTTCCACCGCTCCCACACCCCCATGGCCTGGTCCCCGTCCGCGGCCACCTCGACCTCGTGCCCCGCCTGCTCGAGCATTTGGCGCACCACGTCGCGCACGTGCTCCTCGTCTTCCACCACCAGGATCCTGGCCATGGATCTCTCTCCTTCGTGACCGAACGCTCCGGTAGGCCGCGAGGGCGGCCCGTTTGCGAAAAAGGAACCTGCTACCTCGCCCCCCGCGCGGTCTCGACGGCGGGGCAGGGGGTTCAGGAAGCAGAATTCAGCTCCAGTAGACCGCGAGGCGGCCTGTTTGCGAAGAAATAACTCGAACCGATCCCCGCACAGTTTCGGCGGTGGGGCATGGAATCCGCTTCCGGCCGCGCGCGAAGCCGGGCATGAGATTCGCCGCGCAGGCACGGGGCACCAACCGTGGTTCCATGGCGGTCCGGCCGGGGACCGAACGGTTTCACGGTGCGAGCGTTGGAGGCGCTGTGCGGCGAGCTAAGGAGCCGCACGCGGCTCTCCAGCAGCCCCCATCCCCTCCGAAGCGCTGGCCGCGGTTCGAGAGCCGCATGGCCGCCTAGCTGCCTAGCCTTCCAACGGGCCGAAGGCCCGGAACGGCGCAGATTGAAGGCGTCAGGCCCGTGGCTCGTCCGGGAGGAACACCTCGAACAGACTACCCCGGCCGGGCTTGCTTTCAACCCGCAACGCCCCCTCCGCCGCCTGCACCACGCCGTAGACCACCGAAAGCCCTAATCCCGTGCCCTCGCCCACGGGCCGGGTCGTGAAGAACGGCTCGAAGATGCGGTCGAGGATGCCCGGGGGCATGCCGCATCCCGTGTCGGACACGGCCAGGCGGTGGTACCGGCCGGGGGCCAGGTCGGGGGGCAGTCCCGGGTCCCCTTCGCTGAACTCCCGGGTGGTCACCTCGATGTGCACCCGACCGCCGTCAGGACCCAGCGCCTTCACCGCGTTGGTGGTCAGGTTCAGTACCATCTGCTGGGCCTGGGCCGGATCGAGGGATACCGGACACGGCCGGTCCGGCACCCGCACGGTGACCTCCACGACCGAGGGGGTGGTCGCCCGAAGGAGGTCTGCGGCCATCTCCGCCTCGGCGCACAGGTCGGTCCGCTCCCCCCCGCTGGGGCCTGAGCGGGAGAACTGGAGGATCTGGGCCACCAGACCCCGGGCCCTCTCCCCGGCCTTGAGAATCCTTTCAAGATGCCTGCGGCCAGGGCCGTCGGGGGGGACCACGGACTCCAGGAGCTCGGCGCTGCCCAGGATGCCCATCAGCAGGTTGTTGAAGTCGTGGGCGATGCCACCGGCCAGGGTGCCTAGGGCCCGGAGGCGGTCCGTACGGGCACGCTCCCGTTCCCACTCGACCTCTCGGGTGACGTCCCGGAAGATGCACACCCCGTGCAGGAAGGTGCCGTCCTCGGCTCGCACGTTCGTGGCGGCCGCGTCGAGGATCACCTCCCGGCCGTCCGGTCGCCGCTTGATCACCCGCCCCCGCCAGCGGCCGGTCTCTGCCAGTTGGCGGTGGGCCGCCTCCAGATCGAAGTCGGGGTCAGCGGTCTCCAGCACCGTGCCGAGACGCCGGCCTAAGGCCTGCTCCACGGGCACGCCGGTGATCGTTTCGTAGGCGGGGTTGGCCGAGAGGACCCTGCCCTTGGCATCGACGATCACGATGGCGTCGGAGGCCTGGGCCACGGCCAAGGCCATGCGCTCCCGCTCGGCTTCGGCCTCCCGCCGGGCAGTGATATCGCGGATGATGGCCACTTTGTAGCGTCGACCGTCCCGTTCGATGGGGGTGTTGACTACGTGGTACCAGCGGCCGTCGTCCGGGCTCTGGACCTCCCAGGTGTGGGAGCGGTTCTGGCCGATGACGAGGTCGTTCACGCACCAGGAGCACGGCTCGTCCAGGCCGTGGAGGACCCGGTGGCACCGCTCCCCGGTGGCGTTCCGGCCCGTCCGGCGGATCAGAGCCGGGTTCATGTAGACCACGATGAGGTCTTTGGAGCAGACGTAGACGAGGTCCTCGGTGGCCTCCACAACGGCCCGGGCCCAGTGGGAAGGAGGCTCGTTGCCGGCGGGGACGCGATGGGCTCGGGGCTGGGCCATGCCGTAGGATCTCCGGAGACGGGTCGGGGAGCGCCGCGATTGGGAACGCCCGGTCTGTTCCATCGGCCGAAGGGATGTTCCGCTTGAGCCGATGCTCAAGATTTTTTTCTCCTGATGTAAGAATATTATAAGAAGTGCAAAAAAGAAAAGGCCTGTGGGCGGAATGCCCACAGGCCTCTCTCGTATCCAGGGGCAGGGATCAGAACTCGTCCATGCCCGCGCCCGGGGCCGCCGGGGCCTTCTCTTCCTTGGGCAGCTCGGCCACCATCGCCTCGGTGGTGAGCAGCAGGCCTGCCACGCTCGCGGCGTTCTGCAAGGCGGTGCGGGTCACCTTGGTCGGGTCGATGATCCCGGCCTCCAGCATGTCCACGTACTCCTCGTTGTAGGCGTCGAAGCCCTCGGCCATCTTGCGGCCTTTGACCTCGTTTACCACCACGGAGGGCTCCAGCCCCGCGTTGGCCACGATCTGCCGCAACGGCTCCTCCAGGGCCCGCTTCACGATGTTCACGCCCACCAGCTGGGAGTCGGACAGCTTCAGGTCGCCCAGGATCTCGATGCACCGCACCAGGGCCACACCGCCGCCGGGCACGATGCCCTCCTCCACGGCCGCCCGGGTGGCGTGCAGGGCGTCCTCGACCCGGGCCTTCTTCTCCTTCATCTCGGCCTCGGTCGCCGCGCCCACGTTGATCACGGCCACGCCGCCCACCAGCTTGGCCAGCCGCTCCTGGAGCTTCTCGCGGTCGTAGTCGGACGTGGTCTCCTCGATCTGGGCTCGGATCTGCTTGACCCGGTCCTGGATCGCCTCGGCGCTGCCCGCGCCGTCGATGATGGTGGTGGTGTCCTTGTCGATCCGCACGGTCTTGGCCTGGCCCAGATCGGTGAGCTGGGCGTTCTCGAGCTTCAGCCCCACCTCCTCGCTGATCACCTGGCCGCCGGTCAGGATAGCGATGTCCTGAAGCATGGCCTTGCGGCGGTCACCGAACCCAGGGGCCTTCACGGCGGCGCACTGCAGGGTGCCCCGGAGCTTGTTCACCACCAGGGTGGCCAGGGCCTCGCCCTCCACGTCCTCGGCGATCACCACGAACGGCTTGCCCGTGTTGGCGATCTTCTCAAGGATCGGCAAGAGGGTTTTCATCGAGCTGATCTTGCCGTCGTGGATCAGCACGTAGGCGTCCTTGAGCTCGGCCTCCATGCGGTCGGCGTTGGTCACGAAGTAGGGGCTGATGTACCCACGGTCGAACTGCATGCCCTCGACCACGTCCAGGGTGGTCTCCATGCTCTTGGCCTCTTCGACCGTGATCACGCCTTCCTTGCCCACCTTGTCCATGGCCTCGGCGATGATCTCGCCGATGGTGGCGTCGTTGTTGGCCGAGATGGTGCCCACCTGGGCGATCTCCTTGCGGTCCTTCACCGGCTTGGAGATCCCCTGGAGCTTCTCCACGCACTTCTCCACCGCCGCGTCGATGCCCCGCTTGATGTCCATGGGGTCGTGGCCCGCGGCCACCAGGCGAGAGCCCTCGCGAAAGATGGCCTGGGCGAGCACCGTGGCCGTGGTGGTTCCGTCACCAGCGACGTCCGAGGTCTTGGAGGCCACCTCCTTGACCATCTGGGCGCCCATGTTCTGGAACTTGTCCTTGAGCTCGATCTCCTTGGCCACCGTGACGCCGTCCTTGGTCACGGTGGGGCTGCCCCAGCTCTTCTCGATGATCACGTTGCGGCCCTTGGGGCCGAGGGTGGCCTTCACGGCGTCGGCCAGGGTGTCCACACCCTTGAGGATCGCGGCGCGCGCATCCTGGGCGTACTTGATCTCCTTCGCTGCCATGGTCGGTTCCTCCTTCTTCAGGAAAATGGGATGGCGCTCTCGGTTAGCCCTCGATCACCGCCATGATGTCGTCCTCACGCATGATCAGCAGCTCCTCGCCCTCCACCTTGATCTCGGTGCCGGCGTACTTGGAGAACAGCACCTTGTCGCCGGGCTTCACGTCGAGGGCCTGGAGCTTGCCCTCGTCATTCTTCTTGCCCGGCCCCACGGCGATGATCTCGCCCCGCTGGGGCTTTTCCTTGGCCGTGTCGGGGATGATGATCCCGCCGGCGGTCTTCTCCTCCTCCTCGAGGCGCTTCACGATCACGCGGTCCTGCAGGGGTCGAAGTTTCATCGGCTTCCTCCTTCGCGTCTTGATGGGGGTTGCGGACCGTTTGGAAGTAGCACTCGATGCTGGTGAGTGCTAACGGGCGCGAAAGATAACCAGGCCGGGTGCGGGCGTCAAGGGGGGAGGGATAAAAAATTTAAGGGTGGGGAGGGCACCGGAAAGGAAGAAAGGCCACCCGATGGGTGGCCCTTCCCGGAAACTGGCGGGAGCGACGAGACTCGAACTCGCGACCTCCGGCGTGACAGGCCGGCGTTCTAACCAACTGAACTACGCCCCCGCAATCGGGCGAACACGGTTTATGCTCTGGTAGGCGGAACAGGAGTCGAACCTGCGACCTCCGGCTTGTAAGGCCGGCGCTCTCACCAACTGAGCTATCCGCCTGAAAGCGTCGGGCCTAGGCGACCTTGTCCTTGAGCGCCTTGCCCGCCTTGAACTTGGGGGTCTTCCCACCGGCGATCTGGATGGCCTCGCCCGTGCGGGGGTTGCGGCCGGTGCGGGCTTTGCGCTCGGACACGCTGAACGTCCCGAATCCCACCAGGGTCACCTTGTCCCCCTGCTTCAACGCATCGGTGACCGTGGCCGTGAACGCGTCGAGGAACCTCTTTGCCGCCGCCTTCGACGTGTTGGCCTTCTCCGCCATGGCTTCGATCAGTTCCGCCTTGGTCACGGCCTTCCTCCTTGTTGGTGGGTCCAAGAACAGGCGCGCGTTATATCAGGGCGCCGGTTCGGGTGTCAAGGGCAAAATCGGCTCTACTGCAGCGCCCGCGGGCCCCCGTCGTCCAGCCGGGGGGCCGGCTCGGGCGGCAGGCCCAGGATCTCCTCCACGGTGCGCACCCGCCGACCGGGACCGGCCAGAATCGTTGCTGGGTCGCCGGTTTCCAAGGACCTTTCGAGCACCTGGTCCATGTGCTCCACGTACACCAGGTCGAGGTCGGCGAGCACGTTGCGGGGCAGGTCCAGGTCCGTCACGTCCTTCTCGTTCTCCTGGGGCAGCAGCACGGTGGTCAGGTGCCCCCGATGGGCCGCCAGGAGCTTCTCCTTGATGCCTCCCACGGGCAGAACCTTGCCCCGGAGGGTGATCTCTCCGGTCATGGCCACGTCACGGCGCACCGGGATGCCCGTGAGGGCAGAAGTGAGGGCCGTGGCCATGGTGATGCCGGCCGAGGGGCCGTCCTTGGGAATGGCGCCCTCTGGCACGTGGATGTGGATGTCGAGCTTCTGATAGAAGTCTCGCTCCACCCCCAGCCGGATGGCCCGGCTGCGCACATAGGTCACGGCGGCCCGGGCGGACTCCATCATCACCTCGCCGAGCTTGCCGGTGATGGTGAGGTTGCCCTTGCCCGGCAGCAGGACCACCTCGATCCCGAGGAGTTCTCCCCCGGTCTCGGTCCAGGCGAGACCGGTGGCGTAGCCCACCTCGCTCTCCTCCTCCTTGACCCCGTACTTGTACTTGGGCGCGCCCAGATACTTGTGGGCCACCGAGGGGGTGATGCGGTGAGTCCTGGCCTTGTCCCGGCCCTCCGTGACCACGGCCTTGGCCACCCGGCGGCACACCTTGGCGATCATGCGCTCCAGGTTGCGCACCCCGGCCTCCCGGGTGTAACGCCGGATGATCTCCAGGAGCGCCGCGTCGGTAAACCGAATGCGCTCGGGGGTCAGGCCGTTGGCCTCAATCTGCTTCGGCACCAGATGGCGCTTGGCGATCTCGAGCTTCTCGAGCTCGGTGTACCCCGCCATCCGGATTACCTCCATCCTGTCGCGCAGGGGCTCGGGAATGTTGGGAAGGTAGTTGGCCGTGGTGATGAACAGCACCCGGCTCAGGTCGTAGTCCAAGTCGAGGTAGTGATCGTTGAATGTGTCGTTCTGCTCTGGATCAAGCACCTCCAGCAGGGCCGAGGCGGGATCCCCCCGGAAGTCCATGCTCATCTTGTCCACCTCGTCGAGCAGGAACACGGGGTTGGAGCTGCCGGCCTTGCGGAGGCTTTGGAGGATCTTGCCCGGCATGGAGCCGATGTAGGTACGGCGGTGGCCCCGGATCTGGGCCTCGTCGCGCACCCCACCCAGGCTCAGGCGCACGAACCTCCGACCCACCGCCCGGGCGATGGACCGGGCCAAGCTGGTCTTGCCCACCCCCGGCGGGCCCACAAAGCACAGGATGGGGGACTTGGTGGTGCCCACCAGCTTGAGCACGGCCAGGTACTCGAGGATCCGCTCCTTGACCTCCTTCAGCCCGTAGTGGTCCTCGTTGAGGATCTTCTGGGCCTCGGGGATCTCCACCTTGTCCTGGGTCAGCTCGTTCCAGGGCAGTTCCAGGATCCAGTCGACGTAAGTGCGCACCACCGTGGCCTCGGCCGAGAGCGGCGACATCATCCGGAGCCGCTGGAGCTCCTTGCGCGCCTTCTCCTTGGCCTCGTCGGGCATGTCCTTCTCGTCGATCTTTCTGGCCAGCTCCCGCAGGTCGGCCTGGGCGTCCTCGCCCTCGCCCAGCTCCTTCTGGATGGCCTTCATCTGCTCGTTGAGGTAGTACTCCTTCTGGGTGCGCTCCATCTGCTTTTTGACACGGCGCTTGATACGCTGCTCGAGCTCCAGCACCTCGGTCTCGGCGCGCATCAGCTCGTAGAGACGCTCGAGCCTCTGGATCGGGTCGGCGGTCTCCAGGAGCTCCTGCTTGTCCGCGGTCTTGAGGGACAGATGGGAGGCGATCGTGTCGGCCAGTCGGCCGGGGTCGTCGATGGTCTCGGCCGAGCCCACCAGCTCGGACGGGAGCTTGCGGTTGAGCTTCACGTACTCCGCAAACCCTTCCACCACGGTGCGCATGATGGCCCGGGCCTCGGTGGTCTCCTGGGGCGGGTCGGGAACCTCCTCCACCTGAGTGAGAAAGTACTGCTCGGTGGATAGGAAGGCGCGGATTCGAGCCCGCCGCTTGCCCTCGACCAGCACCTTCACGGTGCCGTCCGGGAGCTTCAGCAGCTGAATGATGGCCCCCACCGTGCCCACCTCGTGGATGTCGGAGGGCTGGGGATCGTTGATCTTGGCCTCTTTCTGGGCGGCCAGCAGAATGTCTCGATCCCCGGCCATGGCCTCCTCCAGGGCTGCGATGGACTTGTCGCGGCCCACGAACAGGGGGATGACCATGTGGGGGAACACCACCACGTCTCGAAGGGGGATCAAGGGTAGGGCTCGATCCCGGGAGAACCAGCGTTGCATCATGGGAGTCGTTTGTCCTCAGGCCGTGCCCACCCGGCCGGCCTCGCTTTCCTCGAAGCAGAAGATGGGGCGTTCCTTGCGGGTGATCACGTCCTCGTTGACGATCACCTCGCGCACGTTCTTGAGGGTGGGGACCTCGTACATTACGTCGAGCATCACCGACTCGAGGATCGCCCGCAGCCCCCGGGCCCCGGTGTTGCGGCGCATGGCCTCGGCCGAGATGGCCCTCAGGGCCCCGTCGGTGAACTGCAGCTCCACGCCCTCCATCTGGAGAAGCTTCTGATACTGCTTGACCAGGGCGTTCTTGGGCTCGGTCAGGATTCGGACCAAGGCCTCCTCGTTCAGCTCGTGGAGCGCAGCGTGGATCGGGATGCGGCCCACGAACTCGGGGATCAGCCCGAACTTGACGAGGTCCTGGGGCTCCACCAGGTCAAGCAGGCCCGCCTTGCGCTTCTCGGCCCGGGAGGTTACCTGGGCCCCGAACCCGATCGACTTCTTGCCGATGCGCTGCTCGACGATGTCCTCCAGGCCCACGAACGCGCCGCCGCAGATGAACAGGATGTTCTTGGTGTCGACCTTGATGTACTCCTGCTGGGGGTGCTTGCGGCCCCCCTTGGGGGGCACGCTCGCCACGGTGCCCTCCAGGATCTTCAGCAAGGCCTGCTGGACCCCCTCGCCACTCACGTCGCGGGTGATGCTGGGGCCCTCGGACTTCTTGGCCACCTTGTCGATCTCGTCGATGTAGACGATGCCCTTCGAAGCCTTGTCCACGTCGTAGTCGGCGTTCTGCAGCAGGTTCAGGATGATGTTCTCCACGTCCTCGCCCACGTACCCCGCCTCGGTCAGGCTCGTGGCGTCGGCCATGGCGAACGGTACCCGGAGCATCCGTGCCAGGCTCTGGGCCAGCAAGGTCTTGCCGCACCCGGTGGGGCCCATGAGCAGGATGTTGGACTTCTCCAGCTCCACGTCGTCCCGGCCCCGCACGGGGGAGTGGATCCGCTTGTAATGGTTGTACACCGCCACCGAGAGGATCTTCTTGGCCTTTTCCTGGCCGATCACGTACTCGTCGAGGAAGGCCTTGATGTCGGCGGGGGACGGCAGCTCCTCGGCCAGGCCATCCGGCGCCGCGGACTCCTCCGCGATGATGTCGTTGCACAGGGTGATGCACTCGTCGCAGATGTAGGCCGACGGCCCCGCGATGAGCTTGCGGACCTCGTCCTGGCCCTTGCCGCAGAACGAGCAGTACAGCCCCCCGCCCTTGCCTTTCCTGGGGTTCACGTTTAGCCCTCTCCCGGGCGACCGGATCGCCCTCTACGTGTCGGGTCGTCGTTCGATGACCTTATCGATGATACCATACTCAAGGGCCTGCCCGCCGTCCATGAAGAAGTCCCGCTCGGTGTCCCGGGCCACGTCCTCCACGTCCTTGCCCGTGTGATGGGACAGGATCCGGTTGAGCTCCTCCCGGAGCCGCAGGATCTCACGGGCGTGGATGTCGATGTCGGTGGCCTGACCCTGAAACCCTCCCATCGGCTGGTGGATCATGATCCGCGAGTGGGGCAGGGCCCAGCGCTTGCCCGTGGCCCCCGCGGCCAGGAGCAGCGCCCCCATGCTGGCCGCCTGGCCCAGGCACAGGGTGCACACATCGGGTCGAACGTACTGCATGGTGTCGTAGATGGCAAGGCCGGCCGTCACCAGTCCGCCGGGGCTGTTGATATATAGAAAGATATCGGCCTTGGGGTCCTCGGACTCCAGAAACAGCAGCTGGGCGATCACCAGGTTGGCCACGGCGTCGTCCACCGGCGAGCCCAGGAACACGATGCGGTCCTTGAGCAGCCGGGAGTAGATGTCGTAGGCGCGCTCCCCCCGGCCGGTGCGCTCCACCACGAACGGGATCAGGTTACTCATTGTCCGCCTCCCCGCCTCCGAGCTCCTCAGGCTCCATCTCCTCCAGGGTGCACCCCTCCACGACCTTCTCGATGACCTTCTGCTCCAGCAGGTAGTTGCGTAGGCCGTCGATCCGGCCCTCCTGCTCGAAGAAGCTTTTCACCAGCGACACCGGCCTCCCGTCGGCCTCTGCGATCTCCCGGATCCGGGCGTCCACGTCCTCATCCGTGACCTCGATCCCTTCGGCCCGGGCGATGGCGCCGAGCAGGTAGGCCCACCGCACCGTGCGCTCTGCGGCGGCCCGTTGGGAGTCCCGGAGCTGAGCCTCGTCGATCCCGATCTGGTCGAGGTCGAGGCCCCGCATGGCCAGGTCCTCTCTCATCCGGGCCACGGAGTACTCCAGCTGGGACTGGACCTGGCTGGGCGGCACCTCGAAGGGGTTCGCCTCGAGCAGGGCGTCGATCAGCCGCTCCCGAAACCGGCCCTCCGCAGCCCGCTTCTTCTCCTTGCGGATCTCGTCCCGGATACGGTCGCGCAGATCCTCCAGGCCCTCCACCTCGGCCACGTCCTTGGCGAACTCGTCGTCCAGGTGGGGCAGCACCCGAACCTTGACCTCCTTCACCGTCACCCGGAACCGGACGGTCTTCCCGGCCAGGGCCTCGTTGGAGTGGTCCTCCGGGAAGGAGATCTCCACGGTGCGTTCCTCGCCGGCCGTGGCCCCTTTGAGCTGCTCCTCGAACCCGTCCACCAGGGCGCCTGCCCCCAGAATCACCGACCGGTCCTCGCCGCTGCCGCCCTCGAACGGCTCGCCGTCCACGGTGCCCTCGAAGTCCATCACCACCATGTCGCCGTCGCCGGCCTCGTGCCCTTCGGGCGCCGGCTCGTACGTGGCTCGGCGTTGGCGAAGCTGTTCCAGCTGGGCGTCCACCTCGGCCTCGGTCACCTCGACCCGCTCCTTCTTCAGGGTGAGGCCGGAGTAGGTACGGGCCTCCACCTCGGGCCGCACCTCCACCACGGCGGTGTAGGCGAGGGCACCCTCCTCGGGCATGGACTGGATCTGGATGTCGGCGTCCGAGACCGGAACGATCTCCTCTTTGACAAGGGTCTCCCGGTAAGTATCCTCGATCAGGCGACCGATCACGTCGGCCCGTACCCGCTCGCCGTAGTGGCGCCGGATCAGGGGGAGGGGGGCCTTGCCCTTGCGGAAGCCGGGTAGGGTCACCGAGCGACGGACGTCCCGGAGAGCCGCTTCTTCCTCCCGGGCCACCTCGTCGGCCGGGATCTCCACCGAGAGACGCTTCTTTACGGGGCTGATGGACTCGACCTGTGTTTTCATGGGCTGATCTCCTTCAGGGGCGCGCAGACGCCCGGCCGTCCCCGGGGTCGCCCGGCGTGCCGGTGAACGACGTGACACAAGGGGGGAGGCGCGGGATCCGGAGAAACGAAATGGTGCGAGAGGGGGGACTCGAACCCCCACGGGCTAGCCGCTGGATCCTAAATCCAGTGCGTCTACCAGTTCCGCCACTCTCGCCTGGATTCGGTCTGGTCTTCCCGTGCGGGGGATGGGGTCGATGCACCGCTGGCCGCAATACCGAAGTCGTGCCCACGGCCCGCGGATCCAAATCGTGGGGCAGCTGAGAACGGGGTGGGCATGGCGAACGGCGCCGCCCCACCGGGGCGGCGCCCGTCGTCCGCGAAGTGGTGAGCCGTCAGGGACTCGAACCCCGAACCCGCTGATTAAGAGTCAGCTGCTCTACCAGTTGAGCTAACGGCCCACGACTGTGGAAGCGCGAACGGTACCGAACCCCCCACGGGTTTGTCAAGGCTCCTCTCACCGGGAAATTCTCGTCTTCGGTTCGAGAGGGCTGCGACCCTGGGGCAGAAAGATTGCCACGGCCGTGGGGTCGACGTAAAGTGCATTCGGTGCGGGGCCGATCAGAAACCGGTTTGGCCGCGTTTTTTCAGGTGTCGAGGAGGTGCGCGATGCAGAAACGGCGTCGGACCCGGGTGAGCACCGGCAAGGAGGCCACGGTGGAGTGGGCCGGGGGCCGGCTGGAGGGGGGGCTGAGGGATGTGAGCCTCAAAGGCGCCTACGTCCGGGCTCCGGAGGGGGGCCGTCCGGCCGAGGGGGAGGAGGGCACGGTCCGGATCCACCTGGACCCCCAGAACCCGGCCCTGGACCTCGAGATCCGGTGTCGTGCCGTGAGGGTGGAGGACGACGGCGTGGCCCTGGACTTCTTGGAGGTGCCCGCCGAGGCGTTCTCCCACCTGCTGCGGCTCGTTCAGTACAACGCGCCCGATCCCGACGGCATCGAGGAGGAGATCCTGGCGCCCGCGTTCCGTCGGGAAGATCAAGATCCCGGCGGGGAGTGAGGGGGTGCCCGCCGGGTTTTCGTCGGCAGACGCCATGGGGGTGGAGCTGGCCGAGCAGCCCCGGGTGTGGCGTGCGCTGCTGGGCCGGTTCGCCGAGGCCCGGGCCGCGGTGGGGGTCGCCCTGGGGGGGCGGCCGGTCGATCGGGTGGTGGTGGCCGGGTGCGGCGACTGCCACGCGGCGGCCGAGTGGGCCGAGTGGCTGTGGGAGCCCAGCCTACGGGTGCGGGGGCTCCCGGCCATGGAGCTCAGCCGGGCCAGGCTGCACCTGCTTGGGCCCGGCACCCTGCTCGTAGCGTTGAGTGTGTCGGGAAAGACCCCAAGGGTCCTCGAGGCCGTGGCCTGCGCCCGGGCCGGTGGAGCCCGGGTGCTCGGTCTGACGGACCACCCCGCCTCCCCCCTGGCCCGGGAGGCCGACGCCGTGTTCTGCCTGGGGGCCTCCCCCCCGGGGGCGCTGGACCGCACGGACTACAGGGACCCCCGGGCCGCCGTGTACTCCGGGTACCACCGACCGGTTCCCCAGACCAAGACCTTCGGGGCCATGCAGCTGGCTCTGGTCGCGGTGGGCCAGTCCTTGGGGGCTGGCGTAGGGGGAGAGGCGTGGGGGGAGCTCCCTGGGGTCGCGAGCCCTGCGGCCGAGGCCGCCGCCGCGGCAGGGGCGCGGGCGGCCTCGGCCGCCCGGCCGGGATGCCGGATCGCCGTGGCCGGCACCGGGCCGGGCCTGCCCGCCGCCCGGTTCGCCGCCTACAAGTTCCTGGAGCTCGTGGTGCCCGCCGGCCAAGGCGAGATCGAGGAGTTCTGCCACACCTGGTACCTCACCACCGAGCCCGGCGACCTGGTCCTGTTCCTGGTCCACGACGAGGCCACGTACGAGCGCGTGGCCGAGATCGTGCCGGTGGTGGAAGGGGAGATCGGGGCGGTGGTGCAGGCCCTGTGCACCTGGGCCCCGGCCGGGGAGGCGCCGGGCTGGGCGGTGGGGCTCCCGGCCGTGGGGGGGCGGGTGGCGGGGGTCCTGCTTCCGTTCGCCGCGGCCCATTGGGTGCGGGCCGTGGCCCGGGCCTGGGGCGTGAACACCGACCGGTTTCGGGCCGGCAAGGACGAGGAGCGCTACGTGGCCGGGTCCACCCGGATGATCCGCCGGTCGAGGCTGCGCGTGCCCGGGAGCGGGTTCCCCGGATGCGGCGACGCCTGAGGGCTTCCAGGTAACTTCCGCTAGGACGCTAGGAGGCTGGGACGCTGGAAGGCTTGAAAACCTCCCGGATTCCAACGCGTTTTAGGCAGTGCCACGCCACTTCGCCTCTTCTTCATGATCTCGGGGGGCTAGAGGCCTGGTGGAGCGCCCCTCCCGACTCACGGGCCGAGGTTCCAAAGATTTTTCTAGTTTCTAGTCTCCAGTTTCTAGTCTCTGGACGGCCCCGCAGGGGACTGAGGGGGCTTCCCAGCCTCCCAACTTCCCAGCTTATACCACCTCCGCTCGCCGGTCGATCAGGGAACGGTCGCCCGAGCACACCGCGGCCGTGTCCATCTCCACCTGGGGCACGGCGTCGGCCACGAACCGCTCGGCCAGGGCCTCCCGGCCGGGGTCGGCCAGCAGGTCCCTCAGGAGCAGGTACCCCGTGAGCACCAGGGTCTCCGAGTGGCACAGCCGCCGGGCCATGAGGTCCTGGTAGTCGCTCTCCCGGCGCTCGGCCACGTAGATCACGGCCCGGGCCAGATTCTCCCGGGCCCGGCCTAAGGCCTCGGCCAGGTCCCGAGCCCGGCCCTGGTACGGCAGGGCCGCCAGCCGGTCCACCAGGGGGTCGAGCACCCGGTTCATCACCCCACCCATGGCCGCCACGTACTGGAGCTGGGTGGTGCCCTCGTAGATGTTCGTGACCCGGGCGTCCCGGCAGTGGCGCTCCACCTCGTAGTCCTTCATGTACCCGCTGCCGCCGTGGATCTGGAGGCTGTCGTAGGCCACCTCGTTGGCCACCTCGGTGGAGTAGGCCTTGGTGAGTGGCGTCAGCACCGAGGCGATGCGGTCCCACCGTTTTGCGCCGGCCGGGTCCCCCGAGCGCTCACACCCGTCTCGCAGGTCCACGTACCGGGTGGTCTCGTAGAGCAGGGCCCGGGCCCCGGCCAGCTTGACCCGGGAGCGCACCAGCATCTCGTACACGGCCGGGAACTCCTCGATGGCCCGGCCGAACTGCCGCCGGTTGGCCGCGTACTCCCGGGCCGATCGGTAGGCGGCCTCGGCGATGCCCACGGCCTGGGCGCTCACCCCCACCCGGGCCCCGTTCATGAGCGACATGACGTAGCGGGTGAGCCCCCGGCGGCGGGCCCCCACCAGCTCGGCCGGGGCGTCGTCGAACTCGATCTCGCAGGTGGGCGAGCCGTGGAGCCCCAGCTTCTCCTCGATCCGGCGCACCCGCACCCGGGGCCCGGCCTCGCACACGAACATGGACAGGCCCCGGCCGTCCCGGGTGCCCTCCTCGGACCGGGCCAGCACCAGGATGATTCGGGCGCAGCCGTTGGTGATGAACTGCTTGGTGCCGTTTAGACGCCACTGCCCGGTGGCCGGGTCCTGCCGGGCCCGGGTGCGCACGGCCTGCAGGTCGCTGCCGGCGTCGGGCTCGGTCAGGGCCATGGCCCCGTCCGCCTCGCCCGAGGCCAGGGGGGGCAGGTACCTCTCCCTTTGGTCGTCCGAGCCGAACCGAAGGATCGTCTCGCCGATCTCCTGCAGGCCCACCAGGTTGTGCAGGCTCGCGTCGGCCCGGGCCACCATCTCCATCATCATCGAGTACACGGTGTTGGGGAAGTTCAACCCCCCGTACCGACGGGGCAGGGTCACCCCCATGAGCCCGGCCTGCCGGAGCTCCTCGAGGCTCTGGCGGGTGCCCTCGGCGTAGCACACCCGGCCGTCCTCGAACCGCACCCCCTCCCGATCCACCGAGCGGGCCCGGGGCGCGATCTTGCGCGCGCACAGCTCCCCCACCATGGCCAGCACCGCCTCGTAAAGACCCAGGGCCTCCTCGTAGCTCCCGGGGGCCTCCGGGAAACGGTCGCGCTGGGTGAAGCCGGCTTCCCGAAGCCTCACCGCCTCGGCCAGGTCGGTCTGGCCCAGGCGGAAGGAGAGCTCGGGGGTGTCGAGGAAGAAGTTCTCGGCCATGGGGAAACCCTCCGGGAGAGCGAAAACGCAGGGGGTGCTTGTAGCATCCGGCCCCTGGCGGGTCAAACGGTTGGGCCGCCTGCGGGAGCCGATGATCCCCGAGGGCCCGAACGAAGCAGGGCCCGGTCCTCGCCAGACCGGGCCCTGGGAGCCGGGTTGCCCGCCCCGGGGCAACCGTGCGATGTTCGTTGGCGGAGGTGGATGGGAATCGAACCCACCGGCGACGCTGTTCACGCCGCCCACCGGATTTGAAGTCCGGGAGAGCCACCAGTGCCCTGGCCACCTCCGCGGCGCATTGTAGGGGTGCCGGGGGCTTCGGTCAACGCGCAAAGGGCAGAGGCGAGGCAACCGTGTGAAGGGGTTTGCGATCACGTTCCTGGCCGTGGCGGCCTACGGGGCGCTCCACTCCCTGCTGCTCACCGCTCCGGTGCGGCGGGCCGCTGCCGGGGTGCTGGGCGAGGCGGCGTACCGGGGCGTGTTCCGCCTGGCCTACAACGTGCTGGCGACGGCGCTTCTGGCGGTGCTGCTCGGCGGCATCGCGGCGCTGCCCGACCGGGAGCTGGTTCGGATCGGCGGGGTGGCCGCGGCCGGGCTGTGGGCGATCCGCCTGGTCGGCCTGGCGGTGATCGCCGTGTGCGTGCGGCGGGTGGGGTTCGGGAGGTTCCTCGGCTGGGAGCACTTCCGAGCCTGGCGCCGGGGGGAGACCGTGCCGGGTCCCGACATGGAGGCCGGGGAGCTGGTGGTGGCCGGGCCCTACCGGTACGTGCGCCATCCCATGTACACGGCCGGCGCGGTGGTGCTGTGGGCCCAGCCCGTGTGGACCTGGAACGGTCTCGCGTTCGCCCTGGCGGCCACGCTGTACCTGTGGCTGGGGTCGCTCCACGAGGAGCGTCGGATGCTCGAGGCCTTCGGGAACGCCTACCGCCGTTACCGGCACCGCACCCCGGCGTTCGTCCCCCGGTTCTCCCGGAGCGGCGAGGGGTGACCTGGCTCCTTCTCTCCCTGGCCAGCGCCCTCTCCTGGTCGCTCGCCGACGTGTTCGCCAAGAAGGCCCTGCAGCGGGCCTCGGCGGTTCGGGTCGCCTGGGTGCGCACGGCCTTTGCCCTGCCGGTGCTCGGAGCCGTGGCCCTGACCACCGGGATCACCCGGCCCGGCCCCGCGTTCTGGTCCACGCTCGCGGCGGCGGTGCCCTTGGAGATCGCGGCCGCGCTCCTGTACCAGTGGGCCCTTCGGCTGTCGCCCCTGGGGCTCACCGCCCCGTACCTCGCCTTCACCCCCGCCTTCCTCGTGTTCACCGGCCGGTGGATCCTGGGCGAGGTGCCCGCGGCTCCGGCATACGGCGGCATCGCGCTGGTGTGCGCGGGCGGATACCTGCTCCATCTGGAGCCGGGCATGGGGTGGCTCGACCCGGTTCGGGCCCTGGGCCGGGAGCGGGGCAGCGTGCTGATGCTGGCCGTGGCGGCCCTGTACAGCGTGACCGCAGCCCTGGGAAAGGTGGCGGTCCTGGCCTCGGATCCGGTGACCTTCGGGCTGGTGTACTACGGGATCCTCACCGCTTGCCTCACCCCCTGGGCCGTCGTGCGGGAGGGGGGGCGTTCTGGGCGTGCTTGGCTCCTCACCCTGGGGCTGGTCGGGCTGTTCTCGGCGGTCATGATCCTGGCCCACTTCTCCGCCATCCGGCTGGCGCCGGCCAGCTACATGATCGCGGTCAAGCGCACGAGCGTGATCTGGTCCATCCTGCTGGGCGGGGTGGTGTTCTCCGAGCGGGGGTGGCGGCGACGGTTGCTCGGCGGGGCGGTCATGGTGGCGGGGGTGGGGCTCATCGCGGCGTCGTTTTGAGTGGCCGTTTGCTCGCTTGACTTTCCCCGGCCGTCTGGTACTCTGCGGCCCGGGTTTTGGGCCCGCCCGGCCCCATCCGGTCGGTCGTTTCGGCGTTCCGTCGGGGAGGAAGGCAATGTTCAATTTCACGGTGTTCCGGAAGTTCGTGACGCTCAACAACGGCCGGCGGGTGCTGCTGCGACCCCTCCTGGAGGAGGACCAGAAGCTCCTGTTCGACCTGTTCCACGAGGCCTCGGAGGAGGACACCCGGTTCCTCAAGGACGAGGTCAAGGAGCCCATCGTGGTGGAGCGGTGGATCGCCAACCTGAACTACGACCGGGTGATGCCCCTGGTGGCGTTCTGCGACGGTCGCATTGTGGGCGACTGCGCGGTGTACCTGGGCACCAAGAGCGCCCGGCACGTGGGGGAGATCCGGATCTTCCTGGCCCAGGACTTCCGGGGGGTGGGGCTGGGGAGCAAGATGATCCTGGAGATGTGCGACGTGTGCAAGAAGCGCGGCCTGTGGTTCCTGAGGGCCGAGGTGATCCTCGATCACGCCAAGGTGGTCAAGGCGTTCCGCCGGCTCGGGTTCGACCTGCGCTGCACCCTGGACGACTACTTCATGCGCAAGGACGGCGTGACCCACGACATCGCCCTGATGATCAAGCGCCTCAAGAAGCCCGAGGAGTACACGTTCTAAGCGCGTTGCCCCACGACGAGGAAACGGCCCTCCCGGATCACCGCAACGGGAGGGCCGTTCCGCCCCGCGGACCCCACCGCCCTCACTCCCCGATGATCTTCACCAGCACCCGCTTGCGGCGGCGGCCGTCGAACTCCCCGTAGAAGATCTGCTCCCACGGCCCGAAGTCGAGCCTGCCGTCGGTCACGGCCACCACCACCTCCCGGCCCATCACCGTGCGCTTCAGGTGGGCGTCGCCGTTGTCTTCGCCCGTGCGGTTGTGCAGGTACCGGCTGAGGGGCTCGTGGGGCGCGAGCCCCTCGAGCCACCGCTCGAAGTCCTGGTGGAGCCCGGGCTCGTCGTCGTTGATGAACACCGAGGCCGTGATGTGCATGGCGTTCACCAGGCACAGCCCGTCCCGGATGCCGCTCTCCTCCAGGCAGGCCTCGACCTGGGGGGTGATGTTGAGGAACGCCCGGCGGGTGGGCGTCTGGAACCAGAGTTCCTTGCGGTAGCTTTTCACCTCGATTCTCCTTCGATCGCGTCTTTCCAGGGGACGGTGCGGCCGGGGAAGCTCTGCGCGCCCGAATCTACTCCGGGGCGCCGAGGCGGTCTATGAACGCCGCGGGTCGCAGTACTGTGATTCCCGGGATCCCGGTAACCGCCAGCAGGTAACGGTCGCCGCTCACGATGAATTCTGCGGTTCCCCCAAGGGCCGCCTCGATGAACTTGAGGTCGTGAGGGTCCGCGCAGACCCTGGGCTCGACGCAGGCCGGTTCGACGAGGATTGTCTTGGAGGCCAGAAGGCGGAGAACCGGCTCCGGGTTGATCGAGGGGTATCGCGCGGCGATGCGCCGGAGAACCGCCTCGTACTCCGTCAGGATCTCCTCGGACACCGCGATCTCGATTCTTCCATCGCGCCACGCGTCGAGGATCGCCTGGGGCACGCCCCCGAAAAACACGGCCGAGACCACGACGTTTGTGTCGACGACGACCCTCATACCCCCCGCCGCACCTCGTCGACGATCGCCCGCGCAGCCTCCGGCGTCAGCCCGGCTTCCCGTGCCTGGCGCCGCGTCTCGGCGATGATCTCGTCGAACTCGTCGGGATCTGGCGGGGTGATCGTCTTGAGCACCACCGCATCCCCCTTCCCGACAACCACGAATTCCGTGCCGGGCCGGAGGCCCAGGGCCTTTCGGATGGCTTCTGGGATCACCACCTGCCCCTTCGAGGACAGCCGCGTCGTTGCCAAACGACTCATGGAATCCTCCTTGGGGGCGCGCGATGCACGCCTGGTTTGCTTACCAGTAAGAAAGCCTAGCCGCGCCCATGGGCCGGGTCAAGCGCCGCCCTGCCCCGGAGACTCCGGCTTTGACGAACCCCGATCCCGGGTCCATATTGGAGCCCCTCAAGACTCCCCCGGAACGGAAAGGAGCCCGCCCATGAGCCCGTTGGACCTGTTCTGGATCTTCTTCATGGCCTCGGCCCTTCAGCCGCTGCTGCGGCAGCGCATGGTGGAGGCGGCCCGGAAGCGGCTGATCGCCCGGATCGAGAAGGAGCGGGGATCCCGGGTGATCCTGATGGTGCACCGCCAGGAGACCATGAGCGTGCTGGGGTTCCCGGTGTTCCGGTACATCGACATCCACGACTCGGAGGAGGTGATCCGGGCGATCCAGATGACCGACTCCGACGTGCCCATCGACATCGTGCTCCACACGCCGGGCGGGCTCGTGCTGGCCTCGTACCAGATCGCCCGGGCCATCGCCCGCCATCCGGCCAAGACCACGGTGTTCGTGCCCCACTACGCCATGAGCGGCGGCACCCTGATCGCCCTGGCGGCCGACGAGATCGTGATGGGCGAGCACGCCGTGCTGGGGCCGGTGGATCCCCAGCTCGGTCAGCAGCCGGCCGCGAGCATCCTGAAGGTGCTGGAGCAGAAGCCGGCCGAGAAGGTCGACGACCAGACCCTGATCCTGGCCGACGTGGCCCAGAAGGCGATCCGGCAGGTGCGCGACAGCGTGCGGGGGCTCCTCGAGGGCAAGTACCCCCAGGACAAGGTGGAGGAGCTGGCCGAGATCCTGTCCGCCGGCACCTGGACCCACGACCACCCCATCACCTCGGACGAGGCTCGGGCCCTGGGGCTGAACGTCACGACCGAGATGCCCAAGCCCATGTACGAGCTCATGGGACTCTTTCCCCAGCCGGTGCGGCGGGTGCCCTCGGTGGAGTACCTGCCGGTGCCCCGGCACCGCGAGGGCCGGGACGGCGGGGACAAGGCCCAGGGCTAGTGTTCCGTTTCGCAAAAACGTACGCGGATTGCGGCGGTTGGGCTGGGGGCTCCGACGAAGCGCGACGGCCGAGCAGCCGGGCCGCCCGGCGCCAGGGGAGCGGCCGCGGCGCGTGCCCTCACGCGCCGCAGCGGACCGCGCCGAGGCGGCCCCTGCGAGGCCGTTCAGCGAAGGAGGGGCCCCCAGCCCAACCCCTTGGGAAAAGAACGAAACGTCGGAAATGTGACGCTGGTCCGTGGGCCGTCAGCCGCGCCGGGCCCGGGGCTTCACGGTGCTCCGGGACGGCGCGGCCGCCCACGGGTCCTCGGGCCAGCGGTGCTTGGGGTAGCGGCCCCGCATCTCCTTCCGGACCTCCGGGTACACGTTCTCCCAGAAGCTCGCCAGGTCCCGGGTCACGTGCAGGGAGCGGCCGTGGGGGCCCAGGAGGTGCAGCGCCACGGCCACGCGGCCCCCGGCCACCCTCGGCGCCTCGGCCCAGCCGAACACCTCCTGGATCTTCACCGGCAGGAAGGGATCTGCGCCGTCCGGGTACTCGACCCGGATCCGGCTGCCGCTGGGGACCTGGATCCGGTCGGGCGCGTCCCGGTCGAGCCGTTGCACGGCCTCCCACCCCAGAGACCCCTGAATGGCCCCGGCCCAGTCCGTGCGCTGGAGGTCCGCGAGCGACAGGGCCCCCCAGCCGGCCTGGCGGAGGAGCCGCTCCCAGTCCCCGGCGTCCCAGGCCGGAAGCCCCGCCCCGGGCAGGGCCCGGGCCAGGAACCGGCACCGGGCCACCAGCCGGGCGGCCTCGCCGGACAGGCCCAGGAGCCGTTCCGGGTCCTCCCGCACCACCGGCACCAGGAGCTCCAGGGCCTCCCCCGGGTCCGGGGCCGCGGGCCTCTCCCGAAGCACCAGCCCCTGGTGGGCGGTGATCTCGGCCGCGACGACCCTCTGGGAGGCCGGATCGTACCGGGTCTCGGTGCGGGTCCGGGTGCCGGGGTGGTGCCGGAGCCAGGCCGGGTCCACCTCGCTCGCCCATCGGATCGTGGCTTCGGAGCGCTGCCCGCGGCCTCCGGCGTCGAGCCGAACGGCCACGACCCAGCCGGCCCGGCGCACCCCGCTGCGGGGGTCGAGCCGGGCGCCCCGACCTCCGGCCAGCACGAACCGCTCCGACCCGGGCTCCCGCCGCCGGGCCACCCGGTCCGGAAACGCCGCCCACAGGGCCGGCAGCAGCCCGTTCGGCCCGTTCGGTTCCCTAGCGGGGCCGGGGTTGCCTACGAGCCGGTGGACCTGCCGGGCCGCGCGCCACACCGCCCGGCACGCCCCGGGCTCCAGGCCCAGGGCCCGGAGCCGCTCCGGCCGGAACCCGGCCCGGCGGGCCCCTTCCAGCAGCTCGATCCGCCACAGCACGTCCGAGGGGCCGGTGGGCGCCTCGTGTCCCCTGCCGAACGCCCGGCCGGCCGCCACCACGTCCCGCTCCTCCAGCAGGGCCGCGGCCAGGGCCCCCTGCCAGGGGCAGCCTTGCCGCGCCGCCTCCAGGGCCAGGGCGGCCAGCCGCGGTGGCAGGGGGAGTCTCCGAAGGGCCTCGCCCAGGGGGGTGATCCGGCCGTCGGGCCCCACGGCTCCGAGCAGCCTCAACAGCTCCACCGCGGCCTCCAGCCGGCCGGGATCCGGGGCCTCGAACCATCCGAACGCGGCAGGGCCCGGCGCGCCCCACGCCAGCACCTCCAGCACGGCCCGGCCCAGGTCCTCCCGCCGGACCGCGGGCTGGGGCTCGGCCGGCCGGGCCCGGTCGTCGTGGCGGGTCCACAGCCGCAGGGCGAGCCCCGGGCCCAGGCGGCCGGCCCGGCCGGCCCTCTGGTCGGCGTTGGCCCGGCTCACCGGAACGGTCTCGAGCCGGTCGATCCCGGTCGCAGGGTCGTGGCGGAGCTCCCGGGCGTAGCCCGAGTCCACCACGGCGCGCACCCCCGGAAGCGTCAGGCTGGTCTCGGCCACGTTGGTGGCCAGGACCACCCGGGGCCGGGTCGCCGGCGCCAGGGCCGCGTCCTGCCGCTCGGCCGGTAGGTCGCCGTGCAGGGGAACCAGGTCGGCCCCCGCCCCTGCGGCCCAGCCTTCCAACGCCCGGGCGGTCTGCCGGATCTCGGCCGCCCCGGGCAGAAACGCGAGCACGTCGCCCCGGCCCCCCGGCCGGTGAGGCCAGACCCGGCGGACCCCCCGGGCGACCCGCAGGGGAAGGGGGTCCGGGTCGGGCCGTTCCAGGTACCGGATCTCCACCGGGTGGGGCCGGCCCGGAACCTCCAGGACCGGGGCGTCCAGGAACCGGGCCACGGGCCGGGGGTCCAGGGTGGCCGAGCACACCACCACCTTGAGGTCGGGTCGCAGGGCCTCCCGGACCTCCCGGAGGAGGGCCAGGGCCAGGTCCGCCTCGAGGCTGCGCTCGTGAAACTCGTCGAGGACCACCGCGCCCACCCCGGCCAGCTCCGGGTCGGCCTGGAGCCGGGACACCAATATCCCTTCGGTCACATACCAGATCCGAGTGGCGGCCGTGCCACACCGGTCGTGCCGCACCTGGTACCCCACCTCCCGCCCCAGCTCCCATCCGTTCTCCCGGGCCACCCACCGGGCAGCCGCCCGGGCTGCCACCCGGCGGGGCTCCAGCACCACGCAGGAGCCGCCGGCCGGTAGCCCCGCGGCCTCCAGGGCGGGTGGAATGCGGGTGGTCTTGCCCGAGCCCGGCGGGGCCTTCACCACGGCGGCGCCCCGCCGCGAGAGGGCCGTGCACAGGTCGGGCAGGTGGAGGTCGATGGGGAGAGCGGTTTTGCCCGGGGGCGGGGTTGGGGTACCCTGGTGCTTGTTCACGTCCTGTGATCCCGTGGGAGGTGGAGCATGAAGGTCGTCCTAAAGTACGGCACACAGGGGCTTCCGGTCGAGATCGAGCCCACGCCCAGGTTCCAGGGCGTGATCACCCCCTCCGAGCCCGACCCGCTGCCCGATCCGTCCGAGGCCGTGGCCCGGAGCCTCACCCGGCCGATCCGGAGCCGGCCCCTGGCCGAGATCGCCCGGGGTCGGGGCAGCGCCTGCGTGGTGATCAGCGACATCACCCGGCCGGTGCCCAACCCGGTGCTCCTGGGGCCGATTCTGCGGACCCTGGAGGAGGCCGGGGTGCCCCGGGAGCGCACCCTAATCCTGGTGGCCACGGGCATGCACCGGCCCAGCACCCCGGAGGAGCGGGAGCGGCTGGTGGGCCGGGAGGTCCTGGAGGGGTACCAGGTGGTGGACCACCGCAGCCGGGCGGCCGAGGACCTGGTGGAGGTGGGGCGGCTCGACGGCGACGTGCCGGTGTGGATCAACCGCCACTACGGGGAGGCCGAGTGCAAGGTGCTCACCGGGTTCATCGAGCCCCACATGTGGGCCGGGTACTCGGGGGGGCGGAAATCGTTGCTCCCGGGGATCTCGGGCCTGGAGACGCTCCAGCACATGCACGGGCCCGAGATGGTGGCCCATCCGGGCACGGTGTACGGCAAACTCGACGGCAACCCGTTCCACGAGGCCGGCCTTCGGGTGCTCGGGATGGTGGGGGCCGACTTCGTCGTGAACGTGACCCTCGACACGTCCAAACGGATCACGGGGGTGTTCTCGGGCGATCCCGTCGAGGCCCACCGGGAGGGATGCTCGTTCCTCGCCCGCCACTGCGTGCGCGAGGTGGACGGGCCGTTGGACTTCATCGTCACCACCAACGCCGGCGCCCCCCTCGACTGCAACCTCTACCAGACCGTGAAGGGGATCACCGGCGCGGCACCCGTGGTCAAGCCCGGGGGCGACATCCTGATCGCCAGCCGGTGCCCCGAGGGGGCCGGCAGCGCCGAGTACCGGAGGATCCTGGAGATGGTGGACACCCCCCGGGCGTTCCTGGACCGGCTGATGAGGAGGGAGTTCTTCGTGCCCGACCAGTGGTGCGCCCAGGAGACCTACCAGGTGGTGGTGGAGCGTACCGTGTGGATCCACACGGAGGGGCTCGCGCCCGAGGAGCTCGAGCGGTTCCACCTGCGGCCCGTGGCCGACGTGGCCCAGGGGATCCGGGATCTGCTGGCCCGCCACGGCCCCCACGCCCGCTGGGCGGTGGTCCCGGACGGGCCCATGGTGATCCTAAAGCTGGCCGGGAGTCGCTGAGGCCGGAGAGCGCGGTCAGCCGCCCCCTGTGATCCGCTTCCGTCCGCGGGTCCGGGCCGCGCCGCGTCCCCGGCGGGCCTTGGCGGCGAGGCCGGTCTCCAGGGCCAGGATCTCCCGGAACGGGTGCTGGAGCTGGCGGGTCTGGATGGTGACCACGGTGTCGGTGATGGTCCCGTAGCGGGTGGGATCCCCGGTGGATGCCACGTGGTGGGAGATCACGTCCTGGAGCTCGGTCTCGGTACCGAGCCGGATGTGGGTCTCGTCCATGGCCACCATGTGGGTGATCGCGGGCTTGGCCCGGTGCTGGATGAAGTGCTGCGCCCCCAGGGTGGCGGCGCGCAGGGCGTGGCCGCCGTCCCAGCCCAGGGCGGTGAGCCCGATGAACACCCCGGTGAACACGTCGCCCGCGCCCAGGGTGGACACCAGGTTGGTCACGTAGTCGTCGCCGCACACGATCCGACGGTCCGCGAACCGGATCTCGATGCCCTCGGGCAGCTCGGCCTTGCGCCAGAACCGCACCGCCCGCTCCCGGGGCAGCCGCTCGGTGTACCGGGCTCCCTGGCTCCCGCCGGTGACCACCACCTTGCCGCCCTCGTAGCTCTCCTCGAACCGTCCCCGGTTCATCCGGTGGGCGATGTGGCTCGCGGTGGCGTCGATCCCCTTCTTGTGGACCAGGTTGTCCACCTCGGCCAGCTCCTCGCGGTTCAGCACCAGGTACTGCACGAACGGCAGCACCGCCGAGTACAGGAAGTCCTTGCGGTACTCGTAGAACCGCTCCTTGTCGGCGGCGTAGAACTTGTCTTCGATCATCCGGTCCACGCACCGCAGCCAGGTGAGGGTGGGGCACAGGTAGGTCCTCACCCCGCTGGCGAACGCGGTCTGGAGCAGCCGGGCCACCAGCCGGACCTCCTCCGGGTTGGTCATGGAGTTGATCACCAGGTGGGTCTCCACGAACGCCGGATCCCGCCGCAGCCGGTACTCGATGTCGAAGTAGGTCCGGTTCAGCCGCTCTCGGGGGATCACCTGCTCGTTGCTCCGGGCGGTGAGGATGATGCGGTCCCGGGCCGAGCCGTCATCCTCCACCAGGGTCAGCACGTACGAGATCCGGGGCAGCAGGCCGTCCACGTGGAGCTCCTCGGGGGTGCCCGTGGAGACGCCCATGCGCTCGTACAGGTCCCGCACCAGCGGGTAGCGCGGGTCGTGGGTGTCGAAGAAGAACCGGTGCTCCAGGGCGATGCCCCGGGTCTGGTCCGCGAGCTCCGGGGAGCCGTACAGGGCGTGGAGCTCCTCGAGGATGTTCTTGTTGTTGCCGCCCAGGTGCACCGGCACGGGGCCGGGGACCCGTACCACGGCCAGGTCGTCGGCCGACCGGATCCGGTCGGGAAACGCGGCCATCAGCTCTTCGAGCACGGTGTCGGGGTCCGCGCACAGGGTGTGCTCGAACTGCTGGGCGTGCTTGCCCCCGAACTCCAGGCTGAAAAAAGGCTTCCCGTGGACGTCCTGGAGCGGCCGGTTCGCCAGGGGGTTCAGCCACAGCGGCCGCTCGTCGTGGTCGGCCCGGAACTCGAACACGGTGCCGGCGGGCAGAAGGATGCGGGGACCCACCATCACCGCCCGCCTCTCGGTGGCCCGCACCACCTCGGCCAGGTCCACCCGGAGCATGTAGTCGAACACGGGGATGCCGCCGAGGAGGATGAAACGTTTGCTGGGCTTCTTGGACATGGCGGTTCCTTTCGGGGCTGAGGGGCGGGGTCGGCGCGCTCCCGCGCCCCCGTGGACCGTAGACCGACGACCGAAGTCACCGTGATAGGGTACCCGTGCGGGCAGGAGAGGAAAAGCCCCGGGAATTGACCGGCCGGAGGGCGCGGGATAGAGTGAAGAGGCCCGGCTCCCGGTGGGTGCGAGCCGGTGAAGGGTACGTCAATGACTTCGGTCTAGGGTCGTCGGTCTTCGGTCTGGGGCCTTCGGCCCGCGTGAGGGCTGGGAGGCTAGTCTCTAGTTTCTAGTCTCTAGCCCGCAGGGGCCTGACGAGGCTTCCCACCAACGAGAGGAAGGCATGGAACCGCGGGACGACACCCCCAACGGGTTTCTACGGTTTTTCGGGCTGGAGACCGGCGAGAAGGCCCGGGAGACGCTCCTGTGGGCGCTCCCCTACCTCGCCCTGATGGCCGCCGCCTTGGTCGGGATGTCGCTCCTGGTCCAGTGGCTCTGGCCGGTGGCCGGGTGGGTCCACGCGGTGGCGATCGGGCTGGCCCTGATATACCTGTTCGCGTTCCTCGCCCGCATGCGCCAGATGGCGGCCGAGGTCCGGGCCGGGGACGGGGGGCAGGAGGAGGACGGGGCGGGGGAGTGAGCCCCGAAGCGAGAAAAACGGCCGGGCCCGCGGGCCCGGCCGTTTGCTCTGAGCTGGAGGCGCCACCCGGATTCGAACCGGGGATGGAGGTTTTGCAGACCTCTGCCTTACCACTTGGCGATGGCGCCCTGCGAAGGATGGTAAAGGTACCCATGCGCGCCCGTGGTTGTCAACCCTCGGCCGGAAAGACCCGTGCCCCGACCCTGCACCTCGCGCACCTTGCCGTTACCCGCCACGTGAACGGGCCCGGCGACCGCCTGACCCTATGGGTGCAGGGGTGCGGTCGGGGGTGCCCGGGCTGCTTCAACCCGGAGCTCCAGGGCCCGGCCGGCGGTCGGCTCCTCGCCCCGGCGGCCGTGGTGGACCGGGCCGTGGACCTGCTCCCCTGGGACGGGGTGACCCTGTCGGGGGGGGAGCCGTTCGACCAAGCCGGGGCGCTGGTCGCGTTCCTCGACCGGTTGCGCGCCGCGGTGTCCCCCCGGCTCGACGTGGTGGCGTTCACCGGCTACCTGCGCGAGGAGCTCGAAGCCGGGCCCGAGGACCGGAAGGCCCTGCTGGCCCGGGTAGACCTGCTCGTGGACGGCCCGTTCCGGGCCGATCTGCCCCCCCGCCCCCCCCTTCGGGGCTCGGCCAACCAGCGCCTGCTGGCCCTGACCCCCCGGGGAGAGGATCTGCTGGCCCTTGCCCGGCGTTTGCCCGCGGACGTGCTGGTGAGCCTGGGTCCGTCCGGCGAGGTCGTGGTGAGCGGGTTCCCGCCGCCGGACCTCCTCGAGTCGCTCCGCCGTCGCCTCGGACGGCGATCCTCTGCGAGGTGACTTCGGTCGTTGGGCGCCGGTCTGGGGCCTTCGGTCCGCTTGCGGCTAGGCAGCTAGGCGGCCGGGCGGCCAGGCGGTTCCCGAGCCACCGCCAATCCATGAGAGGGCATGGGGTCTACCTCCGGCCGGGCGCGAAGCCGAGCGTTGAGATTCGCCGCGCAGGCACAAGACACCGGAGTTGGTTTCGTCACGGGTGCGTGCAAGGGGTACCCTTTCGCGGTCCGGGCGTCGGAGGCGCTGCGCGGCGAGCTGAGGGGCCGCGCCCGGCTCTCCGGCAGACCCCATGCCCTGTCGCGGAGAACGCGCGGCCCCCTTCCCCCGAGTAAACTTTCTTTACATTCCGCCGCCGTGCTTTACAGTGGATCGGTGTGCGGTTCTCGTGAAAATCAAACGAGGTCTTGTGGGGTGGCAGCGGGCGGGCGGGTTTCCCGCCTTTCTTGGTTTTCCGGAGGAGCGGGCACGGTTCGTGCAGAAAGGCACGTGTCACCCAGGCCGCGCCGCGGTCGCGCGGGAAAGGAGGAGAGGATGCGAGGCAAACGGTGGATCGGAAGAGCGTTGAGGGTGGCGGGGGTGCTGGCGGTGGCGGGAGTGATCGCCGTTCCGGCGAGGGCGGCCAAACCGATCAAGCTGGGGGCGCCCCTGTCCACGGCGTACCTGTACGGCTGGGACGCGGAGCGGGGGATCCGGCTGGCCGTCGAGGAGATCAACGCGGCCGGCGGGGTCAAGGTGGGCGGCGAGATGCGGCCGTTCGAGGTGGAGGTGATCGACACCCGCGACCTGGAGCCCGGGGTGCCGGTGGACGACGCGATCAAGGCGGTGGAGAAGCTCATCCTCCAGCACAAAGTGGACTTCCTGGTGGGCGGGCCGGTGCGCTCCGAGGCCGCCCTGGCGGTCCTGGATCTGCTGAGCCGGTACAAGAAGGTGTCCATCGTATCCACGGGCGTGCTGTCGCCCGCCTACCACAAGACGATCGCCAAGAACTACGACAAGTACAAGTACGCCTTCCGGATCTCGAACGAGATCGTGAACATCATCGTCAACGAGATCATGGCGGTGTTCAAGAAGCTGCGCAACGACTTCGGGCTCGACCGGGTCTACATCATGGTCCAGGACGTGGCCCACGCGCGCAAGTCCGGCGAGGTGGTGGAGAAGTTCCTGAAAAAGGCCGGGTTCACGGTGCTGGGCCACGACGTGTACCCCACCGGCAACACCGACTTTGCCCCCGGCCTCCTGAAGGCCCGCAAGGGCGACGCCCAGATCCTGTTCATCTTCATGGACATGCCCGAGACCGCGATCCTGCTCAAGCAGTGGAAGAACTTCCGGATGAAGAGCGTGCCGTTCGGGTTTATGTCCGCGGCCGAGCAGCCGGGGTTCTGGAAGGCCTCGAACGGCAACTGCGAGTACACCATCGTGGACGTGATCAACGGCGGGAACGCCCCGGCCGAGATCACGCCGTGGACCATGAAGTTCGTCAACGCCTACAAGAAGCGCTGGGGCCTGGAGCCCGAGGGGTACGGAACCAGCTCGAGCTACATGGCCGTGTACGCCCTGAAGGACGCCATCGAGCGGGCCGGCACGCTCGATCCGGACGCCGTGGTGAAGGCCCTGGAGACCATCGACCTGATGGGCGTGTACGGGCGGATCCGGTTCGATCCCAAGAGCCACCAGGTCATCCCGTCCACCGACCCCGACAAGGGGGCCATCTCGGCGTTCTTCCAGTGGCAGGACGGCAAGCGGGTGGTGTTCTGGCCCGAGGCCGGGGCCATGGGCACCCTCAAGCTGCCCCCCTGGATGAAGGAATAGGGGCGCGGGGGGTGGGGCCCCCGCCCCGCCCCCTGCCGCTCGGCGACGTTTCGAAGCCCCATCAGGCCCTGTGCGGGGCCCGGCAATGAGGAAAGGTAACGCCTGGTGGTCCTGGGGCCATCGGCGGCGGGGCATGGGGCCTGCGATTCAGGTGTCAGGGGCCAGAGATCAGAAGGCAGAAGTTCGGGTAGAGTCCAAAAGCTGTGTGGAGTTTTGCAAAACGTGGAAGGTTTTTCCTGCCCACTGTCCTCTGAATTCTGTCCCCCGATACGGCCGCGCCCGGCGCTCCAGCAGACCCCATGCCCCCCGGGCCGTGAGGTGGAGGCAAAGAGGCGTGGTGATTCCTAGAACGCATGGGAATCAGGGAGGTTTTCAAGCCTCCTAGCATCCCAGCATCCTAGCGTCCTAGCCGGAGTTGCTCCGAAGGGAACGCCATGGACATCGTGATCTACGGGTTCATCCAGAGTGTGGCGCTGCTGCTCATGGCCTTCGGGTTCAGCCTGGTGTACGGCGTGAGCCGGCTGCCCAACTTCGCCCACGGCGCCCTGTACGTGCTGACCGGGTTCGTGGCCTGGGCGTTCGTGAACCGGGCCGGGTGGCCCTACCCCCTGGCCGTGGTCGGGGCCCTGGCCGTGGCCGGCCTGGCCGGGCTGCTGCTCTACCAGCTCGTGCTCAAGCGGATCCGGGGCATGGAGATGTCGGAGGTGATCGCCTCGTACGCCATCGGGCTCGCCATCCTCGAGGGGCTGCGGTGGTGGGGGTTCCGGGGCGGCACCCACGCCCTGCCCACCGTGTCGGACGGGGTGGCGTTCCCGTTCGACGTGCCCGTGGACCACCAGCGGCTCCTGGTGGTCGGGGTGGGGGCGGCGCTGCTGGTGGGGATCTGGGCCTACACCCGGTTCTCCAAGGCCGGCCTGGCCCTGCGGGCCATCGCCCAGGACGAGCGGGCGGCCATGATGCTGGGCATCGACTCCGACCGCACCGGCATGCTGGCCGTGGCCCTGGGGTCGGCCCTGGCCGGCCTGGCCGCGGTGGTGATCTTCCCCCTCGGGAGCATCGTGATCGAAGAGGGGTACAAGGTGCTGATCTACGCCCTGGCGGTGTGCGTGGTGGGGGGGCTGGGCAGCTGGGTCGGCACGGTGCTGGCCTCGTTCCTGCTGGGGTTCGCCCAGTACGTGACCGTGGCCTACGGAAAGCCCCACTACCAGATGGTGGTGATGCTGCTGGCCATCGTGGTGACCCTGGTGGTCCGGCCGTCGGGGCTGTTCGGCCGGCAGAAGTCCTTGGAGGAGCGGGTGTGAACGCGCAACCCCAGCGAAGGAAGGAACGGATCGACCGGGGCATCAAGGCCCGGGCCGAGACCATCTACGCCCTGAGCTCCCTGGAGGAGCTGGCCTACCTGCTGGGCCCGAGGCTCCTGTTCATCGTGGGCTTCCTGGCCCTGCCCCTGATTCTGGCGCCGTGGCCCTACTGGCACCGGGTGGCCCTGTCGGTGTGCGTGCTGGGCCTGGTGTCGGTGTCGTTCGACTTCCTGGCAAACCAGGTGGGCCTGGTCTCCCTGGGCGGGGCGTTCTTCTTCGGGGTGGGCGGGTACACGGCGGCCCTGCTGAACACGGCCTGGGGGCTGCCGCCGGTGCTCGCGATCGGGCTGGCCACCGTGGTGGGCGCCGGCATCTGCGCCGTGCTGATCTCGCCGTGCCTGCCCCTGCGGGGCATCTACTTCGCCATCGTGACCCTGATGTACCCCCTACTGATGACCCGCATCATCGAGGCGGCCGACATCCTGGGCGGCACCGAGGGGTTCCGGGGCATCGCCGGGTTCTCGTCGGTGTGGACCGAGGCTTACGGGCTGATCCTGGGGCTCCTGGTGGGGGTGTTCGGCCTGCGGCGGTACCTGGCCGAGGACGCCGGCCTGGTGATCCGGGCCGTCAAGGAGAACGACCAGTCGGTGCGAGCCTCGGGCATCAGCGTGGCCGGCGTGCGGTTCAAGGCCCTGTACCTGGCCGGGCTGCTCGGCTGCTTCGCCGGCGCCTACTACGTGCACATGTACCGGAGCGTGGGGATCTCGGCGTTCGCCCTGGATCTGTCGATCCTGCCGATCGCGGCCACCGTGATCGGGGGGGGCGGCACCCTGGTGGGGCCGGTGATTGGAAGCCTGATCCTGGTGCCCCTGTCCGAGGTGCTCCGGGACTTCGGGTCGCTGCGGATCGTGGTGTACTCGCTGGTGCTGGCCGGGTTCGTGGTGTTCCGCAGCGAGGGGATCCTGGTGTTCGCCGCGCGCAAGTACCAGCAGTTCGAGAGGTGGGTCGAGGTATGAGCGGAACCGGTCCGATCCTGGAGCTGCGCAACGTGTCCATGCACTTCGGCGGTATCCGGGCGGTGGAGAACGTGAGCTTTCGGGTGGAGCCCGGCGAGGTGGTGGGCATCATCGGCCCCAACGGGTCGGGCAAGACCACCCTGATCAACTGCATCACCGGGTTCCTGAAGCCCACCCGGGGCAAGGTGCTGTTCCACGGCCGCGACATCACGGGCATGCCGGCCCACAAGGTGGCCCAGCTCGGCATCACCCGCACGTTCCAGATCATGCGGCCGTACCACTCCCTGCCGGCCTACAAGAACCTGGTGGTGCCCCTGTGCTCGCCCCGGGCCCGCCGCACCGGCGGATGGCGGGGCGGGGGCCGGCACGGCGACCGCGACACCGTGGCCCTCGACATCCTGGAGGAGCTGGGGTTCGAGCGGGACTCCCGGGTGCCCTTTCAGGCGGCCGGCACCCTGCCCACCGGGTACCTCAAGCGCCTGGAGCTGGGGCGGTGCCTGGCCCTGAGCCCCGAGGTGCTGATCTGCGACGAGGTGTTCTCGGGCCTGTCGGCCAGCGAGATCGCGAGCCTGGTGCCCCTGATCCGAAGGATCAACGAGCAGGGGCTGACGATCCTCATGATCGAGCACCGGCTGCGCGAGCTGTTCCAGGTGGCCCGGAGGGTGGTGGCCCTGTCGTACGGCGAGAAGATCACCGAAGGCCCGCCCGAGGAGGTGACGGCCCACCCCAAGGTGCGCGAGGCCTACCTGGGGTCGGAGGAAGAGGGATGCTAGAGGTCCGGGAACTGCTGGTGTTCTACGAGAACATGCTGGCCCTCAACAACCTCACCCTCCGGTGCGCCCAGGGCCAGGTGGTGGGCGTGTTCGGGGCGAACAGCGCCGGCAAGTCCACCCTGATGTACGCCGTGAGCGGCATCCTCCTGGACATCGCCTACAAAGAGAAGGTGCGCGGGGGCGAGCGGATCACCCAGTTCGGCGAGATCCTCTACGACGGCGAACCGGTGGGGCATCTGAAGGCGTTCCAGCGGGCCCGCCGGGGCCTGGTGCTGTGCCCGGAGCGGCGGCGGCTGTTCCCCGAGTGCACCGTGACCGAGAACCTGAAGATCGGGGGGTACCTGGCCACCCGGGCCCAGGCGAGAGAGACCCTGGAGTTCGTGCTGGAGCTGTTCCCCCGGCTCCAGGATCTGCGGCGGCGCCAGGCCGGGTTCCTGAGCGGGGGCGAGCAGCAGATGGTGGCCATCGGTCGGGCGCTCATGGCCCAGCCCAGGCTGCTGCTGCTGGACGAGCCCCTCCTGGGGCTCGCGCCCTCCATCCAGCACGACGTGATGCAGGCCGTGCCCAAGATCCGGTCGGAGCGGGGGGTCACGGTGGTCGTGGCCGAGCAGTACGCCCGGCCGGTCCTGCCGTACGTGGACTACGCCTACATCGTGGAGAACGGCTCCACCGTGCTCGAGGGCACCCGGCAGGAGCTCATGGACAACCCCGACGTGCGCGCCGCCTACCTCGGGGGCATGG
>JALUTY010000008.1 GCA_027021615.1 bacterium | reverse complement strand
CCCGCCGCCCACCGTGACCGGCATGAACACCCGCTCGGCCGTGGCCCGCACCACGTCGATAATGATGTCCCGCTCGTCGCTCGACGCCGTGATGTCGAGGAAGGTGAGCTCGTCCGCGCCCTGGGCGTCGTAGAGCTCGGCCACCTCCACCGGGTCGCCGGCGTCGCGAAGGTTCACGAAGTTCGTGCCCTTCACCACCCGGCCGGCGTTCACGTCAAGGCAAGGGATGATCCGTTTCGCGAGCATGGGTTCTCGGCTGGAAGGCTAGAAGGCTGGAAGGCTAAGAGGCTGGGAGTCTGGAAAGCCATCATTATCAAGCCGACGGACAAACAGACGCTAGAGCCTCTGTTCGGGGGGCAAGGGACCTGCCGTAGAGCCGGACGTGGCCCCTTAACTCGCCGCGCAGCGCCTCTGGCGCTCGGAACACGAAGTGGTTCGGATTCCACCGAGTTGCCATGAAACCAGCTCTTCAGTCCCGTGCCTGCGCGGCGAATCGCATGCCCGGCTTCGCGCCCGGCCGGAGGCAGATCCCTTGCCCAGCGGCCTTGCAAGCGCGGCTGTTCCGCCGCCGAAACGATGAGCCGCTGGGAGGCCTGGGCACCCAAGCCCCGTGCGTTCATCTCGGGCCTCCCGCTGGGCCTTGGGCCACGGCGATGGCCTCGGCCAGGTCCAGGGTGCCCTCGTACAGGGCCCGGCCGGTGATGACCCCCACCACCCCGTGGGCCTCCAGGGGAATCAACCGCTCAATGTCCCGCAGGGTCGACACCCCGCCCGAGGCGATCACGGGCCGGCCGGCGGCCCGGGCAAACGCGGCCGTGGCCTCCAGGTTCACCCCGGTCTGCATGCCGTCGCGCTCGATGTCGGTGAAGATGAACCCGGCCGCCCCCCGGCCCGCCAAGTCCCGGGCCAGGTCCTCGGCCGCCACGTCCGTAACGTCGGCCCACCCCCGCACGGCCACCCGGCCGGCCCGGGCGTCGATGCCCACCAGCACCCGCTCCGGATGGGCCTCGGCCAGGCGGGCCACCAGGTCCGGGTCCTCGAGGGCGGCCGTACCCAGGATCACGTAGTCCACCCCCTCGGTGAACAGGGCCTCGGCCGTGGCCCGGTCCCGGATGCCGCCCCCCAGCTCGATCGGCACGTCCACGGCCCGACGGATCGCCCGGATCGCCTCCCGGTTCTCGGGCCTTCCCGCGAACGCGCCGTCCAGGTCCACCACGTGGATGCGACGCGCGCCCGCCTCGGCCCACCGCCGGGCCACGGCGGCCGGGTCGTCGCCGTACACCGTGGCCTCGTCCATGCGGCCCTGCCGCAGCCGCACGCACCGGCCGCCCTTCAGATCGATCGCCGGAATCACGAGCATTTTTGTTTCCCTTCGGGAAACGCTGGGAGGCTGGGAAGCTGGAAGGCTGGAAGGCCTTTGCTTGAGCCCCCTCACCCCGGCCCTCTCCCCCGGGGGGAGAGGGAGGCGGTCCCAACGTTTTATGAATCTGGCGAGAAGCCCCCGCCCCCCTGCTCGGCGTGGCAAGGGGCCTGGTGGAGCGCCGGGCGTGGCTCCTACAGTCGCTGCATCCGGCACTCAGCCGATGCTCCCCTCGGCTATGGATTTTCAGAAGGCGCTCCCAGGGCTCGCCCCATCACCGTTCATGGGGCACCGGGCTGAGTGCCGGATGCAGCGTAAGCCGGATGCCGCACTCACGCACGGCCGGAACCAGGCCCCTTGCCACGCCCTCCGGGGAACAGCCCCCTATTTGCCCGCCGAGTCGACAACGTTCTCCCAGAACCCCCGGAGCAGCGCCAGCCCCACCCGCTGGCTCTTCTCGGGGTGAAACTGGCACGCGAACAGGTTCCCCCGGGCGACGGCCGAGGCGAACTCCACCCCGTACTCCGTGGTGGTCACCACCACGTCCGGGTCCTCGGGCACCGGGTAGTAGGAGTGCACGAAGTACACGTGGGCCCCGTCGGCCACCCCGGCCAGCACCGGGGTCTCGCGCACCTTGCGCAGGCGGTTCCAGCCCATGTGGGGCACCTTGCGCCGCTCCGAAGCCCCGGGCTCGGGGTGGGGGAACCGAACCACCCGGCCGCGCAGGACTCCCAGCCCCGGCACCGGCCCGTTCTCCTCGCTCTCGTCGAACAGGAGCTGATAGCCCACGCAGATCCCCAGGAACGGCGCGCCCTCCAGGATCCGGTCGCGCACCACCTGGGCCAGCCCGAACGCCTCGAGCTTGCGGAGGCACTCCCCGAACTCCCCCTGGCCCGGCAGCACCACCGCGGCCGCGTCCCGCACCCGGGCGGGGTCGCGGCTCACCACGGCCGGTGCGCCCACGTGGGCCAGGGCCTTCTCCACGCTCCGGAGGTTTCCGGAGTCGTAGTCGATGACCACCACCTCCACGGCTTACAGGCTCCCCTTGGTCGAGGCCACCCCGGCCCGCCGGGGGTCTGCCGCGGCGGCCCGGCGCAGGGCCCGGCCGAACGCCTTGAATACGGCCTCGATCTTGTGGTGGCTGTTCCGGCCCGCCAGCACCCGCACGTGCAGGGTGATGCCGGCGTTTCGCACCACGGCCTCGAAGAACTCCCGGAACAGCTCCGTGTCCACCTCCCCCACCTTGCCCGGGGGGACGGCGTCGTCGTAGCTCAGGTGGGCCCGGCCGGAGAGGTCCAGGGCCACGTGGGCCAGGGCCTCGTCCATGGGCACCGTGGCCTCGCCGAACCGCTCCAGGCCGGCCCGGTCCCCCAGGGCCTCGGCCAGGGCCCGGCCCAGGCAGATGCCCACGTCCTCCACGGTGTGGTGGGCGTCCACGTGCAGGTCGCCCTCGGCCTCCACCGTGAGGTCCACCAGGCCGTGCACGGCCACGTGGGTCAGCATGTGGTCCAGGAACCCCACGCCGGTGGCGATCCGGTGCGCTCCGGTGCCGTCCAGGTCCAGGGTGAGCCGAACCGAGGTCTCTGCCGTCTTCCGCTCGATCTGGGCGCGTCGGGCCATCGGGGTCTCCGTTGGGACGGTAGGACGTTAGGACGTTGGGATGCTGGGACGTTGGCTCGGCTATCCTAGCTTTCCAGCCTTCTAGCTTCGAGCCTCCCAGCCTTCTAGTCTTCTAGCCTTCTAGTCTTCTAGCCTCCTAGCTTTCCAGCCTTCCCGCTTTTCCAGCCTCTTCTCCACCGCCCGGGCGTGGGCCTCGAGCCCCTCGATCCGGGCGATCCGCATGACCGGGTCGGCCAGCCGGACGAGCGCGGCCGGCGAGAACGACAGCACGCTCGAGCGCTTCACGAAGTCTTCCACCCCCAGGGGAGAGAAGAATCGGGCCGTGCCGGCGGTGGGCAGCACGTGGTTGGGCCCGGCCAGGTAGTCGCCCAGGCTCTCGGGCGTGTGGTGCCCCAGGAACACGGCCCCGGCGTGCCGGATCCGGCCCAGCAGATCCCAGGGCCGCTCCACCGCCAGCTCCAGGTGCTCGGGGGCCACCCGGTTGGCCACCTCGCACGCCGCCTCCAGCGAGGGTACCACGAGAAGGGCTCCCCGGTCCTCCCAACTCTTCCGGGCGGTCTCCGCCCGGGGCAGCCGGGCCAACTGGGTCTCCACCTCCCGGGCCACGGCCCGGGCGAACTCCTCGTCCGTGGCCACCAGGGCGGCCGTGGCCCAGGGGTCGTGCTCGGCCTGGCTCAAAAGGTCGGCCGCGATCCAGGCGGGCTCCCCCGACCCGTCGCTCACCACCAGGATCTCGCTGGGCCCGGCCACCATGTCGATGTCCACCCGGCCGAACACCATCCGCTTGGCCGTGGCCACGTAGATGTTCCCCGGTCCCACGATCTTGTCCACCCAGGGCACCGTGGCCGTGCCGAACGCCAGGGCCCCCACGGCCTGGGCGCCCCCGATCCGGTACACCTCCCTCACCCCGGCGAGCCAGGCCGCGGCCAGCACGTGGCGGTTCACCCGTCCGCCGGGGGTGGGGGTGACCATCACGATCCGCCCCACCCCGGCCACCCGGGCCGGCACGGCGTTCATGAACACGCTCGAGGGGTAGGCGGCCGTGCCGCCCGGCACGTACACCCCCACCGCGTCGAGCGGGGTGACCCGCTGGCCCAGAACCACGCCGT
>JALUTY010000007.1 GCA_027021615.1 bacterium | reverse complement strand
ACCGTCCAGTACGCCTGCGCCCCTCGGCGCTGCGCTTGCCCCGATCTGACGCACACTCGACGGTTTCGCGACGAACGCTCATGAATAATGCGGGCTAGCGTCCTGACGTCCGCATCTGCGCATCTCAGTGTTTGAAGCACCTCTGGCCGGTGAACACCATCGTGGCGCCGGCCTCGTTCACCGCCTCGATCACCTCCCAGTCCCGGTTGGCCCCACCCGGCTGGCACACGGCGGTGACCCCCTCCCGGAGCCCCACGTCCACCCCGTCACGAAACGGGAAGAACGCGTCGCTGATCATGGCGGATCCGATGAGCCCGCCCTTGGCCCTTCGGGTCTCCTCGCGGATCTCCTCCAGGGCAGCGGCATCGGCTTGACCCTGATCCACGCGGAGCTCCAGCTCCTTCAAGGGCAGACCGTGACGGTCGTAGCACAGGGCGTCCGCGTACTTGGTGTAGGCCTTGAACACGGCGATCTCCGCCACCCCGACCCGGTCCTGCTCGCCCGTGCCGATGCCCACTGTGCACCGGTCCTTCACGTACAGCACCGAGTTGGAGGTGACCCCCTGCTCCACGCACCACCCGAAGAACAGGTCTTCGAGCTCCTCGGCCGTGGGAGCCCGGGCGACCCGAACCTCCCGGCCGTCCCGTCGCGCCACGGCGGGTTGGAAGTCCGAGGGGCTCTGCACCGCGTTCAAGGGGGACTGCTGCACGATCAGGCCGCCGTCGATCAGGCTCTTGAAGTCTACGAACCGGCGGTCCCGGTACTCGGCCAGGCGGTCCATGCGGGGAACGGCCAGGATCCGGAGATCCTTGCGACGTCGCAGCACATCCACCACGCCCTCTTCATAGTCGGGCGCGGCCACCACCTCCAGGTATTGCTCCACCACGGCCTCGGCCGTGGCCCGGTCCAGCGGGCGGTTCAGCACCACCGCACCGCCGAAGGCGGCGATCCGGTCGGCCCGGAACGCCCGGCGGAAGGCGGCCTCCAGGTCGTCGGCCTCGGCCGCCCCGCAAGGGTTGTTGTGCTTGAGGATCACCGCGGTGGGCCGGCCCATCAGGTAGCGCAGGATGTTCAGGCCGTTGTCCACGTCGGTGAGGTTGATCTTCCCGGGGTGTTTGCCGGCCTGGATCATGTGCTCCTCGGCCAGGGCCGACACCAGCCCCCACCCCGGCTCGATGAACCGGCACGCCCCAAGAGCAAGGTTTCCTCCGACCAGCTCGTACAGCGCCGCCTCCTGCCCGGGGTTCTCGCCGTACCGGAGGCCCTTCTCCACCAGCCCGCCGGAGGCGTCGGGGAGCTTCCAGCTGCGCTTCCGGTACACCAGGGCGTGATCGCCGAAGGTGATGGTCAACCGGTCCGGAAAATGATCGTCCATGACGGTGCGGTACATCCTCTTGATGTCGGCCATGGGGCTCCTCCGAAGGGCGGGCTCGGCCCGCTGGGCTGGAAGGCTAAAAGGCTAGAAAGCTGGAAAGCGAGAAGGCCGAAAAGCGTTTCGCCGCGGGCCGGGCCCAGCGTTTGTTACGATTAGTACCACAAGCCGCGGCGGGCGGAAAACCCGTGGAGCGTTTGACACCCGGCGCACTCCGCCCCTATAAGGGCCTCCCTGCCGCCCCCACGTCCCCGGGGACGGTCCCGTGGGGAGCTGTGGTAGACTGCGGGATCACCTGTTCGCGAAGAAGCAACGGGCACCGCCCCCCGCACAGTTTCGGCGGTGGAGCATGGGATCCGCTTCCGGCTGCTCGGGAGCCGTGCCGACCGGCGACCGTGGACCGACGACTGAAGTAAGGTTTCAGCCTTCTATGAGCCCGGCGACAAGATAGGCGCGTCACCTCGGAGCGCGGGGCAAAGGACCTGCCTCCGGCCGGGCGCGAAGCCGGGCGTCGAGATTCGCCGCGCAGGCAGGGGACCGAAGAGGTGGTTTCATGGCAAGTCGGTGGAATCCGGGCTGTTTCGCGGTCCGAGCGTCAGAGGCGCTGCGCGGCGAGCTAAGGGGTTGCACCCGGCTCTCCGGCAGGTCCCTTGCTCCTCCGAGCAGGGAGCGATAGCGTCTGTGGATCGCCGGGTTAACAGCTTTCCAGGTTCCCAGCCCTCCAGCGGGCCGAAGGCCCAAGGTTCCCCATGCACGAGACCGGCATCGCCATGGAAGTGCTCCGCCTGGCGCGGGAGACGGCGGAGAGGGAAGGGGCCCGACGGATCGCCCGGCTCAAGCTGATCGTGGGCCGCTGGTCGGGTGTGGAGCCCGAGACCCTGCGGTTCGCGCTCGAGGCCCTGCGGGAGGGCGAGATGCTGGGATCCGCTGCCGTCGAGATCGAGGTGCGCGAGGCCGAGTTCCAGTGCGGTGGCTGCGGAACCCTGTTCGGCGCCTCTGGGTACTTCGATCCCTGCCCCCGGTGCGGGCGGGAAGGGGCCGATCTGGTGGCAGGGGATGAGCTCCTGTTGGAGGAGCTCGACGTGGAG
Source organism: bacterium (assembly GCA_027021615.1). Lineage (GTDB taxonomy): Bacteria > Desulfobacterota > Deferrisomatia > Deferrisomatales > Deferrisomataceae > Deferrisoma. The sequence goes on along the minus strand of JALUTY010000007.1, from coordinate 65,902 downwards.
GATGAATGAGTGAGCTTCGTGTAGAACAAAAAGTTTTGGCTCGTAACGACGCTCTAGCTACGGCAAATCGGTGCCTGTTTCGGCAGGCAGGGGTTCGACGGACGGTCAACCTGATCTCAAGCCCGGGCACGGGCAAGACCACCTTGCTCGTGGCCACTTTGGGTCGTCTCGCCGGCCGCATCCGGGTGGGGGTGATCGAAGGGGACGTGCAGACCGAGAACGACGCGGTGCAGGTGGCTGCCACGGGAGTGCCCGTGGAGGCGGTGGTGACGGGTGGGGCCTGTCACCTGGATGCGGCCATGGTGCGCCGGGCGTTCGTCGCCCTCCGGGAGCGCCACCCGAGCCCTTTGGATCTGCTGGTGATCGAGAACGTGGGCAACCTGGTGTGCCCGGCCTCCTATGATCTGGGCGAGGACGACAAGGTGGCCCTGGTGAGCGTGACCGAGGGTGAGGACAAGCCGGTCAAGTACCCGGCGCTGTTCCACGCCGCCTCGGTGGTGGTGGTCACCAAGGCCGACCTGCTGCCCCATCTAGAGTTCGACCTGGACCTGCTGGTTCGGAACGCCCGGTCCGTGAACCCCCGGCTTCGCGTGTTTGTGGTGTCGGCCCGGACCGGGCAGGGAATGGACGAGTGGGTCCGCTTCCTGGAGAAGGCGGGAGGATGATAGACTCGAACGTGTGAGCGGCGTTCGTCCGGAGCAAAAACCGCCGAGCGGCAGAGTTTGTCTCCGCCTCCAGGGAGGAGGTCTTCTATCCCGCAGGTCCAAGGAAATCTCACGGGGCTCAAGCCCAGCCAGATCCGGGCGCTGGAAAGGCTGTACCGGCGGCGAATCCCCGACGAGGATCTGATCACCGCCGAGCTGGTCACCCGGATGACCCACCTGAGCCGGGAGACCGGCAGGCAGGTGGGGGTGCTCGTGGACCGCAAGGGCACCGTGCTCCACGTGGTCGTGGGGGACGAGGCGGGCATCCTGATCCCCGACCTCTCACGCCACGGCCTCGGCCGGGGAAAGCTCCGGGGGGTACGATGCATCCACACCCACCTGCGCGGGGAGCCCCTGAACGACGACGACCTGGCCGACCTGGCGCTGCTGAGGCTCGACGCCATGGCCGCGGTGGAGGTCACGGCAGAGGGACGCCCCGGGGCGGTGCGCCTGGCCCACCTCCTGCCCCCCAACCCCCAGGGCGACACCCATCGCGTCCTGCCGCCGGTGGACTTCTATGCCCTGGCCCTGCGGTTCGGGGAGTTCATCCGCGCCCTCGAAGAGGAGATCGCCGGCCAGCAGACCCGCGGGGTGGATCTGCGCAGAGCCACGGACCGGGCCATCCTGATCCATGTCTCCAGCCTTCCCTGGCACGAGGTGCAGGATCGGATGCGAGAGCTCGCGGACCTATGCCGAACCGCAGGGGTCGAGCCCCTGGAGACTGTGGTTCAGCGTCCTCGCCGGATCAACCCTCGGTACCTCCTGGGCGAGGGGCGGCTGCGGGAGGTGGTGGCGTCGGCCCTACAGAAGGGGGCGGACCTCCTCGTTTTCGACCAGGAGCTCTCGCCGGCCCAGGCCCAGGCCATTGCCGAGCTGGCCGACATCCGGGTGATCGATCGCACCCAGCTCATCCTCGACATCTTCGCCCGACGGGCCCATACCCCCGACGGCAAGGTACAGGTGGAGCTGGCCCAGCTCCGCTACATCCTGCCCCGGCTCCGGGGGAAGGGGCTGGCCATGAGCCGGCTCACCGGGGGGATCGGCGGCAGGGGCCCCGGCGAGACGAAGCTGGAGGTGGACCGTCGCCGGGTGCGCGACCGGATCGCGCACCTGGAGAGGCGGCTCGAGGTCCTCGCCCGGGGCCGCGCCCAACGTCGCCGCAGGAGGGTGCGGGCTGGCGTGCCCATCGTGAGCATCGTGGGGTACACCAACGCCGGCAAAAGCACCCTCCTTAACGCTCTGACCCGTTCCCGGGTGTTGACCGAGGACCTGCTGTTTGCCACCCTCGACACGGCAACCCGCCGGCTCCGGTTTCCCCGAGAGCGCGAGGTGATCATCACCGACACCGTGGGATTTCTGCGGGACCTGCCCGATGGGTTGGTGGGGGCCTTCCGGGCGACCCTGGAGGAGCTCGAGGACGCGGACCTGCTGCTGCACGTGGTCGATGCCGGCAACGCGGGGTTCGAGGAGCAGATCCGGGCGGTGGAGCGGTTGCTGCGCGATCTGGGCCTGGGTGACAAACCCGTGTTGCGGGTATTCAACAAGGCCGACCTGCTGGACCCGCCGGCGGCCGAACGCCTGGCAGCCCAATGGGACGGGGTGGCGGTCAGCGCCCGGCGACCCGACACCCTCGGGCCGCTCTTGGAGCGACTGCAGGAGCGGTTTTGGAGGTCCGATCCTTCCCTCGCCTCAAGCCCAAGCTCTGAACGGCCGAACCGGAACCGGAACAGGCACGGTTGACAAAGGGAGTGCGGCCATGGGGTTTTGCCGGTGGCCCGTCGCGACGTGGGTGGCGGGTGGACTCGGGGTGGTGGGAGCCGGGTTGGCATGGGCCGGGTTCGGCCCGGTGGGCATCGGGGTGGCGGTGACCGGGCTCGCGGCAGGGCTGATCCCCGGCCGAGGAGCGACAGCACCCAGTAGCCTGGCGGAACTGATGGATCTGGCGGAAACCGATCCGGCCGGTCCGTCGGCCCCCTTGGCGGAGGAGCTCCAGGAGCGGTTCCGTCGTCTCGACAGCCACGGGGACGCGATCCGGGACGTGGTGCGCAAGCTCCAGGAGCACGCAACCCTCCTGGGCTGGGTGATCGACACACTGGGCGAGTCGGTACGGGGCTCTCGAGACGGGCTCCGTACCATGGGCGAGGCCGGGGAGCGGGTGTGGGAACGGGCCGAGCGAGTGCGGGAGGCTAGCAGCCAGGGCTTGGCGTTCATGGACACCCTGTCCCAGAGCACGGAGGAGCTCTTCTCCGGAGCGGAGACTTTGAACCGGTCGGTGGAGGAGGCCACTGCCTCCATCGCCCAGATCTACGGCGCGCTCCGGGAGATTCACGGCAACGTGGACCGGGTGAGCGAGGCCAGCGACCGGACCACTGCGTTCGTGGCCCAGGTGGGCCGGGCCATGGGTGAGATCCGGCAGAGGATCGATCGCAGCCTGGCGCTGTTCCAGGAGGTGGAGAGCTCGGCCCGGGGGGGGAAGGATGCCGTGCGGAGGGTGGGGGAGGGGATCGATCGGATTCGGGGGGCCTCGGAGAACCTGGGCCGGGCGGTGCAGGCCCTCGGGGAGCAGAGCCGGGAGATCGAGGGCGTCCTGGCCGTGATCACCGAGGTGGCTGAGGAGACCGGCCTGCTGTCGCTGAACGCGGCGATCCTCGCGGCCCAGGCCGGGGAGAAGGGGGCCGCCTTCGCCGTGGTGGCCGATCAGATCCGCAGCCTGGCCCGCCGGACCCGGGAGAACGCGGCCCAGATCGGGGAGCTGATTCGGGGGGTGCAGGCCAACATCGCCGAGGCCAACCGGGGTCTGGCCGAGAGCCTCGAGGCGGTGGAGGAGGGCAGGGGGCTCGGGGCCAAGGCCGGCGAGGAGATCGAGCAGATCGAGCAGGCGGTCACTGCGGCCGTGGAAGAGGCCCGGGAGATCGCCGGCGCGGCCCAGACTCAGGACGAGCAGGCCCGGGCCATGGTGAGCGCTGCGGACGAGGTGAACTCCAGCCTCCATCGGGTGGCCGAGAACCTGGACCAGGGGATGCAGGAGATGGACCGGGTCCAGGCCCTGAACCAGACCCTGGCGGCGCTGAGCCAGTCCCTGCGGGCTGCGGCCGACAGCCACCGGGACACCGGGCGGGAGACCGCCGAGCTCATGGCGAGCTTCGCACGAGAGGTGGAGGAGATCGGCAGTCTGCTCGAGGATCAGCGCCGGGCCGCGGCCGCCCTGGAAGGACACCTCAACGCCGTGGCCGAGTCCGGGGAGAGCGCGTCCGACAGCCTCCTGGGGTTCCACGACATCGTGCGAATCCTGGTGGCCGAGGCCGACGGGCTGCGGGCCGACACGTCTCGAGGCGGCGGAATGGCAGTGGAGGAGAAACGGGATGGGTGAGGAAGGCCGGAGGGTTTCGGAGACCCGGGTCGAGGTGGCCGAGATGATGCTCCCGCAGCACGCCAATCTGGCGGGCAACGTGCACGGTGGCATGATCATGAAGATGATCGATGACGCCGCTGGCGTGGTGGCGTTCCGTCACTGCCGGGGCAACGCGGTCACCGCCTCGATCGACCGGCTCGACTTCCACGCCCCCGTGTACGTGGGCAACCTGGTGGTGCTGAAAGCCTCCATGAACTACGTGGGACGCACCAGCATGGAGGTGGGGGTGCGGGTCGAAGCCGAGGACCCCAAGACTGGAGTGGTGCGCCACACGGCTTCGGCCTATCTCACCTTCGTCGCCCTGGACGAGCATGGGAAGCCCCGGCCCGTGCCCCCCCTGGTGCTGGAGAGCGACGAGGACCGTCGGCGCTGGGAGGCGGCGCTCCACCGCCGTGAGGAGCGCACGCGTACCCGCTCGATCCTGAAGGCCGAGGGCCTGTCCCGACAGAGGCCCTGAAAAGGGGGGCGGATCAGTTGAACCCGAACCGGCCGGTGACCAGCAGGTGGGCCAGGGCGAGCAGGACCGCCGAGGCCAGGGCCACGGCCGCGGCCAGGTGGAGTAGGGTTTTGACCAGATCCCGGTCCCAGGTCAGCGTCTCCCGGTGACGGAATAGGTCCAGGCCGGCCACGGCCAAGACCAATCCCGTGCACACCGGAACCCCGAGGCCCCATCCCCCCGCGCGCCAGCTCCCGATCAACACCAGGACCCCTACGACCCAGAATCCCACGGAAAGGACGGTTTTCCCCATGGCTGCGGTTTCCCTTCAGAACTCTGCGACGGAGCTGTGGAACGTTCTGTCCCCCGGGGGGTTGGCCACCGGCATCGGCAGCTTGCCCCACACCGACCCGGACGAGGCCGTGGCAGCGGTGTGGCGCCGGCTTCGGGAGCTTCCCTTCTGGCCCCAGCTGCCGCGTCGGAGCCCCCAGGAGGGCATGGTGCCCCAGTACCTGGAGGGCTTCCCCGTGGACGCCCGCCTGCGGATCCCGGGTCCCGACCGGGCGGCCGCGGCCCTGGAGCGGTTCTACCAGAGGGTCCTGGAGGGGGACCTCGAGGCGTTCGCCCTGGGGGTCGACCGGGCACCGGGATTCTATGCCCTGGAGCGGCTCCTCGTCCAGAAGCGGCCCGCCGACCTGCGGTGCGTGAAGGCCCATGTCACCGGGCCGGTCACCCTGGCCACCTCTCTGAAGGACCCGGAGGGGCGCGAGGTGACCCACGACGAGGGGTTTCGGGAGGCCGTGGCCCAGCTCGTCTCGCTGAAGGCCCTGTGGCAGGTGCGGCGGCTCAGGGGGCTCGGAGTGCCGGTGATCGTGTTCCTAGACGAGCCGGTCATGGAGGTGTTCGGATCGGCCTACTCGAGCCTGACCCGCGAGATGGTGCTGGACCTGTGGCGGCCGACCCTGGAGGCCCTGGCTGGGGAGCCGGCGTGGGTGGGTGTGCACTGTTGCGGAAACACCGACTGGGGGCTGCTGTTCGAGAGCGGGCTCCACATCGTCAACTTCGACGCCTACCACTACCTGGACAAGATGCTCCTGTACCCCCGGGAGGCCCAGGAGTTTCTGGAGCGGGGGGGAGCGATCGCGTGGGGGATCGTGCCCACCTCCGAGGAGGCCCGGGCCGTCAGAGCGCCGGACCTGATGCGGCGGCTCGAGGAGGCGATGGAGCGGTTCGCCCGCGCAGGGGTAGACCCGTCCCTCCTGCGGGGGGGATGTCTCCTCACCCCGTCGTGCGGTATGGGCGGCCTGGACGAGGCATTGGCCGAGGCGATCCTGGATCTGCTGGTGGAGGTGTCCCGGCGATTTCGCGACGAGCGCCCGTGAATGATCCGGGCTACACCTTGGCGGGCTCGGTGTGCCGGCAGATCTCCACGGGAAGGCCGCTGCCGCACGGGCACGGCGTGGTGGCGGGCAGCCGGCGACGGCTCTGGAAGTCCACCGGGATCAGGGCGGCCGGAACCGCTGAGGCGGTCGGGGAGGGCGGGGGGAGTTCGTCCTCCGGGGGCCACGTGTCGGCCGCGTCGAGGAGCCGGCGGATCACCCTGTATCGGCGGGCCAAGGTGTCCACCGATACGCCCCAGTGCCGGGCCACCTCGCGGCGGCGGACCGAGTGCCCCAGCATCCGGTGGCAGGCCCAGGCGAGCCCCGCGGCCCATCCGTCGTCCAACCGGCGGGGCCGGGTGCCGGCCGCGGCCACCTCGGCCCACACCCCCTCCACCAGGAGAACCTCCAGGTGGCTCGCTCCTTGGCCCCGGAGCCAGGCGCGCAGCCGCCGCAGCACTCGCCTCTCCTGCGGGGACAAGCCCCGCCTTTGGGCCCGGATCTCCGGGAGGAGGGCCCGCACCTGCTGGCGCTCTACGGCCTCGCCGGCCCGGCCCTCCCGGACCACCCGGAGGGCCTCGGCCACGTCCGCGTCGTCCGGGGCCAGGGCCATGGCGGCCTCCAGGTGAAACTCGGCCTCCTCCCAGCGGGCCTCGCCGGCCAGGATCAGCCCGAGATCCACGTGACCCGGGGGGTAGTGGGGGTGGAGTTCCGTGGCCCGCTCCAACAGCTGACGGCCCCGGGTGCGTTCTCCTCGCTGGTACAGAACCCAGCCCAACGCGCACAAGCAGCCCGGGTGGTCCGGCGCCCGGTCCAAGGCCGCCTCCAGCTGGGCGCGGGCCTCGTCCCAACGGGAGTCCCTCAGGAGGGCGTCGGCCAGGAGGAGCCGGGCGGCCACGTGGTCCGGGTCGATCTCGACCACCTCGACCAGCAGGGGCACCGCCTCGGCCGGGGCCCCCGTCTCCACCAGGGCCAACCCACGGTGGAACCCGAGGAAGAACCGATCCTCCGGCTCCGGGGAGGTCCCCTGGATCTCCCAGATCCGGTCGACCAGGGCGAGCACCCCGGCCCAGTCCTCCTGGAAGGCACGGCGCTCGACCAAACGGTACAACAAGCGGACGTCGGGCATCCCAACCTCTTGAGCGAGACAAGGCTCCCGGGCTCGGCTCCTTCCCGGGCGGGGCGGACTATAGCAGGGCGCCGGAGGCGATTCCAGGGTATACTCGGGCCGGTCCGCTCCGAGTCTCCACCAGGCCCCATGGCCTCGGACTGTACGTAACTGGTGGCGGCCGGGGCAATTGCCGGCGGTGATGCTGTGGCGCGGAAGGTGGGGTTTTTGCTGGGAACGCTCGGATCTCAAGGAGGTTTTCAAGCCTCCTAGCTTCCTGGCCTCCCAGCTTCCCAGCGGAACAGGAGGTGAAGCGATGGAACCCAGGACGCACCTGGCGATCCACCCCGATTGGGTGGGCGAGGTGGTGGAGCTGGCGGAAGGGGAGTGTCGGGCCCGGCTCGCGACCCGCCCCGAGATGGCCGCGGACGACCGGGGCCTCGTCCACGGAGGGTTCACTTTCGGCCTGGCCGACTATGCGGTCATGATGGCGGTGAACCATCCGAACGTGGTCCTGGGGGCGGCCGAGGTGCGGTTCACCGCGCCCGTACGGGTGGGCGAGGTCATGGAGGCCCACGCCCGGGTGCTGGAGGCCAACGGCAAAAGGAGGAAGGTCAGGGTGGAGGTCGAGGCGGGCGACCGACGGGTGCTCGAAGGGACCCTGACGGCGTTCGTGCTCGAGCGCCATGTGCTCGGGGGAGACTAGGGCGTTGCGGGAGCTGGTGGGCGTCGCCGTGTTCCTGGCCCTGGGCCTGACGGTCTCCCAGCGCTGGCTCGGCAGGGTTCGGGCCGGGCGGTTTGGCCGGTTCTTCTACCTGACCGGAGCGGAGTTCCTGGTGTTGGGTCTGTTGCTGAGCCCCCGGATCACCGGGGTGCTCGACCGGGCCACGTTGCAGGGGCTCGAACCGTTCGTGGGCCTGGGCCTGGGGTACCTGGGGTTCGTGTTCGGGCTTCAGTTCGAGGCGACCGGTCTACGCCGGCTGCCGGGCCGAATGTTTGCGGCCAGTGCGGCCCTCAACGCAGTGGTGCTCGCGGCGCTGTTCGGGGCCTTGGGGTGGGTGCTGGCCCGCGGGGGTGACGTGCCGGTTCCCCTGGCCGTGGCCCTGGCCGCCTCTGGCCTGGGAACATCGACAACGTTCCTGTTCCTGGTGGACCGCCACACCTCCCTGGGCCGGAACCCCACGTTCCGATTCCTGCGGTTCTGCTCGGCCTTCGACGACCTGTGGGGGGTGGTGCTGTTCGGGGTGGCCCTGTGCTGGTTTGTGCCTGGCGGGTGGATCCGGCTGGCCCAAACCCTGGGGTTCGCCCTGGCGTCCTCCGTGATTCTGCTGGGGGCCATGGGGGTGGCCCGCACGCGGGAGGCCGAACTCCCGGTGCTGGCGGGCACGGTGCTGTTCACCGGGGGGCTGTCGGCCTACGCCGGGTTGTCGCCGGTACTGGTCAACGCGGTGGCGGGATGCATCGTTGCCAACGTGCACCCCCAGGCTCGGGCTGCCCAGGACCGCCTGCTGCGGATCGAGAAGCCCATCTACTTTCTGATGCTCCTGGTGGCCGGGGCCTGGTGGGGGCTGCTGGGTGGCGGGGCGTGGCTGATCACCGCGGTGTACGTGGCGGCCCGATTTGGCGGCAAGATCGCGGGAGGCGCCGCCGCCGGCTGGGTTCTGAACCCCAGCGGAGGGGTGCGGTCCGTGGGGTGGGGCGTGCTCGCCCAGAGCGAGATGAGCGTGGCGCTCATGGTCAACCTGATGCTGCTGTTCCCCTCCCATGGGGTCGGCGACGGTGCCGCGGCCGTGCTCACAGGGGTGATCGTCAACGACCTGGTCAGCTCCGCCTACTACGGCTGGGCGTACCGGAAGGTTTGAGCCGTGGCCGAGACCGCTGCTGCCCGTGGATGGTCCGGCCTGTGGCTGCGGCTGGCGTTTGCCGCCGGCCTCGCCGGGATCATGGCCCTGTTGGACCGGATTCCGCTGGGGGAGGGCCGCTTCGAGCCCGCCCTCCTGTCCGCCAACTACGGGTTCCTTCTCCTGGAGGCCTACCTGCTGGGGGAGGTGTTTGCCCGGTTGCGCCTGCCTCGCATCAGCGGCTACATCGTGGCCGGGGTTGTGAGCGGCCCTCATGTGTTGGGGCTGATCGACTCCAGCTGGGCCCACCGCATGAAGGCCATCGACGACCTGGCGCTGACCTTCATCGCTCTGACCGCCGGGGGGGAGCTGCGCCTGTCCACCCTGCGGGCCCGGTTCCGGGGCATCGCTGGCATCGCGGCCGGCATGATGCTGCTGGTCGTTCCCGGCCTGGCCGGGCTCACGTTTCTGGCCCGGCCGTGGCTGCCGTTCCAGTTGGACCTGGCCGGTCCTGGGATCTGGGTGGTAGGAGCCCTGATCGGGGTGGTCGGTATCGCCCGATCCCCCACCTCGGCCATCGCGATCATCCGGGACTGTCGGGCCGCGGGCCCGTTCACCGACACGGTGTTCGGGGTCACGGTTCTGATGGACAGCCTGGTGATCCTCCTCTTTGCATTGGTGGCTTCGGTGGGAGGGTCGGTCCTTACCGGGGCTGGTATGGACGCCGCGTTCCTGGCCGCGGTGGCCGGCCAGCTGGTCGCGTCCGTGGCGGTCGGGTTCATTCTGGGCGGAGCCCTGGCCCTGTACATCCGTAGGCTCCGGGGTTACCTGCCGGTGGTGCTGATGATGACAGGGCTCCTGGTATCGGAGTTCTCCCGCTGGCTGGCGCAGTGGTTCGAGGCCGAGTACGGCACCGCGGTTCACCTGGAACCCCTGCTGATCGCCACCGCAGCTGGGTTCACGGTCCAGAACTTCACCCGGGAGGGCGAGGCACTGGCCGAGGGGCTGCGCGCGGTGGCGCTTCCGATCTTCATCGTGTTCTTCTCCACCGCCGGGGTCCACCTGAACCTGCCGGTGCTCGGCTCGGTGTGGCACCTGGCCCTGGTGTTCGTGGCGGCCCGGATGGCGCTTCTGATGGTCGCCGGGTGGATCGGATCCTCAATGGCAGGGCAGGGCAGGGCGCTTCGCCGCTACAGCGGCATGGCGTTCTTCACCCAGGCCGGGGTCAGCCTGGGGCTGGCCAGCGAGCTGGCCCGCCGGTTCCCCGGTTGGGGGCCCGGTGTGGCCGTGTTCCTCGTGGCCTGCATCACGCTGAACGAGCTGGTGGGCCCGATCGGGTTCAAGGCGGCCCTCGATCGGGCGGGCGAGTCGGGAAAGGGGAGCTGATGGTCACCGTGGGTCTGGAGCGGTTCTGCCGGGACCCCCGCCCGTGGGTCCGTCCCGGGCAGCGGGTGGGGCTTCTTCTGAACGCCGCCAGCGTGGACCGGGAGTTCCGGTGGGCCCGGGACCGGGTGGCCGGCACCCCCGGGGTCCGGCTCGAGGCCCTGTTTGGCCCCCAGCACGGCGTGAGGGCCGACGTCCAGGACAACATGGTCGAGACCCCCCACGGCGTGGACCCGACGCTGGGCATTCCGGTGTGGTCCCTATACGCCGACCGGCGGGCCCCGGACCCCGCGTGGCTGGAAGGGCTGGACGTGCTCCTGGTGGATCTGTGGGACGTGGGGTGCCGGGTGTACACGTTCGCCTGGACCCTTCGGCTGACGCTGGAGGTCTGCGGCCGGGCCGGGGTCAGGGTGGTCGTGCTCGACCGGCCCAACCCCCTGGGCCGGGCCGTCGAGGGAAACCTGCTCCGGCCCCCATGGCGCTCGTTCGTGGGAATGGAGCCGATTCCCATGCGCCACGGCCTCACCCTGGGCGAGCTGGCCCGGTGGATGTGCCGGCCCGGGGGGATCGCCTGCGACCTGGAGGTGGTGGAGCTGGAAGGGTGGGACGGCGGCCTGTGGCCGGCAACCGGCCGGCCCTGGGTCATGCCGTCGCCCAACATGCCCGCGTTCGACACGGCTCTGGTGTACCCCGGAACGGTGCTCCTCGAGGGCACCAACGCATCGGAAGGCCGAGGTACCACCCGGCCGTTCGAGATCGTGGGGGGGCCGTGGCTCCGCGGCGACGATCTGGCGCGGGCCCTGGACCGGTACGACCTGCCGGGGGTGGTGTTCCGGCCGGTGGGGTTCAAACCCACCTTTCAGAAGTGGGGGGGGCGGCCCTGCGGTGGGGTCCACCTCCACGTGACCGACCCCCAGGCGTTCCGTCCGTACCGCACCGGCCTGGCCCTGCTGACGGCCCTGTGGAAAGGGGCGGCGGAGAAGGGGTTTGGTTGGCGCCCGCCCCCCTACGAGTACGAGACCGAACGGCTTCCCATCCACCTCCTGCTGGGCGACGAGGCCCTGCGCCGGGCCGTGGAGGAAGGGGCGAACCCCCGGGACCTGGAGCGATCCTGGTCGGCCGATCTCAAAGGTTGGTGGGAGCAGACCCGCCCGTTTCGCTTGTACGGGTGAGCCCGATGCCGGGCTCGGGAGTTGCCCTCCGGCCCCCGGGCTGCCCCCCTACGCGGCCCGCCGGCTGGCCCGGAGCTCCTCGACCCGCCGGCGTACCGCGTGGCGCCGACGGGGCTTCAGGTTCTCCCGGTCTGCCCAGTACTGGAACGCCGGGCCGATCTCGGGCGAGCCCATCTCCCGCCACCACTTGAGGAACGAGTCGGCGAGGATGTAGGGGACCGCTTGGTCTCGATTCATGGTCTCCCTCCCCAAATCGAGCAGGAATCAAACGCGGGTCGAAGTGTAACAAAAGAGGGCGAGCGTGTTCAACCAGATAAAACACGTTTTTCCGGGGGCTTTCAAGGGAAAGCGTTTTTATTTCCTTGGGATCTGCGGCACCGCCATGGCCTCGGTGGCCGTGGAGCTCCACCGTTTAGGGGCCGAGGTCTCTGGGTCGGACCAGGGCGTGTACCCCCCCATGTCCACGGTGCTGGCCCGGGCGGGGGTTCCCGTGGCCGATCGGTTTGATCCGACCAACCTGAACCCGGTCCCGGACTGGGTGGTGGTGGGCAACGCGGTGAGCCGGGGGAACCCCGAGCTGGAGGCCGTGCTGGACCGGGGGATGGCCCGGTGCTCCCTGCCGGAGCTTGTGGAATGGGCGTTTCTGCCCGGCCGCCGGTGCCTGGTGGTGGCCGGCACCCACGGCAAGACCACCACCTCGGCCCTGTGCGCTTGGGTGCTCGAGCAGGCGGGCCAACGGCCGTCGTGGCTGGTGGGCGGGGTGCCCCAGGGCCTGGGGGGCGGGTTCCGGGTAGGGGAGGGGGAGTGGTTCGTGCTGGAGGGGGACGAGTACGACACGGCCTTCTTCGACAAACGGCCCAAGTTCGTGCACTACCGGCCGTGGGTTCTCGTGCTCAACAACCTGGAGTACGACCACGCCGACATCTACCCGGACATGGATCACCTCCGCCGGGCCTTTGAGCAGGGGGTGCGGATCGTACCCCGGTCCGGGGCCCTGGTGGCCAACGCCGACGATCCGGAGGTCATGGCCTTGGCGGCCGGTGCCCCCTGCCGGGTGATCACGTACTCGGCCCGCGGGAACCCCGCGGACTGGACCGCCCGGCCCGGCCCGGCCGGCACGGTCGAGGTGAAGGGGCCGGGGGGGGCGGCGATGCGGCTGGAACACTCGCTGGTGGGCTCCCACCAGCCCTGGAACCTCCTGGCCGTCGTAGTCAGTCTGACCCTCGCGGGCATCCCGCCCGAGGTGATCTGCCGGGCCGTCTCGACGTTTCCCGGGGTGCGACGCCGGGCGGAGCTTCGGGGCGAGGCCCGGGGGGTGAGCGTGTACGACGACTTTGCCCATCATCCCACGGCGATCCGAACCACCCTCGAGGGGTTTCGGGAGCGGTTCCCGGACCGGCGGATCTGGGCGGTGGTGGAGCCACGCTCCAACACCATGCGGCGCCGGGTGTTCCAGGAGGCGCTCGTGGGCTGCTTCCACGCGTCTGACCGGGTGTGCCTGCGGTCGGTTCCCGACACCGACAAGGTGCCCCTGGACGAACGGCTCGACGTGGAGCGCCTCGCCCGCGACCTGCGCCGCCGCGGGGTGGAGGCCCGATGGTTCTCCGACGCCTCCGGCATCGTGGCCCATGTGGCACAGCGGGCCGAGCCGGGCGACGTGGTGGTGGTCCTCTCCAACGGAGGATTCGAGGACATCCACGACCGCCTCCTGGCCGCGCTGGAGGAACGGGCGTGATTCGGATCGGGGCTGCCGCGGCGGCCCTCTGGCTCATGGGGGCCTGTGCGGCGCCGGCGCCCCAGAGGGCGGCCTGGGTGGTGCGGGACCGGCTCGCCGATCCCTCCGAGGTCCGCAGGGCGTGCCGGGCCGCGCGGGAGCAGGGCCTCGATCGGGTGCTGGTTCAGGTCCGGGGAAGGGGGGATGCCTGGTACCACAGCCGTCTCGCGCCCCGGGCCGAGCCCCTCGCCGGGCAGCCCCCCGGCTACGACCCCCTGAGACTGGCCCTCGAGTCCTGCGAGGGGGTTGCCCTGGCCGCGTGGCTGAACGTGTTCTACTTGTGGGGGGCCGACCACCCGCCCCAGGACCCGGCCCATCCGATGCGGGCCCACCCCGAGTGGATCCTCTCGGACGACCGGGGCCGCCGGGTGGACACCTACTCCCCGCTGGACCGAGCCCTGGGCTGGATCGAGGGTGTCTACGCCGACCCCGCCTCCCAAGGGTACCGGGCCCGGTTCGCTCGGATCGTGGAGGAGCTGGTGGACGCCTACCCCGTGTCCGAGGTGCACCTGGATTTCATCCGCTACCCCGGCCCCGGGTACGGCCAGGCCGGTCCCCTGGGCCGCCGGTTTCGGGAGATCTGGGGGCTCGACCCGCGGCTGCTGCCCCCCGAGCTCCGGGACCGACCCGATCTGGCCGGGTGGGCCGCCGGGACCATGCCGGCCGGGGACCGGGTGCTCACCACCCTGGGGCTGCTGTGGGCCGAGGCCCGGGCCCGGGAGGTCACGGCCCTGGTGCGGCGGGTCCGGCGGGTGCTCGCGGCCTCGACCCCTGACCGCAGGATCAAGCTGTCCGCCGCCGTGTGGCCCGATCCGGGTCCGGCGTACCGGGACAAAGGGCAGGACTGGCGGACCTGGGTCGCCGAGGGCCTGGTGGACGCCCTGTACCCCATGGCCTACTTCGGCCCGGTCGAGCGGGTCGCGGTCCAGGTCCGCCGCCTCGTGCCGCTGGCCGCCCCCTGGGGGGCCGAGCTGTGGGTCGGCCTGGGGGCGTACATCAAGGACCCCGACGAGATCGGCCGGGAGGCCGCAGCGGCCCGGGCGGCCGGGGCGGACCGGTTCTGTCTGTTCGACTGGGGGACCCTCCTGGATCGGCCGGAGGGACCGGGGCCGTGGGTTCGGGCCCTGACGTCGGGCAGGGCAGGGGAGGCGGGGAGGGCCGCCCGGCCTCCCCCTTCGGCCCCAGACCCCCGGCCTTCGGCACCGGGCGCGCGGATCCTGAGGGCACTCCTGGACCGGGTGACCGGGGGGAGGCTCCCACGAGGGGTCGCCCAGGAGGGGTTGGATCGGCGGTGGGATGAACTTCAAGTTGTAGCTCAGGAGGTCATTCCATCTAAGCTGCAACAATTAGAGAAACGACTCGTTCCTGTACCCCCCTGGGTCGAGCTGGACGGCATCTTCCGCTACGTCAACCCAGACGACCCCCCGGACCGGGTCCGGGCCCAGAAGAAGGCCGCGCGCCAGGCCCTGGAGCGGGTGAGGGCGGGGGAGCCCTTCGGGGCGGTGGCCCGGGAGGTGAGCCAGGGGGGATCGGCACGGTTCGGTGGCCCCCTCGGCCGCCGTTATCTGTTTCCGGGCACGCCGGGCCGAGATCGGCTCGAACGGGCGGCCCCGGGAGACCTGGTGGGACCCATTCGGGTGGAAAACGGGTTCTGGGTGTACCGGGTGCGGGCCCGGGGCGAGGGCGAGCCGGTGCCGTTTGCCCAGGCCCCCTGGCCTGTCCGCCGCGCTGCGTTCCGGCGGGCGCTCAACGACGCATTCAACGGTGGGGCATAGGGGCCTGCTTCCGGCCGCGGCTGTCCTCCACCGGCCCCCTTGTCCCCTGAAAGCCTTGGCGGCGGCTCGGGATCCGTCTGGCCGCCTACCCGCCTGGCGGACCGAAGGCCCATCAAGGGGAAGGGGGTTTCTTCGCTGCCCCCTCGGCCTTTTCCCCGGTCGCCCCTGCCGCACGCTTCCCTTTGGTTCCCCCTTCCAGGTAGCGCAGGATCCGGTCGGCCTCCTTGTACCCCGGCACCACCCGGCCGTCCGGGAACACCAGGGTAGGGGTCGACCGAACCCCGATCTTCTTCGCGAGCCGCTCGTTCTTCTCGATCTGGTCGGTCTTGCAGGTGGGCTCTGGGAGGGGTTTTCCCGCGAAGCTGTCCTCGAGCATCTGGACCGACTTGGAGCAGATGATGGCCTCGGCCTTCTTGCGGGCGGTGGGATGGATCTTGAGGGGCAGCATCTTGATGAAGACCGCCACGTCCGGCCGGCGCTGGACCAGCTTCTTCAGCTCTGGGTGCAGCTTCTTGCAGAACGGGCACTCTGGATCGTCGAACACCACGATCCGGATCGGAGCCTTCGGATCCCCCAGTACCACTGCGTCGTCCAGCGGGATGATCGAGGGGTCGATCCGGTTCAGGTCGATGTAGCGCTCTCGGGTCAGACTGGTCATGGTGCCCAGATCGATCACGTCGCCCGTGATCACGAACCGCTTGGAGTAGTCGAGAAACACCGGGAGCTTCTGGCCCCGCTTCTCCACGTCCACCTCCCACAGCCCCGGAACCTCGGCCTCACGAACCCCCAGGACACCGTCCACCAGCCTGCCCAGGACAGACCGGGCCTCGTCCGCCGAAAGGGTGTGGCAGTCGCTGCACTTGCCCCCCCCGCACCCCTCCGACATGAACCCGGCAGCCCCCAAGGGCGCGGCCAGAGCGACCAGGACTCCCATCAACGTCAGCCATCGTACGCGGACCATGCAAGACCTCCCGAGCCTTTGGTTTGTGAAAGAGGAAGCCAAACTCTACCAGCCCGGTCTGCACAGGAAAAGTTCCCCTACAGGCTGCCCCGGCAAAACTTAACATAATATATCTTATCGGACGTTATCTCTGGGAACCCCGAGGTCCCCTCCCGAGGGTCCTGGCGGCTCGCGGGGTTCCGACGAGGTGAAAACAATGGTGAGTTTGCCGGAAACACCGATAGAGGTTGAAAAAAATCCGAGATCGAAATGTTTTTGCCGGGTAGACGGGCTCGTTCGAAAGACGACGGTCGTTTTGGTAAAGTTTGCATAGTCCGAAAAGGAAAAAAACTCTAAAGTCCACTTGCCGGCTGCCGATCAAGACCCCGACGCGTCGAACCTCTTTCCCGGGATGGGTCCCATGTATGAAGCGTATTGGAACCTTCGCATGCCGCCTTTCGAGAGCCGACCGGACCCGCGTTTTTTTTATGGTTCGAGGGTCCACCTCGAGTGCCTGACCCGGTTGGAGTACGCCGTGACCCGGAGAAAAGGGCCCGTTCTCCTCACGGGTGCTGCTGGGTGCGGGAAGACCCTTGTGTGTCGCCGGCTCCTGGCCTCGTTACCGAAAGGGGCCCATGAGGTGGCGGTTCTGGCAGACCCGGAGCCGGAGCCGGAGCCATTTCTCCGGGAGGCGCTGAGACAGTGGGGCCAGGAGCCGGCGTCGGGTGGGAAGGCCGAGCTGGTGGCGCAGATTCGCTCGTACCTCTTGGAGAACCATCGGCGGGGGGTGGAGAGCGTGCTGGTGGTGGATGGGGCTCACGCCATTCAAAAGCCCGAGACGTGGAACGAGATCCGGCTGCTCCTGAACCCCCGGTTCGGTGGCCGGTTCCTTTTGGCCTTGGTGCTGGTGGGACGGTCGGAGGTGGTTTCCGGGGTTCGATCGCTCCCGCCGCTGGACCAACGGATCGGGGTCCGGGCCCAGCTGGCGCCCCTCTCGAGGGACGAGACCATCCGATACGTGCTCACCCGTCTCAAGCGTGCCGGAGCCGGCCGGTGCATGTTCCGGCCTCGGGCCCTGGACGCCGTCTACCAGCTGTCCGGAGGAGTTCCCCGAGAGATCAACTCTCTGTGCGACGCGGCGTTGCTACGGGGGTACCTGGAGCGGGCCGAGCACGTGGCGGTCCACCACGTGGTGTTCGGAGAAGAGGCAGCGGCCGACTGCCCATGGGAGGCGCGGGGGCACGGGGCAGGAGCCCGGGGGCTTGCACGGTCTTCCGGCTCGATGCCACAGTAGTGCGCGGCAACCTGCGTGCGCCGAGTGAGAAAACTTCCCCTTCCGCCCCACCGGAGCGTGAGATGACCGTGCGCTGCCCCACCTGCAAGGCACCAGTCGTCTGGAAGGACCATCCCTACCGTCCCTTCTGCTCTGAACGATGTCGGCTTGCCGACCTGGGCCGGTGGTTCCGAGAGGACTATCGGCTTCCGGCCGAGGAGGACGAGTCCGGGGATGCCCCCGATCCCGAGCTCTTCCAGTAGCAAGCGGCCGAAAAAGCAGGCTCGTCCTGCCGTGCCCGCCTCTCCCAGAACCGGTCCGCCTTGCGCTTCCGTGGTCTTCTGGTACTACTGCAAGTCTCAGAAAAGGGGCTGGGAACGGCGCATGCCCTCTGCCACGTGCCGGGACCAGCAGCCGAAGGATCCCGGTGAACCCCGGCTCCCCTCACCGGAAGGCCGGGGGCCGATTCGGGTGTGAGCGATGGAAGAACCGGTTCTGTTGGTCTACGGCAGCCCCCGCCGGGGCGGCAATACCGACCTTCTCCTCGACCGGCTCGCCGCCACCTTCGAGGGTGCCGGTACGCCGGTGGAGCGGTTGCGCTGCGCCGACCTGCGGGTCCGGCCGTGCGTCGGATGCGGGGGCTGTGCGCAGACCGGAGAGTGCGTGATCCGCGACGACGACATGCCTTCCGTGTATGGGGCGGTGGACCGGGCCGCCGCACTGGTGGTGGGGAGTCCGGTCTACTTCCTAGGGCCGCCCGCCCCCCTGAAAGCCGCGATCGACCGGTTCCAGTGCCGTTGGGCTCGGGTGAACCTCCTGAACCGGCGGCCGCAACGCCGTCGCGCCGGTGCCTTGGTGGCCACGGCCGGCAGCCCCTCCCACTCGGTGTTCACTTGCCTCCACCGGATCGTGGACGCCTGGTTCGAGGTCCTCGGGATTGACGGCGTGGCGAACCTGTTTTTGGAGAACCTGGACGAACGAGGGAGGGTGGCCGACGATCCCAGGGCAGAGACCGACCTGCCGGCGGTGGCCCACCGCATCCTGGAGCGCCTTACATCCTGATCCCCACCCCGCTCTCACGGGCTTTTAACCCGGGCCTCATTGCTTCCTCATCCGGTGGCCTTATATTGGGGCCGCTCCTGCCGGCGCCGGGGGCAGTGGCCGCGTCCCGTGCGGCTCCTCGGCCCGTCGGTCCTTACAAGCCATGCATGAAGGAGGTGATGCGAAATGAATCGTCACGCGCTCGTGTGGGTCGTGTTGGCTCTGTTCCTGACACCCCTCGCTCTTCCCTCGACCGCCTCGGCCCGGGGAGCCCCCGAAAGCTTCGCACCCCTCGCGGAGAAGCTCAAACCCAGCGTCGTCAACATCTCCACCACCAAGGTGGTGAAGACGCGGAGAATGTTCCGCAACCTGCCTCGTTTCGGCCCCAACGACCCGTTCCGCCGGTTCTTCGGCGATGACTTCTTCGACCGGTTCTTCGGGGACCAGCCCCGGGAGTTCAAAACCCAGAGCTTGGGGTCGGGGTTCATCTGGGACCGGGAGGGCTACATCCTGACCAACAACCACGTGGTGGAGAGCGCGGACGAGATCGTCGTCCGGCTTTCCGATGAGCACGAGTTCGAGGCCCGCATCGTGGGAACCGACCCCAAGACGGACCTCGCCGTGATCAAGATCGACCCCAAGGGGGTCGATCTTCAGCCGGTACGGGTCGGCGACAGCGACAAGATCCGGGTGGGGGACTGGGTGATTGCCATCGGGAACCCGTTCGGGTACGGGCACACCGTCACGGCCGGGATCATCAGCGCCAAGCAGCGGGTGATCGGTGCCGGTCCCTACGACAACTTCCTCCAGACCGACGCGGCGATCAACCCGGGAAACTCGGGCGGCCCCTTGTTCGACATGAACGGCCGGGTGGTGGGCATCAACACCGCCATCGTGGCCGGAGGCACCGGGATCGGCTTCGCCATTCCCGTGAACATGGCCAAGGAGATCGTGCCCCAGCTCAAGGAACGGGGCAAGGTCACCCGGGGATGGCTGGGGGTCATGATCCAGGAGGTCACCAGAGACCTGGCCGATCAGTTCGGCCTGAAGGCTCCCCGGGGAGCGTTGATCTCCGACGTGGTGGAGAACGGCCCCGCGGACAAGGCGGGGCTCCGCCGGGGAGACATCATCGTGGAGTTCGACGGCCAGACCATCGACAAGATGCACCAGCTTCCCCGGATCGTGGCCGAGCGTGCTCCGGGCAGCAAGGTGAAGGTGGTGGTCCTTCGCAAGGGCAAGCGCAAGACGTTCGAGGTGACCCTGGGCGAGCTCAAGGAGGAGGCCCTGGCCGGCGAAGCTCGCGTCCAGAAGGACCTGGGACTCACGGTGCAAGAGATCACCCCGGAGCTCCAGAAGCACCTCGGCCTGGACACCGACAAAGGCCTGGTGGTGTCGGGGGTGGTGCCGGATAGCCCTGCGGCCCAGGCGGGCGTCCGTCGGGGCGACGTGATCTTGGAGGTGAACCAGCAGGAGGTTCCCGACCTGGATGCCTACCGCAAGGCCCTGGCGGAGTCCAAAGGCAAGGAGAGCGTGCTGTTCCTGATCAAGCGGGGTGCCGGCACCCTGTACGTGGTGGTGCCCCTGTCCAAATGACCGGTCGGCCGGGAGGACCGTCGGGGCGCGGCGGAAGCCGTGTGCCCCGGTTGACAACCCTCTGGGATCGGCTACGGTTCGTGGTGCGGTTCGACGGTTCTTTCTCCCCAAGGGAAAGGAGGTCGCCATGGTCGCACTTCGAAGGGTCTTGTGGGCCGTACTGGTCGGAGTCGTTCTTGCCGCACCGGCGTGGGCGGCAACCATCCGACCGGGAGAGATCCGGGTCGTGGAGGGCCGGATCAGCGCCGTGGACGTGCCGTACCGGACCGTGGTGATCGAGGTCCCCACCCCCAAAGGGGATCTCACGGTAGGGGTCACCTTGGACGAAGCGGTGAGGCCTCGTGTCGATGGCCGGGAGATTCGCCTGTCCGACGTGGAGGTGGGCACCACGGCCCGCCTCAAGTACACCCGGAAGGACGACCGTCTGGTGGGGCTGGATCTGGTCGTGCGGCGGTAAGGGGAACGGTTCGCCGGTACGCTCGGGTTCCATGGACGACCTGGTCCGAACGCTCGAGCAGTGGGTGCGGGTGGCATCCTGGAGCCGGGACCCCGCCGGGGTCCGTAGAATGGTAGCCGGCCTCGTCCCCCTCTTCCGTTCCCTCGGTGCCCGCGTGGACCGGGTGCCCCTCGACCCCTGGAGTACCTGGGACGAGGACGGCCGGGCCGTGGCGGTCGCCGTGGGGCCCGCCCTTTGGGCCGTCAGGCGGCCCACGGCTTCGACCCAGGTCCTGATCGTGGCGCATGCCGACACCGCCCTCCCCTTGACCAGGCCCCCCGAGCGTGGCACCCATCGCGGTCGACCCGCCCTATGGGGAGTGGGCGCGCTCGATGCGAAGGGGGGGATCGCCGTGGCCTGGGAAGCTCTTCGCCGATTCGAGGTCGGCGGCCGTACGGAGCCGGACGTGGGCTGGGCGGTGTGGATCGCCCCCGACGAAGAGCTCGGATCCCCCGCCTCTGCTCCGCTCCTGGTCTCCCGGGCCGGCCGGTACGGCACAGCCCTGGTGTTCGAGCCCTCCCACCCGGACGGCGCGCTGGTGTCCGACCGGATGGGGTCGGGCAACTTCACGGTGGTGGCCCACGGCCGCCGGGCCCACGCGGGCCGCAACCCGGACGAGGGCCGAAACGCGGTGCACGCCCTGGCTGCCTTCGTGGTGGAGCTGGAACGGTGGGCCGGAGACACCCCCGGGGTTCGCGTCAACGTGGGGGAGATCCGGGGCGGGGAGGCGGTCAACGTGATCCCGGAGCGCGCGGTGGCCCGGTGGAACGTACGGTGCCGGGACCCGCTGGACGTGCAGCGGTTCACCGAGGGGCTCACCCGAATTCACGCGCGGATCGAGGCACGTTACGGCGTGCGGCTCGAGATCCACGGGGAGCTCGGCCGACCGCCGAGACGCCTCGACGATCGCACCCTGGCCCTGTACGAACGGTTAGCGGCGTGCGCCGGCCGGTCCGGTCGGTCGCTCCGCTGGGCCCCCAGCGGGGGGGTGTCGGACGCTAACCTGCTGTCGGCCGCGGGGCTTGCGTGCGCCGACGGCCTCGGTCCCCGGGGAGACGGCATGCACACCCCGGAGGAGTGGGTGGACCTGCACAGCCTGGAGGAGCGGGTGGAGTTGGTGACCGAGTTCTTGCGGAGCCTGGAGGCCGCGCACCGTTCTGGTGGCCGTTCAGCGGAGGCCGTGCCGTGACCCTGCTGTCGGCCGACCTGCTGCGCGCCGACCCGCGGGTACGGGAGGCCCGACGGCTCCTCGCCGGGGCGGTGGGCGACGTGCAGGCCCGGATCACGGGGATCCGGGCCCCCGACCCCGCCCTAACGGTGCAGGCATCCGAAGCGGTGCAACGGTGGGGAGAGCTCCGGGGCGCCCCCCTAGCCCTGCCCTACCTCGGCTCCGGCGTGGGGCGGGGGCCGTTCGTCGAGCTGGCCGACGGCAGCGTGAAGTACGACATGATCGGGGGGATCGGGGTCCACTTCCTGGGCCACGGGCATCCCCTCGTGCTGGAGGCGGGCTTGGACGCCGCCCTCGAGGACATGGCCATGCAAGGCAACCTCCAGCAAACATCCCTGGCGCTCTCGTTTGCGGAGGAGCTCCTCGGCCTGGCCAACGCCCGGGGGGCCCGGTTAGCTCACGTTTTCTTCACCACCAGCGGGGCCATGGCCAACGAGAACGCCTTGAAGCTCGCGTTCCACCGGCACCGGCCGGCCGACCGCATCCTGGCCTTCGAAGGTGGGTTTGCGGGAAGGACCCTGACGCTGGCCTGGGTCACGGATCGGCCGGCCTACCGGGAGGGGCTGCCCCCCACCGTGGCGGTGGACTTTGTTCCGTTCTTCGATCCATCGGACCCCGAGGGCAGCACCGACAGGGCCCGGGCCGCCCTCCGCGCACACCTGGACCGATATCCGGGGCGGCACGCGGCCATGGTGTTCGAGCTCGTTCAGGGGGAACGGGGCGGATTCCCCGGGGACGGGGAGTTCTTCCGGGTCCTCATGGCGGAACTACGGGACAGCGGCGTGGCCGTGATGGTGGACGAGGTCCAGACCTTCGGAAGGACCTTGGCGCCGTTTGCCTTTCAGCACTACGGGCTCGACGACCTGGTGGACCTGGTCACGGTGGGGAAGATGACCCAGGTGTGCGCCACCCTGTTCCGGGAGGCCTACCGTCCCCCCACCGGCCTGATCAGCCAGACGTTCACCGGGGCCACCGCGTCGTTCCGCGTGGGCCTGGCCGTGCTCCGGGTGCTGAGGGAGTCCGACCTGTTCGGCCCGGACGGCGGCAACGCCCGGGTGTACCTCCGTCTCGCCGAGAGGTTCGAGCAGATGGAGCGCCGGATGCCCGGGGAGATCCGGGGGCCTTACGGAATCGGGGCCATGGTGGCTTTCACTCCGTTCGACGGGTCGTCTGCCGCGGCCAGGGCCGTGGTCCGGAGGCTGTTCGAAGCCGGCGTGGTGGCGTTTACGGCCGGCCATGCCCCTTGCCGGGTACGGTTCCTGGTTCCCACCCCTGCCGTCTCCGACAACGACCTGGACGCCGTGGCGGACCGGGTGGAGGCGGTGATCGCCCAAGGTCCCGCCGGGGAAGGGGAGGTCTCGCCGTGATGGTGTTTCGGCCGGTCCGAAGGGAAGATCTGGACCGTGTCGTGGAGCTTGTTGTCGGCTCCGGGCACGGTCTCACGAGCCTCCCCAAGGACCCCGAGCTCCTGGCCGAACGGGTGTGGGAGGGTGCCGAGGTGTTCGGTCGCGACGTCCGACGGCCGGGGGGGGAGTCGTACCTGTTCGTGCTGGAGGACCCGCGCACGGGGGCCCTGGCCGGTACCGCGGGCATTGTCGCCAAGGTGGGAGGGTTCGAGCCGTTCTACACCTACCGGCTCGAGACCCATGAGCTGCGGTCCGAGGTGCTGGGTATCCGGCGTCGGATCCGATGCCTGCACCCGGTTCGGGAGCACAGCGGCCCCTGCGAGATCGGCAGCCTGTACCTGGCACCCTCCTACCGCCGGCACGGCAACGGCCGGCTCCTGTCCCTGGGCCGGTTCCTGTACATGGCGTGCCAGCCCCACCGGTTCGAACGGGAGGTGATCGCCGAGATGCGCGGCGTGGTGGACGACCGGGGACGGTGCCCGTTCTGGGAGGCCATCGGCCGCCACTTCTTCGGCCTCGACTTCCCCAAGGCCGATTACCTGAGCGTGCGGGACAAGCGGGTTATCTCGGAACTGATGCCCGCCCATCCGATTTACGTGCCCCTCCTTCCCGAGGAGGCCCAACGGGTCATCGGGCGGGTGCATCCGGAAACGGAACCGGCCCTTGCCCTGCTGCGCCAGGAGGGGTTTCGCCCGCTGGGTTTCGTGGACATCTTCGACGGCGGCCCCGTGGTGGGCTGCCCCCGGGACCGGATCCGAACCGTGCGCGAAACCCGGGTGCGCCCGGCCGTCCCCGACGAAGCGGGCCCGACCGGGGAACCCCACCTCGTAGCTCCCTACCCTTCCGGCGTGCCCGTGGTGATCGCCCCTTTTCCCCGAAACGCCCCCGAGGCCCTGCTTCCGCCCGAGGGGCTCGAGGCTCTCCAGGTGCCTCCCGGCGATCCGGTGGCCTGCGCCCCGTTGCGGCCCGCCCCGTCCGGTGCCTGATGGGCATGCCTTGCGTCTGCGGGGGCGGGGGACGTCTCGCCCGCTCCGCCCGGAGGTGCACCGACAGGGGGACAGGAGCCGTGGGCCCAGCCGCCGTGGAGCTCCAGCTGGATGGCCTGGTCGGACCCACCCACCACTACGGAGGGCTGGCGTACGGCAACCTGGCCTCCATGGACCACAGCGGGGCCCCTTCCGATCCCCGGGCCGCGGCATTGGAGGGGATCGGTAAAATGGAGCTTGTGGCCAAAATGGGCGTGCCCCAGGCCGTCCTCCCCCCCCACGAACGGCCGGACGTTCCGACTTTGCGGCGGCTGGGGTTCACCGGCACCGATGAGCAGGTGTTGGCGCGCTGCCTGCGGGACGCCCCGGATCTCCTGGCGGCGGTGTCGAGCGCGTCGAGCATGTGGGCGGCCAACGCGGCCACCGTCAGTCCGTCGGCCGACACGGCGGACGGCCGGGTTCACGTCACCCCAGCCAACCTCGTCTCCCAGTTCCACCGCTCGTTGGAAGCGGCCTTCACCCACCGGGTGTTGCAGAAGATCTTTTCCGATCCCGACCGGTTCGCGGTTCACCCCCCCCTTCCGCCGAGCTCGGCCCTGACAGATGAAGGGGCCGCCAACCACATGCGGCTCGCCCCCGGCCACGGCGCCCCCGGTATCGAGCTCTTCGTGTACGGCCGCCGGGCGTTGCGAGTGGAGGGCCGGGAGCCCACTCGGTTTCCGGCCCGTCACAGCCGAGAGGCCTCGGAAGCCCTGATCCGATCCCACGGCTTGGCTCCGGAGCGCGTGATGCTGCTCCGTCAGGACCCGAAGTCGGTGGACGCCGGGGTTTTCCACAACGACGTGGCAGCCGCGGGCAACGAGGACTTCCTTCTCGTCCACTCCGAAGCCTGGGCCGACCGGGGGGGAGCGCGACGGTTGGCCCGGCGGTTCGAGGCGGCGTTCGCTACTCCCTTGCATCTGGAGGTGATCTCCGAAAAACGCCTCCCCCTGTCCCGGGCCGTCGCCACCTACCTGTTCAACAGCCAGATCCTCACCCTGCCCGAAGGCGGGATGGCTGTGCTTGCGCCCACCGAGTGCCGGCGAGACCCCGCGGCCCGGGAGATCCTGACCGAACTGGTGGAGCGGCCCGGCCCGATTCGAGCGGTCCATTACGTCCATGTGCGCCAGAGCATGCGAAACGGCGGGGGACCGGCGTGCCTTCGGCTGCGGGTGGTACTGACCCCGGCCGAGCGGTCGGCCGTGCATCCCGGCGTTATGCTCACCCCCGAACGGGCGGCCGCTCTGCGCGAGTGGGTGAGCCGCCACTACCGAGATCGGCTGGTGCTCCAGGATCTGGCCGACCCCCAACTGCTCCGTGAGATCCGCACTGCCCTGGACGAACTGACTCGCCTGCTTGGACTCGGTTTCCTCTACTCGTTCCAGACGGAGCCCGGCCCGTAGCGCCCCATCCCGAACCGGAACAACGAAAAGTCGAACCGTACCGGGTCGGCCCGATCGTATGCGGCCAGGCTGCGGGTGATCTCCACCGCGGTCTTCCAATCGTTGCTCTTCCGGGCCGTGAACCCCAAGGCCCGTCCCACGCGGGCCACGTGGGCGTCGAGGGGGACCACCAGCCGGCCCGGGTCCACCCGGCCGTGCCAGTAGCCGGGGTCCAGGGGATCGCGCCGCACCACCCACCGTAGGAACAGGCACATCCGCTTCGCGGCCCCGCCGGCTGCCGGGGAGGCCAGCAGGTGGCGCACCGGGTGGCGCGGGGGTAGCCGGGGCTCCCGAAGGAGGGGGCGGGGGTCGCCCCCAAGGATGGCGTCCGAGAACCCCGAGAGGGCTGCCCTGAGGTCGTCGCCGGGATCCGACCTCTCGAACAGATCCGCGAGGGTTCCCCACCGCTCCAGGGCCTGGGCCACCAGGTGGAGGAGCAGGGCCACGTCCTGCCCTTTGTGGAACCGGTACACAAACCGCCCCAGCCGCTCCTGCCACTCGCGGGGCGGGACGTGGCCCAAGGCCTCCCTCGGCCGGTCCCCCAGATGGTCGAAGATCTCCCCCAGGGCCTCGAGGATCTTCTCGACCCGGCCGTATGCAAACGCGGCCGCCACCAGGGCGGCCACCTCGCCGTCCCGAGGATCCGTCCAACCGCGGGCAAACACGAGGGGGTCGGGCCAGAGAAACTCGGGGCGGTGGTGTGCGGCGTAGAGCCGTTCGAGCTCCGAGCGTTGCGGTTTCCTCACGGCCCCTCCCGCGCTGGCACGGCGATTGAGAGAGGGAAAGGGGGGGCTGGCTCTGCTTTCTGAGCTCCGGCCCGGCGTTGGGGACGGCCGGGGTTGACCTGAAGCAAGCCTTTGCTACATTTGGGAAGCATTTTCCCCACCCGGGTGGCCTTTCGATTCCGTTCGGTTGGCCCGTTCGGCTCTCTGAGGGGGACGGGCGGTTCGTTTCCGCAAAAGGGGGCGTCATGTGGCTTCGGCGGATCGCGGCTCTGGTGATGGTCCTGATGTTTGCGGCGGGGGCCGTTGCGGCGGATATTCCCCGCTCGGCCCGGCTGGTCAAGGAGGCGGGTAACCAGTTTCTCGACGCGAAACGGTACGCTGACGCGATCGACTGCTACCTGCAGGCCCTGGAGATCGTGCCGGAGTACGCAGAGGCCCACTACAACCTGGGGGTGGCGTTTCTCAAAGGGTTCCGCGCTTTTCGTCTGGCCCGCCACCATTTCGAGAGATACCTCGACCTGGAACCCTTTGCCCCGGATCGCGAGGCGGTGGAGGCTCTTGTGGCCACCCTGACCCGGAAGGAGTCGCCTCTGCCCGAGGAACCCGGCCAGGTGGTGGCCGTGGTGGGCGGCCGGCTGCTCCTGAGCGGGAGCGGATGGGTGGGCAAAGGCGACGAGATCGAGATCCGGGAGCGAACGGGGGCCCCGTGCGCGCGGGTGCTCGCGGACTACGTGTATCCCGACTGCGTCCTCACCCAACGCATTCTGGACAACAATACCCTCCAGCGGATCCAGCCGGGGTTGGTCGCGGTGAACCGTTGAGACCACCCCTCGGCGGGCAAACCGTTTCCGCTTGACACCCCTCGTCTTGGGCCGAGGGGTGTTTTTCGTGGCACCCTGGGCTACAATGCAATTCTTTGTCTCGAGGGAGGCCTTCCCATGAACCGGCGCTACGTGCATCTGCTGTTTGTCCTGGTGTGTGCGGGGGTGCTATTCGTGCTGTTCCGGGCTCCACCGGTCTCCACGCCGCGGCTGCCGCCCGACGCGACCCATGCCGACCGCAAGGCCTATGAGGCCTGCCCGTCGTGCCACGGCCGGGACTCCGAGACGGCCATGCCCGAGGACCACCTGGCCCCGGCGGGCCCGGTCCGACCCGACCACTTGAAGTGCTACTTCTGCCACAAGCCCACGGAGACCTGAGCCCCCCTCGTCCCGGCTTCGGCCGAGGGCTTACCGGCGGCCCTGCCCGCGCTTCTTCCCCAGGTCCAGCACCTCGCGCCGCCCCACCGGTACCCAACGGCCGCCCCCTTGCTCCCGCTCGAACTCGACCCGCAGAACGCCGTCGGTACCCGGCTTCCACGGCTGGGAGTAAAGCTCCGGCAGGGTCAGGGCCCGGCGGAAGAACAGGCGGTACGGCAGGTCCATGGTGATCCGGCCCTCCCCTCCTGGGTCCGCGCATTTCGGCTCGCCGTACACCCGGTACGTCTGCCCCGGCCCCTTGTGGCACGCGTGGGCGGCCAGGTCGAAGAACACGGTCTCCTCGACCCCCAGAGGGGCGTCGGCCGACGAGGTGCGAACGGCCTGGCCCTCGGCATTCAGGCGATCCCGGTAGGCCCGTGCCGATTCCAGGAGGTCCGGCGGACATGCCGCAGCCCCCGAGGGCAGAGGCGAAACCCAGACCCAGAACCCGATTGCCGCGACCATCCCCCCGGCGAAGCGTCTGGCCCGCCTCATCCCACTCCTCCTAGCCCGTAGCGGTCCCGGACCCTGAAGCTTAACTCCCGCAGCAGATCGTAGCAGGCCTCCACCGTCTGTTCCCGGTCGGGGTTCACCAGCGCGCAGGTGGCCGGAAGCAGCAGACTTCGCGGAAGGAGCTTCTCGCGGGTCAGGCCCGTAGGCTCCAGGGCATCCCAGAGCCGCTCCAGGTGGTCCAGCAGCTCGGTGAGGTCTGTGGCCCGGTAGTCGTCGTAGTTCGCCGGCACGATCCCCCACCCGATCACCCCCCCGCTCTCCAGGAACCTCCGAAGGCTCGGGGCGTAACCTACGAACCGATCCCCGCTGCCGAAGGCGTTGAAGCTCAGGACGTCCATGGGGGTGTTCAGCAGGAAGTCCCAGTCTGGATTCCCGCACAAATGCACCCCCCTTTTCCCTTGGATCAGGGAGAAGAACGTGTCCAGGTCTTGGCGGGCCGCGGTGTCGGTGTACCCTGCCAGGGCCGAGAACAGGAACTCCAACCCCGGCTCGTCCACGAACATGAAGGCATTGGGGTTCCTGGCCCGGAGCTCCTCCCCCATGGTGTTCACCTTTCGCGCCAGGAAGTCGATCAGCAGCCCTCGGACCTCGTCATCGTAGATCAGGGGGCGGTCGTTCTCGTCCTTGACGCTGAAACCAAAGGAGATCGGGCCCTCCATCTGCCCCCGGACGGCCGGTCGATCCGAGAGGCCCAGGGAGAGGAAGCGGTGGTACACTGCCGAGTACTTCTCGGACAGCCGGTATAGGTCCGGATCCTCCATACGCTCCAGAAACGCCGGCAGTTCCTCGTAAAACCGCTCGGTGGAGAAGTCGATCCGCCGGTTCTCTTCGTCGATCCGAACCCCAGGAAAGTTCTCTGAAACCTGCACGTACATGTCCTCGTAGTACGACAGACGCGGCAGCTGGGGCCAGAACGGGATGTCGAGGCTCAATGCCAGGTCCAGGGCCCGGTCCACATCGGTGTGGGGCAGGATGCCCATGGCGGTGGTGAGGCAGTTTCCGGGTATGCTCACGGCTCCCTCCTGCGTCCTCCGTCTCTTGATGCACTCCATCATACCCGATCGGCACCCCGCCGCCATTGACCCAGGTCACGCCGTGGGGGGCCGGCCGCTTTGCCATGGTCTCCGCCACGGGGTAGGCTCGAACCGAGCGCTAGCTCCGTTAGCCCGCATGATTCATGAGCGTTCGTCGCGGAACCGTCGAGTGTGCGTCAGATCGGGGCAAGCGCACCAACGAGGGGCGCAGGCGTACGGGACGGTACGTCGAGCCCCCAGGCGCGAGCACGCCCCGAGACGGCGTGCAATCGGCGTTTGCAGCAGAAGGCTTCATGAATACTAAGACCTTCAAACGTATTGCCAGGGGACGGGGTGGGGGGCCTGGCTCCGGCCGGGCGCGGGTGCGGCATCCGATCGCCGCGCCTTCTCATGTCGCCGCTTGCGCGTCGGTCCGTGCCACGATAGCGGAAGCCTTGGGATCCGGCGGCGATCCGGACGTTCGGAGGGCGCGGCGAGCTAAGGAGCCGCACCCGGCGCTCCACCAGGCCCCCCACCCCGCACTCCCCAAGGGGAAGGGGGCACGGGCCTGGCAATACTTTCGTTGGAATTAGTAATGCGGGCTTCCAGCGGGTCGAAGGCCCAAAGTTCCTGGGAAGGGGCCTTCGGCGCCCGCCCGGGGGCTTGGGGTTTCGCTTGGGCATGACCGGGAGAGGTGGACAGGATGTCCCAGCTGGTAGGATGTGCGTGGCCGGACGGGGTGGTGCTGGCCGCCGACAGAAGGGTGGTGCTGGAGCAGGAGGACGGGCAGCAGATCCACTCCCTCCGCAAGCTCTACCCCTTGGGCGCCCAGGCCGCCATGGCAACGGCCGGTGCGGCTGTGGGCATCGGGGTGAGCCGGACGCTCTCACAGGTGTTTCGGCGTCGGAGCGCGGCCGAGTTCGAGGAGATCGAACCCTATGTTGTGCAGGTCTTCCGCAGGGAGTACGAGGCGTTCGTGCACCGGGGGCACCAGTGGTTCCAAGACCACCCCGAGGCCCACCGTCGCTCGTACCTACTGTTGGCCGGGCGGGACTCGGACGGAAGGTGCAGACTGGCGTTCTATGCCTCCGAGGACCACGGGCACCCCCACCGCGGGGTGCGGGTCAAGGGCGTCGTCACCGCTCCTCGCCGGCTCGGGCTCGAAACCCTCTTGTACCAGGAGCTCCAGCAGCCGACCCGGGATCGGCTCCTGGAGGCGGTGATGCAGGGGATGCACCGGATCCGTGAGCGGGACGATGCCGTCGACGGCCCGTTCGATCTCGCAGTGCTAGAGCGATCCGGGTTCGTGTTCTGGACCTCGGGTTGAGCCCCGGCTCCTCGGGCAAAAAAGAACGGGCCGTCGGGCCCGCGAGACAGGGTACCAGCATAATAAGCCGGGGCTCGAATCATGCCCGTGCCCCCTGGCTCACAGGGTAACCCGAACCCGTAGCCGGCACCGCCGCCCACGCCTCCCCGGCCAGACGCTCCCTCCGGCAGGCAGGGCAGAGCGAAGCTCTGTCCTCTTCCCACATCGCTTTTCCCACAAGCAGGACGTCCTCGATGCAGGTCGGGCACAGCACGGCTTCTCGGGGTAACCCAAAGTAGAGCCGTCCCCGGGCCTCGATCTCCGCCGCCTGGCCCGACAGCGGCGCGGTGATGGCGTTCGCGGCTGCACCACAGGCGAAACAAGCTCCGTTGTTCATGGCACACATCCTCCCTTGGTGGTGTCGTCCGATGCCGAACGGATAGCGAACGGTTAAGACTATAGGTTCGGAAGGGCACGGTTTCAACCAACCGCCCCTCGAAGTACCCTATCGGCTCATTGCTTTATCCGTATGGGGCCGCTATTCGAAACTCTTTTAGTATAACTTTCCGGTAACGACCGGATATACAGACGAACCGATCCGGTATTTTCCCCTCCCGCCACCTTGCCGAGGGGCATGGCGTGTGGCTAAAGAACACTCATCCCTATACCCACCATGTGCGGAGGGAGCGCTATGTGTAACCATGCGTACGGGTTGGAGATCATTCGCTGCCAAGAGTGCGGTGCCCACGTGGCGTCACAGTGTGACGAATGTGGGTACGAGGCACGCTACGACGAGCACGCCCCGGGTTGTCCTTTGGCCCCTTCGCAGGCCCCCCCCGAGGGTCTGGACTCCCCGGAGGCGGTCCGGAACCGGGTCTGAGCCGCCGACCCCAGGGAAGGAGGGAGAACCATGGCCCAACTGGAGCTCTCGGAGGAGGAGACACGCACCCTTGTCCAGGTGTTGGACTATGTGCTCTCCGAGCTGCGGATGGAGATCGCCGACACCGATCGGAAAGACTTTCGGGAAGGGCTCAAGGCCCAAAAGCAGACCCTCAGCGCGATCCTTCACCGATTGAAGGAGGCAGAGGGCGGTACGGCCGAGGTCTGAGCCCCGGACTCGCAGGAGCCCCGGAGTTCCTGCAGAGGGGGGGATCCACGTGGTACCGACGCAGCGAGCAGTAAAGGGTGGTGCGGGTTCGGCCTTCGACCTGGGCCGGGAGGGTGACGTTCCCGCCGGGTGTCGGGAGCCCCCGCCTCGGGCCCGGCAGCTCGAAGCATCCTGGATCTCCCGCGGCGGCTTCGTTCGGACGCTGGGGCGGGAAGGGTCTAGGGGGTTCTTCCTTCCAGCCCAGGGGCCCCCCCGAGCAGCTCCCAAACCGCGTCCTCCGTCAGAGCGGCGGGGTTCTCTGGCCGAAGCAGGTCATCCACCAGCTCCTTCTTCCGGGCTTGAAGCTCGAGGATCTTCTCCTCAACGGTCCCGCGAACTACCAGCCGATAGGCGAACACCTTCCGCGTCTGGCCGATGCGGTGGACCCGATCGGTGGCCTGCTCCTCCACCGCCGGGTTCCACCAGGGGTCGAACAGGATCACGTAGTCGGCGCCGGTGAGGTTCAAACCGGCCCCTCCGGCCTTCAGGCTGATCAAAAACGCACGCACGGACTCGTCTTCCTGAAACTGCCGTACCTTGTCCTCGCGCCGGCGGGTCCGGCCGTCCAGGTACAGGTGCTCCACCCCGGTCTCCCGAAACCAGCTACGCAGCCGCGACAGGACCTGGGTGAACTGGCTGAACACCAAAACCCTGTGCCCCTCCTCGAAGATTTCGGTCACAACATCCTTGAATCGCTCGAACTTTGCAGAAGGTATGCCTCCACCGATCCCCCCGGGTAGCAGCTCCGGCAGACAACAGGCTTGGCGCAGCCGCAGGAGGGCCTCGAGCACTGAAAACCGGGCCTGCTCGAGCCCCCTGCGGCGGATGTCCTGCAGCACACGCTGTCGGCTGGCGTCGAGCAGGCTTCGGTAGAACGCCTCCTGCTCCGGATCCATGTCGCACCACACCACCGACTCCACCTTCGGGGGCAGCTCGGGTTCCACCTGCTCCTTGAGCCGACGGAGCACGAACGGCGCGATGCGACGTCGGAGCGTCTCCGAAGCCTGGGGGTCGCCCTCCACCACCGGCTGGACAAACCTCCGGACGAACGCCCTCTGGCTTCCGAGGAGACCGGGGTTCAGAAACTGGAACAGGCTCCAGATCTCTCCCAGATGGTTTTCGAGCGGGGTCCCTGTGAGGGCGGCCCGCTTTCTCGCCCGCAGGGCGCGGGCGGCTCGAGCCGTCTGGGTGTCCGGATTCTTCACGGCCTGGGCCTCGTCCAGGATCACCCAGTTCCATTCCACCTGCTCCAGCATCGCTCGGTCCCGTCGGAGCAACGCGTAACTCGTGACCACGAGGTCGGCCTCCAGCAGGCCCTGGGGGCTGTCCGTCCGGTCACCGCCGTGGTGGCGCAGGACGCGCAAGCCAGGCAGAAAACGGCCTGCCTCGGCCTCCCAGTTGGGGACCACCGAGGTCGGGGCCACCACCAAGTTCGGTCCGGGCCGGCCGCGCCCCACGTCCACCGCCACGGCCGCCAGGGCTTGGAGAGTTTTTCCCAGTCCCATGTCGTCTGCCAGGGCCGCGCCGCAGCCCACCTCACCCAACGTGACCAGCCAACGTACCCCCTGGGCCTGGTACGGCCGCAGCCGGGCCTGGAGCCCCGGCACCTCGGGTGGGAGCCCCTTGGACGCCATCTCCAACGATTCGAGGATCCGGGCCCAGCCTCGGGAGCCCTTCTCCCAGTCCACGTCGGCGGCCGCTTCGGCCACCTCGTCCAACACGGGGCCCATGTGGAGAGGGAGTCGGGCCCGCCCGTGTCGCAGGCGCAGGTCCTCCAGCCCCCGCAGTCCCCTCTCCCGAAGGGCCTCCGCGATGCGTCCGTACGAACCGTCGCTTAAGCGCACGAACCGGGCCCCGGTCCGGAGCGCCTCCAACAGCCGTTCCAAGGGCACCCCGTGCCCCTCGGCCCCGGCTTCTGCCTCCACCTCGAACCAGTCCACACCGGACCGGACCCTCACCCGGAGCACCACCGGCTTGGCCCGAACCCGCCAACGCACTAGGCTCTCCGCCCCCAGAACCTCCCAGCCTTCCCCCAGCCGGAGCAGCCCCTCGGTCATGAAGGCGAGGGCCGCCTCGCCTTCGGCGCTGAACAGGCCAGGCTCCACCGGCCGCAGCCCGGCCCGGTCCAGGTCCTGGGTGTGGGAGAACTCCGAGTCCATATCCCGCCGGACAAACACCCGCTGCGTCCCCAGGGTGACCCGGGGCATGGGATCCGGGTTGGATGCCGCGATCTCCACGTCGCCGTACCGGAACCCGAGTCGGCCCCAGAGCCGGCCGGCCGTCTCTTCCAGATACAGACGGGGCTTGGGCCGTTCGTCCAGCACCAGGCGGCGGGACCGCAGCCCACCGAGGTCCACGGGGACTCCCCGCTCCTCCAGCTCCGCGGCCACCGCGCCCACCAGGGATGGAATGTCTTCCTCCCCCAACAAGACCCCCTCGTCCAGGAGCCGGGCCAGGGCCGCTCCCCCCCGTACGCCCACCACCGGCCGCAGCTCCCCCTCAGCCAGCACCCAGGGCGGGCCGTCCCCCAGCACGAGCACGGAACGTTTTTTCAGCCCCTTCAGCCCGGCCCGCAGGCGAAAGCCGGAGCTCGATCCCTCGGTGCGCAGCCCGATCCGGGCCGGTCGGTCCTCGATCCGCAGGAGCGACCGGGACCTCTGGTCGTACACCCGACTGGCTTGGGCCAGGCTGCGCAGCAACGGGTCCACGTCCCTGGGGCCCACCCGCACGCCCGGCCCGGCCCGCTCGGCCCCGGCCGCCAACAATCCCTCCACCCGACGCAGTACCTCCCTGTCCCCCGGGCTACCGGCCTCGTCAGCGGCTTCGGCGAGCCGCTCCCACCGCACGACCCGGCCCGGCCCCACCTCGCCAAGCCTTATTTTATGAACGCGCCAGTGTAGGGCCAGGCCTGTGCCCTCCTGACTCGGCACCGGCTCGATCCAGTGCACCAGGGCCCGATCCACGGCGTCGGGGCGCTTCGTTCCGAGCAGATCTTCGATCCAGTTACGCCAGCTCCCGCGGGGTTCCTCCGGCGCGCGGGGCCGCGCCGCCCAGTTCCGGGCCAGCAAGAGCAGATGCACACACGGCCATGCCCGCGCCCCGCAGGGGCACTCCCCTTCCACCCGGGTCGGGGTGACCCGGAGGGCCACCTCGACCGGGGGGCCGCCGGGCACGGTCACCAACCCCTTCGCTCGGGCCTCGTCAGGTTCCCAAAGCTCCTCGAACCCTTCCACACGGCCAGCCGCGTCGGGGGAAACCCGGGCCCTGCGCTTGAGGGTGCTAAGGATCCGGGACGGATCGATCCAACGTTCGGTCATCGCGGAAGATGCCCCATTCTTCTCCTGTGGGCTCGCCACCCGCACGGGCGCGCCCGGCGGGCAGCGGCGGCCTCCGCCCGGTTTGCTCGAAGGGCGGAACCCTCTATGCTAGAAGACATGGGGATGCGAGACAACGCGTGTACCGCCCGATCTCGACAACTGACGCCGCCCTTCCCTTCCGGCTCCTGTGGAGGCCCATGATCCAGGGATCGCTGCTTGCCCTTTCGTTGGGGGCGCTAAGCCTGGCGCTGCTCCTGAATGGATGCGGACGATGGGTGGACAGCTGGGTGTACCAGCCCCGCTCCACCTCTGCGGCCACGCCCGCGTCCCGTGGGGTGGACTACGAGGATCTGACGCTGGAGGCGGATGACGGCACGCGTCTGCACGCGTGGTGGATCCCCGGCAAGCGGGACGGACCTGCCATCGTCTTCCTGCACGGAAACGCCGGGGGCCTGTCCGACCGGGTGGACCTGATCCAGCGGTTTGCCGAGCGGCTGGGACTGCCGATTCTCGCCTTGGAGTACCGGGGGTATGGCACCAGCTCGGGACGTCCTTCCCAGCCGGGTCTGGTCGGGGACGCCGGCTGTGCACTTCGGGAGGCTCGCAGCCGGGTGCGGGGACCCGTGGTCTTCTTCGGGCGCAGCCTTGGCGCCGCCGTGGCCCTCCACGCCGCCCTCCGGTACGCTCCGGACGGGCTCGTGCTGGAGGGGACGTTCACGCGGGTCGAGGAGTTGGCCCGGCTCCACTACCCGTTGTTGTCCTGGCCGTTTCGCCGCAGGCTGGTCGAGATGTGGGACAATCTGGCGGCTGCCGCCCGCCAAAAGGTGCCTGCCTTGTTCCTTCACGGGGACAAGGATCGGGTGGTGCCCATCGGCATGGCGTGGCGGGTGTACGATCACTATGCAGGCCCCAAGACCTTTCGCACCGTGGTCGGGGCTGGCCACGACGACCCCGCCTTCGTAGGGGGAGACGCCTACTGGGATGCGTGGGAGAGATTCCTCGACCTCGTTTCCGGTCCCCCTTCCGGAAGGACCGCGGGGCTCAAGAGACCGTCATCTAGGGCCGATCCGGCAACAGAGGAGAACGCGCCCGACCCGGGTATCCCGCACATCCGCAAGGGGGAACGACCTTGAGAGCGCTGGTGGTGGACGACTCCTCCACGATCCGCGAGATCGTGGGCACCGTTCTCGAGAGGTCCTTCGGTCTCGAGATCGCCGAGGCCGCCAACCCCGCTCAGGCCCTGCGCCGGCCCGGTCCGTTCGACCTGGTTGTAACCGACCTCGTGATGCCGGAGGAGCACGGCTTCTCCCTGATCCGGGAGCTGCGACGCCAACCCGAGACCTGCACCGTTCCCATCCTGGTGATCTCCGTGGAGGTCCACCCGGACGTCCCGGAGCGCGCCGTGCGAGCAGGCGCCGATCGATTTCTCGGAAAGCCGTTCCGGCTCGATCAGCTAACGGCCGTGGTTCGGGAGATGCTGGACCTGCCCCCCGAGGCTGGACAAACACCCGAGCCGCGGTAGGTTGCCCTGCGGGGCATGGAGCCTGCTTCCGGCCAGGCGCGAGTGCAGCATCCGATCGCCGCGCCTTCGCATGCCGTTGTCTGAGCAGTCTGTCCGGGCGGAGACAGCGGATGGTCCTGGAGTTCGACAAAACTACAGATGTTCGGGGGGGCGCGGCGAGCCAAGGAGCCGCGCCCGGCGCTCCAGCAGGCCCCATGCCCCCCGGACCGTGCAGTCGAGGCGAAGAGGCATGGTGATTCCTAGAAGGTGTGGGAATCCGAGAGGTTTTCAAGCCTCCTAGCCTCCCAGCCTCCTAGCGGAAGTTACTGGGAGGCAGCATGCCCGAGTGGCCGCGCCGTTTCCGCCGGTTCCTATTGGCCGCCGGCCTGGTCTGCCTGCTGGCGGGCACCGCGGCCCCGGCCGCGGAGACCTGCGGCCAGGCATGCCTGGAGGCGCGCCTGGCCGAGCTGCGGGGCAAGGTCGTGCTCGTGGACTTCTGGGCCAGCTGGTGTCCTCAGTGCCGGTGGGAGATCCCCGAACTCTCCCGGCTGCAGAAGGAGCTGGGCCCCCTGGGGTTCCAGGTCCTCGGCGTGAGTCTCGACGCCCGGCCCGAGCCCCTGGAGCGGTTCCTGCGCAAGAACCCCGTCCCCTACCCGGTGGTCCGCGGAACCGCCGAGGTGAAAAGCAGCTACCGGGTCGTGGCCCTGCCCACCACCGTGTTGATCAACCGCAGGGGCCGGGTGGTCAGCCGACGGGAGGGGTTCGTGGAGGGGGAGGTGCTGGAGGCGGAGATCCGCAGGTGGCTGGGGCCGAAACGACCGGCCTCCGGGCCGTGAGATTTTTTCCCTTGACCCGGACGCCCCGGGTCTGTATAAACGGCCGCCTTTTCCACGAACTCGGCACTCCTGCCTCACGGAGCGGGGGTGGAAGGATCGCAAAATGAAGCCGGAAGACGTGACCCTGTACAGCGGCGGAGCCCGGGGCGCCGAGGCGGCGTTCGGCGAGGCCGCCTCCAAGCACGGCGTGGCCGAAGTAAGCTTCACCTTCGAAGGCCACCACATCCAGCGTACCCAGAGCACCCGGAGCCTCTCGGCCGACGAGTTGGCCAAGGGTGACGTGAGCATGGCCGAGGTGGCCAAGCGCTTGGGCCGCGATTACTCGACCCGTCCCTGGATGCGCCAGATCCTCCAGAGCATCTGGCACCAGGTGAACAATGGCTACCAGGTGTTCGTCGTCGGAACCATCCAGAACGACGGCACGGTCAAGGGCGGTACCGGCTGGGCGGCCGAGCTCGCCAAAATGTGGAACCGGCCGCTCCACGTGTTCGATCAGGAACGGGGCCACTGGTTTACCTGGCGCAGCGACACCTGGATCGAGGACGACCCCGTGATCGTCCACAAGACCGTGTGCGGCACGGGCACCCGCAACCTGAACGACGCCGGCCGCAAGGCCATCCAGGAGCTGTTCGTCCGCTCCTTCGCACGGTAGGCGCCGGCCTTCCTTCCCTGGACGAAGCGGCCCGGGCCTGTGCGCAGCCCGGGCCGCCCTTTTGGGGCTCGCCGGGGCGGCTCCTTGGCCCCGACGCCAAAGCCTCGGGGGGCATGGGGCCGGACCACCACAAGCCACCCTTGCCGTTGGGGACTCCTGGGAACCCTCGAGTCCGCCTCTTTTGCCCTCAGGCCTCGGCGTACCGGGCCCGGAGAGTCTTCTTGTCGACCTTGCCCACGCTGGTCTTGGCGATGGCGTCCACGAACACGACCCGCTCGGGCACAGCGTAGCGGGAGATCACGCCCTTCTCGGCGTATCCCTTCAGGAGCTCTTGGATCTGGGCCGCGCCCAGCCGATCCTCGTGACCGGGCCTCGGCACCACCAGGGCCAGGGGCCGCTCGCCCCACTTCGGATCGGGCACCCCGATCACGGCGCACTCGCTCACCCCCTCGACCTTGGAGATCAGGTCCTCGATGTCCAGGGACGAGATCCACTCGCCTCCCGACTTGATCACGTCCTTGATGCGATCGGTGATCTTCACGTACCCGTCGGGGCCCTGCACGGCCACGTCGCCGGTATGGAGATAACCGCCCCGCCACAGGTTCTCCGAGTTGGCCGGGTCCTTCAGGTACCCCTGGGTCAACCACGGGGCCCGCACCACGATCTCCCCGGCGCTCGTCCCGTCCCGCGGCAGCTCGTTCAGCTCCTCGTCCATGATCTTCAGATCCACAAGCGGGATCGGTCGCCCCGTCTTGCACCGCAGCACGGCCTGCTCCTCGGGGGGCAGCTCCAGAGCCTCCCGGTCGAGCTGCGCCAGGGTCAGAACCGGGCAGGTCTCGCTCATGCCGTAGCCGGTGTAGATGTCGATCCCCCGCGCCAGCGCCGTCTGGCACAACCCCTGTGGCAGGGCGGATCCGCCGATGATCACCTTCCACCCCGACAGGTCCACGTTCCGGGCCGCAGGGCTCGAGAGGAGCATGTGGAGGATGGTGGGCACGCAGTGGCTGAACGTCACGCCCTCGGTCTGGATGAGCCGGAGCAGCACGTTCGGCGCGTACCGACCCGGGTACACCTGCTTGACCCCTAAGACCAACGCCACGTAGGGGATGCCCCAGGCGTGGACGTGGAACATGGGGGTGATGGGCATGTACACGTCGTCCCGGTGGAACCGTCCCTGAACCGGAGGCATGGCGAGCGCGGCCGTGACCGCCAGGGTGTGGAGCACCAGCTGGCGGTGGCTGAAGTACACACCCTTAGGTAGGCCCGTGGTTCCGGTGGTGTAGAAGGTGGTGGCCCGGGTGTTCTCGTCCAGGTCCGGGAACTCGTAGCCGGGGTCGGCGCCGGCCACCATCTCCTCGTACTCGGCCGAGAACTCCACCGGGCTTTCGGGTCGCCCGCCATCGTCGGTCAGCAGCACGAACCGAACCGGTCGCTCGATCCGCTCCTGGACGGCCTCGATCGCCGGCACGAAATCCGCGTGCACCAGGATCACGTCGTCCTCGGCGTGATTGATCGTGTACAGGATCTGCTCGGGCGATAACCGTACGTTCACGGTGTGGAGAACCGCGCCCATCATGGGCACTGCGTAGAAGCACTCCAGGTACCGGTGGCTGTCCCAGTCCATCACGGCCACAGTGTCCCCCGGCTTCACCCCGAGCCCGGCCAGCGCCGAGGCCAGGCGGCCCACCCGCTCCCGAAGCTCGCGGTAGGTCATCCGCCGCACGTCCCGGTACACGATCTCCTGGTCCGGGGTGTTCACGAGGGGAGCGTGCCAGAGGTGCTTGATCAACAGCGGGTAGTCGTAGGCCGAGGGGGTACGGGCAACGGTGAGATCGCTCACGGTTCGTGCCTCCTTGGGTAAGGTTGGGACGTTGGGACGTTGGAACGGCAGGACGTTGGGACGCTTCGCTCCCGGCAG
Source organism: bacterium (assembly GCA_027021615.1). Taxonomy (GTDB): domain Bacteria; phylum Desulfobacterota; class Deferrisomatia; order Deferrisomatales; family Deferrisomataceae; genus Deferrisoma. Next base: position 26,308 of record JALUTY010000007.1, on the reverse strand, counting down.
GAGGCGGGTACCCCCACCCCTAGAAGCCCCCCGGCCTTTTCCCCGCCAGCGCCACGGCGTGGGCCGAGATCCCCTCCCCGCGGCCCTCGAACCCGAGGCCCTCGGTGGTGGTGGCCTTCACCGTGGCCCCACCCTCGGGAAGGCCCAGGGCCCGGGAGAGGTTGGCCTCCATCTCGGCGACATACCCCGCCACCTTGGGTCGCTGGGCCACCAGGGTGGCATCCACCTTCTGGAGGCCGTATCCGTGGGCCGCGGCCAGCTCGGCGACGCGCGACAGCAGCACCAGGCTCGAGGCCCCCTTCCACCGGGGATCGGTGTCGGGAAAGTGCCGTCCCAGGTCCCCCAGGCCGCAGGCCCCGAGCACCGCATCCCCCACGGCATGAGCCAGAACGTCCGCGTCGGAGTGGCCCAGGAGCCCCTTGTCGAACGGGATCGTCACACCCCCCAGCACGAGCGGTCGCCCCTCCACCAGCCGATGCACGTCGTAGCCGTGCCCGATTCCCAAGGAAAACGCCCCCCTTCCCGCCTGGGCCTGTGCCATCTCGAGATCCTCCGGCACCGTGATTTTCATGTTTCGGGGGTCCCCCACCACGATCCGAGGTCTCCGGCCCAGGGCCTCCACCGCACCTGCCTCGTCGGTGGGGGGAAGGCCCCGTTCCACGGCCCGGGTCAGTGCCTCGACAAGGAGCCCCAAGGGAAACGCTTGGGGGGTCTGGGCCCGCCACAGCCCGGTGCGGTCCACGGTTGCGGTGACTCGGCCCTCCCCATCGGCGCGCTTCACTGTGTCCCCCATCGGTACGGCCAGCAGGGCCCCGTCCGGCGTGGCGGCGGCCGCCAGCTCGTCGAACCGTTCCACCGGCGGAAACGGTCGGGCCGCGTCGTGTACGAGCACCACATCTCCGGGCCGGGCCCCCAGGGCCTCGAGCCCCTTCACCCCGGAGAGCACGCTCTCGGCCCGCTCGGCGCCACCCTGCACGACCCGGACCGGCACGGAGAGGCCAGCCTCCTCCACCAGATTCCCCGCCTCGGCCAGCCGCTCGGCCGGCACTGCGACACACAGCCCCGCGAACCCGGGCCACCGGCCCAGCGCGCGCAACGTGTGGACCAACATCGGCGCCCCGGCCAAACTGAGGAACTGCTTGGGAACGGCCAACCCCATGCGGCGGCCGGTTCCGCCGGCCGCCACCACCCCCCACGCGGTCACGCCCTACGCCTCCACACCCTGCGGCGCTTCCCACCCTCGGCCTCGGGTTCCACTCCCTCGGGTCGCGCGAAGATCATCCGGCCGGCCGAGGTCTGGAGCACCGAGGTCACCACGGCTTTGACTGGCTGACCGATCAGCCCGCTCCCCTGCTCCACCACCACCATGGTGCCGTCCTCGAGGTACCCCACCCCCTGCCCCGGCTCCTTCCCCTCCTTCTGGAGAGTGACCTGCACCGCCTCGCCGGGCAGGACCACCGGCCGCAGAGCGTTCGCGAGCTCGTTGATGTTTAGGACCCGAACCCCCTGAAGCTCCGCAACTTTCGACAGGTTGAAGTCGTTCGTGATCAGGGTGGCCCCGCTCGCCTTGGCCAGAGAAACGAGCTTGGAGTCCACCGCCTTGACCTTGGGGAAGTCCTGGTCCGTGATCCGGACCTCCACCCCCTCCATTGCCTGCAGCCGCTCCAGGATGCTCAACCCCCTCCGGCCCCGCGCCCGCCTTAGGGGGTCGGTGGAGTCCGCGATCCCCTGGACCTCGTTCAGGATGAACTGGGGAACCACCAGGGGCCCCCCGATGAAGCCCAGGTCCACCATGTCGGCCACCCGGCCGTCGATGATGGCCGAGGTGTCAAGGATCTTGGGGGTGATGCTCGCCGCCACCCCCGGCTTGCCTGGGGCCGCACGAAACGCCCGCACGCCCCGGGCCCCGGCTGCCCCTCCCAGGTAGGCCAGGCACGCGCCGAGGGGTACGAGCAGGACCGGATCGTCTACCCCGAGCCCCGCCCTCATGGCCGCCAGGGCCACGAGCCCCAGGAACACCCCGGACCCGCCGCCGAACACCACCGCGGGCGGCGCACGGCGCACCCACCGCTCCGCCCCCCAGGCGGCCAGGAACACCCCCAGGCCGCCGACCAGCCCGGCCCACCGCCCGGCCTCCCCTGGAAGGAAAGCGGGGCCCGCGAGGGCCCCGGCCGCGAGGCAGATCCCCAGCAGGATCGCCCGCACCCAGATCCCAGCCACCCCTACCCCTCCGGCTTCGCCGCCACGTCCGAGAACGCGGAGAGGATCCGGGCCTCGGCCCGCTGGGGGGGCTCGCCGCTGGCCACGGCGATCTCCTGGGCCAGCAGCTCCATGGCCGTGTTGAGCATGCGCTTCTCTCCGTACGAAAGGCTCTTGCCGGCGCGCAGCAGGTACAGGTCGCGCAGGACCTTGGCGATTTCCAGCGCGGAGCCGGTGCGGATCTTCTCGCTGTAGGCCCGGAACCGACGGTTCCAGGTCTGGCCGTCGCTCACTCGCTTGCGCTCCCGGAGCACGTGGAACACCCGGTCGATCTCCTCCCCTCCCATGACCTCCCGCAGCCCGACCTCGTCGCTCTTCGCCACCGGAACGATGATGGTCATCCCCTTGTCGAGGATCCTCAACACGTACACATCCATCCGGCTGCCCATCATCTCTCGGGACTCGATGGCCACCACCTCGCCCACGCCGTGCCCCGGGTACACCACCTTGTCGCCGATCCGGAACATCATCCTGCCTCCTTCCGCGACCCGCAAGGCCGCAGCACCCTGGGAAGTCACTCTTCCTGGCTCCTTCCGGTGCCGATGGACGCCGGAGGGCCCGGTATATTACGCTCCATGGCCGGCTCCCATCCCCATCCCCCCACTGGCAGGAGGCACGGACATGGCCCCCGAGATCTTCTTTGCCGACCTCCGGACCCACCACCGCCGCACCCTGTTCGACAAGATCGACGAGCTGCTACGGCGGGTCGGCGTCGACCGGTGCGTGCGCGCCGGGGACCTGGTGGCCGTCAAGCTCCACTTCGGCGAACGAGGGAACGCCTCGTTCCTGCGGCCGGTGTTCGTTCGGCGCGTGGTGGACCTGCTCAGGGAGCTGGGGGCCAAGCCGTTCCTGACCGACACCAACACCCTGTACCGGGGAAGCCGCACCGACGCGGTCAGCCACCTGGAGACCGCTCTCCTCCACGGGTTCTCCTACGCCACGGTCGGGGCTCCGCTTGTCATCGCCGGGGGGCTCCGGGGAAACACCGGCCTGAAGATCCCCGTTTCGGGTAAGCACTTTCGCGAGGCCTCGGTGGCCGCCGAGATCGTGCACGCCGACGCGCTGGTGGTGTTGAGCCACTTCAAGGGGCACGACGTCGCGGGGTTTGGCGGGGCCGTCAAGAATCTCGGCATGGGGTGTGCAACCCGCGAGGGCAAGCTCGCCCAGCACTCGGACGTGTCCCCCAAGGTGAAAGCGAAACGGTGCGTCGCCTGTGGAGAGTGTGTCAAGTGGTGCTCTCACGCCGCCATCACCGTCGACAAAAAAGCCCAGATTTGTTCTGACCGATGTGTGGGCTGCGGGGAATGCATCCTCACCTGCCCCACGGGCGCAATCCAAGTTCGGTGGACCGAGGGTCCCCTTACCATGCAGGAGAAGATGGCCGAGTACGCGTTGGCCGCGCTCCACGGGAAGCAGGACCGAGCCGTGTTCCTGAGCTTCCTGACCCAGGTCAGCCCGGCCTGTGACTGCCACGGCCACAACGACGTCGCCATCGTGCCCGACGTCGGGCTCATCGCCGGCCGCGACCCGGTAGCCATCGACCAGGCCTCGGTCGATCTCGTCAATGCCTGCCCCGGCCGGGAGGGCTCGGCCCTTCGGTGCAACCACGAGCCCGGCGGGGACAAGTTCCGGGGGGTGTACCCCCAGATCGACTGGTCCGTCCAGCTCGCCCACGCCGAGCGGATCGGCCTGGGCACCCGGCGGTATCGTCTCACGAGGCTCGATTCCTGATCGGGATCGGGGCCGCACCCTCGGCGTCGTGTAGCGTCTGGGTCCGGCCCGTGTAACCGGCCCACAGGGTCGGGATCATGGCGAGCGCCAGGGCAAGGGTAACGAGCCAGAGGGTGGGTCGCACGGTTTCTCCCCGGAAAGACTTTTATTTATACCACATCTCCGGCCAAACCGGAAAGGCGCAGCGCGGTATCGTCAAACGCCGTTACGCGCTCCTCCCACGCATACCGCGAGAATGCTTCACGTAACACGGCGGGATCTAGTGGCTTTTCCACTCCCAGGCAAAGAGCTCGCAGCCGGTGGCGCAGGTCGGCCGGGTCCTGCCACAGACACCGCTCCCGCAACGGCTCCGGCACCACCTCGGGATAGGCCAGGCGGGCGGGCACCAGGGGGTGGGCGCCGGCGTAGGCCGCCTCGATCACGCTGATCCCGAAGTTTTCCTGACGCGCGGTGCTCACCACCACCTGGCATCGGGCCAGCAACCCGGCGTACTCCCGCCGGTCCTTCAAATACCCCCAATGTACGATCCGATCGGCCAGCCGCTCCCTGGCCTGCCCGAACACGGGCGGCATCCGTCCGAACCGCTCCCCTGCCACGGCCAGCCGGAACGGAACCCCCCCGTCCGCTAGGGACATCAGAGCCCCGAAGAACACCTCCGGGGCCTTGTCGTGCTCCCACCTGTGGTTCCACAGGATGGTGAGCGGGCCGGGCAGCCGCGGGAAGGGAGCCGGCACGTCCGCGAGTTCCACACCGGGCCAGAGGACCTCGGACCTCTCCGCGATCGCGTCCACGGCCCACCGGGGCCGGGCATCCGGCATGCGCCGGACGAGCGCCGACAGTCCTGCCAGAAAGGCATCCCGCTGAAAAGCCGAGTTGAACAGCACCCGATCGGCGGCCAGGGCGCTGGCCAGGTTCGTGAAGGCGTACTGGAGGTCCCGCTCCGGCGGGTCCTCGCCAGGCCGGGGAGGATACGCCACCTGGTTCTCGTGGAAGTAGACGGCCGTAGGGACTCTCCGGGGGAGCAGCGCCCGCAGGTGGGCCACGTCCATGAGCGACGTGGCCCACACCACGTCCCACTCTCCCGCCCGTGCCGACAGGTTCCTCGCCATCTCAAAGGCCGCGCCCCGCATGCGCCACTTCCAGAACCGGGGCGGCAGGGTGAACGGCCAAACCTGGTGCCGCGTGTGACGAATCCAGCCCCCGGCCACGGCCCGATGGCTTCCCCCGAAAAACGGCTCAACCAACGCAACCCGAACTCCGGACGCCATGGCTGCTACCTCCCGGGAACGATGTCTCGGTTTCCCCCCGGAGCCTCCTGAAGGCCGGGCCGAGAGAGGACGCTCCCTTTGGCTTCAGTGGATTTTGTCGAAATTCCAAATGGTTTTCGGTCCCCGAAATTCACCTCTGGACTTTTCCCCAAAACCCAGTTTACTTGGGTTGACATTGAGGGCTCATTCATCTAGCATTTCGTCCCCGAATGAACATTCATTCAGGAGAAGGCCCATGACCCTACCCCAGATGATCCTCGAACGCCACAATCGGTGGACCCGCAACCGCTGCTTTCTGGTGAAGCGGGAGGGTGCATATCAAGAGGTCACATGGGGCGAGTACTACACCCTCGCCACCCGCGTCGCCCGGGCCCTGGCCGGCCGGGGCATCCAGCCCGGCGACCGGGCGGCCATTTTGAGCCACACCCGGTATGAGTGGGCCGTGGCCGACACCGGCATCCTGACCGCAGGGGCGGTGTGCGTGCCCTTGTACCCCTCGCTCACCCAGCCCGAGGTGAAGAAACTGCTTGAGCGCAGTGGCACCCGCGTGCTGTTCGTGTCGGACACCGAGCAGGTGGTCAAGTGCCTGCCCCTTCTCGACCAGGTGGCCGGGCTGGAGCTTCTGGTGGTGTTCGAGCCCGAGGCGATCCAAGGCATCGACCGGCCCGACGTGGTGTCGCTGGAGGCCCTGGCCGCCCGGGGCGACGAGGTGGACGCGTCGGTGGTGGACGAGCGCCTGGCCGCCCTGAAGCCGGACGACGTGGCCACCATCATCTTCACCTCGGGCACCACGGGCGAGCCCAAGGGGGTGATGCTCACCCACCGCAACATCACGGCCAACGTCGAGGCCTCGCTCGCCGAGTTCGACATCGGCCCCAACGACGTGCATCTGGCCCACCTTCCTTTGGCCCACATTCTGGAGCGCATGGCCGGGTACTACCTCATGCTCTACACCGGCGCCACCGTCGGGTACGCCGAGAGCATCCAGACCGTGGCCGACAACTTCGGCGAGGTCCGACCCACGGTGGCCGTGAGTGTGCCGCGCATCTTCGAGAAGGTGTATGCGGGCGTGCAGGCCAAGGCGGCCGCGGCACCGGCCCCGGTGCGGGTGCTCACCTTCTGGGCCCTCAAGGTGGCTCGCGAGGCCGGGGAGGTCATGGCCCGGAAGAAGCCCCTACCCCCGGGGCTCAAGCTCAAATACGTGGTCGCCGACCGGATCGTGTTCTCGAAGATCCGCCACCGGCTGGGTGGACGGATGCGGTTCTTCATCTCGGGCGGCGCGCCGCTCTCCCCCGAGTTGGCCAAGGCGTTCCTGGCCATGGGCATCCGGATCTACGAGGGGTACGGCCTCACCGAGACCTCGCCGGTGATCGCGGTGAACACCCCGAAGCGGTGGAAGATCGGCACCGTGGGACCCGTGCTCTCGAACCTGGAGGTCCAGATCGCGGATGACGGCGAGATCCTGGTCAAGGGGCCCAGCGTGTTCCCGGGGTACTTCCAGGACGAGGAGAAGACCCGCGAGGTGTTCACCGCCGACGGGTTCTTCATGACAGGGGACATCGGCGAGCTCGATCGCAAGGGGTTCCTGCGGATCACCGACCGCAAGAAGGACCTGATCGTCACGGCCGGCGGCAAGAACGTGGCGCCCCAGAAGGTCGAGAACATCCTGAAGATGAGCAAGTACATCTCGGAGGTGATGCTCTACGGCGACAAAAAGAAGTTCATCTCGGCTTTGATCGTGCCCGACTTCGAGTGGCTCAGACGCTACGCCCAGCTGAAGGGTATCTCCTACTCCTCCCCCAAAGACCTGGTCGCCCATCCGCAGGTCCGGGACTTCTACCATCGCCTGATCCAGGAGACCCAGCACAAGGCCCACCTGGCCTCGTACGAGTCGGTGAAGAAGTTCGTGCTGCTGGACCACGAGTTCGCTGCCAATCAGGGCGAAGTGACCCCCACTCTGAAGATGCGCCGGAAGATCATCACCGAGCACTACAAGAAAGAACTCGAAGCCTTGTACGAGGAGGGTTAGGGGTGGCCGCTGCAAACCAACGCAAGGTCGAGCGGGAACGTCAGATCCTGGAGGCTGCGGTCCGAGCCTTCAGCCGCCACGGGTACCACCAGTGCACCGTGGCCCAGGTGGCCCGACAGGCCGGCGTGGCCGACGGAACGATCTACCTGTACTTCAAAGGCAAGGAGGACCTGCTGGTGTGCGCTTTTCGGCACGTCCTGCAGGGCATCCTCGAAGAGCTGGACCAGGACCTGGCCTCGCTCGGCGACCCCCTCGAAAAGATCCGCTGCCTGGTGGAACGTCACCTGGAGGTGATGGAGCGGGACCCGGAGCTGGCCGCGTTCCTCCAGCTGCAGCTCCGCCAGCCCGACGCATCGATCCGCCAGGCCATCGCGGGCCCCCTGCGGGCCTATGCCCGGAAGATCGAGGAGGTCCTGGAAGAGGCCAAGTCGGCGGGCTTGGTGCGCACCGACATCCCCACCCGGGTGATGCGCCGGGCCCTGTTCGGCACCATCGACGAGACGGTGTCGGCCTGGGTTCTGAACCCCCGGCGGGGCCCCCTCAAGCCCAAGGCCGAGCCGATCATCGACCTGATCCTGAACGGCATCCGCGCACCCTCTCGCTCCGAATGAACCGTTCCATCCGGGCGAGGGGCTTGTTTTCCGACGACCCCGTCGAAAGGAGGTAGTTGCCATGCCCCCAATCCGTAAGGCTGCCGTGCTCGGTGCCGGCGTGATGGGAAGCGCCATCGCGGCCCACCTGGCCAACGCCGGCATCCCCACCCTGCTCCTGGACATCGTGCCGAAGGAGCTCACCGACGACGAGAAGAAGAAGGGCCTGACCCTGGACTCCCCCGAGGTGCGAAATCGGTTCGCGCGCAAGGGCTTGGAGAACGCGCTCAAAGCCAAGCCGGCCGCGTTCGCCCACAGGTCCCTCGGCCGGCTCGTGACCCCGGGCAACTTCGAGGACGACCTCGACAAGCTCGCCGACGTGGACTGGGTGGTGGAGGCCGTGGTCGAGCGGCTCGACATCAAGGTCTCGCTGTTCGAGCGGGTGGCCCCCCACGTCAAGGACGGGGCCCTGCTCACCACCAACACCTCGGGGCTCTCGGTGAACGCCATGGCCGAGGCGCTCCCCGAGGCCCTGCGGCCCCGGTTCTTCGGGACCCACTTCTTCAACCCGCCCCGGTACATGCACTTGCTCGAGCTGATCCCTGCTCGGACCACGGACGAGGGGCTGCTGCGGGAGTTCGCGGCCTTCGCCGAGAAACGCCTCGGTAAGGGGGTGGTGTTCGCCAAGGACACCCCCAACTTTATTGCCAACCGTATCGGGATCTTCTCGATGCTCTACACCCTGCGGGCCATGGAGAAGCACGGCCTCACCGTGGAGCAGGTAGACGCCCTGACCGGCACGGCCCTGGCCCGGCCCAAGTCGGCCACGTTCCGCACGGCCGACCTGGTGGGGCTCGACGTGCTCGCCCACGTGGCACGTACCCAGTACGAGGGCGCGCCCGACGACGAACGCCGTGAGGTGTTCGAGATCCCGGCCTGGCTCGGCAGCATGATCGAGAAGGGCCTGCTGGGCATGAAGGCCAAGGCCGGCTTCTACAAGCGGGTCAAGGAGAACGGCAAGAAGACCACCCTAGTCATCAACCCCGCCACCCTGGAGTACCGGCCCAAGGAAAAGGCGAACTTCCCGGTGCTCGCCGAGGTCAAGAACGTCGAGGAGCCCGGGGCCCGGGTGGCCCGGCTGGTGTTCGATAAGGGCCCGGCCGGCACGTTCGCCTGGGACGTCACGGCCGAGACGCTCCTGTACGCGGCCCGGCGGATCCCCGACGTGGCCGACGACGTCGCGAGCGTGGACCGGGCCATGCGCTGGGGGTTCGGCTGGGAGATCGGCCCGTTCGAGATCTGGGACGCCCTGGGCGTGAAGAAGACCGTGGAGCGAATGCAGGCCGAGGGCCGTGACGTGCCCGAGGGCATCGTGGCCCTGGCCCGGTCCGACACTCCGAGCTTCTACGTGCGTGAGGGCCTGGACGTGAAGATCTGGGACCCCGTGCGCAAGGCCCATGTGCCCCTTGAGGCCCGGCCGCGGGTAGTGGTTCTGGCCGACCTCAAGCGCATCGAGCGGGAGTGGTACCGCAACCCTGAGGCCAGCCTGATCGACCTGGGCGACGGCGTGGCCTGCCTGGAGTTCCACTCCAAGATGAACGCCATCGGCGGCGGCATCATGCAGGCGATCCACAAGGCCATGGCCGAGGCCGGCACCCGGTTCGACGCGCTGGTGGTGGGCAACCAGGGCGAGAACTTCTCTGTGGGCGCCAACCTGATGATGCTCCTGTTCGAGGCCCTAGAAGGGAACCTCCCCGAGATCGACGCCATGGTGCGCGCGTTCCAGAACGCCACCGTGGCCCTGAAGTACGCGCCGGTTCCCGTGGTGGCCGCCCCGTTCGGCCGGGTGCTGGGTGGCGGGGCCGAGGTGGTGCTCCACAGCCACCGGGTCCAGGCCAGCCTCGAGACCTACATGGGGCTCGTGGAGGTGGGCGTGGGCCTGCTGCCCGCCGGCGGCGGCACCAAGGAGCTGCTCCTGCGCTGGATGGCCCGGTACCCCGAGGGCACCGGCGCCGACCCCATGCCGTTCGTGCGCAAGGCGTTCGAGGCCATCGGCATGGCCAAGGTCAGCCTGAGCGCCCGGGAGGCGTTCGACCTCGGGTTCCTGCGCCAGGGCGACCGGATCACCCTGAACCGGGAGCACCTAATCCACGACGCCAAGCGGGCTGCCCTGGACCTGCTGGAGACCGGGTGGCAGCCCCTGACCCGGCCCGAGACCGTGAAGGTGCTCGGCCGGGACGGCCTGGCGAACATCCGGTCCATGCTTCACAACATGAAGAGCGGCCGGTTCATCACCGAGTACGACGCGGTGGTGGGCGAGAAGGTGGGCTGGGTGCTGTGCGGCGGCGAGGTGGATGCCGGCACCGAGGTGACCGAGGACTACCTGCTCGAGCTGGAGCGGCGCGGCTTCGTGGAGCTGTGCGCCCAGCGCAAGACCCTGGAGCGGATCCAGCACATCCTGAAGACCGGAAAGCCCCTGCGGAACTGAACAAGGCTGGAAGGCTAGAAAGCTGGAAAGCTGGGAAGCCGGAAGGCTCCGGACCGTTCGACCCAGAGATTCTAGTCTCTAGTTTCTAGTCTCTAGTTTCTAGAAGGAGATCATCCATGCGTGAGGCAGTGATCGTTTCGAGCGTGCGCACGCCGGTGGGCAAGGCCTTCAAGGGGGCCCTGTCCACCGTGCGGCCCGACGACCTGGCGGCCGTGGCCATCAAGGGGGCCCTGGAGCGGGTGCCCGCCCTGGACCCGGCCGAGATCGACGACGTGATCCTGGGGTGCGCGTTCCCCGAGGCCGAGCAGGGGCTCAACGTGGCCCGGCTGGCCCTGCTGCTGGCGGGGCTCCCCGACACCGTGCCGGGGCAGACCGTGAACCGGTTCTGCTCCTCCGGCCTCCAGACCATCGCCATGGCGGCCCAGGCCGTGATGACCGGCATGGCCGACGTGGTCCTGGCCGGCGGGGTGGAGAGCATGACCCGGGTCCCCATGACCGGCAACAAGATCATGGTGAACCCCGACCTGGTGCAGAGCGTGCCCGACTCGTACCTGAACATGGGCCTCACGGCCGAGAACGTGGCCGAGCGCTACGGCATCGGCCGCGAGGACCAGGACGCCTTCGCCCTGGCCAGCCACCAGAAGGCCCTGGCGGCCCAGGACGCCGGCCGGTTCGACGAGGAGCTGGTGCCCGTGCCGGTGACCCGGTACCGGCCCGGCAGGAACGGAAAACCCGAGGAGACCTCGTTCGTCCACGCCAAGGACGAGGGCCCCCGCCGCAACACCTCCCTGGAGGGGCTGGCCAAGCTGAAGCCGGTGTTCCGCCAGGGCGGATCGGTCACGGCCGGCAACTCGAGCCAGATGTCCGACGGCGCGGCCGTCTCGGTGGTGATGAGCGCCGACAAGGCCCAGGCCCTGGGCCTGGAGCCCCTGGCCCGGTTCGTGTCGTTCGGCGTGGGCGGCGTGGACCCGGCGGTCATGGGCATCGGGCCGGTGGTGGCCATCCCCAAGGCCCTGAAGGTGGCCGGCCTCGGGCTCAAGGACATCGACCTGGTGGAGCTCAACGAGGCCTTCGCCAGCCAGAGCCTGTACGTGGTGCGCGAGCTCGGGATCGCCCCGGAGATCGTCAACGTGAACGGCGGGGCCATCGCCCTGGGCCACCCCCTGGGATGCACCGGGGCGAAGCTCACGGCCACCCTGCTCCACGAGATGAAGCGGCGCAAGGCCCGGTACGGCATCGTGAGCATGTGCATCGGAGGGGGCATGGGCGCCGCCGGCATCTTCGAGAATCTCCAGCGTTAGCCAGCCGATCGAGAGGGAGGATTCGACCATGAGCGAGAACTACGTCAAGGGCGGCAGCTTCCTGGTCCGCGAGACCACCCCGGAGGAGGTGTTCACCCCCGAGGACTTCACCTCGGAGCAGCTCCAGTTCGCCAAGACGGCCCGGGACTTCATCGACAACGAGGTGATCCCCCGCAACGACGAGATCGAGGAGAAGAAGCCCGGGGTGGTGCCCGAGCTCCTGCGCAAGGCGGGCGAGCTGGGCCTGCTGATGGCCGACGTGCCCGAGGAGTACGGCGGGCTGGGCCTCGACAAGGCCTCCAGCGCGCTCGTGACCGAGAACATGTCGGGCCAGGGCTCGTTCTCCGTGGCGTTCGGGGCCCATGTGGGCATCGGCACCCTGCCCCTGGTGTACTACGGAACCGAGGAGCTTAAAAAGAAGTACCTGCCCGGCCTGGCGGACGGATCCCTGGTGGGGTGCTACTGCCTCACCGAGCCCACGGCCGGGTCCGACGCCCTGTCCATCCGGACCAAGGCCGTGCTCAGCGAGGACGGCAAGCACTACATCCTGAACGGCACCAAGCAGTTCATCACCAACGGCGGGTTCGCCGACGTGTTCACCGTGTTCGCCAAGATCGACGGCGAGCAGTTCACCGGATTCGTGCTCGACAAGGCCACCCCGGGCCTCAAGATCGGACCCGAAGAGCACAAGATGGGGATCCACGGCTCCTCCACCACCACGGTGATCTTCGAGGACGCCCAGGTGCCGGTGGAGAACGTGATCGGCGAGATCGGCAAGGGCCACAAGATCGCCTTCAACATCCTGAACATCGGGCGGTTCAAGCTGGGCGCGGGCGCCGTGGGCAGCTCCAAGCGGTCCCTGGAACACGCCCTGGCCTACGCCCTGGAGCGCAAGCAGTTCGGCCGGCGCCTGGCCGAGTTCGGGGCCATCCGTGAGAAGCTGGCCGAGATGTACGCCCACACCTACGCGGCCGAGTCCACGGTGTACCGGACCGTGGGCCTGATCGACCAGCTCCTGTCCCTGAGCGGCGGAGGCCACGACGAGGCCGCCCTCAAGGCCATCGAGGAGTACAGCGTCGAGTGCGCCATCGTGAAGGTGTTCGGCTCCGAGGTGCTGGACTATGTGGTGGACCAGACCGTGCAAACCTACGGCGGCTACGGGTACTGCGCCGAGTACCCGGCCGAACGGTTCTACCGCGACAGCCGGATCAACCGGATCTTCGAGGGCACCAACGAGATCAACCGGCTCCTGGTGCCGGGCATGCTGCTGCGGAAGGCCATGAAGGGCGAGGTGCCCCTGTTCCAGGCCGTCCAGGCCCTGCAGGAGGAGCTGATGGGCATCCCCAGCCTGGACATGGACGCCGACCTGGGCCTGCTGGACGCCGAGAAGCGGCTCGTGGCCAACCTCAAGAAGATCTGCCTGTTCGTGGCCGGCGTGGCCGCCCAGAAGTTCGGCAAGGGGCTGGCCGAGCAGCAGAACGTGCTGCTGCGGATCGCCGACCTGGCCATCCAGGCCTACGCGGCCGAGTCCACCGTGTTGCGGGTGCTCAAGGATGCGGCCAAGCGCGGCGAGGACAAGCTGGCCCTGCCGATCGCCGCGGCCCAGATCGTGTGCGAGGAGGCCGTGGCCACGGCCGAGGCCACGGCCCGGGAGGCCTTGGCCGGCATCGAGGAAGGCGACACCCTGATGACCATGCTGGCGGCGCTTCGCCGGCTGGTGCGCCGCACCCCGGCCAACCTGGTGGCCGCCCGGGAGACCATCGCCGCCAAGCTGGTGGAGATGGAGCGCGTGATCTGGTGAGCCCTCACGACGGAGGGGCCGGACCCGATCCGGCTCCTCCCCTTTTTTTTCCTGGATTCCGCACTCAAACATCGTTTACAAGACACAAAGGTCCGTTCACCACTCTTACACAAAGGAGGGTTCCATGAGACGAACGGTCCGGTTGCTCGCATTGCCCGTTGCCGCGGCCCTGGCGCTCGCGGCCTGCGGCTCCCCGCCCGACGACAACGTGGCGCCGAAACCTGCATCCACGCCGACCACCTCGGCGGGCACCCCGAAGGTCACCGCCCTGTACGACCCGACCCAGGAGATCATGCCCCTCCCGAACGACCTGGTCTGGCTGGCCGACGGAGACCCGGAGGTGGAACTCAGCCTCGATGCCGACGCCGATCCGGCCCTGGTTCAGCTGGCCCAGGTGATCGAGGCCCTCGGGATCCAGGGGCTCTCCCCCAACATGTTCCTCACCATTCCGGTGTCGGGGGCCGTGGACGAGTCCACGCTGCAGCTGTACGTGTTCCGTTTGGACGCCCAGGAGACCCCCCGCACCCAGGCGGACTTCACGGCGGTGGAAGAGGACGGCGTTCTCAAGCTGGTGCCCAAGACCCCGTTCTCCGCGGGCGGGTACTACGCTGTGGCGGTCAGGACCGGGCTTCTGGACGAGAACGGGTTTCCGGTGGAGCCCAGCCCGGTGATGAACGCCCTGAAGAGCCAGGAGTCTCTGGTTGGAACCGCGTTCGAGCGGCTCGAAGACCTGCGGGCCGGGTTCGACGCCCAGCTGTTCCCGGCCCTGGAAGGCAACTTCGGATGGAGCCGGGGTGACGTGCTCCTTCTGTGGACCTTCCATACCGCGGACTCCACCCTGACGCTGGCGGACGAAGCGACGATCACGGCCGCGCTCACGGCGGGCACCCCCGAGGCCTTGGAGCTCCCTTACAGCCAGTTCGAGGCCGCGGTGGCCACGTTCAAAGGGGCCACCAGCCTTTGGCCGGCGGCCGCCAACGCCGTGCAGTGGCAGAATCCTTTGGACGGCAGCTATGGCGGAACCCCGGTTCCCCTGTCGCCCTCTGACGTGTGGGACCAGGCCGGGCTCACCGGGCTCGTGCCCAACGACGCCCTTTCCTCCGTCTACTTCGGAAAGTACAGCTCCCCGCTCTTGAGCACGCTGAGCGCGGAGGAAGGGCCCACGGGAACGGACGTTCCCTTCGTAGTGCTCACCCCCTCGGCCGACGCGTGCGGCCCCGGTCCTTACGCCACCGTCTTGTTCCAGCACGGCCTCGGCCGGAGCAAGGAGGACGCCTTTGCCCTGGCCAACTCCCTGGCGAAGGCGTGTTTCGCCACCTTTGCGATCGACGCGCCGTTCCACGGCGATCGCGCGGTCGAAGGAGAGGAGTTCTTTACGGCCAACATGCTTGCCGACCGGGCCAACGTGTACCAGGCCGCCATCGACCTCTGGGAGGCCATGGACGTGATCGAGGCCCGGGTGGACCTGGACGGGGACGACAATGAAGACCTGAAGACCGAGGGCATTCGCTTCGTGGCCCACTCCCTGGGCTCGATCATCGGCTCGGTGTTCCTGAACGCCGACGACCGCCCCGAGAAGATCCTCCTTTCCAGCCCTTCGGCAGGCCTGGCCAACGTGCTGGACTCCAGCTCCCTGCCGGACCTCCAGGCCCTGGTCGGGAGCCTTGGGTTCACCAAGGGCACCACCGAGTACTACGTGTTCCTGAACATCGTGCAGTGGCTCATGGACCCGGTGGACGGGGCCTACATGGGCATCGGGGACGACAACACCGCTGACAAGCTCCTGGCCGTGTTCGCCTACGACGATCCGGTGGTCACCGACGTGGCCAGCCGCGCGTTCCTCGGCGGCATCGGGATCGATGAGGTCGCGGAGGTGGATCCGGAGGCGATCGACGCGGAGGCGATCGCCTCCGGGGACTTCTCCACCGTGCCCGGTGCCCCTTCGTTCGACGCCGGTGCCTACCAGTACGGCGTTTCCGGCAAGCCCATCGTCCACAGCTTTCTGCTGAGCCCGGCCACCGTAGACACCGAGACCGGGGAGCGGATCTCCTACTACCCGGAGGCCCTTTACAACGACGCCCTCCAGATGAACGCCACCTCCGGCGCCCAGGCCCAGGCGGCGTTCTTCCTGGCGCCGTCCGGTGACTGAGGCACCGAAGCTTGATCCTTATCCCCTTTCAGGAGGTAGAGACGATGAGACGCAACTGGACGACTTGGGTTGCCGGGCTCGCGGTGCTGGGGCTTTCGTCCCCCGCCTTCCCGGCGGGGTTCCACATCCGCGAGCAGGGCGCCAAGGCCATGGGCATGGCCAACGCCTTCGTGGCCCAGGCCGACGACCCCTCGGCCATCTTCTACAACCCGGCCGGCCTCGCCTTCCAAAACGGCAGCCGGATGAGCCTGGGCGTGACCGTCATCCAGGTGCCCGAGACCGAGTTCGAGGGGAAGACCTGGCTGGGGGACAAGAACGTGAGCGGGTCGGAGTTCTCGGGTAAGCAGAGCGCCCGGCCCGACATCTTCTTCCCCCCGAACATCTATGCCACCACCAAACTCGAGTCGGCGCCCGTGGCCTTCGGGATCGGCATCAACTCTTTGTACCCCTTGGCGAAACGTTGGGACACCACGAGCCCCTTCCGGGACGACGTCAAGGAGGTGGCGATCAAGCCCATCAACGTAAACCCTACGGTGGCGTTCCAGTGGAAGAACCTCGGCATCGCCTTCGGAGTGGACTACACCTATGCCACGTTGTGGCTGGAGAACGCGCCGTACACTACGGTGTACGACGGCGCGGGGAACCCCATCAACCTGAACGTGGGTGACCTGGAGATCGAAGGCACGGGTGACGGCTGGGGCTTCAACTTCGGCCTGCTATGGAGGCCGGTGGAGCAGTGGTCGTTCGGCGTGTCGTACCGCAGCCGCATCAAAATCAAGGTGGACGACGGCGACGCCGACCTCATGGTGAGCCAGAAGGCCCAAGACGTGCTAGGGCTGCCCAGCCACGTGAACACCGACGGGTCCACGGACCTCACCCTCCCGGACACCTGGAGCTTTGCGGTGGCCTGGCGACCCACGAAAAAGCTCACCTTCGAGCTCGACGTGGACCGGTTCGGGTGGAGCTCGTACGACGAGCTGACCCTGGACTTCGAGGACGAGACGGTGCTCCACGACGAGACCCTACCCAAGGACTGGGAGAACACCTGGACCTTCCGGTTCGGGGCCCAGTACGCGGTGAACGACAACCTGGACCTGCGGGCCGGCTACGCCTACGACAACACCCCCGTGCCCGACGACACCCTGGGGCCCGACCTCCCGGACTCGGACCGGCACAACGTCACCCTCGGTCTGGGCTGGCACAACGAGCACGGGGCGCTCGACCTGGCGTACATGGCCGTGCTGTTCAAGGACCGCAGCGTGTCCAACGACATCCAGGATGGCGAGTACAAGAGCGAGGCCCACCTGTTCGCGGCGAACGTGAGCTTCTGGTTCTGACCGGCCTCCGAGAGACCCCGAAAACATCAAGCCCGCCCCGGCCAACGACCGGGGCGGGCCTCTTTCTCAAAGCCTTGGGAGGCTAAGAACTCCCCCGGATCTCAGGGCACCAGCCGCAACGCCGTCTCCCGGATGAGATCGGCCATCGCCAGCCGCTCGAGCCATTCATCGGGGATGCCCGACGCCCCGTAGTAGGCCCCGGCGATCTGACCGTACACGGCCGCGGTGGTGTCCGCGTCGTTCCCGAGGTTCACCGCCAACAGGCACCCCTCCCGGAAGCTCCCGGACCGGTGGAACGCCCACAGGGCCGCCTCCAACGATGCCACCACGTACCCGGTGCCCCGGATCTCCGGAGGGTCTTTGACCCGGAACGATCCGGCGGCGATCGCATCGATCTCCGGGCACAGGGGCTCGGCCTCCCAAAGCCCCTCCACCGGCGCGTACCGGCGGGAGAGCAACGTCTCCTTGCCCACCCCACCGAGCGCGCCCACCAGGAGCCCGCCGAAGTACCGGCACGCGTCCACGCAGGTGCGCGCCCCGTGGGTGGTGCGCGAGCTCTCCCCGCACAGCCGGACCGCCCGGGCCGGGTCGTCCGCGTACCGCATCGCCACCGGCGCCAGCCGCATGAGCGACCCGTTCCCGGCGGACCGGGGATCGGTCGAGCCCGAAAACGGCTCCCGGGTCTGCTCGAAGCGCGCGAGCGCCGCCCGCACGGTGTTGCCGATGTCGAAGCACCGGCCCGTGCTGGAGAGGTGCCCCTCCCGCCACCACCGGACGTAGCGGCGCATCTGGTCCGCCGGATCGAACCCGCCGGTCTCCAACAGGCTCTCGGCCAGGCACAGGGCCATGCTGGTGTCGTCGGTCCACTGCCCGGGCTCTAGACCGAACGGCCCGCCCCCGGTCATGTCCGTCACCGGCGAGAACGTGCCGGGCGGGCGAAACTCCACCGCCGTGCCCACCGCGTCGCCCACGGCCAGGCCCAGCAAACACCCGGCGAACCGGTCCTCACGGGAAGCCATCATCCGATCCTCACAGGCTGCCGGCAGGCCATTCCCCCGCCCAGTGCCCGGCACCGTGTCGACGCCGGCAACCCGTCCTTCATCCGGACCTCTTTCGGGGCGCCAAGGTCTTCAGAAACACGTCCACCGGTACGATGGGACACGCGATCTGCCCGTCCAGGAGCAAGAGATCCCGATCCCCGGTGACCAGGAAGTCCGCCTTCCCGACCTCGGCCAACACCAGGAACGGGACGTCGAAGGGATCGCGGCAGTCTGGGACCGAGGGCGCCACGTCGGGTGTCTTCACCGTCTCGGTGTAGGGGAGATAGTCGGCCAAGAGCACCTTGCGGTCTTCGAGGCTCAGGCGGAACTTGGGATAGGCGAGCACCCGAACAATCTCTGCCGCTGTTTCGCGCGACACCAGAGGGGTGAAGAGGCCCTGTTGCCAGAACCGGCGCAGTTCGGCCGGGCGCCCGCCCGGGAAGAGCAGGGCCGACACGACGAGGTTGGTGTCGAGCACCACCCGTGGCGCCGGGCTCACCGCTCGTCGTTCTCCGGCCGCCGCGCCCAGGCCACGGCCTCGGCCACATCCTCCTCGCCGAGACCGAGCTCGGCCAGTTTCGCCCGAAGCGCATCCGCCCTCTGGATGCGCACCGGCGTCAGCACGATACGCCCATGCTCGACCTCGACCTCGAAGTACTCCACCGGCCCGACCGCCGCGGTGATCTTCTTGGGCAAGGTGATCTGGTTTTTTGCGGTGAGCTTCGCCAGCATTCCGATCCCCGCCATATGCTCATACAAGGAAACAAGGTTTCCTTACTCTACCCCGCCCCGCGCTCCTTCTCAACCCCTTGTGTGTCCGTCCCCCCCTGGCAGTCCAAAGAGGCAGTGGAGATCACTGCCCGATCCTCCAAGAGCCGACCATCTCGAACTGGGGGCAGGTCTGGGGCGAATCGCCGGCGAACGGCATCCTCTGCGCCGCCCGCTCCTGGGCGATTCGCGCCAGGGCCAGCCTGGGCGCCTCCACAGGGTCGTCGGTGCCCAGAAGACGCGGGGCGTGCCGCACCAGAAAGCATCCCAGCACCACCCCGGTCCGGCCCCGGCCGCCGAGGCAGTGGACGTACAAAGGGGTTCCGGCCGCAACCCGCTCGTCCATCGCGTCCAGGATCCGCACCGTGGTCTCCGGGGACGGCGCGCGCATATCGCGGATCGGGAACGACAGCCGCTCCACGGTCTCGCCAGCCTCTTCGGCTACCTCCTGGAGCACCCCCTCGTACGGCACCAGCGGGCCGAAGCTCCGGGTGATCTCCCCCGGCTCGGTCAGGTCCACGAACGCCCGGATCCCCTGCCCCACCAGCCAGCGGAGCTTCTCCCTCGCCTGCCCGGAGTCCGGCGAACTGGGGTACGGCCCGGCCGCCAATTGGCCGGGCACGAGCCAGTAGAACGGAAGCACGGTCATCCGGAGAGCAGGTCGTCCAGGAGGGCTGCTCCGGTCAGGCGCCGTTCCTCGCGGCAACGCTCGCACAACGGGCCTTCCGGCTCCTTTTCGCCGCAAGAGGCCACCTCCTCCAGGAAATCCAGGGGAGACTCCGGCCCGGCATCCTCTAAGATCGGGGTCCCGCATCGTTTACAGGTCTCCATTCCACCCTCCACCTTCCATGTAACTTCGGTCGTTGGTCGTCGGTCTGGGGCCTTCGGCCCGCTGGGCGGCTGGGCTGCTAGGCCGCTAGGCGGCCGGGCGGCTCTCGAGCCGCCGCCAACCTCCGGGTACCGATCCGTCGTCTCCGTCATCCGCGACGTCGGCGGGAGGCCCGCGCCATGCGGGCCCTTCTGGTGCCACGGCTCTCCCCATTCCCGGCCGGCTCCCGGCTGAAGACGGCCATGTGAACGACCCGGCCGCCCACATGGAGGGCGCCCCCGGCCAGGCGCGGGGCCACCACCCGAAGGTCCTCTCCCAAACCGAGCGCCGGGAACCGCTCCACCGGGGCCCTCGTCACCGCTTGCAGGAACGCGCCCACGGCTTCGGCGGGGGCTTCCGTGCGCTCGTCTTCCTCCTCGAACCGGTCGATCGCGTCGACCGCGTAGCTCGAGACGATCTTCGGCCACAGCTTCCGTAGGGTAACGGCCGAGTCGAACAGGTCCAGGCCCGCCACCTGCCGACCGATGGCGAACACCGCGCCCACCTGGCCCTCTGCCGTGGGCAGCGCCTGCTGGTACGACTCCACCCTGCGCCGGTGCTTCTCGTAGATCTCGTCCATCGCCAGGGTGGGGGAAACCGCCCGCAGTCTCCGGGCCCTGGAGGAGATCTCCTCCCACACCTGACCCTGGTCCGCCTCGCGGCTGCCCCTGCTCCTCAGGGACTCGGAGACCTGGGCCGCCTTCGCGGCCCGGGCCCGGGCGAAATGCGCATGCCGCGCCGCCCGGAACTCCGGCGAGCGGTAGCTCCACCTGCCCTGTTCCACGCACGTGACGGGCACCACCACGGTCTGTTTCGCCCCCGCCATGATGGAGACGTTCAGGGTGCGGTTCTGCTTCGCGCCCACCAGTTCCTCCCCGTCCAGGAGCAGGATCCGGTGCTCGCTCTCGTTGACGAACCGGAGCTCGGGCACACTGCCGTCCTCCGACACCTCGGTGACCCGTGCGTGGCCGCCTTCGAGGGCCTCGTCGAGCGTCAAATAGTCGGGCGGCGTCCCGGTGCCGCCCATCAGGGGGAAGACCCAGAGGTTCTCGTGGCCCGCCGGCCCTCCCAGCGACACCGTTTCCAAGGCCCCGGCGATTGCGTCCATGGTCTCCCTCCTTTCGAGCCCGGCCCAAAGGCCGCACCCGAGAATCCCTGTTTCGGTCCCGGAAATCGGCCAACGAGCCAACATCGGCTCGCGAGAGGGAGATCATACCTCCGAAGGCGGTCAGATCCTGTCCGGGGTCGGGGCGACGTGCCCGGAAAACGCGAAGGCCCGCCCCGGGTCATTGCCGGGGCGGGCCTTGTCTCGAACGGGTGGGGCGGGGACTCATGCCCCTTCCCGCACCGTCCCCTCGTTCAGGATGGCGAGATAGCGGTCGTAGGCGAACAGCCGGTTGCGGCGCCGGCCCGTCAGCTCGCGAGCCACGCCCAGATCCATCAGCAGATCCATGGCCGACGAGACGGCCGGGAACGACAGGCCGGTCCGTTCGCAGGCGGCCGGCAGCGACAGGATGGGGCGGGCCTTGAGCGCCTCGTGCACCCGGAGCGCCGAACTCGCCCGGCGTCCGGTCGTCTCGATCCGTGCGCGATCGTCCCCGAAGAGCGTCTCGAGGCGTCGGGCGGTCTCCACCGCCCCCTCCGCCGTGACGCCCACGCCTTCCAGAAAGAACGCGAGCCACGCCTCCCAGTCCCCGTCGCGCCGCACCCGCTCCAGCAGCTCGTAGTACTCGGCTCGATGCTCCTTGAGATAGAGGCTCAAGTACAGCAGGGGCTCCCGCAACACCCCCCTGGAGCAGAGAAGAAAGGTGATGATCAACCGCCCCAGCCGCCCGTTGCCGTCGAGGAACGGGTGGATGGTCTCGAACTGCACGTGCGCCAGCCCCGCCCGTACCAGCACCGGAAGCCCGTCGTCCTCGGCGTGGAGGAACCGCTCGAGCGCCCCCATGCAGTCGGGCACGGCCGTGGGAGGCGGCGGAACGAAGACGGCGTTACCCGGCCGGGTGCCGCCGATCCAGTTCTGGGAGCGCCGAAACTCACCGGGGGCCTTGGTGCTCCCCCGCCCGCGCGACAGCAGCACCCCGTGGATCTCGCGGATCAAACGATTCGAGAGCGGAAAGCCCCCGCGCAGCCGCGTCAAACCGTGGTCGAGCGCGGCCACGTAGTTCGACACCTCCACCACGTCGTCGAAGGGGACCCCGGGGGCCTCCTCCAGCTCGAAGAGGAGCAGGTCCGACAGGGAGGACTGCGTCCCCTCGATCTGCGAGGAGAGCACGGCTTCTTTGCGGACATAGGCGTAGAGGAACAGCGACGTGTCCGGCAGCAGGGTCGAAACGCCGTCGAGCCGCCCCAGGGCCAGGCTCGCCCGCTCCAAGGCCGCCTGGAGGGGCCCCTTGAAGTCCAACGGCGGGTCCGGCGGCAGCGGGTGCGGGACGAACGCCCGAACGGGCTCGCCCCCAACGGTCGTGACCGTGTAGCGGCCGGTGGGTCCGCGTTTCATCGTGGGGTCGCAGCTTTTGCTTAAGAACGTTGAATAGGCGGATCGGATATTAACACTTACGCCGCTAAACTTAACAGCCCCCGCGGGGGTCCGCCAGGGTCGAAACGCAGTCCGAAAAGGCAGTGGAGATCACCGCCCGATCTCCCACGACCACACCATCTGGAACTGGGCCTCGCTCTGGGGGGAGTCGCCGGCAAAGGGCATGCCGAAGGCCCTCCGGCGCTCCACGATCGCCCGGAGCGCCCGCTCCGGCGCCTCGGCCGCGATCGCCTCGTCGTACGGCACGAGGGACCCGAACCGGGTGATCTCCCCGGGCTCGGTCGGGTCCACGAACGCCCCGATCCCCTTCCCCGCGAGCCAGCGCACCTTCTCCAGGGCCGTCCCCGGCTCCGGCGAGCCCGGGTACGGCCCCGCGGCGATCTGGTCGGCGACAAGCCAGTACAACGGTTGCATCGTCCCTCCCGCGTTCGCCCCCCGTTCGTGAACGGTTCGACCTCCCCTCAGCCGCCGCCCTCCCCCAACGGCAACCCGACCGCCCTGCAAAAGGCCCGAACCACCCGGAGCAGGGGCTCGTCCAGCCGACCGAGCGCCTCGTCCCTGATTTGGGGCGGAACCCCGCCGTAGAACGCCTCGGCCATGGCGCCGGCCATCGACGCCACGGTGTCGCTGTCCCCGCCCAAGGAGACCGCCTTTCGCACAGCGTCCTCCCACCCCTCCGAGACCAGGAAGGCCGTGAGGGCCTGGGGGACCGAGCCGGGGCAGGTGGCGTCGGGCTGGTGGCGGGCCCGGAGTGCGTGCAGCCCGATGTCGAGGCGGTACCCGAAGGTGCCCTCCACGAACGCCCGGATCTCGTCCTTGGGGCTCCTCTTCCGGGCCAGGAACACGGCCGCGGCCACGGCCTGGGCCCCCTTGATCCCCTCCGGGTGGTTGTGGGTCACCTCGGCGCTGCGGCGGGCCTCCCGCAGGACCGCCTCCAACGTGTCGGACGCCCAGGCCACCGGCGACACCCGCATGGCCGACCCGTTTCCCAGGCTCCCGTAGGGCTCGTCCCGGTTCGACCCGGCCCACCGCCGAAACCTGGGCCCGAACCCCCGGTCCGGATACCGGAGGTACCACTCCCGGTACTTCGCGCCGTAGTCGGCCCCCGTCAGGATCGCGTCGGCCGTGGCCACCGTGAGCACCGTGTCGTCGGTGAACCGTGAGCGAGCGCCCGCGTCGAACAGGGGCCAGCCAGTTTCCGCCGTGATGTTGTGCCGCTCGTACGGCGCCCCGATGATGTCCCCCGCGATCGCGCCGATCATACCACGCCTCCGACTGTCTCTCCCTCGGCCGAACCTGCCCAAAACGGAAACGTCGCTCCAAACCCGGCTCCCCGTCATCGTGCATCTCCCCCCGAACCCCGCCTCGGAAGCGCCCATTGCCCACGCCCCCTCGTGTGCCATATTATCCAGAAATGGCACAGCTACGAGCCTGGCCAAGGAGGTAGGTCATGGAACAAGAAGCACGGGTGACCATCGCGAAGAACGGACGGCTCATCCTTCCCGCGGCGCTCCGTAGGGCGATCGGTCTCGCGAACGGCGGCGACGCCTTGCTCCGGGTGCGGGAGGGCCGCATCGAGATCGAGCCGCTCCGCGCGGCGGTCGAGCGCGCGCGAAACGTGGTGAGCCGCTACGCGGGTGGCCGGAATCTGGTGGACGAACTCCTTCGGGAGCGCCGCGGGGAGGCCGAGCGTGAATGGCGTTCGGTAAGCGCTCAATAAACCCCTTCTGTTCCGTCTGACCGTGGCCTGTCATCCTGCGATCCGACTGGAGGGACCCGTTTTCCTGGTCGGAAAGGAGGATGGCATGGCGGTAATCGGAAGCTACCGGGTGAAGCGGCAACGCAGGCGGCAGCTGGCACGGGGCACCAGCGTGGCGGCGGTACCGGAGGGGCGGGCCCGTCTGATTCCGGTGGGTACCGTGGCCTCGTTAGGGTTGGCAATGGGCCAGAGCGCGCCGGGGGCCCATCTCTCCGTGTGGATCGGCGGCCGCTACGAGGCTCGGGTGGGGCCGGGGTTTGAGGAGGCGACCCTGGCGCGGCTCGTACGCACGTTGGAGCGGCTGGCATGATCGGGGTGCCGTCGGGGACGCGAGTGTACTTGGCGGTGGGGGCTACAGACATGCGAAAGGCGATCAACGGGCTTGCGGCGTTGGTGGAGACCCAGATGGAGCAATCGGCGCTGTCGGGCCACCTGTTCGTGTTTTGCAACCGTGCGCGGACGATCGTGAAGGCGCTCTACTGGGATCACAACGGGTTTTGCTTGTGGCAGAAGCGGCTGGAGGCGGATCGGTTTCGGTGGCCAGGTAGTGAGGAGGAGGTGTTGGAGATTGAGCCGCGGCAGCTTTTGTGGTTATTGAGCGGGCTGGAAGTGGAGCAGGAGGGTTCTCATCGTCGGTTGTCGTTTGGATCTGCTGCGCAAAAAAAGCGTCAGAATCAGAGAAAGACTGGACATGGAGGCGCTCTTTGTGGTATAGGGCGGGTCGATGAAAACGACATCGCCCGCCATTCCGAACGACATCTCTACGTTGCGTAGCTTATTGCTGGCTGCGCAGGAAGAGAACCGTACGCTGGCCGAGGAGAACAAGAAGCTTCGGTCGGACGTTTCGTTGTTGCAGGAGGAGGTGCAGTTTCTGAAGCACCGCCTGTTTGGCCGGAAGACGGAGCGGCTGAGCGAGGCGGAGAAGAAACAGCTGCTCCTCTTTAACGAAGCGGAAGACACGGTTACGGCACAAGGGGAAGGGGAAGGAGAGGAAGAGGAAGTCGAGGTTTCCTCCCACACGCGGCGGCGGAAGCGCGGCCGGAAGGCCCTGCCGGCGAACCTGCCGCGGGTGGAGGTGGTCAACGATGTGCCGGAGGAGGAGAAGCGCTGCGGGTGCGGGGCGCAGAAGGTCCGGATCGGGGAGGAGACCTCAGAGCGGCTGGACATCGTGCCGGCGCGGATCCAGGTGATCCGGGAGATTCGGCCCAAGTATGCGTGCCGGGCGTGCGAGGGGGTGGAGGACGAGGGGCCGACGGTGGTGATTGCGCCTGCTCGGCCGCACCTGATCCCGAAGGGAATCACCAGCGAAGGGCTTTTGGCCTACGTGATTCCGGCCAAGTATGCGGACGCCATTCCCTTTTACCGGCAGAGCAAGCAGTTTGAGCGGATCGGGGTGGATCTGTCTCGGACGACTCTGTGCCACTGGGCGCTTCAGGCGGCCGAGGGCTGTCGGCCGGTGATCGAACTGCTGAGCCAGGAGGTGCGGGCGGGGCCAGTGGTGCGGTGCGACGAGACCACGGTGCAGGTCCTTCAGGAACCGGGGCGCACCGCGCAGACGAAATCGTACATGTGGGTGTTTCTGGGCGGACCACTGGGGCGGCCGGCAGTGGAGTACCAGTACCATCGGACGCGGGAGGGGCGTGTGGCCCGGGAGTACCTGAGGGGGTACGAGGGGTGCGTGCAGACGGACGGATACACCGGGTACGACTTCCTGGACCACCAGCCTGGGGTAACGCACGCAGGGTGCTGGGCGCCCGTACGCCGGAAGTTCGTGGAGGCGGCGAAGGTGGCCAGCGCGCCCAAGGGGAAGACGCCGACCACGGCGGCCCATTGGGCGGTGGCGAGGATTCGAAAGCTCTATGCCATCGAGCGGCGGGCCCAAGCGCAGGGGCTCACGGGGGCGGCGTTGGTGCGAGAGAGGCGGGAGCATGCCCGGCCGGTGCTGGAGGAGTTCAAGGCGTGGTTGGACAAGAAAGCCACCCAGGTGACGCCGAAGAGCCTGCTGGGCAAGGCGGTGCACTACGCCCGAGCGCAGTGGTCGCGCCTGGTGGTGTACGTGGACCACGGGTTTCTGACGCCGGACAACAACCTGGCGGAGAACGCGATCCGGCCGTTTGTGGTGGGGCGGAAGAACTGGCTCTTTAGCGCGACACCAGCGTGGGCGAGCGCGGCGCTCTACAGCCTGATTGAGTCGGCGAAAGCGAACGGGCTGGAACCGTATCGGTACCTGAAGCACCTGTTCGAGCGGGGTGCCGTTAGAGTCCAGATGCGTGGTGTAAGAGGGCACGGGCCCTTGAACGAAGAAGACCACCGCGTCATCCTCCAGAGCCGTAGCGACGAAACTGCGGCAAGGAGGGAAGACGCGATGGTCCAGTTGAGTG
>JALUTY010000006.1 GCA_027021615.1 bacterium | reverse complement strand
CCCGCTCTCCCCTGGCCATGATGAACACTTGACGCTATGCTCATCCACCCCAGCGTCGCTTCGCGCCGCTACCGTTCGGCTTGCCCGGATTCGGTGTTCACTTTCAGCGGAATACGCACCTTGACGCAAAACGGCCGCACACGCCTCGACAGGCGGTGCGGCCGTGGATAGTGCCTAGGGTCGGGTGTCGGGACATCGCCTCCCCCGAGTCGATTCCCTTGCTTCGGTATGGGAGATGTTGTTTGTATACGGGCACACGCGGCTGTTTGTCAAGGACCGTGGGGTTGCCCCGGCTTCGTGGACGGGTTGTTGCGGTGGCGCTCTCAGGCCCGCGCTCTTCGGGGCCGCTCACTTATACGCAGACTTCGATCAACAAAAAAAGCCCTGCCGGGGGATCCCCGAGCAGGGCTGCGTTGTCGGGTAAGGCCGACCGAGGGAGCCGGAACGGTCGGCGCTTTGCGACGGGTTTCGTCCACTCGCCCGTGGGCCTCAGCCACGGGCCGCGCAGACGCGGCTCCCAGTCCTTCAGCTTGCCTCGGGCCGCGATCATGGCCTTCAGGGCAAGCCAGTGCTTGTATCTCCACCGGGGCGAGAGGTCGGCGGTGGCCACGTCCAGGTACCACCGGACGTGCTTGCACCGCCACTGCCACGGCCCGACCTTCCAGCGCTTCCATATCCTCTCGGCGATGAGCCCCGCAAGGCGAAGGTACTCGCGCTTTCGCCTGCTGCTTCCCGGGATCGACCGGGCAAGGAGACTCTCACCGATCTGCCTGGCCCGAACGTGGGTCTTCGGTGCCGCCATCGCGCTTACCTCCTTCCACCGATGTACTCGCTCGCCACGTCCATTCGGCCGTGGCCGAGTTCGTAGGAGATCTGCTTGCGGGCCGCCTTGTCGTCTTCGTCGGACGCGGTGCGCCCGCCCGCGAGGACCGGGGCCTTGTGCCCGGTCAACTCCTCGTAGCGCTCGCAGGCGTAGGCCGCCCGCAGGTCGTGGATCTTTCCCAGTCCATACTCGTCGCGAACCTCCCGCCACACCCCGTGGACGTGGTTTCGGAACTCCTTCCAGGAGTTGTCCGTCGGGATGAGGTTCCTGGCCTCGCCCTGGGCCTCGGCCGCCCGCCTGAGCGTCTCCATCGCCCGGTCCGACACCGGGACCAACCGCTCGACGAACGCGCCTCGCCCTCCCTTCGTTCCTTCTCGAATGTCCACCCGGCCCGTGCGCTCGGCCTGCCGCAGGGCGCTCTTGGCGTCCAACATGGACGCCTCGCGCATCCGAAGGCCGAGATCCCGAGCCAACTCGATGACCGCCGCCGCCCGCTCGTGCCCACGCTCCCGCAGGGCGTCGGCCGCCCGGGCCACGGCGTCGCGGTCCAGTCCCTTCGGAGGATCCGTTCGCACCGTAGTGCGCTGACCGACAAGCTCTCTCGGCGAGACACGGACCCGATCGTCCTGCCGCAACGCGGACAGCGTCACGTTGGCGCTCGACAGGAGGTTCTGGGCATACGAGGTCTTCATGACGCCCATTTCCACCTTCTGGGCGAGGTGTTGCCCGTATCGCTCCAGCACCTCCCGGGTCACGTCCCGCGCATCGCGGATCCCTTGCTCCTTTGCCCATCGCGCGAACTCTCCCCATCGGCTCGCGTGAGCCGCGACCGTGGCGTAGTGCCCGCCGCCATACGCATGGTTGAGGGCCTGGCGTCCCGCCCAGGCCATCTTGCGGCCCCAGCCAAAGTTCCTGTGGCCTCCTACCTTCATGCGGACCTCCTTTCCTGGTGGGGTTGGGATAGATGCCACCCTGGGAGACGGTTCAGTGGTCACTCGGTTCGCCGCCCGAGCTGCGGTGTGAGGGGCGTTCCCTCACAGGGCATCTATGTGAACCGCCGGGCTCTCGTCGCCTTCGTGGACCCGCCGGGGGGCGGGACGCGGGTAGGCGAGGGCGTCCGCTCCGGACGCCGAGCCGGGCGGGATTTTTCTTCGGGAGGTGGCGGAAGGAGCAGGCAGGCAGGGAGGGTGGGGCGTCGGGACGCTGACTCGCCTCGTCAGCGTCTTCCCACGACGCGGTGGCCGCAAGGCCCCACGGTGTCCAAAACGGACACCGGGAAGATCCCGGTGGAGGATGCGGCCGACGCAGACTCTCCTCGTCTGCGTCCGGGTGCGACGCCGTGGGATACCGGGTTCACACCGAGGAGGGCTGACTCGTCCTCGTCAGCCTCCCCCCTGGAAGACGGGATTTTCGGGATTTTTCGTCGGCCTTCCGGCCGATGTTCGGTCGCCCTTGCCGTGCGAAATGCCCAGAAAATGTCGGTGGTTGCGTCTTCTTGCCGTTTCCTTTCGGGGGTCTTCCGGGGTCTCTGTCTCTGCGGGGCGCAGAGACAGAGACCCGGCCCGCCGGCCAGGGATTCCCCTCTCCGGCAGGCCCAAGGCGTGATGGCCGTCTCCGGGCCGGTGCGGCGCGCAGCGGCCCGTCATCGCGGTTCGGGGGAACGGGCGCCCGGCGTCCTGCAAGCCGGCGTCGGCCCCGTGCGAGATCGATACCGCTCGTGTGGCTGTTCCAGAGTGTCCGGATGAGACGCCGTGCGAAACGCGCAGCCTCTCATGTCACGTGAGGCGTACCGGGTGAGTCCTTGGCGCTCGTGCCCGCCCGTGGGGCAGGCATGACGACGTGGAGGGACAACGACTGCGAAGGCACCGCAGACGCAAGGAGGCCCTTGGGTCTGCTGATGAGACACTCAAACCGTGGTGTCTAGGTTCCCCTCAGTGGGGGATTCACCGCCTGTATGGCGACAGGCGGAGGAAGGAAAGCTTGCAACCCCTATAACACACCCACCCAGGTTCGTCAAGCAGAACGCGGGCAAGAAAATGGCATTGAGCCACACATCATGGACGGGCACTTACGTAGCGCCGTGGCCTGAGTGATGAGGCGAAGAGCGCTGTTACTGTTGGTGGCGTTCTTTTACTGTCAAGTGCCATGCGTTGCGATCTCTTCCGGGAACGGAAAACGTCATTGCCAACGCTCCAGCGGTGTCCGCCCCGCCTTTCGCCCCTCGTCAAGACCCCCGTCGCCGGACCCCCACGAGCCCGGGATGCGATTTTTTTCCGGAGGTGGGCCCCAAGAATGTCCTCTGTCCGGGCAGTACAGGATGAGGGGGCAGCGCATTCCCTGTCCCGTCGCCGAACGCCCGGGCGCGGGAAGGGAGTCCAGACAACTCCAGGGCGAAAGGAGGTGCTAGATGAGCGAGAAGGTCAAGCTGATGAACGAGAAAGAGGCGGCGGCGTACCTGGGACTCTCCGTGCGGACTTTGCAGGCCTGGAGGCAGAAGGGTATCGGCCCCGCTTGGAAAAAGTTGGGCCGCGCCGTCAGGTATGCCCTGAGCGATTTGGATGCGTTTCTCGAAGAGTGTACGAGAGCGTCCACATCGGACGCCGGCCCCAAAGTCGCGGCATAGGAGGGGCAGAGCCGGGAGAGCGGTCCGCGAGTTCGCGTTCCCTTTCGGACCGGTTCCCGCGTGTTGCGCCTTCGCTTTTCCCTATACCCGAAACACGCAATACCCGTCGGCCTACCCGTCGGCGCCGTTCCCGGCACCCGGAAACGGGATCACTTCGGCGCCCGGCTCGATCCCGGCCAAGGTGAGGATGCGGCGCTCCACCTTCTCCATCGCGTCCCGCAGGCGCTCGGGGGTCAAGCGTAGGTAGCCGGCCGTCACGTCTTCCCGGGGCAGGGCGTGGTTCAGAAGGGCCTTCACGGCGTAGCTCGAAAGGTCCAGGCTCTCGGCCACCGTGGCGAAGGTGCGCCGGAGGTCGTGAACGGTGAATGTCACGCCCGAAGCCTTCTGGATCCGGTTCAGGGCGTAGCGCACGTTCTCGAACCGTTCGTCCTGGCGGCGCCGGTCCGTGGTCACCCGTTCGGAAAACACCCAGGGGTCGCCGGCTGTCTCCCGGCGGCGTTTCAGGAGCCCCCAGAGGTAAGGGCCCAGGGGCAAGGTATGGTCCCGCCGGGCCTTCGTGTCCCGGAAGGTCACCTTTCCGCCCACGAGGTCCACCTGGTCCCAGGTGAGGTTCGTGGCCTCCGAGCGGCGGCACCCGGTCAGGAGCACGAACCGGAAGAAGTCCCGGGCCACCGGGTCGGGGTCGGCCAGCACGGCCTCGAACCACGGGCCGAGTTCGTGGGGTTCGATCACGGTCCGGCGAGGTTGCAGCTTCTTCCATGCACGTGCAGCCGAAAGCACCTTCACAGGGTTCTCCCGCAGCACGGGTTCCCCGTCCGGGGTGCGCCAGGCGGCCTGCACGAATCCGAGAACGGCCCGGAGGTACCGGAAGGCGCGGTTCGCCTCCCCGGGCGCCCGGGCGGAAACCTCCACGTAGCGCTTCCGCACGTCTTCGGGCCGCAGGTCGGTCACCCGTCGCTTCATCCAGTCCTTGAAGTTCCGGTTCAAGGTCTTGGTCACGTCTTGGCGGGTCCGTTCCTTGAGGTCGCGGGTTTCGAGGTACATGGCCACGGCATCGCCCAGCGTGCGGGTTTCTAGTTCCTCGGCCTTCGCCTTCGCGTCGGGGTCTTCGCCCTTGGCGAGTTCCCCCGCGAGGGCCTTCGCCTGCAAGCGCGCCTGGTCAACGGTGAGCGGTCCGAAGGGGCCGATGGTCCACCGCTTGGCGCGGCCTCGGACCTTCGCCTCGAAGAAGAACACCGCCCGGCCGGTATGCGCCACCTTCACACCGAACCCGGTCAACGCCGTGTCGCGCACCAGCACCGCGCCCTCGGCCGGAACCGGAATCGCCTCGATGGCGCGCTTGGTGAGCTTGCGGGGTTCCAAGGTCCTGGTCGGGTAGGTCTTGCGAGCCTTCTCTTTCGTGGTCGGTCGGGCGGGCATGGGAGCACCTCTGCGTTCGGGTCCGTCAAAGGTCCGTGTGTCGGGTGGCAGTAGACCGGCAGTAGACCGGAAGCGCAGTAAAGCAGGTCATTCGGTGATCGTCAAGGGGAGAAGTGAAAGCCCGTAAGTTGTAGCGATTACGGTAGGTTATGGAGATTAAGCGCAAAAGGTGGGAAATGGTGAAAAACGGCCGAGAGCGGACTACGGATCCGCAGGTCAGGGGTTCGAATCCTCTCGCGCGCACCAGTAAGAGACGAAGGGGCCAGCCGATCCGGCTGGCCCCTTCGTTTTGTTGGGTCTTCCGGCGGTAAATCGTTAGCCCGCATGATTCATGAAGCCTTCTGCCGCAACCGCCGATTGCACGCCATCTCGGGGCGTGCTCGCGCCTCGGGGCTCGACGTACCGTCCCGTACGCCTGCGCCCCTCGTTGGAGCGGTTGCCCCGATCTGACGCACACTCGACGGTTTCGCGACGAACGCTCATGAATACTAAGGCGTACGAAGGTATTGCTGGATGCGGGGGGGGGGACTGGCTCCGGCCGGGCGCGAGTGCGGCACCCTTTTCGCCGCGCCTTCGCATGCCGTTGTCAGCCCGGTGGGCCGGGGCGCCAGTGGCGGAAGTTCCGGAACTTCCAAGGCGATTCAGGCTTGGTGAGGGCGCGGCGACGTGAGGGGCCGCGCCCGGCTCTCCACCAGCCCCCCACCCGCTGGTTCCCTTGTGAGCGCCGGGGATCTGACAATGGTTCCGTTGGTATTATTAATGCGGGCTAGGGGCCCTCGGGGATGAGGGCAACCAAAAAGCGGGGCCCCGGTAGGGGCCCCGCTTTCGGATCGGTCCGAAACGGCCGGCTCAGGCGCAGCCGCCGGAGCAGCTTCCGCAGTCGGTGGGCTCGCAGCCGCCACCGAACAGGGCCGCCAGCTCCTCGGGCCGGGGCTTGCGAACCTCGGCCACGGTCACTTCGAAGTGGAGCCGCTCGCCCGCCAGGGGATGGTTGAAGTCCGCCACGACCATGTCGTCGCGCACCTCGTTCACCCGGAACACCACCGGGCCGTGGGGGCCTCGGGCCTCGAACCCCATGCCGGGCTCGATCTCCATGTCGGCCGGGAAGTTCTCCCGGGGAATCTCCCGCATGAGATCTTGGCGGGGCAGGCCGTACCCGTTCTCGGGCTCAACGGTCACCTTGGCGGAGTGGCCGGTCTCCATGCCTCGCAAGGCGCGCTCCAGACCGGGAATGATCTGGCCCTTGCCGAAGATGAAGCCCAGCGGTTCCCCCGGCTCCGAACGGTCCACCACCTCGCCCGAGTCGAGGGTGAGGGTGTAGTCGATGGCCACGTACAGGTTGTCTTCTGCCTTCATAACTCTCTTACCTCCAAAAAAGTTTGCCCGGCCCCCTTGTGTCTCGGGGAGACCGGGACGTTATCGCGAAACCCTACCCGGCCTGGGTATCCTTGTCAAACGAAAAGGCCGTGTTCAGCAAAAAAACTCCTGGTATGCACGAAACGGCTACCCAGGGGCCCACGTTCCTTGAGGCGGCCGCCTCCCATCTGATAGATTCGGTGCTTCCTTGCACGAGGCAGCTCGGTCGAGCCGCCTACCCGTCCAGCGCAACGAAGCCGTCGAGGAGGTTCTCCCATGCCCGTTTCCCAACGCGTTCGCACGGCCCTCGAGCGGGCCTCGTGGATCCGGAAAATGTTCGAGGAAGGCGCCCGACTGAAGAAGGAGCTCGGGCCGGAGAACGTATACGACTTCAGCCTGGGCAACCCCAACCTGGACCCGCCGGAGCGGTTCCGGGAGGTGCTGCGGGAGCTGGCCCAGGAGGACCCTCCGGGGTGCCACGGTTACATGCCCAACGCCGGGTTTCCCGAGGTCCGTGAGGCCGTGGCGGCCTACGTGTCGAAGGAGCAAGGGGTCGGGCTCACGGCGGACCACATCGTGATGACGGTGGGCGCCGGCGGAGCCTTGAACACCGTGTTCCGGGCCATCCTGGACCCGGGCGACGAGGTGGTGGTGCCCCGGCCCTACTTCGTGGAGTACAATTTCTACTTGGACAACCACGGTGGCGTGCTGAAGACCGTTGCCACCACCGAGGGGTTCGATCTGCGGCTCGATGCCCTGGACGAGGCGATCGGCCCCCGTACGCGGGCCGTGCTGATCAACTCGCCCAACAACCCCACGGGCAAGGTGTATGACCGCGCCAGCTTGGAAGCGCTGCGGGACCTCCTGGACCGGAAGTCGGCCGAGCTGGAGCGCAGGATCTACCTCATCTCGGACGAGCCGTACCGGAAGATCGTGTACGACGGGGTCGAGGTGCCCCCTGTGCTGGAGATCTTCCCCCATGCCTTCGTGTGTACCTCGTACTCCAAGGACCTGAGCCTGCCGGGGGAGCGCATCGGGTACATTGCAGTGAGCCCCCGCGTGGACGACGTGGCTCTGGTGACGGGGGCGCTGACCTTCACCAACCGGATCCTGGGGTATGTGAACGCCCCGGCCTTGGCCCAAAGGGTGGTGGGCCGGCTTCAAGGGGTCACGGTGGATATCGGGGTCTACCGACGTAACCGCGACACCCTGTACCGGGGGCTGCTCGAGGCGGGGTACGACTGCCCCAAGCCCGAGGGGGCGTTCTACCTGTTTCCCAAGAGCCCCATCGAGGACGACGTGGCCTTCGTTCGCGAGCTCCAGAAGGAGAACATCCTGGCTGTGCCCGGCAGCGGGTTCGGGGGGGCGGGCCACTTCCGACTGGCTTACTGCTGCTCGTACGAGACGGTGGAGCGCAGCCTCCCCGGGTTCCGCCGGGCCCTGGACAGGGTCCGGCGGGGTTGAACGCCGTCCTCCCGTGCGAAACGGAGCACCCATGACCGAACCGCAACCGCGCGGCCACTTCGGCCCTTTCGGGGGCCAGTACGTGGCCGAGACCCTTATGCCCGCCCTGGAGGAGCTGGAGGCGGCCCTGGCCGCCGCGAGCCGGGACCCCGGGTTCTGGGAGGAGTTTCGGGACCTCCTGCGCACCTACGTGGGACGGCCCACGCCGTTGACCCCGGCCCGACGGCTCGGCGAGGCCCTGGGCGGAGCCCGGATCTACCTGAAGCGGGAGGACCTGTGCCACACCGGGGCCCACAAGATCAACAACACCCTGGGGCAGGTCCTGCTGGCTCGGCGGATGGGCAAGCGCCGCATCATCGCCGAGACCGGGGCGGGGCAGCACGGGGTGGCCACGGCCACGGCCGCGGCTCTGTTCGGGATGGAGTGCGCCGTGTACATGGGGGCCGAGGACGTGCGGCGGCAGGCCCCCAACGTGGAGCGGATGCGGTTGCTGGGGGCCGAGGTGGTGCCGGTGGAGAGCGGGAGCCGCACCCTGAAAGACGCCATGAACGAGGCGATCCGCCAGTGGGTGACCCACGTGGAGACCACCTTTTACGTGATCGGCTCGGTGGCCGGCCCCCACCCCTACCCGGCCATGGTCCGGGGGTTCCAGCGGGTGATCGGGGAGGAGACCCGGGCCCAGTGCTTGGAGGCTCTGGGGCGGCTGCCCGACGCGATCGTGGCCTGCCTGGGGGGCGGCTCCAACGCCATGGGCATGTTTGCCGCGTTCCTCGACGATCCCGTGACCCTGGTGGCCGTGGAGGCCGCCGGCGAGGGAGTGGAGACCGGCCGACACGCCGCGGCCATCGGTGTCGGCCGGGTGGGGGTGCTCCACGGTATGAAATCGTTCTTCCTCCAGGACGACGACGGCCAGATCCAGGAAGCCCACTCCATATCGGCCGGGCTCGACTACCCCGGGGTGGGGCCGGAGGTAGCCTGGCTGGTGGAGTCGGGACGCGTGCGCACGGTGACCGCCACCGACGCGGACGCCCTGGCGGCGTTCCACCTGACGGCGCGCACCGAGGGTATCCTGCCGGCGCTGGAGAGCTCCCACGCCCTAGCCCGGGCCGGCGACCTTGCCCGGGAGATCGGCCCGGACGGGATCCTGGTGGTCAACCTCTCCGGCCGCGGCGACAAGGACCTGTCCACGGTCCTGGCCGCAGGGAAGCCCCCTCAGGCCCCTGCGGGGCCCGGCAACGAGGAAAGGTAACGTTTGGTGATCCTGGGGCCATCGCCGGCGGCGGGGCATGGGGCCTGCTTCCGGCCGGGCGCGAGTGCAGCATCCGATCGCCGCGCCTTCGCATGCCGTTGTCGAAGCAGCCTGTTCGGGCGGCGACAGCGGAGGGCCCTGGAATTCGACAGAGCTACGGATGTTCGGGGGGCGCGGCGGGCCAAGGAGCCGCGCCCGGCTCTCCAGCGGGCCCCATGCCCCCGAGACCGTGAGGTGTCGCCAAGGAGGCGGGGTCATGCTTGGAACGACTGGAAAGCACTTATGTTTTCAAGCCTCCCAGCGTCCCAGCCTCCCAGCGTCCTAGCGGAAGTTACTGGGAAGGGAGGTGACGCGTGAACCGCCTGGAGTCGACGCTTCGTTCCGTGCGGGATCGGGGGGGGAAGGCGTTGGTGCCGTTCCTGACGGCGGGGTTTCCCGACCGGCAGACCTTCGTGGATCTGTTGCTGGAGGCGGAGCAGGCCGGAGCGGATGCGCTGGAGGTGGGGGTTCCGTTCTCAGACCCATCGGCCGACGGACCGGTGATCCAGGAGGCCAGCGCCCGGGTGCTGGGGGCAGGGTACCGGCTGGAGCATGCGTTCGCCGATCTGCGCGCCGCCCGGGAGCGGGGCCTGGGGATCCCGGCCTTATTCATGACCTACTATAACCCCGTCCTGGCCCGGGGCCCCGGTCGGTTTGCCCGTGAGGCGCGTGAGGCCGGAGCCGACGGGGTGCTGGTGGTGGACCTGCCCTGGGAGGAGGGCGGCGAGTTCCTCCCCCTGGCGAGGGATCAAGGGCTGGACACGGTGCTCCTGGTGGCACCCACCACGCCCGAGGACCGGGTGGGCCGGATCGTGGCCGGCGCGTCGGGGTTTGTGTACTGCGTGAGCGTGACCGGGGTCACCGGACAGAAGCGGCCCATGGAGGCCACGGTGGGCGATCTGGTTGGCCGGGTGCGCCGCCACACGGACCTGCCGGCCCTGGTGGGGTTCGGGGTGTCGGACGCCGCCTCGGCCTTGGCGCTGGCGGCACGGTCGGACGGGGTGATCGTGGGCAGCGCCCTGATCCGGACCCTCGGTGACCTTGCCGGGGCCTCGGCCGTGGCCCGGGCCCGCAGGTTTCTGGGCTCCCTACGGGAAGCGTTGTCTAGAGACTAGAGACTAGAAACTAGAGAAATTCCGGGTAGCTCGGCCTGTGGGGCGGGCGGGCGCTCCAGCAGACCTCATGCCCCCGAGCTTTGGCGCGGTTCGAGAGCCGCCTAGCTGCCTAGCGGGCCGAAGGCCCGAAGTCGCTGGGAGGCCGCACCGCCCGATATGTCTTGCCTTTTGGCTACGGTGACGGCATCTTGTATACATTAGAAACCGGGCTGGGCGATTCTCTGTCATTGTCGCTTTTCAGCCTTCCACCTTCCCAGCCTTCTAGCGTAAAGAGGTGCGATGCGAGTTCGTGACGTCCGAAGGGGATACGTGTCGGGCATCCCGACCCCGGGCCGTCCCCGTCGAGAAGGCCCGGTGGAAGGGGTGGCCGGGGTCGTTGCGTCCGTGGACCGGGTGGAGGTCTCCGATCGGGGCCTCGAGGTGCAGCGGGCCCGGATGTTGGCGCTCCTGGCCCCCGACGTTCGACAGGAGCTGGTGGACGCCCTCTCCCAGGCGATCCGGGATGGTCGGTATCAAGTGAGTGGCCGGGAGGTGCTGCCGCGGCTTCTGCGGGAGCACGCTTGGGGCCTGGGGGGGCAGGGAGAGACGTTTCCGTACGGGTAAGAACCCCCCGCGCCCGCCTCGGTTCCACCGCCGGTGGACGGCGCCAGCCGAGGAGGTGTAGCCATGCCCATGTACCCGTACCACTGTTCCAAGTGCGACAGGGACTTTGACGTGGAGATGCGCCCCACCGAGGTGGGGAAGCGCACCGTGGAGTGCCCGAGTTGCCATGAGAAGAAGGTGACCCGGGTGTACACCGCATTCTTCGCCAAGACGAGCCGAAAAGCATGAGCCACTGGGGCGGGCGCGGCGCACGAACCGCGTGCGCCCCGCCGGCGGGGGACGAATCCCAGGGCGGCAGGCAGATCGGGCCTGCCGTTTTTATATGGACGTTGGGGCCTTCGGCCCGCAGGGCGGTTGGGAAGCTGGGAGGCTAGGAGGCCAGAACCCTCCTTGATCTCTGAGCGCCGCCAGCACCGCGACACGGGGGCATGGGACCTGCTGGAGATCCGGGTGCGGCTCCAAAATTCTAGTCTCTAGTTTCTAGTTTCTAGCTTCTAGCTTCTGTGTCCCCTCACCCGCGGCCCACCCGAACTTCCAAGGAAACCCCATGCTGGCTCCTCCGATCCAAAAGGTGCTGAGAGAGCTTCAGAAGCTCCCTGGGGTGGGTGAGAAGACCGCCACGCGGTTCGTGCTTCACCTGCTCAAGGCTCCCCGTACCGAGGTGGAGTCCTTGGCCCGGGCCTTGGTGGAGCTCAAGGAGAAGGTGAAGCCCTGCTCGGTGTGCTTCCAGCTCACCGAGTCCGACCCCTGCGCCGTGTGCTCGTCGCCCCGGAGGGATCGGAGCGTGGTGTGCGTGGTGGAGGACCAGGCCGGGGTGCTGGCGATCGAGCGTACCCGTGCGTTCTTTGGGCTCTACCACGTGCTCGGCGGGCACCTGTCCCCCATGGAAGGGGTCGGGCCGGACGACCTTCGGGTCCGGGAGCTGGTGGGCCGGATCCGGCAGGGGGAGATCCGGGAGGTGATCGTGGCCACCAACCCCCACGTGGAAGGGGAGGCCACGGCGTTGTACCTCAAAAAACTCATCGAGCCGTCGGGGGTCCGGGTCACCCGAATCGCCCGGGGGGTGCCTTTGGGCGGTGACCTGGAGTACATCGACGCCCTGACCCTGGGCCGGGCCCTGGAGGGGAGGAGCGGGTTCTGATGGTGATCCGTGCCGTGTGGTCCACTGCAGAGGGGCGGCCCTTTTTCGCGAACCTCAAGGTGATGCGCCTGACCCTTCAGACACTCGACGCAGTTTTGGGGCCCGGAGGCCGGGTGCAGGCGTGGGTGTTTCTGGACGACCGGTTTGCGTTCGTGGCCGAGGGGGGGCACGAGCTGCCAGGAAGGCTAGAAGAGGCCCGGCACCGGGCGGAGGAGCGGTTCCGGTCCGAGAACGGGCAAGGCCTGTGGGGGCCGGTGGTGGAGGAAGTCGAGGTCCCGGGTTGTCCTGAGGCTGCCGCGCGGCCCTTGGTCGAGCTTCCGGAGACAAGGGGGTTGGCAGACAGCCCGGACGAGTACCCTTGGTGCGGCGGGGAATGGCTGTTTGGGGGCGGTGGGAAGTGCCAGGAGGCGGGGAAGCGAGCCGGGAGAGCTAGGGGGCCCCAGGGACCATCCCGAAGGGAGACCTCCGGCTCGTAACAGATGAGAATGACAAGGGTTAGGGGGGACAGGAGGACAGTAGGGGCGTGGAGGACCGGGGCTTTCATCTTTCCGCCTCAATCTGCCGAAACGGTGCGGAGGCGTCGGTTTCAGAGGGGGCCCGGGCGGAGAACCGCGATCTGCCCGGGCCGTACCCGATGCGAAAAAAAGGGGGTTTGTGGATGCGGGGGCTTTTGATCGGGGTGCTACTGATTGGGATGGTGGTCAGCGCCGCGGCCGAGGAGGTGCTGATCGTCCATGACCCGACGTTGCCACCGGCCCGCCAGGTGGTTGATGCGTTCAAGGAGGCCCTGGAGACGGCCTTCTCCCACCGGGGCCCTCGGCGCCTGGTGCCGGTCTCGTTCCGGGAGCTGGAGTGTGACGAGGCGGGCCGGAGGGCCGACCTTCGAGCGGGCGTTTTGGGTGTGGACCTCGTTTTCGCCGTCGGCACGCGGGCCCTCGAGGCGGTGCGGAGCCTGCCGGATTCGGAGGTCCCCATCGTGTACGTGCTCGTGCATCGGCCACCCGCGTGGAGGAGGGGGCGCGCCCACGTGACGGGTGTGGGCATGCAGGTGCCTCCGGAGAAGTGGATCAAAATGATCCGAGAGGCCCTCCCGGACGTGAGACGGCTGGGAGTCTTTTTCGACCCCAGCAACACCGGCAGGTTCGTGGAAGGGGCGAAGGAGGCTGCAGCCCGCCAGGGGCTGGGGCTCACCGCCCTGGAGATCCGGTCTCCGAGGGAGGTCCCGGCGAGGTTGGCGGAGCTCCCGCCCGACGTCGGGGGCCTGTGGATGATCCCAGACCCTACTGTGGTGACGAGGGAGACGGTTGAGTCCCTGCTCCTGTACTCGCTCCGGCATCAGGTGCCTGTAGTGACGTTCTCCGAAGGGTACCTGGCCTTGGGGGCCACCGTTGCCGTGACCCTGGATTTTCCGTCGATCGGGCGCCAAGCGGCGTCCATGGCCTGGCGAATCTTCAACGGGGAGCCCCGAGGGAACGTCCTTCCTGAGCCGCCCAAGGGGGTGCTCCTACGGGTCAACCCCAGGGTGGCCCGGAAGCTGGGTGTACGCCTGGGCGTGGCGCCTTCGGGTGTTGGACGGTAGGGGCCGGCATGGATGCGAAAAGGCGTTGCGTTTTTCTGCTGTCGCGGCA
The DNA here is from genome assembly GCA_027021615.1 of bacterium. Classification (GTDB taxonomy): domain Bacteria; phylum Desulfobacterota; class Deferrisomatia; order Deferrisomatales; family Deferrisomataceae; genus Deferrisoma. Next base: position 4,725 of record JALUTY010000006.1, on the reverse strand, counting down.
CTTTGCATTACAGACCTATCTGTACCTGGCCGCGACCATCTTGTTCGCAACGGTGCTGTTGAGCGGGACCCTGATCCACTTCCAGCAGCGGATGCTCCGGCGTCAGATGCAGGACAAAGGTACCACCGTGGTGTCCTTCCTGGCAGAGAGCCTGCGGCTCGGACTTTTTTCGGAGAACGCAAAGGAGATTCGTTCGGCGTTGCTGCCCGCCTTGAAAGACGACGATGTGGAGTGGGTAGCCGTGTTCGACCCGTCTTGGCGCCTCTTGCAGTACGGTCGAAGCCTGCCTGGGTCGCCCGCGGAGGGAAAGGGGCAGGTGCCTGCGCCCTCGCCCGAGGTGCGGGCGATCGTGACCCAGCCGGGGGGGATCGCGCATCACGAGGGAGCGGAGAACATTATCTTTTGGAAAGCGGTTCGGGCCGAGCTCAGCGCCCCCACGGTGGAGGGGCTGTACTTCTTTGCCGGTCCTCTCGGCCGGCCGGCCTCGGGAACCGTGCTGGGGTATGTGGGGGTCGAGGTCAGCAAACGGGCTCTGGAGGCAGGCTTCCGGGCCATCGTGGTCCGGAGCGTGGGGACCGGGGCGGTGTTTCTGGTGTTGGGGTGGTGTGTGACGTTCCTGGTGGTGCGGGGCGCATCCCGGCCCCTGCGGCGCCTCCTGAACGAGATGCGCCGCAGGGGAATCTGGACGGAGCCCCCCGTGTCGCGCGGGCTGCTGGCCGACCCGTTCTACGAGCTGGTCCGGGCGCTGGATCGGGCGTTTGTGACCATTGACGAGCTGAGGGTGGGTTTGGAGGAGCGGATCCGGGCGAGGACCGCCGAGCTCACCGAGGCGAACCAGCGGCTCCGGGATGAGGTGCGGGAGCGCACGCGGGTTCAGGACGAGCTGAAACAGGCCCGGGACGAGCTGGAGGAGCGGGTCAAGGCGCGGACGCAGGAGCTGGAAACCGCATACAAGCAGCTGGCCCATTCGGAGAAGCTCAACGCCCTCGGCACGCTGACCGCGTCGGTGGCCCACGAGCTGAACAACCCTCTCACCGGCATCCGAGGGGTGCTCGAGTCGTTGGAGTACCGGGGCGATCTGCCCCCCCGGGAGACGCGTCTGGTCAAGCTGGCGATCCAGGAATGCGACCGGATCGACCGGCTGATTCAGAATCTTCGAGACTTCTACCGGCCGACCACGGACCGTACCGAGGATCTGGACGTGAACGAGCTGGTGGAGTCCGTGGTGCTTCTGTGCACCAAAGATCTCATCGTGCGGGGGATCGAGGTGAAAACCTCGTTTGCAGAGGATCTGCCGAAGGTTCGGGGGGTGGGGGACCAGCTGAAGCAGGTGGTTCTCAACCTGATCGCCAACGCCCGGGACGCCATGCCCTCGGGGGGGACGTTGCGCGTCACCACCGGAGCGGGCGGGGGGTGGGTGAGGATCCATGTGGAGGACACCGGGGGAGGCATCGCGGAGAAGGATCTGGAGCACATCTTCCGGCCGTTCTTCTCCACCAAGACGGCGGGGGAAGGGACCGGTCTGGGTCTCTCGATCTCCCGGGGCATCGTTAAACGCCATGGGGGCGACATCGAGGTGGTGAGCCGGGTGGGCGAAGGTACGCGGTGCACGGTGAGTCTGCCGGTATCGGCTCCGGCCCAGGATGCGAAGCCGGACGGTGCGAGCGGGACCGTGCGCGGGACGGCGGATTCCGGTTGATTCCGGGGAAGCGGAGGAGAACGGTGAGCAGTGTCCGGTGGTTCCCGCACCTCCTGTCGTTTGCGGCCCTACTCTGCTACGGATCGGTGGGGGGGGGATGGAGCCCGGTGTGGGCGGGCGACCAACCCGTGTTCGAGCGCATGTACTTCCCGGGCGAGACCCTGGTGGAGGCCCCGACCCGGCACCCTAAACCGTTGTCCCAAACGGCGGAGAATGTGACGATCATTACCGCCGAGCAGATCCGGGACATGAACGCCCACACCCTGGCCGAGGCCCTGAACCGGGTGACCGGGGTGTTCGTGGAGTTCTTCGGGGCCGACCTGGGTAGCCTGGCCCTGACCCGGATCCAGGGCTCCCGCGAGGAGCACGTGCTCGTGCTGGTGGACGGGATCCCCTGGAACTTCCTGTCCGGGGGGAACGCCGAGACCCTGACGATCCCGGTGGGGATCGTGGACCGGATCGAGGTGATCAAGGGGCCGGCCTCGTCAGCGTGGGGCTCGTCCCTCGGCGGCGTGATCAACGTGATCACCAAGGACGTGGGGCGGCGTTCCCGACCCCAAGGGAGCGGGTCGGTCTCGTACGGGCCCGGCACGACCCTGGACGGCCGGGCCGAGGCGGCCGGCCGGGCCGGAGGGCTGGGGTACTACCTGTACGCGGGCTACCAGCGCGCCGAGTGGGAGCAGACCCACGGCGGGTTTCGGAACCGCTCGGCCTATGCCAAGTTCTCACTGCCTGTACGACCAGGGCTGCGAGTTGGCTTCATGGGCGGATATGCAGAGGCGGAGCCAGAAGCCGGCCACCTGGTGGAGCAAGGGGTCAGATCCGAAGACGACCTTCGAGCGGCTTTCGGCACGATCATGGCGGACATGGACCTCGGGGAACGGTTGGGGGCTCATTTCGCTGCGTACCGTTACGATCACCGTCTTCGAGGGACCGGCCATGAAGACGGGACGCGGGGGCCTACGGGGTCCCTGGTTCGGAAGGTGCGGTTCGACGAGGTTTCGGAGGGTCTCCGGGCACGGTTGGTGTGGAGTCCCGAGGGCCACGTGGTGGTGCTGGGGGTGGATTACGACCACGGCCGGTTGGATCAGACCGTGGAGTCCGGGCCGGTCTTCCAGTCGCGGGGGACTCCAGCCCGGTTCACCTCCAGCCCCGAGCTGGATCGGTGGGGGGTCTACCTCAACGACACGTTCTCGGTGGCCGGCTGGAGCCTGACCCCTGGGTTGCGGTACGACGAGCACTCGGTGACCGGCCCGATCGTGAGCCCCAGCTTCGGTGCGGTGCGGCGGGTGGGGCGGCAGACCGTGGTTCGGGCCACGGCAGCCCGGGGGTTCTCGAGCCCTCCGCTGTCCGAGCTCTCGGGCGGGGGCGCAAGCACCGACCCGAACCCGGATCTGGAGCCGGAGAAGATCTGGTCGGTCCAGGCTGGGGTGGAGACCAAGACGATCCCGTTCCTGTGGGTCAAGGCCACGGGGTTCTGGCACCGCCTGGTGGACCAGCGGGTGGCCGAGCCGTCTCCCGACACCGAGGGGAACCTGCGCAAGGTGAACGGCGACGGCGCCACCCGGGCCGGGGTGGAGCTGGAGGTGGAGACCGCGCCCGTGCTCCGCACCTCCCTGCGGTGGGGTCTGGGCTACGTGGACCACGACCAGGAAGGGGATGGGGCCGACCAGGAGCAGTACACCTTTGACGTGGCCCTGGTTCACCGGTGGCCCGGCTCGTTCCATGGGGAGCTGGCCGGCCACTTCGTGTGGTGGGACCAGGGCCCGGGCGAGGGGGATCGCAACGACCCCGTATGGGACCTGAACCTGTGGAAGCGGTTTCGGCTGGGCCGAGGCGCAGCCGCGGACGCGTTCCTCACGGCCCACAACCTGTTCCAAGGGCGGCAGTACACGGATCCGGATCGGCCCAACCCGGACCGGTGGGTGGAGGTGGGGGTGCGATTTTCTTTTTGATTCCGTTCCAAAATCGAGCTAGACTAAAAAACGTCGTTTTGGTGGGGGGGTAGGGGCCCATTTTCGACCCACCCGGAGAAAGGAGGTCAGACGATGGAAGAGTTCGGCATTCTGGTTCTGGAAAAGGGGATCGACGGGGAGGCTTTCGGGCCGATGACCACGTGTTGCTTCACCTCTGTGGCGATTTTTCGGTGGAGCGGCTAAGGTGCCTTTGAGTTAGATTGTCGGCGGGAGCTTCGGCTCCCGCTTTTTTATTGGCGGCGAACGGACGAGCGGGACGAGAGAATCTCCCGGTACCCTGCGCGTGAGGACGCGAGCAGCGCCGCGAGCGCCGTCGCCAGGCCCGCGCCCGTAAACACCAGGTCCACCCTTCGCCCTGGAAGCTCCGCTGCCGCCCCGGCCAGGCCGATGCCCAGCGGCACCAACACCATGGCAAGGGTCTGGAAGGCCGTCAGGGCCCGGGCCCGCAGATGGGCGGGAACCCGGGTCTGGACCTGGGAGAGGAGAGAGTTGTTGTAGAACCCCAGAGCCAGACCGCTGGCCGCGATCCACCCGAGAGCCGCCCCGGGGCTCCGGGCCAATCCCAGCCCCACAAAGCCAAGGCCGGCCACCCCCATGGTTCCCGCCGCCAGGCCCCCCCCTCGAAGGGACGTGTGGCCGGCCAGCCAGTATCCTGCAATGTTGGCGGCCCCGTACCCGGCCAGGAGGTACCCGTACCAGTCGGCCGGGAGCCCGAGAAACCTCGTGTCCTTCACCAGGAACGGCAGGAGCACCACCAAGGGCTCCAGGCAAAACGTGGTGCAGGCGGTCGCTAGCACGGCGGCCCGAAGGCCGGGATCGCCCCACACGTACCGGAAGCCTTCCTTTGCCTCCGTTGCCAGGCCGTGAACCGCCTCGCCCCAGCCGGCGGAGGGCCGGTAAGGGGCCTGGGGGAGTCGGATGAACGCCTCGGTGGCCGCGCTGATCAGGTACGTGATGCCGTCCACGCTCAGCAGAACCGGCGCGCCCAGCAGCCGGTAGGCCGTGCCTCCAAGCCCCTTGCCCGCGAGCCCTGCGGTCTGCACGAGCGCC
>JALUTY010000005.1 GCA_027021615.1 bacterium | reverse complement strand
CGGCGCCCGACGTGCTGACGATGCACCAGGAAGGAGCTTACATCCGGCTCTGGTGGATCGAGGACCTGCCGATGGAGATGGTCTTCGAGGGGATAGACCCCATCCTGCACTTCCCCGCCCGAATCACCCACAGCTTCACCGTGGAGCCCATCCCCATCACCGAGGCAAAGCAGGCCCTGAAGTCCCAGCGGGTGGCCGGTCATTCGGCCGTCCTGACCCGCCTGAGCCAGAAGCGACTGGTGGACTACGACCAGGTGGCCGATCTCTCCTCCGTCGAGGAGGAGATTAAGCGGCTGCAACTGGCAGGTCAGATTCCCCTGCGCCTCTACTGGACCATCGGCCTCTTCGCCTCGTCCCCCGACGAACTGGAGGACCTGACGAAGAAGCTGGAGGACTTGTTGCTGGTCGCCGACCTCACCTACCACCGGGCCACCTGGCGGCAAGAGCAGGCTTTCCGCTCCCTGGCACCGGTGGGGATCAACTTCCTGGGGGAATGGCGCAACGTCAACGCCGACACGATGGCCGTCCTCTACCCCTTCTCCCGGCGGTCCCGCTACGACCCGGACGGGATCCCCTACGGCATAGACCGGGATTCCGGGGCCTGGGTCATCCTGAACGACTGGGCGCTGCCCACCAACTCCAATGCCCTCATCCTGGGGGAGATGGGGAGCGGGAAATCCATGTTCCTGAAGTGGAAGGCTCTTTGGCACGTCCTGTTGGGAGAGCGGGTCTTCATCGTGGACCTGGAGGGAGAATTCCGGCCCCTGGCCGACCTGCTGGGGGTGGACTACGTGGACCTGGGCATCACGGCGGACGCCAAGGTCAACGTGCTCAACCTGAACGCCGACGACCCGGAGGGGTTTTACTCCGGTGCCCAGGACCTGGTGGGGTGGGTGCGGATGGCCGCCGGCGGACTGACACCGGCGGAAGAAAACGCCCTCCTACGGGCGTACACCCGCGTTATGCGGGAGGCGGGAGTGGTGGAAGAGGAGCCGACCACCTGGCGCATCTCCCCGGACGCGATGCCCACCCTTCGGGACGTCTACACGGCCCTGGTGGTGGACGAGCGGGCGGCCGCCCGCGACGTGGCGGAGCGGATCGAGCAGTTCGCCGTCGGGATGTACGCCAGGGCTTTCAGCGCCCGGACGACCCTGGACCCCCGAGGGCGGCTGGTCATCTTCGGGATGGACCGGGTACAGGACGAACGGTTGAAATCGCTGCGGATGCGCCAGGTGATTTCGTTCATCTGGGGGCGGATGGCAGGGCAGATCGTGCCCACCGTGGTGATGGTGGACGAGGCGTGGCACTGGCTGCGCCACAACCGGGCGGCCGAGGACCTGGAGGCCATCGCCCGTCGGTTCCGCAAGCGGCAGGGGTCCTTACAACTGGCCACCCAGCACTTTCTGGACCTGCAAGCGACGGGGAGCGCCCAGGTCATCCGCGATACGGCGGGCATCGTCGTCCTGTTTCGGCAGCGCCGGGCGGCGGCCCAGGCCGTCACCGCCCTCTTCGGCCTGAACGAGGCCGAAACCTCCGGCCTCCAGATCCTCTCCCCGGGCGAGGCCCTCCTGATTGCCGGGGACGATCGCATCCCCATATACGTCGCCATCCCGCCGGACCTGCTGGACCTGTTCGGTACCCGGCCCCAAGACCGCGTGGCGGCAGGAGCCTATTAGGGGGGTGACGCCGTGGTAGACGTGCTCTGGAAACCCTGGAAATTGTTGCTCCCCGTGGGAGGGGCCGTCGTCGTGACGATGGGCTGCCTGTTTATGCTCTTCGTCCTCATCGTCTACTTCACCATCCTGAACCTGCCCTTCGGCAGGGAAGAGGCGATGGCCTGGTTCCTGAACCGCCCTTACGGGGTCGTCGTGCAAGACGGACAAGGCCAGCCGTCCGACGGCCCCTTGCCCCCTTCGGCCTATCGCCTCGACACGGGGCAGGTCACCGACTGGTTCGGCGGGTACGTCACCTCGGAGTTTCGCGACCCGGCCCGCCCCCATCACTCCGGGGTGGACATCGGACTGCCCACGGGGACGCCCATCCCGACCACGATGGAGGGGACGGTGGTCTTCGCCGGATGGAGCCCGGTCGGGTACGGCAATCTGGTCGTCGTCGAGAACGGCCCGTGGCGCACCTACTACGCCCACCTCTCCGTCGTCGGTGTGCAGGTGGGACAGAAGGTGCAGCGGGGGGAGACGGTGGGGTTGAGCGGGAGCACGGGCAACTCGACGGGGCCGCACCTGCACTACGAGGTGCGGTACGACAACGTTCCCATACGGCCCACGACCCATCCCGGTGGGCAGGAAGGAGGGAAGTGACGAGGGTGGCCCGAATCCCCATCTACCGATGCTCCGTTTGCGGGACGTCGTACCCGCCCCAGGAGGCGGTCCGGCGGGGATACCGCTGTCACGGGCGGCCTTTGAACCGGGTTGAGCCGGTCGCCCCCCGCTTCGCGCCGTTGCGGCGGATTGAGGAGACCGGAAGCCCGGCGGCCCTTTTCCGTTCCAACGAACGTCCCGGCCTGGTGGAAATCCTCCCCCCGGCCCGCAACGCCGTGGACGCCGGGGCGGTGGAAACCCTGCTGGGTTCGCTGGCCCTGGGAGTTCCTTTCTCTCTGGAGATCGCGGGGGATGCCCGTGGGCGGCGCTTCCTTCTCCGGGCCGATCCCGCCGCCCTCCCCGCCCTGGTTGCCCAGATCGAGGGGGTGTACGGGCGGGTGGGGATTGAGGCCGTGCCCGTCGAAGAGGACCCGGCCCGGCGCATCGGGGATGAGGCCGTCGCCCAGGCCACCTTACACCTGCGGCACGTCGAAGCCTTGCCCCTCTCCACCTTCCGAGACGGGGGTTTTCGAGACGCCGACCCCATCCTGGCCGTTCTGGGAGCCTTGGGGCGGTTGGAGGAGGACGAGAGAGCCCTGTGCCAACTGATCCTCTCGCCGGCCCCGCCCGATTGGGCCGATCGGTTCGTTCCGCTCTCCCGCCCTCCCGAGCAGCGGTGGCGCACCGCATCCCCCTTGGGCCTGGGAGGAGGGCTCTTGCTGGCGGGAGGGATCGGGCTGGGGGTGATCGCCGCGTTGCGAACGCTGACCTGGCTGCTGACCGGGCGGTGGCTCCCGGCCTTGGCCCTGGCCGTCGTCGTTACCCCTCCGGCCTACTTCCTGGGAACGGTCGTCGCCCGTCGCCTGAACGTCGGTCGCGAGGTGGACCCGGAGCTGGTCCGCGCCAAGATCTTTCAACCGGCCTTCTTCTTCCGTCTGCGGTTGACCGCTTGGGCGTCCGACCGAGACCGGGCCGAGCGCCTACTGCGGCGGTTGGTGGCCGTCTACCGCCGATTCGGGACGGGAGCCGGGAACGGGCTGGTGCCGCGTCGGGCGGCCTTCGACCCCTTCTTGCCGGAGGAAGGGGAGGAGGAGGGCGTGGTCGTGGCCGGCCTTCGGATACCGGGGCTGCCTCCGCCCCGGCGGGACATCCTCTCGGCGGCCGAAGCGGCGACCCTGTGGCATCTGCCGGTGGGCGACACGGCGCAACTGGTCCGCAAGGTCCTGGACCCCCGTCGGCTTCCCCGACCGGAGGACGTGGCCGAAGGGGTACGCATCGGAACCTCCGTCCACCAGGGGCGCGAGATTCCCGTGCACCTGCCGTCGTCGGCCGCCCGGCGTAACAAGTTACTCCTGGCGAGGACACAACGGGGGAAATCCACGTTAATGCTGCACCTGGCCCGCCACGCGATGGAGGACCCGAACCGGGCCGTGGTCTTCGTGGACCCCCACGGGGACGCCGTGCGGACGCTCCTGGGGGTGGTGCCGCCCCATCGGGTGGACGACGTGCTCTACGTGGACTTCGGCGACCCCGGGTACGTCACCGGCTGGAACCTGCTCGACGTGGGCCAGAACTTCGAGGACGACGTGATCGTGGACGCCTTCGTGATGGCCGGGCGGCAGATGTGGGCCGACTTCTGGGGTCCCCGGATGGAGGACGTGATGCGGGCCGTGGTCCGCACCCTCCTGGCGGCCAACCACCGCATCGTGGCGGACCCGGACCTGGGGCCGGAACATCAGTTCACCGTCCTGGACATCGCCCCGATGCTGACGGTGCAGGAGTTCCAGCAGACCCTGCGCGTCTACATTCAGGACTACCCCGACCTGATGATGTGGTGGTACGGGTACTTCGACCAATCCTTGCACCACAGCCAGCGGTTGGAAGTGATCAACCCGGTGATGAGCAAGGTCAACCGGCTCCACTCGGCCCTCTCCGTCCGCCGGGCCATCGGTCTCTCGCGGGGCGGGCTGGACCTGTGGGAGGTGGTTCGGGGGCATCGAATCCTGCTG
>JALUTY010000004.1 GCA_027021615.1 bacterium | reverse complement strand
GCGTACCGCACCTCGTTTCGGGCCGCCCGGATCGGTTTGCCCTGCTCCCGGGTCATGAGGCGGGCCAGGTCCTCGGAGCGCTCCGTCATGATCCGGTACGCGCGGTAGAGGTATGCGGAGCGCTCGTAGGCCGTGCGGGCCGACCACCCCTCGAACGCCCGAAGGGCCGCGGCCACCGCCTCGCCCGCCTCGCGGCGGCCCGCGTCCGCGGCCTCGCCGATCGCCTCGCCGGTGGCAGGATCGTGCACCGGGAAGGTGCCGTTCCCCCCGGTTTTGCGCCACGTGCCGTCGATGTACAGCATGGAGCTCCTCCCGTGTGTGCCAGGAAAGCGGTCGGGCCTCTGTTCGCCCGCATTATCACCCCGGCGGATAAACAGGCGCTATCGCTCCCTGCTCGGCGGGGCAAGGGACCTGCCGGAGAGCCGGGCGCGGCCCCTTCGCTCGCCGCGCAGCGCCTCTGACGCTCGGATCGCGAAATGGCTTGGATTCCACCCAGTTGTCATGAAACCAGCTCTTCGGTCCCGTGCCTGCGCGGCGAATCTCCATGCTCGGCTTCGCCCCCGGCCGGAGGCAGGTCCCTTGCCCCGCCCCCCGAGGGATCTCGGTTTGAACGCAACTCAGCATAAAACGGTCAGGCCTCTAGACGGCCGGCCCGGTAGGCCTTGAGGTAGTTCATGCAGAACGGGTCCCTGCCGGCCAGGGCCTCGGCCGCCACCAACTGGGTCATGAGCCGGGTGTCCAACGGGTTCACGATCACGGCGTCGAGGCCGTGGGCCACGGCCATCACCGCGAACGTCTGGTTCAACAGCTTCCGCTCGGGCAACCCGTAGGACACGTTGGAAAGCCCGCAGATGGTATGCACGCCGTCGAACCGGCCCATGATCTCCCCCACGGCCCGCAGGAACTCCGCCCCGAACTCCGAGCGGGTGGAGATCGGCTGGACCAAGGGGTCGACATAGACGTTCTCGGCCGACACGTTGTTGCGCAACAGCCCGTCGACCAGCCGGTCCGCGATGCCCAAGCGCTGGTCGGCGGTCTCGGGCATGCCCTCGTCGCCCATGCACAGGGCCACCACCTTGAGGTCCGTGCCGGCCAGGAGCGGCGCCAGGGCGTCGAACCGGCTCCTTTCCCAGCTGATCGAGTTGATCATGGCCGTGCCCCGGTGCACCTCCAGGGCCGCCTCGATCGCCCTGGGATCGGGGCTGTCGATGCAGCAGGGCGCGTCCACGGCCTCCTGCACCGTGGCGACCAGCCACCGCAGGAGCTCGGCCTCCTGCCCCACGAACGTTCCGGCGTTCACGTCGATGTACTCGGCACCGGCCTCCCGCTGCTCGCGGGCCACCCGGGCGATGGCGGCCGCGTCGCGGGCCTCGATGGCCGCGGCAATCTGCTTACGGCTGGCGTTGATGAGCTCTCCAACGACGATCATGGATGCCTCCGTGTCGTGTGCGAAGGGTGGGTCGGAACCGGCCGGGGGGCGCTCACGCGGCCACGAGCCGTCGGGCCAGCTCCACCGCGCCCGGTGCGTCGTCGCTGTACCCGTCCGCTCCGATCCTGTGGGCGAACTCCTCGGTCACTGGGGCCCCTCCCACCATGGTTTTCAGGGGCAGCCCCTGCTCCCGGATGGCGGACACGGTCTCCCCCATGCGGGGCATCGTGGTGGTCAGCAGGGCCGACATGCACACGATCTGGGCCCCGCTCTCCTGGGCGACCTGCAGGAAGCGGCTGGGGGCCACGTCCACGCCCAGGTCGACCACCCGAAAGCCGGCGCCTTCGAGCATCATGGCCACCAGGTTCTTTCCGATGTCGTGGAGGTCCCCCTGCACGGTTCCGATCACCACGGTCCCCTTGGGCTGGGCCTCGGCCTGGGCCAGCAGCGGCCGCAGCACCTCGAGCCCGGCCTTCATGGCCTGGGCCGCCATGAGCATCTCGGGCACGAACATCTCCCCTTCGCTGAACTTCTTGCCCACGAAGTCCATGGCCGCGATCAACCCCTCGTTCAAGACCGTCTCGACCGGGGAGCCGCCGTCCAGCTCCGCCCGCACCAGCCCGGGCACCTTCTCGTCCTCGAAGTCCACCACCGCCTGAAACACGTCCTGAACCGCCATCTCTACCCTCCTGACCGAAAGGGGCCTCGTCCACGCTCCACCCCGCGGGGGGAGACGCCGGAGGGCACAGCAAGTTCCGTACCGATCGTTCCTTTGCCCCCCACCCACGCCCGTTCGGATGTCGGGTTGGGATCAATCCGGCAGCGAAACGGGCGCACGCCCTTCCGGACCAAGGGGGCAGGGGGCCTGCCGGAGCGCCGGACGCGGCCCCATCGGTGGCCAGGGTTCCGGAGGCAGTGCACGGGGCGAAACCCTGTCCTGTCGCGGGGTCAATGACACGGGGAGGGGGTGGGTTCAGGCCGGGGAAATCTCCCCACCCGGGGAATCTCCCCGCGCCGGGGCGCGCGGGGCCAACGGCACACCCAGGCGGCGGGCGTGGTACCGGAACGTGGCCCGATCGATGCTGAGCATCTGGGAGGCCCGGGTGATGTTTCCCTCCGCCTGCCCCAGGGCTCGGGTGAGCAGCCGGCGGGTGAGCGCGTCGTGGGCCTCGGAGAAGGCGGGGAGCTCGTCCGGGACCTCCGTCGGGGAGCCCCCAGGCCCGCCCCCGCCCCGAAACTCGGCCGGCAGGTGGGCCGGAAGCAGATCGTCCCCCACGTCCTCCAGGAGCAGGATCCGCTCCACGAGGTTTCGCAGCTCGCGCACGTTGCCGGGCCAGGGGTAGCGCTGCAGGGTCCGGACCACGTCGTCGTGCACCTCGGGCGGCCGGCGGCCGATGGTCACCGAGGTGCGACGGACGAAGAACCGAAGCAGGGGGCCCACGTCCTCGGCCCGCTCCCGCAGGGGGGGCACCTGGATCGGGACCACGTTGAGCCGGTAGAACAGGTCGGCCCGGAACGACCCGTCGGCGACCCGGGCCTCGAGGTCCCGGTTCGTCATGGCCACGATCCGCACATCCACCCTCCGGGGCCGGGTGCTCCCCACCCGGCGCACGGTGCCGTCCTCCAGGAACCGCAGGAGCTTCGCCTGGAGGTCCAGCGGCATCTCGCCCACCTCGTCCAGCAGCAGGGTGCTCCCGTCCGCCTCCTCCAGCAGGCCCCTCCGACCAGTGCGGGCCCCGGTGAACGCCCCCTTCTCGTGCCCGAAGAACTCCGATTCCAGGAGCGTGGCCGGGATGGCGGCACAGTTGACCTCGAACAGGGGGTTTGCGGCCCGGGGGCTCAGGAAGTGGATCGTGCGGGCCACCACCTCCTTGCCCGTCCCGGTCTCGCCGGTGATCAGCACGGTGGCCGACGGGCTCCGCGCCGCCCGGCGGGCCCGGTCCATCACCTCCCTCATCACCGGGCTCTCCCGGATCACCTCGTCGGGATTGAAGCTTGCCAGGTGACACCGCTCAAACTGGCCCACGCGCCGGGCCAAGGCCCCGCTCTCCAGGGCCCGGGACGCAACCAGCCGCACGTGGTCCAGATCGAAGGGTTTCTCCAGGAAGTCGTACGCCCCCATCTTCACGGCCTGCACGGCCGTCTCCACGGAGCCGAACGCGGTGACCACCACCACCGGCACCTCGGGGACCTCCCGACGGATCCAGGCCAGCAAGTCGAGGCCCGCGGCGTCGGGGAGCATCAGGTCCTGGATCACCAGGTCCACCGGCTCCCGCTTCAGGACCCGCTGCCCCTGGGCGGCGTCCGGAGCGGAGAGGACCTCGTACCCCTCGGCACCGAGACCCTCCTCCAGGGTCATGCGGATGGACTCCTCGTCGTCGATCACCAGGACTCGCGTCATGGGGCGCCTCCGCCGCGCTCGGCCACGGGCAGCACCAGGTGGAACACGCTTCCCTGGCCCACCTGGCTCTCGGCCAGGACCACCCCCGAGTGCTCCTCCATGATCCGATGGACGATGTACAGCCCCAACCCCGTGCCGTCCCGTCTGGTGGTAAAAAAGGGGTGAAACACCCGGTTCAGCACCTCCTCGGGCATGCCCTCCCCCGTGTCCCGGACCGACAGCACCACCGCCCTCGGCGCCCCACCCGGGACCTCGCCCTCCCGGACCCACCTCCACAGCCCCTCCAGGTCCTCCGGAGGTGCCGGCGCCGGCCGCGCCGAGAGGATGAGCTCACCGCCCCCCCGCATGGCGTGGGCCGCGTTGAGCACGAGGTTCAGCAGGGCCTGCTGGATCCGGGGGACCTCGCCCCGGATACGGGGCACGGCAGGATGCACGTCGCGCCGGACCCAGATCTTGCGGGACTCCAGCTCCCGCCTGCACAGGAGCAGCACCCGGTCGATCAGCCCGGCGGGGTCAAACAGCTCCAGCCCCGACCGGCCCTGTCGCGAGAACTGGAGCAGATCCCGGACGATGTGGTTGAGCCGGCCGATCTCCTCGATGATCTTCTCCACCAGCCGGCCTCGGGGGTCCACGTCCGCGAGACGCCCCTGCAGAATCTGCACCAGCCCGCTCACCCCGGCCAGGGGGTTTCGGATCTCGTGGGCCACGCCCGCGGCCAGGGTTCCCAGGGCGGACAGCCGGTCCATCCGCTGCAGCGTCTCGTCGATCTTCACCTTCTCGGTCACGTCGGCGCCGATGGCCACGGCCCCCACGGGGTCCGCGCCCCCTCCCTGGAGGGGAGCCGTGGACACGCTCAGGAGCCGAAGGGGGGTACCCGGCAGGCGCACGGACCGCTCCCGCACCGGACGCCCCCGCAAACACTGCTCCAGCAGGTCGAGGACCGGGGAGGCGCGGGACCGTGCCGGCTCCGGCAGGCTCGCCAAGGAGCGGGGCCCCGTGATCTCCGGCAGGTCCAGAAGGGTCCGCGCCGCAGGGTTGGCGGCCGTGAGGCGGCCCTGGGCGTCCATTGTGACGATGGCGGCAGGCAGGTTCCGGAACACGGTCTCCAGGAACATCTGGAGCCGAAGCACCTCCCGGCTCTTCTCCTCCACCAGGGTCTCCAGCTCCCGGCTCCAGCGCAGGCTCTCGATCGCCACCCCGATCTGGCGGGCGAAGATCTCCAGGAAGAACTCCTCGGTGTCGCGGATCGGCTCGCGGGAGTAGAACTTGTCGATCGTGAGCACCCCGATCGGCTCCGTGCGGCCGAGGATCGGCACGGCACAGTACTCGGGGGTGTTGCTGGTGGCGTAACGGAACTTGGGGGACACCCGGGGGTCGCGGCGGGCGTCGCGCACGTGGATCAGGCGGCGGGTACGCAGGGCCTCGATCTCCACCGAGTTCTCCCGGGTCATGTCGTACCCGATCCGTCGGCGAATCACCCCCCCGTGCTCCATGCGAATGAGGTCGATCGCAGCCGCCACCCGCAGGTACTCGCCCTCGACCATGTAGATCAGACCCCGGTCGAACCCGAGCCCTTCGAACGCCTTGACCACGAGCACGTGGAGGAGCTCGTCCAGGCTCCGAGCCTCGTGCAAGGCGATGTTCATGTCGTTGAGGGCGAGAAGGGCCCGGCGGTGCAGGGTCAGAACGTCGCTTGATGAGCTCTGGGCAGGGGATTCCATATCCCTACTTTAGCCGCCCTCGGCCGCCCCCCGCAAGAACCAAACAGCTTCTCGAAAAACAGGGATGCCGGGACGCCGGGGGCCGGGGCGCTCGGCCGCCCTCTCCTTCAGCCCCCCACGCGGTGCATCAACGGCCGATCCCGGGGGCCGTCAGGAGCCGCGGACAGGCCGTGGCCGGCGGGCTTGGCCGACACGGCCTCCCGCAGCACCCGGGCCAGCTCCCGGTCGTCCGCCCCGGAGCGCAGCACGGCCCGAAGGTCGATCTCGTTGCGGGAGAACAGACAGGTGCGCAGCCGGCCGTCGGCCGTGAGCCGAAGCCGGTTGCAGGTGCCGCAGAAGTGGTCGCTCAGGGGGCTGATCACCCCCACCGTGCCCCCGCCGGGCAGCTCGAACACCCGGCTCGGGCCCCCGGCCGGGCCGTTGGGCAGGGTTCGGAGGGGGCCCAGGGCGGCGGCCAGGGTCTCCAGGATCTCCCGGGCGGGCACCACCCGGGCCTCCTCCCAGGCGCCGCCGGCCGGCATGAACTCGATGAACCGGACCTGAACGCCCTCCTCCCGGGCGAACGCGGCGAAGTCCAGGATCTCGTCGCGGTTCACCCCCCGCATGGCCACCACGTTCACCTTGACCGGCCGAAGCCCCGCATCCCGGGCGGCGCGGATCCCCGCCAGGACTCGGTCGAGCCCCGGTCGGCGGGTGATGCGCTCGAACCGGTCGGGCCGGAGGGTGTCCAGGCTCACGTTGACCCGCCGGAGCCCCACACCCTGGAGGGCCTGGACCCGCTCGGCCAGGAGCAGACCGTTGGTGGTGAGGGCCAGGTCCCGCAACCCGCCGAGCCGGGCGAGACGGCCGAGGAACTCCTCGATCCCCTTGCGCACCAGGGGTTCGCCCCCGGTCACCCGGATCTTCTCGATCCCCAGGGCCACCGCCACCCGCCCCACCCGCAGGAACTCCTCGTAGGACAGGATCGCGCCGTGGCCCAGGGACGGCACCCCCTCCTCGGGCATGCAGTACCGGCACCGCAGGTTGCACCGGTCCGTGACCGAGACGCGCAGGTAGTTGATGCGGCGCTGATGGCGGTCGGTGAGGGGGTGGGCGTCGATCATCGCAGCAGCTCCAGGGCGGCCGGGTCCTTGGGATCGAGGGCCCGTCCCATGGAGGCCGGGGCCGCGGCCTCGGCCGGGGCGGGCTCGGCCGAGGCCGACGGAGCCGTGCCCTGGACGAAGGCCGCGGTAAAGGTCCTGCGGGCGTCCGGTCCGGCCAGCCGGCCGGTACGGGCATCCACCCGGGCGAACTCGATCCCCGGGGGCACGGGAAAGTCCGAGACCGGCCGGCCCGCCAGGGCCTCCTTCATGAACGCCAGCCACACCGGGGCCGCGGCCCGCCCCCCGGTCTCCCTGCGGCCCAGGCTCCGGTTGTCGTCGTACCCGACCCAGACCACGGCCAGCCGCTCGGGCGTGAACCCCACGAACCAGGCGTCGCGGTAGTCGTTGGTGGTGCCGGTCTTGCCGGCGGCGGGCCGGCCCAGGGCCCGCACCGCCCGGCCGGTCCCCTCGCGCACGACCCCCTTCATCATGTCGGTGACCACGTAGGCCAGCTGAGGGCTCAGGACCCGCTCTCCTTCGGGCGGCTCGAACGACTCGAGCACCCGACCGTCCCGGTCCTCCACCCGCAAGACGAACACCGGGTCGTGGCGTACCCCCGCGCCAGGAAACACGGTGTACACCGAGGCCAGATCCAGGGGGCTCACGGCCGGAGACCCCAGGGCCAGCGACAGGTCGGGAGCAATCTCGGCCCGAAGCCCCAGCCCCCTCAGAAACCCCACGGCATACCTTACCCCGATGTCCTGGAGCACCTTCACCGTGACCACGTTGCGCGACCGCACCAGGGCCTCCCGCAGGGTGGTGGCCCCGTAGAACCGCTCCGTGTAGTTGTGGGGCTTCCATTTCTCGGGTAGATCGGGCGACTCGTACACCACCGGCGTGTCGTAGATCAGGGTGGCGGGGGTGTACCCCTTAGCCAGGGCCGCCGCATAGATCAACGGCTTCAGGGCCGACCCGGGCTGGCGCCGGGCCTGGACCGCGCGGTTGAACTGGCTGCGGCCGAACTCGTATCCCCCCACCAACGCCAAGACCTCACCCGTGTGGGGGTCGAGGCACACCAGGGCTCCCTCCACCTCCGGCTCCTGGACCAGGGCCGCCCTCAGCTCCCCCTCGGGGCCCCCCTCGATCTCGCATAGGACCACGTCGCCAGGGGCCAGAAGGTTGGCCGGGCTGCGCCCCCGCCGGAGGGCCCAGGCCATTCCCTCGGCCGGCAGCGACAACTCGGCCCCGCCGACCACCACGGTCGCCCCCTCCGCGCCGACCGCCTTCACTAGGCATCGGACCCGGTCCCCGGCGGCCGGGGCCGGCCCCCGAGCGAACGGACCGGGGTCGGCCGGGTCCCGGTGACCGAGGGGGCCCCGAAACCCGACCCGCCGGTCCACGGCCTCGAGCCCCCTGCGCAGGGACTCCTGGGCCGCGGCCTGGAGGCGGGAGTCCATGGCCACCACAACCCGCAACCCCCCCCGCAGGAGCTCCTTCTCGCCGTAGCGGGCCTGCAGGATCCTGCGGACGTGCTCCGCGTAGTAGGGCGCCACCCGCGGAAACGGGTTCTCATACCCCCCCAGAGCGAGGGGCTCTGCGGCCGCCGCCTCGGCCTCGTCCCGGCCGATCCACCCCTCCTCGGCCATACGCGTCAGCACGTACCCCCGCCGCTCCAAGGCGCGCTCGGGGTGCCGGTAGGGGTCGTACCGGCTGGGGGCCTGGGGCAGGCCCGCCAGGAGGGCCGCTTGGGCCAGGCTCAACTCTTGCGCGGAAATGCCGAAATAGACCTCAGCAGCAGACTCCACTCCGTAGGCCCCGTGCCCCAGGTAGATCTGGTTCAGATAAAGGTGCAGAATCTCTTCTTTGGAGAGGTCCCGCTCGATCCGGATCGCCAGCACCGCCTCCCGGATCTTCCGGCGCAGGCTCCGTTCGGGGCTGAGAAGGAGCGACTTGGCCACCTGCTGGGTGATGGTGCTTCCCCCCTGAACGACCCGGCCGGCACGCAGGTTGGTCCAGGCGGCCCGGAGGATCCCGGCGGGATCCACGCCTTCATGGGAGAAGAACCCGCTGTCCTCGGCCGCGAGAAAGGCCCGGATCACGTGGGAGGGGAGGGTGTCCACCTGGACCGGCTTGCGTCGCTCCTGGTATAGCTCGGCCAAGAGCACCCCGTCCCGGCTCCAGATGGTGGTGGTCAGGGCCGGCCGGTACCGGCGCAAAGTCGTGGCATCGGGCAGATCGGCCAGGACGTCCCGGAGGGCCCACGCGACGGCGCCGGCCGCTGCCACGGCGAACAATGCGGTGAAAAGGCCCCAGCGGGCCGCTCTACCCATGATTTCGCACCGTAAGACGCACAAGCTCCCGGGGCCTCGACCGGGCCGCCGGGGAGCGGGAAACCCAGACCGATCGACTCTAGCACAGGCCCGAAAACCCGAACAAGAAAGCCCTTTCCCATGGAACCCGTTGCGTCCACAGAAAGCCGTCTGATCCTCCCGGAGGTCCGGATCGAGGCCGCTCTGGCCGGGCTCCACCGGGCGGTGGCGGGGCGCCAGTTTTACCCGGCGGGCCACCCTCAGCTGGCCGGAATCCTGACCCAGGGATACCGGGCCTGGCGGGACGCCGAGGAGGACTACCGATGGGAGGACCCCGGCCTGGAGTACCGGAACGGGGGCTTCTGGTTCGGCGAGACCCCCCTGGGCGCCCGCAACCCCGCGGTGCTGGGGCTGGCCCGCCTCTGGGGACGTCACGGCCTCCAGCGCCTTCGCACGCACCAGCCCTGCTCCCGGGAGGTCTACGAGCACCTCGTGGACCTGCTGGCTGCCAGTCCGGACGCCCTGCGCCCCCAGGGAGGGCTCGCCAGCCTGTGGTCCCAAAGCCCTCACGCGGCCCACCTGGAGATCGTGGCGGCCCACGCGGTGGCCGGCCCCGATCGGCCTGGGCCCCGGCAGAAGCCCCGAACATGGGGCCAGGCACTCCCTGCGGATCGGATTCCCCAGGCCCTGGCCGACCCCCTGGTGGAGGCCCGGTGGGGAGCCCTGGGCAAACGGGGCCCGAGGGAACGGCGGATCCTGGATCTGCTGATGAAGCTGTCCCAGGAGACCGAGGTGACCCGATTCCTGGAGCTCCTCCAGGAGATCGCCCGGTTCGTGGCCGATTACGGGGAGGTGCAACGGTTCCGGGAGGCCTACGACGTGATCCTGTTCCTGTTCCGGGAGGCGCAGGGCCTGGAAGCCCTAGGGGAGGAGATCCGGAGGGACTACCTGCTGGGGACGATCCGCATGCTGGTGCGGGGGGAGCTCCTGTCCTGGCTCATCGGGCGGGTCACGGGCGAGACGTCCGAGGCCGATGCCGAGGCCGGAGCCTACGTGCTCCGGGCCCTCGGGGAGCCGGCCGTGATCCCGCTGATCAACGCCCTGGTGACCGAGAAACGGCGCCGGGGCCGGCGGCGCCTGATCGAGATCCTCGTGGCCGTGGGGGATCCCGTCGTGCCGACGGCCCTGCGGATGCTCGAAGATCAACGGTGGTACGTGGTGCGCAACATGGTAACGATCCTGGGGGGCATCGGATCGCCCGAGGCCCTGCGGGGCGTGATCCGGGCAAGCTCCGATCCGGATCCACGGGTGCGGCGGGAGGCCGCCCGCATGCTCGGCCGAGCCGACCTAGCGGAGGCGGACGAACGGATCCGGGCGCTCCTGGACGACCCCGATCCCTCGGTCCGGCTCATGGCCATCTCGGCCGCCGCGGCCCGGGGCTCCGAGGCCATGGCCGAGGCCCTGTGGCGGCTCTACGACGAGATCTCCTTGCGCTCCCCCCACTGGGACCTGAAGCCCGCCGTGCTCAGGGCGCTGGGTCGGATCGGCCACCACCACTCCCTGCCCCGCCTTGTCCGCATCGCCAGAAAGCGGCCGTGGCTGTGCAGACGACGTCGAAACGCCCTTCGGGCCGCCGCCCTGCAGGCCCTCGGCGACATGGGCGGCGAGGAGGCTCACGAGGTCCTGTCGGCCTTCGTCCAGGGGCCGGAACCCGAACTGCGGGCCGTGGCCCGGCGAGCCTTGGCCGCCGCCCGGGACGGGGGGACCGAGCCGTGACCGCCTCCCCCCCCCTTCCCCAGCCCGTGGCCGAGAGCCTCCTGAGGTCCCTGGTGGGCCTCGGCAAGGCCCAGCTACTGTACCCCCCGGGCCACGTCGCGGTCACCCGGGCTCTCCAGGCGCTGGAGCGCTCGCTCGGCCCGGCCCTCGAGAGCCGGTCCCCCCTGCTGCTGGCCAAGACGACCTCCCACTTTCTGGTGGGGGGGGTGCCCACGCTCCCCGACGACGGGCTTGCGGTGGACATGGTTCGGTGGTTCGCCTCCCGGGAGGTGGAGGCGGTGGAGATCGGGCCGGGAGCCACCGCGGCCGAGGTGGGCCGGTTCCTGGCGTGGCTGACGTCCACCGGATCGAAGTCGTGGCGCAGCGCCCACGTCCGCACGAGGCGAGTCGATCAGGGCACGGCCTGGCAGCGGGGGTCCCGGGCCTACCGGGAGACCCTCGACGTCCTGGAGGTGGCGTACCGCGAGGCCCAGGAGGGCCGCATTCCCGACCCGGACCGGGCGTGCCGGTGCGTGCGATCATTCCTCGAGATCCTCGACGAGGACCCCGACGTCGCCAAGGGCCTCGCCCTGCTCAAGAGCTACGACCGGTACACGTTCCACCACAGCGTGAACGTGTGCCTCCTGGCTCTGTCGCTGGGACAGCACCTCGCCCTGCCCCCTGCCACCCTGGAGATCCTTGGGGTGGGAGCCCTCCTCCACGACATCGGCAAGACCCGCACCCCGCCAGAGATCGTGCGCAAGCCCGGCCGTCTCAACGAGGGAGAGTGGGCCGCCATGCGCCGTCACCCGACGCTGGGACGGGAGATCCTGGAGGCCATGGCCGGGATCCCCACCACGGCCGACCGTCTCGTCTACGAGCACCACATGCTCTACGACGGGGGGGGGTATCCGGAGCGGCCGGCCGGGTACCGACCGGCCGAGCTTAGCGCGCTGGTGACCGTGGTGGATGCCTTCGACGCCATGACCACCCACCGGCCCTACAGCCGGCCCCTGCCGCTGCCCGAGGCCGTGGCTCAGGTCCTGTGGCAGTCCGGGAAGTCGTTCGACCCGCTGGCCGCCGAGGTGTTCCGGCAGGCCGTGGGCACCGTGCCCGTGGGATCGACGGTGCGGCTGGCCTCCGGAGAGGTGGGGGTGGTGACCCGCTTGGCAGGTGACGGGGAGATCGGGGAGGTGCGGGTGGTCGTGGACCCGATGGGACGGCGGCTGCCGCCGGAAGACCAGCCCCTACGGGTGGTCACGGGCCAGGAGGTGCTCCGGTGGGTGGATCCCTTGATCCACGGCATCAACCCCCACGAGATCCTGTCCCGTCGGCCGTGAGCCCGAGGCGGCCCAGGGCGTCGGCTGCCGCGGCCCGCACCATCGCGGCCGGATCCCGGGTCATGGCCACAACCCTGGGCTCGGCCGGCCGATGGCCCAGGAGCCCCAGCGCCTGAACCGCCGCCCGCCGCACCTCGGGATCCGGATCCTCCAGCAGGCTCTCCAGGGGGCCCCCTCCCCTGCGGTCGCCCAGGGATCCCAGCACCTCGGCCGCCCGGGCCCGGACCAGCGGGCTGGGATCGGAGAGCCGCTCCACCACCCGGGGGGTGGTCCGCCAGTCCCGGTGGGCCTCCAACACCCCCAGGGCCGCCAGCCGGACCCCCTCGTCGTCGTGGCCCAGGGCCCGCACGGAAACCCGAAGGGCTGCCTCGTCCCGAACCCCCTCCAGCCCCCGTAGGAGCCCCACCCACTCCCCGGGCACGGCGTAGGCTATCATCCGGAGCGCCTGGGAGAGCCCTTCCAACAGGTCCAGCCGGTCCAACGCCTCGGCAGCGGTCCGGCGGACGTCAGCATCGTCGTCTTGAAGCAGCGCCAACAAGGCCTGCCGTCGGGAGGTCACCTTACTCCCCCAACATCTCCAGCTTCCGTCGGGCGATCGCGGCCTGCTCCGAGGACGGGTGCTCCCGGAGGAGCTTCTTAAGCAGGATCCGGGCGTCCACCGGGTCGCCGATGGCATCGAAGGCGAACGCCTGTTTCAACAGGGCGCTCGGGACCTTGTCGCCCCGGGGAAACTCCTGCACCACCTTGTCGTAGGCCAGGATCGCCTTCTCGAACTGCCGCTGGTCGTAGTAGCTCTCGCCGATCCAGAAGTAGGCGTTGTCTGTCAGATCCGTCTTGGGATAAAGCGAGATGAACCGCTGGAACGCCTCCCGGGCCTCGGCATGCTTCCCCTGCTTGTAGAGGGCGTAGGCGCGGTCGTACAGGTCCTGGGCCGTGACCTTAGGAGCGGGGGGGGCCGGCGCGGGCTTGGACGGAGGAGCCTCGGCGGGCTCCGTCGCCGGGGGCGCCTGCGCGGCCGCTCCGGCCTCGAGGGCAGCCAGTCGGGTGGCGATCTCCCGGACCCGTCGCTCCAAGGCCGTGACTCGAGAGTCAGCCTGCTTCTTGGGCTGCGGCCGGCGCTCCAGCGCGTCCACCCGTCCCAGGAGCTGGCGGACCTGCTCGTCCAGGGCCTCCACCTGCTGGCCCAGCTGGGCGAGCCGCGGGCCGAGGTCGGGAACGGGGCTCGGGGCCGGTGAGGCCCGGGCCTCGTCCACGGCCCGCTCGAGCCGGAGCAGCCGCTCCTCCAGCGAGGAGATCCGCTGCTCCTGCCGAACCTGATCGGCCCGGGTGGGAAGCTGGGCACACCCCCCCGCGAGAATCAACACGGGCAGGGCCGCGACCGCGGCCCTGCCCGCTCGGATTCGCCAAAAGAAGCCTTCGCGCATCTACCGTTCCACTTCCACGAACTCGGCCCGCCGGTTCTTGGCCCAGGCCTCCTCGTTGTGACCGGGGTCCAGAGGCACGGCCTCACCGTAGCTCACCACGGTCATGCGATTGGGATCCACCCCCAGATCCATCAGATACTGGAACGCGGCCTTGGCCCGCCTCTCCCCCAGGGCCAGATTGTACTCTGTGGTGCCCCGCTCGTCGCAGTGCCCCTCAATGCGGATACGAACCCCCGGGTTCGCCTGGAGGAACTCGGCGTTCTTCCGGAGAATCTCCTGGGCGTCGGGTCGGATCACCGCCTTGTCGAAATCGAAGTGGATCCGCTCCAGCCCGGCGGTGGTCTCCCGGGCCAGCCCGGCACCCTTCACCGGCTCCTCGGGGGCCGGCTCCACTGCGCCTGTCTTTCCCGGGGGGGGCTCCGAGGGCCGCGGCGGTGCCTCCTGGGGCTTCTCGACCACCTTGCCGGTCGAAGGGGGCGTGGAGGGTTTCTCGGGGGTAACCGTGACCCTGGGGGTCTCCTCCCCCCCCTGGCGTACCTGCTTCTTGGCGCACCCTCCCATGGCCAGGGCGGCCAAGATCATCCCCACCACAGCCCAGCGTAACGTTTTCGGCCTCATGTCACGAACCTCCTTTTCGTCTCCATCGAAACACGAAACGCTTCCCGCGCCGGCCCAGGGCGGGCGCGAAAAGAAACGCGGTCGGCAGTGCGGCCTACGGCAGCACCGGCCCCCAAGCCGGCTGCTCGGCCACCTCGCCTCGGGGGGTGACCCGGCGAAACTCCTGGCCGCCCACCCGGAACACGTACACCGCCTTCTCCCCTTCCCGGTTCGAGGTCACCGCCAGAAACCGGCCGTCGGGGGACCAGGAGGGATCGTAGGTGTCCCGAGGCCCAAACGTCAACTGCCGGGTCTCCCGGCCCTGGGGATCCACCAGGAACACCTGGAACACCCCCCGCTCGTCCTTGCCCGTGAACGCGATCCAATCCCCCCTGGGGGACCAGTCCGGATCGCCGTTGTGGGTGCCCGTGAAGGTGAGGCGCCGCACGTCGCCCCCGTCCCGGTTCATGACAAAGATATGGGGGTTCCCCATCCGGTCCGACACGAACGCGATCTGCCTTCCGTCGGGAGACCACACCGGCGCCACGTCGATGGCCCGGCTCCGGGTCAGCCGCACCAGCCGGTGGGAGGACTTGTCCATCCGATAGATCTCGGGGTTTCCCTTGTCCGAGAGGGTGACGAGGATCTCCTTGCCGTCCGGGGAGTCCTTCCCCCCCAAGTCAATTCCCTTCCGCCGGGAAACCACCCAGGAGCGTCCCAGGGAGAGGTCCAGCAGGTACAGGTCCGGCTCCCCCAAAACGTAGGAGGTATAGTACAGATACCTGCCGTCCCGGGCCCAGGAGGGGCTGAGGTTCAAGGACCCGGTTCGGGTCAACCGCACCGGCCCTGCCCCGTCCATGTCCACCAGGGCAAGCTCCTTGGCCCGTCCAGCCCCTGCCACGTAGGCGATCCGGGTGCCGAAGGGGCCGGGGGTGCCGGTGAACTCCTCCAGCAGGGTGTTGGCGAACCGGTGGGCCATGGACCGCACGGCCTCGGCCGGCCCCTCGTAGTGACGTCCCAGGAGGAACCGGCGGCGCAACACGTCGTAGGCCCACAGGTCCACGGCCACACCGGTCTCCGCGGACGCTACCCGTCCCTTCACGAGGAGTTCTGCACCCACCGCCATCCAGTCGGCAAACCCGGCCGCGTCGGGCTGAAGCGGGGCCTGCTGGGGGTCCTCCAGGTAGGCCCGCGGGTCCACCACGTCGAACAGGCCTGCGAACCCCAGGTCCCACCGCAGGACCTCGGCCGCGACCCGGTGGGGCTCACCGGACACCCCCGCTTCCTTCCGCAAGACGGGGATCGCCACCGGGATCGGCCGCAAAGCGGGCGCGTTGATGTCGATGTACACCTTGGCCTGCGCCGGCAGGGCCAGGGCCACGACCAGGCCCATCACCCACCAAACGGCCCCCTGGTGCAGTCGGGAAAACGCCGGCACCGCGAACACCGGTCCTTTTTCAAGGGGAACGAAAAACCTAGCGAAATCAGACGATTCTACGCGCCGGCACCATAGTACAGGGGATCACGGAAGTCAAGCGAACCCGGCTACGCCGCCTCGGCGGCCACGGCCCTTCCGAACGCAGCCGTGCCGAGCTCCTCGGCACCCGGGACCTGGGGAGCCAGGTCGGGGGTCAGCCGGCGGGCTGCCAGGACCCGAGCCACCGCTTGCTCGAGGCGGTCCGCCGCCTCCTCCCACCCCAGGTGCCGGAGCATCATCGCACCGGACAGGATGAGGCTGCCCGGGTTGGCCCGGCCCTGCCCCGCGATGTCGGGGGCCGTTCCGTGGGTGGCCTCGAACACGGCGTACTCGTCCCCCAGGTTCGCGCCCGGGGCCAGGCCCAGCCCCCCCACCAGGGCCGCGGCCGCGTCCGACATGTAGTCGCCGTTCAGATTCGACAGCGCGAGAACTTCGTAACGCTCGGGCCGGAGGATCAGCTCCTGGAACATCGCATCCGCGATCCGGTCGTTCACTACCACGGTGCCAGGAGGGGCGACGCCCTGGGGGCCGGACGCATGCTCCCGGCCCCCCAGCTCGGCCTCGGTGACCGCGCGCTCCGAGAACTCCTGGGCCGCCACCTCGTACCCCCAGCGCCGGAACGCCCCCTCGGTGTACTTCATGATGTTGCCCTTGTGGACCAAGGTGACCGATTCGCGCCCCCGGTCCAAGGCGTACCGGATGGCCATCCGGATGAGCCGCTTAGAGCCCGTGATGCTCATCGGCTTGATCCCCACCCCCGAGTCCTCGGGAACCGAGCAGCCCATCTCCTGGTTCAGGAACCGGATCACCCGCAGGGCCTCCGGCGTGCCCTCCTGCCACTCATACCCCGCGTACACGTCCTCGGTGTTCTCCCGAAAGAGAACCAGGTCCACCCGCTCCGGAGCCCGCATGGGCGAGGGCACGCCGGGGTAGTACCGCACCGGCCGCACACAGGCGTACAGATCCAGGATTTTGCGTAGGGCCACGTTCAGGCTCCGGATGCCGCCGCCCACCGGCGTCTCCAGGGGGCCCTTGAGGGCCACCCGGGCCCGCCGGATCGCCGCCAAGGTCGGCTCCGGAAGGGGAGAGCCCTGCTCGGCCATGGCCCGCTTACCGGCCCACGCCTCGGTCCACCGGATGGCCCGGACCCCGCCGTAGGCCCCCCGGACCGCGGCGTCGACAGCTTCGACGGCCGCGGGCATCACCTCTGGACCGATCCCATCGCCCGGAATGCAGACCACCTCGGGCCGGTCGGAGAGGCTCATGTCCCCCTCTCCCGGGCCTCGATGGGCTCGTAAACGCACCCCTGGGGACCGCAGTACTCGCCCACGTACTCGGCCTTGGGCCGGTACAGGGCCGGCTTCTCTTGGGCTTCACCGAACTTCTCCTCGACCACGTGGGCGCACCACCCCGCCACCCGCCCCAGGGCGAACACAGGGGTGAACAGGTCGGGGTCGATTCCCAGCTGGTGGTACACCGGGGCGGAGTAGAAATCCACGTTGGGGTAGATCTCGGCCCCCTTGCGGGATCGGAACTCCCGCTGGGTAACCTGGCAGACCCTCTCCGCGATGTCCAGCCATTGCCGGTCCCCGGCCCGCTCGGCCAATCCCGCGGCCATCTCCTTCAGGATCCGGGCGCGGGGGTCCAGGGTCTTGTACACGGCGTGGCCCATGCCCATGATCCGCTCCCCGGCCTCCAGGCGAGCCGTGACGTAGGCCTCCACCCGATCCACCGTACCGATCTCCCGAAGCATGGCCATCACCCGGGTGTTCGCCCCCCCGTGGAGCTCCCCGGACAGGGCCCCGATCGCCGCCCCCACCGCGGCGTACAGGTGGGCCCGGGTGCTGGCCACCTCGCGGGCGGCGAAGGTGCTGGCGTTGAAGGTGTGATCCGCGTGGAGCAGCAGGCACACGTCGAACAGCCGGGCCTCCTCCGGGTCGGGCACCCGGCCGGTGAGCTGGTACAGGAAGTGGGCCGCGTGCCCCAAGTCGTTCCGCGGCTCGGGCACCGGGTCGCCCGCACGGATCCGCGCCCACGCCGCTACCACTCCCGGCAGCCGTGCCGTGAGGCGCTCGGCCTGGGCCCGAACCTCCCGCGGATCGGAGGCCGTGAGATCCGGGTCGTGGTCGGCCAGGAACGCCACCGCGCCTTGGAGCACGTCCATGGCCGATGCCGTGGACGGCCGAAGCCGAAGGCTCTCCAGCACCTCTCTCGGCACGGCCCGGACCGCACGCAGCCGGCGGTCGAAGGCCTCCAGCTCGGCCGACGTGGGCAGGCGGCCGTGGACCAGAAGGTGGGCCACCTCCTCGTAGGTGCTGTACCGGGCCAGGTCCTCGATCCGGTACCCCCGGTAGATCAGGATACCTTGGGCTCCGTCGATGAAACTGACCTTGGTGTCGGCCACGGTGATGCCCCGCAGCCCCACGTTCTTCACCTTAGGGTAACAGACCGGTTCCGGCGCCATGGGGGTTCCTCCGGGTCGGCAAAGGGGACGGCTCATCCCCAGCCTACCCGTCCCCGGAAGCCTGTCAAAAAAACCGGGCCGTCCCCCGGATCACGAGCCGGTCCCTCGGAGCACCTCGGCCCAGAACACCCGGCTCCCCCGGAGAAGGGCGGCCCCCACGGCCACGTACACGAACCCCAGGATCCCCCGCGGTAGCGGGCTGCGCCGGAGGCCGGCGCCCAGGGCCATCATGGCCGCGACGAACAGCCAGGTCCGCCACGACAGAAACCCTCCCAGGCACCGGCCGTCCCCCCGCGCCCGGATCCGCGCAGCGCTCCGGCGGGCGGTGGGCTCCAGCGCCACCCGAGCCTTGAGCAGCCCCGCAATCAATGCCGCCGGCAGTAACACCCACCCCCACCCCCCCGCGGCGCCGAAGGTCCAGACCGCCCCGGCCGTGCCGAGCCCCACCCCGACCCCGGTCCACAGCAGCGCCGCCGCCAGGAGGTGGACCCAAGCCGGGGCCGCGGGCTTCCACCGCTCCCAGGCCGGTGCCCTCACCGTCCCGTCCACCGGGGGTCCCGTTTCTCCAGGAACGCGCACATCCCTTCCTGGGCGTCGGCGGCCAAAGCGTTCAAGCTCATCACCTCCTTGGCGTAGGCGTAAGCCTGGGGTTGGGGCAGGTCGATCTGGTTGTAGAAGGCCTGCTTGCCGATGCCCAGGGTCAGGGGGCTGGCCTCGGCCACCTTTCGGGCCAGGGCCAGGGTCTCCTCGGGCAAGCGGTCCGCCGGAACCACCCGGTTCACCAGACCGAACAGCCGGGCATCCTCGGCGTTAAGATACTCACCGGTCAGGAGCATCTCCAACGCCTTCTTCCGGCCCACGGCCCGGCTCAGCGCCACCATCGGGGTTGAGCAGAAAAGGCCGATCTTCACCCCCGGGGTGGCGAACCGGGCCCCCTCGGCGGCCACGGCCAGGTCGCAGGTGGCCACCAACTGGCAGCCGGCCGCCGTGGCCACGCCCTGGACCTGGGCGATCACCGGCTGGGGCAAGGCCTGGATCGCGTTCATCATGCGGGTGCAGGTGTCGAAGATCTCACGGTAGGCCTTCACGTCGCGCCCGGTCATCTCGGACAGGTCGTGGCCGGCGCAGAAGTGCTTGCCCGCCCCTCGGATCACGACCGCGCCCAGGTCCCGATCCTGCTCCAGCCGGGCCAGGAGGTCGAGCACCTCGTTCATGAGCCGAAGGCTCAGCGCGTTGATCTGTTTGGGCCGGTTCAGGGTCAGCACCCCGACCCGGTCGCGGCGTTCGAACAGGATGGTCTCGTACTGCATGGTTGCCTCCTCAGGCTCGGGTCCTCGGAAAAACGGGGGGGCGGCAGGCGGGATCACCCCTCCCAGACGAACCGGAACCGGCACGCGGCCGCGCCCTCCACGATAGTCCCCCGGCGCTCCAGGGTGAGCCCCGCATGGTAGCCCCGGGCGAAGGCCGCGTCCCGGCCGCACGACAGGGCGCGGGCCAGCGGGATCGACAGCCCCATCGACCGGTAGAGATCGGCGTACCGGCACCGGGTCACGGTGAACGAAAGGGCCTCCTCCCCCAGCCGTACGTCCCGGAGGTCTAGGGCGTCCCCCTCCCGCCAGCGGTCGAGCACGGTGGCGAAGTGCTCGAGCGACGGTCCCTCCGGAGCCTGCCGCGCAAACTCCCGGCCCGCCGCCTCGGCCGCCCCCTCCACCGCCGTGGACACCACGGCCAGGGCTCGATCGGGGCCGACCTGGGGGCAAAGCACCCGGTACACTCGTAGCAGCATCTCGGCCTCGATCCGCCGCCGGGGCAGAAGCGGGATCACCTGGGCCATCAGCCTGCCTCCTTTGCCAAGGTAAGCGCGAGCCACCCGTCTTCCACCCCCCTCTCCTCCACGGCAAGGTCCAACGCTTCGAGCACCCGTCGCTCCTCGTCCACCTGGAACCCGCTGACCACGAGCCGCCCCCCCGGCCGGAGGAGGCGCCGCAGGTCGCCAGCCAGGGCCTCCAGCTGCCCGGCGACCAGGTTAGCCAGGATCAAGGGGTACGCCGCCTCCACGAGGTCCAGCGAGAGGAGCAGCGGCCGCACCCGGCCCTCCAGTCGATTTCTCCGGGCGTTCCGGCGGCAGGCCGCAAAGCCGAACGGGTCGATGTCCAGGGCGTCCACCCGGCGTGCGCCCAGGGCGGCGGTAGCCAAGGCCAGCACGCCCGTGCCGGTCCCCACGTCCAGCACAGGAGCGGGCACACCGCCCCCGGCGGCCAGGGCCTCCACGATCCGCAGACAAAGCCGGGTGGTGGGGTGATCTCCGGCGCCAAAGGCCATGCCGGGGTCGATCCACAACACGGTGCCCCGAGCCCCCGGCGGAGGGCTCGACCAGGCCGGCACCAGCCAGACGCGGGGGCTTACCGCCACCGGCTCCAGCGTGCTCCGCCAGTAGGGGGTCCAGTTCTCCTCCTCCAGGTCCTCCCCTTCGGGGGGAGCCGGAGCGCCCGGGATCACCTCCCAATAGATGCGCAAAAAGGTCCCGCCGGGGATCCCCGCCCCCCACGAGGTCACGGCACCGAGCGCCCCGGCCCGCGCCGCGGCCTCCCAGCGGGCACGGGCCTCCCCCGGGCCGGCCGGCACCTCCTGTACGCGCCATCGGGTCCTCGTGAGCATGGCCGCAGTATAGGGCCGCCCCCCTGCGGATGCCAGCGGCCGGGCTTTCCTTGTAACTTCCGCCAGGACGCTAGGACGCATGAAAACCTAATTGATTCCCGAGTGTTCCAAGTATGGCCCAACCTCTTTGGCGCCACCTCACGGTCTCGGGGGGCATGGGGTCCAGGGGCCAGAATTCAGAAGTCGGTGGACAGGGAGAAAGCTCTTCGGTGCCCCGAGAGGATCCCCCGGGAACCCGGACTGCTTTTCAGGACTTCCTGTCTCCTGTCCGCTGAACTCCGGTTCCTGAAACCCATGCCCCGCCGCCGGCAACGGCCCCGGACCAACGCACGTTACCCTTCTCCGTTGTAGGGTCGCGCAGCGGCCGAAGGGGGCTTCCTTGAAGGCCCGGAAAAGGGCGTGCTATAAGGCTCTTTTCCCACGGAGGAACCCGGATGAAGCGCGTCTTGTCCTTGCTTGCGGCCGTCTGTGTGGCCGGCGCCATGGCCCCCCGGACGGGGCGGTGCGAACGGTCGGTCTTTCTCAGCTTCTCGACGCTCAAGCTCGGCACGGCCTCCCGGATCTACGCGATCGGGGTGGACGGGGCGAACCGGGTCTGGTTTGCGGCCGACACGGGGGTGGCGGCGCTCGTGGGGGATCGGCTGGCCCCGTTCTTCCCCCTGAACAAAAACTCGGACGGCCTCCTCGACGACGCGGCCCGAGGGGTGGCGTTCGGCGCCCTGGAAGAAGGGGAGAGCTTCTTCCTCGGGTTCAACGGGGCTTCGGAAGACACCCGGGGCATCCAGTACGGTCGGGTCCTGTCCGAGACGGGGCTGAGCCCGAAGCCCCCCGTCTCCCTCGACACGGGGGGGCCGGGCGTCCTGGACCTCGCCTCGGACGGCAGCACCCTGTGGGCCGCGACCACCTCCGGGGTCCGATCCTGGGCCCTGGGGGGAGGCGCGCCCCAGCCGAACACCCCGACCTACCGCCAAGGCGACGAGATCACCCGCTTGGCGTTGGCGCCCTGGGCCGCCGACCCGGCCCTGGTGCTCTTCGACTCCAAGGATGCCCGCTTGTACCTGGTCCGAACCGACGACTCGTCGGCCGCGCGTCTGGCGGATCCCAACCTCTCGGGGCTGGGCGGCATGGCCTTCTCCCGCCTCACGGGCGACCTGTGGGTCGTGGGAGCCCCGAGCAGCGGCACGGCGGACCTCCTGCGGTACCCCGCCCAGGCCCTCCAGGGATCCGATCCGGGGAGCTCGCAGCCGGACGGTTTCTCGTTCCCCGTGAACCGGACCCTCCGGGACGTGGCGGTGGACCCGTTCGACGGCACGGTGTGGGTGGCTACGGACCAGGGGGCGTACTTCCAGACCCCGGGGACGGACGGCTCGTTGCAGGGCATCGAGTGCTCGGAGGCGGATCTCCCGGGCCGGGGATGCTGGGCCCAGGAGGAGTCGTCACGGTTCGATCGGGTGGACCGCATCGCGGTGGATCCCTCCGGAAATGTCTGGATGGGCACGGACGAGGGGGTGAGGGGCGTCCTGGTGCGGCTGCTCACGATCTCGGCCACCCGTTTCGTGGGCGAGGACGCCCGGGCCGTCGTGACCCTCGAGGACCTGCCAGGCTTCGAAGGCAACGGGGCTCCGGAGGAGGTGACGACCGTCGGGGTTGCCGTGGGGGGTACCACGCGGCAGCTCGAGGTGACCGAGGACGGTGACACGGGGCGCTTCACCCTAACCTTTGGGTTCACCCTGGGCGAGTCCACGTCGGACACGGTGTTCCCGGTTCAGAGCACGGCCGACGGCGTCCCTGTTGCCGTCACCTACACGTTCACCGACGCGCTGGGCGTCGAGCGAACGCTGGAGGTGTCGGCGTCGTGGGCGAACATCGAGAAGTTCGAGGACGACCTGTGGATCGGGGGCCCTTGTTTCCTGGGGGTACTGGACCGGTGAGGCTCCGGTGGGCCGGCTGGCTCACGGCGCTGGCGCTGGCGGTGCCGGCCGCAGCCGCGCAGGAGACACCTCCGGCGCCGGGCACCACCATCCGGCTCCAACGCACCTTGTCGGTGGAACGCCGGGGCAGCCGCTCGGTGTTCTCTGAGACCCGCAGGATCCGGCCCGGGGAAAGCCTCTGGAAGATCCTCCGCAGGGAGTACCGGGTGGACCCGAAGGCCATGTCCGCCTTCGTGGCCGCCTTCCGGGAGCTCAACCCCGGTGTGGATCCCGACCGCCTCCGGCCGGGGCAGGCCGTGAAGGTCCCGTTCAAGATCGAGGAGCGCTTCCAGAGCGTCGAGGACGAGGCGGCGACGGCGGTGTACACGGTCCAACCGGGGGACAGCCTCTGGAAGATCCTGAAGAACCGGTTCGGTGTGAACCGCGACAGGATGGCCGAGGCGTTGGCGACCGTGGCCCGGGCGAACCCGAAGATCCGGGACCTCAACCGGTTGTACGTGGGCCAGCGCCTCCGGATCCCCCCTGACCTGGTCCGCGCCTCCGGGGCCCCCACCCCTCCGTCCTTTGAGATCCCCGCGTTCCACGCCGCGCTGCTCCGTACCCTTGAGGCCCTGGGGTGCCGGGTGACCGACACGGGCGAGACGTTCCTCCCTTTGGGCCGGGGCCGCACCCTGAGGCTGCCCGCGGCCGAGTTCCCGCTGGTGATCGGCCCGTCCGGGAGGCGGGTGCTCCTGGATCCCGCCAGGCGCCTGGCCCCGGCCTTGGCCCGGGAGGTCGAGACGGCGTGGGGGTACCGGGTGATTCAGGGGGCCGACCCGGATCCGGAGACCCAGATGGGGCGCCTGCTCCCGCTGCTGGGGTTCTACGAGCTCAGCGAAGGGGCGCGCACGGTGGCCCTCGGCAACGGGGCCGAGCTCCTCATTCTGGCCCGCTGGAGCGTGGTATCTCGGCCCGAGGACCTGTGGGAGGGGAAGATCCACGTGTTCTTCCGGGCCGGCGCCCGGGTTCCCCCGCCGTTGGCGGCCGAGCTTCGGCGGCTCGGCATGGAGGTCCACCGGCTCGGCCCCGCGCCTCCGACCGCCTCCTCTCCGGCCGGCGAATCCCTGCGGCCCGCCGTGCTCCCCATGGCCGACCGGGCCGCCGGAGCGGGCCGGCTGCTCTCCCTTCTCGGGGTGCCCCACCGGGTGCGTCCCGACCTGGACCTTTCCCTGGGAGGAGGGATCCGATACCGGGTGAGACCCGAGCTGTGGTTCCGGTGGGAAGGGCTCGAGTACTCGGTTCCTCCGGCAGGGGCCGACCGAATCGAGGCCCTGCTGCGCCGAGCCGGGCAGTTCACGATACCGTGGCCCGCCGGGGCCACGCCCCTTACCGTGCTTCGGGATCTTCTGGCCCTGCTGGGGGTGGCCCACGTGCAGACCACGGTCGAGGTTCCCAAGGCCGATGCCGTGCGGATCCGGGTGCCAGGCATCGTGTTGGACGACGCGCGGCTCACCGGCCGCGTCTACCCCGCCCGAGCAGCCGGCGAGAAGCTGTTCCTGACCCAGGCCAGGCTGTCCCCGGACCTCTGGGCCCTCCTGCGGACCCAGGGGCTCCTCCCTTGGGTGATCGAGCCATGAGCGCGCCGTCCCCCTCCGCCATCGACCGCAAGATCGTGCCCCTGTCCCGACTGCTGGTCGAGCTGTCGGGCCACCGACGGGCAGGCCACACCGTGGTGTTCACCAACGGCTGCTTCGACATCCTGCACCCCGGCCATGTCCGGTACCTGGAGGCGGCCCGAGCCCTGGGGGACTGTCTGGTGGTGGGGCTGAACAGCGACGAGAGCGTGCGCCGGCTGAAGGGCCCCCATCGGCCGATCTGCACCCAGGAGGAGAGGGCCTGCGTGATCGCCGCCCTGGCCAGCGTGGACTTCGTCACGGTGTTCGACGACAACACGCCCCTGCGCCTGATCGAGGCGGTGAGACCGGACGTGCTCGTAAAAGGGGGGGACTGGGCCCCCGACCGGATCGTGGGCCGGGACGTGGTGGAGGCCGGCGGTGGCCGCGTGGTCACCATCCCCTTTGTGCAGGGCAAGTCCACCACCGGCATCATCGAGCGGATCCTGGCGGCACTCACCCCGAAACCGGGGGGTTGAGCGTCAACCCCCCCAGCGACCGAGCAGGTTCGTTCTCCTTTTGGCCTCCTGGCTTCCTGGCTTCCCAGCCTTCTAGCCTTTTGGGCAGCGGATCTTCGTCCTCGCCGCCTCCTCGTCGAAGACCTCGTTCGGGTGGTACCCGCGGTGGCAGCGCCGGCAGGTCGCAGGTGGCGGTACCCCTACGATGTTGCCGGCCCCCCGATGCTTGGCGCCCGGGCCGTGGCACGCCTCACACCCCACGGCGGGCTCGGTGGAGGCTCCTGTGGCCCGGACCACGCGGGTGGCGTGGCACCCCAGGCACCGGGGGTCGGGCCGCTTCCCCCGCAGGGGCCCGTAGGCCCGGGCATGACGGGTGGATACCCACCATCGGTACACCTTGGGGTGGCACCCCCGGCACCCTGCCGAGCCGGTGTGCGTGGCCTGCCCCGGACGCTGCGGGGAACCGGCGCCCGGCGATGGGCGGCCCGTCACCCGACGCACCCAGGAGGCCACCTCTGGGATCTCGGCCACGTCGGGCGAAAGCGGCACGATCCGGTGGGTGAACCACACCTTCGAGGTCCGGATGCGCTCCAGGGCGGCCCGGGCTGCCGCGGCCTGGCGGTTCCATGCGTTGAGCACGGCCCGGGCCGTGTCGGGGGAAGCCTTGCGGAGCCGGGCCTCGGCCGAGGCCAGCCGCGCCGTCCACACCCCCTCTTGGTCGCGGTTCACCGGGGCGGACCACTCCCGCAGGCTGGCGGCATCGGTCTCCAGCACGCCCAGGAACCGGCCCCGGTCGCCGGCGTGGAGGATCACCGTGCCCCCCACCACCGGAGGCTCGGGCAGATAGGGATAGGTCCCGCCCCCCACGATGAGCCGAATCTGGGGGTACCGCCGGGCCAGCTCCTTCTCCCTTTCGAGCCCCAGATTCGACAGGAGCACCACCGCGTCTACGCCCTGGGCCGAGATCTCCGGAAGCACCCTGGCCAGGGTCTCGACCGGATCGGTCACCCGGATCCCGAGCCGTCGGTCCTGGTCGGGCTCGGGCCGGGTCACCCCCACCACTCCCACCTGCAGCCCTCCCCAGCGGACCGCTCGCCACCCGGGGAACGGCCGACGGCCGTCCCGGGTCTCCAGGTTCGCCGTGACCCAGGGCACCCTTTCGCCCGCGGCTAGGGCCTCCAGGAACCCCAGACCCGCGGCCAGATCAAGGCGGCCGACGTTCGCGGCAGCCACGCCTGCGTACACCATCACCCGCGCGATCAGGGCCGCGCGCTCCCGGATCGGGCGACCGGCCGCCCCATCGGGCACCGGAAAGGTCCGGAACAGGGCGTCCCCCCCGTCCAGGTACAGGAGATCCAGCGCTTCCCGTAGGTCCTTGATCTTGGCGGCTCTTCGGGCCAGACCCCCGAACCGGCCGCTCTTTCACCCGCAGGGTTCGATCTCACCCCGCACCCCCGCCGTGTAGGCGAGCCCCAGCCGGGGCTCGGCTGCGGCGATGTCCCCCCCCAGCCCGCCGCCGAGAAGGCACATCACCGCAGCCCCCCACACCCACCGCATCGCCGTCCGGGCCTGCTGCATCATCTCGAGCTCCTCCAAAACAGGTTCACAAGTCCTTTGCCCCGACGCTTCTCCACCGTCTGGTCCATCCGCCGAAGCTCCCGCAGGGCGTCGGTGTGGCGAGGGTCCCGCCGCAGAGCCTCCTGAAAGCACCGGCGTGCCTCGTCCTGCCTCCCCTCCAGGGCCGCCAAACGACCCAGCCGGAACCACGGCTCCGGCGCCCCGGGCAGCAGCTCGGCGGCACGTCGGAACAGGTCCTTGGCCTCGGCCAGGGCCCCTTCCCGCCCCGACACGGCCTGGCGCAGCCGGGCGAGCCCGAGGTGGAGCACGTACTCTCCCTCGTCCGGGTTCACGGACAGGGCTTCCTCAAAGGCCCGAGCCGCTTCGTGCCACTGTCTGCGACGCAGGAGGAGGCGCCCCTCCTGAAACCTGGCCTCGGCCGCGAGGATGTCCGAGGCATCCTTTACCTCGGCCTCTCCCCCCTGCAGGAATCGCAGGTACTCCTCCCGTCGGGTCTCGGTCTTGACGGCGTCGTACGCGGTCTGGACCAGCCGAAAGATCTCCCCATAGATCCCCCGGAGAGCCGGGGGCTCGCTGGGTGACAGGACATCGGGGTGGTAGTCCTTGGCCCTTTGGAGGTAAGCCCGCCGGACCGCCTCGTCGCTGTCGGTGATCCCCACCCCCAGCACCTGGAAGTAGTTTCGGCGCCGCAGGGCATCCAGCTCCTTCCGGGCCCGTCGGACCCTCTCGAACTCGGTCAGGTCCAGCCCCCCTCCTCCGGCGTCCGCCACCCCCAGGTAGCCGTACACGAGCAGGTAGTACAGGATCCGGACCTCGTTCTCCCCCTGGGCGTCCGCAAGGATCCGTCCCAGGCTCTCGCCGCTGCGGCGGCGGACCAGGTGGAGGAACTGCAGGTGGTCCCGCTCCAGGCTGACCCGGGCGGCCAGATCGAACAGGTCCCCCCGCAGCCCCATGGGCAGGGTCTCGTAAGGGGCCAGGGCGGCCGTGATCCGATCGAAGGGATACACCGCCAGGACCCCCTCCCACACCAACCGGTCCACCTCGAACGGAGGACCGGGAATCTCGGTGGGTGGGGGGCGGAAGGGGCCGATCCGGAACTCCCCTTCTGTCCACGAAAACACATCGAGGCACTTCTGCCACAGGTTCTGCCGCAGGGCGCCGTGAAGGGCGTCAGGATGTAGCACCCCCTCCGCTACCAGATGCTCCCCCATCCGGCGCCCCTGCTCCTTCATGGCCATCAGGCCGTCCCGGTAGGTGTCCTCGTCGATCACCCCTTCGGCCAGGAGGAACCGGCTCAGGGTGTCGGCCAGGCGGTTGGACAACGCGAACACCACCTTGCCGTCCCGGAGGAACAAGGTCTTCCGGACGCGGCCCACCTTCAGATCGAGGCACACCGTACCGTCCGCCCGGCCGAGGTTGCGAAGGACCACCGGCAGATCCACCGCTGCCAGGCTCCCGTCCCGAGCCGGAGCCTTCCCACCCCCGAACAGGGGCTCGACCCGGGTCTGACCCTCCGGGGGAACCAGGACCTGCCGCAGCCGAGCCCTCACCGTGGGCAGATGGAACGGCTTGCGGAAAAAGTCCAGGGCACCCAGCTTCCCCACGGCCTCCGTGCGGGCGTCCCCTTCCCGGAACACCGCGCTCATCACGATGACCGCAGCCTCCCGGCCCCCCCGCAGCTCCCGGATGCGCCGGAGGAGAGGCATGCCTCCCTTCCGCGGAAGCAAGAGGTCCAGGAGCATCAGATCCGGCCCGGCCTCCAGAAACCGGTGGTACCCCTCCTCATCCGTGGAGGCGGTCATCGCCTCCACCTCGACCCCCTCGATGTCGGCCAGCATCTCGACCAGGAGATCCTGGGTGCCCGGATCGTCGTCCACGATGAGCACTCGTTTGCGCATGTATCGTCTTCCCAGTGACTTCGGGCCTTCGGCCCGCTAGGCAGCTAGGCGCCAGGCGGCTCTCGAGCCGCGCCAAAACTCGGGAGGCATGGGGTCTGCTGGAGTGGCGGGGAGCAGGCGCGTTTGTCCAGTCACCGACTCCACCCTACCCCTCGGCACCCATGACCCTTTCGTACACCTCCCGGATCCGGGTCCGCCAGCCCACCACCTCGTCCCTCAGGGTTTCAGGATCCGGGCACCCGAGCCCCCGGGCCAGCTCCGTCATCCGTTCCGGCGAGCTCGGCAACACGTCGGTGGGCCGCTCCGAGAGGATCCGGAGCCGCGCCTCCACCCGACGAAGGTACCGGTACCCCTCCTCCCAGGTCGAGCCGTCAGCCTCCCCCAACACCCCGCTGGTCCGCAGCGCGCCCAGGGCCGTCAGGGTGGCGGGGCTGCGAGCCGCCGCGATGCGCCACCCGTGCAGCAGCTGGAGAGCCTGCACCCCGAACTCCACGTCCACCAACCCCCCGGGCCCCGCCTTCAGGTCCAGGCGCCCCCGCCCCTCCCGGGCCACCTCGTGCTCGATCCGCTCCCGCATGGCCGCGATCTCGGGACGTGGGTCATGGTCCGGCCGACCGCCGTAGAGCACCTCGTCCGCCGCCTTCCGGACCCACCGTCCCAAGAGGCGATCGCCCGCCACCGGCCGCAACCGAATCAGGGCTTGCCGCTCCCAGGTCTGGCTCCGATCCCGGTGGTACGCCTCGAACGCCTCCAGCGGGGTCACCAGGGGGCCGGCATTGCCCGAAGGACGCAACCGGGCGTCCATCCGGAAAGCCACTCCCTCCCGAGTCCGGGTGGCCAGGGCGCTGATCAGCCGCTGGGCGACCCGGGCAAAGTACTCGGCATTGCCCAACGCCCTCCCCGTTCCGCCGGTCGTCCCGCCCGCCCCCTCGTACACAAAGATCACGTCCAGGTCCGAATGGTAGTCGATCTCCTCACCCCCCAGCTTCCCCATGCCGAGCACCGCGAACCGGGCGGGTCGGCCGTCGGGGAGCCGGGGCTCCCCGTGGCGCTCCCGCAGCCTCGCCTCGGCGTGGGTCAGGGCCACCCCCAGGCAAGCCTCGGCCACCCGGGTGATCTGCCGGGTCACCTGCTCCGGCGTCAGCCCCCCCCAGAGATCGTGCAGAGCGATCCGCAGAAACTGGGCGTTGCGGAACCGGCGCAGCACGTCCAGGACGGCCTCGTCGTCCTCCTGCCCGGCGATGGCCTCTGCCAGCTCGGCCGAGAGCTCCTCCAGAGGCAGCTCGGTGGCGGCCCCGGGACCCAGAACCAGTTCGTCCAGGAGCTCGGGGTGGGCCACCAGGTACCGCGACAGGAACTGGCTCGTGCCGAAAAGCTGCACCAGCAGGCGGGCCGTGGCCGGGTTCTCCTCCAGGAGCGCCAGGTACGACGAGCGGGCCCCCGAGCCGGACAGAAACTCCGCCAGGTACTCCAGGGCCCGGTCTGGATCCGGGCACCGCCGCACCTCTCCCAGCAGCCGGGGCCCGATCCTGCCCAGGATGCGCCGGCTGCGGGGAGAGGGAGGGGCCTTCGCACCCGTGCCCCGGAGCCGCTCCAACCCCTCCCAGGCGCGCGCGGGACTGCGAAACCCGGCCGCTCCAAGCCGGGGGAGGGCCTCCTCCCGTGAGGTCACCGCCAGCAGGCTGCGGGCCTCGGCGTCGTCGCTCCCCCCCCACTCCCGGTCGGCCCCGTGCATCAGTCGGCCGTACTCGCCGTGGACCTCGGTCCGGACCTCCTCGAGCACCTCCATCAAGGCTGCCACAGGGTCTCCCCCCCCGAACCCCATCCGACGGGCCACCGTCTCGAGCTCCTCTCGGGAGCTCGGCAGCCGGTGGGTCTGCCGGAACCGCAGGGCCTGCACCGCGTGCTCCAAGCTCCGAAGGAACCGGTAGCATCCCCCCAGCCGGGTCGCGGTCTCCGAGGAAACCACGCCGGCCTCGGCCAACCGGGCCAGAGCCTCCAGGGTGTTGGCGGTACGCACCGCCGGGGTGCGGCCGCCGTGGATCAGCTGGAAGGTCTGAACGAAGAACTCCACCTCCCGGATCCCCCCCCGACCCAGCTTGAGGTCCTGCGCGCCCCCGAAGCGCCGGGCGGCGCTCTGATCGATCCGGGCTTTCATCTCCTTCAGGTCCTCCACGGTGGTGTAATCGAGGCTCCGGCGGTACACGAACGGCTCCACCTCCCGCAGAAACGCCTCGCCCAGCCCCCGGTTGCCGGCCACGGGCCGGGCCCGCATCAGCGCCGCCCGCTCCCATGTCTGGCCCCACGACTGGTAGTAGAGGATCGCGTTCTCCACCGAGTGGGCCGCGGCCCCGCTGCGCCCTTCCGGCCGCAGACCCAGATCCACCCGGAACACCCACCCCTCCGGCGTGACCCGCCCCAACAGCTCCACCACCCGGCCGACCAACCGGGCAAAAACCCCCTCGGCAGACTCCCCCCCCCTTGGGTCTCGGCCATCGTAAAGGAACACCAGATCCACGTCGGAGCTGAGGTTCAACTCCCGCCCCCCCAGTTTGCCCATCCCCAGCACCACCACCGACGACGGCGGGCCGTCCTTCCCCCCCAGCTCGGACCACGCTCGCTCCAGGGCAGCATCCACCGCGGCCTCGGCGAACGCACTGACCTCGCCGGCCGTCTCCTCCACAGGGGCCAGACCGGCGGCCTCCCGCGCCACGATACGCAGCATCTCCTCGGCCCGGGTCCTCCGGAGTTCAACATCCGGGTGCTGGGCCGTCCGCACCCGCCGGCCCAGCCGACGGCGGTACTCGTCCCAGCCTAGGGCTCTGTCGAGATCCGCCTCGAGCAGGCGCTCGGACAGGGCCGGGGTGCAGGCAACCCACCGCGTCACCTCGGGGCTCGCCCCCAGCGCCGCATCAAGGGCCGTGCGCGCCGCAGCGGGCCAGGCATCCACCCGCAGGCCGGCCCGCTCCAGGGCGGTCCGGCCCTGCTCGGCCCACCGGGCGTTCGCCGGCACCACCGGCTGCCTCGGGCCGGGATTGGGGAAACTCATGTTGTTGGAATCTCCTGCCGATTTCTGGATATGATGTTTTTTTTAGCGCCCCGACCACCGCCAGACTAGCCGTGGGCCCTGCTCCCGGTCAACGGAGTTACGCCTATCGCCATGCCCCTCACCCCCGAGAACCTTCTGTTTGAATGGGTTGGGCCGCCGTGTGAGGACCTCGTCGCAGATCTGGCTGCGGCAGACTTCGCCCCGGAAGGTTCGGCCCCCTCTCTGGTGCTGGTGACCGAGCAGGGGCCGGCGGTGCGAGAGCGGGTGCGGGAGGCCTGCGCCCGCTACCCCGAGGCACTGGTGGTGATCGTGGCCCGGTCGGACGCTCCCCACACCGCGGTTGCGTTGGCCGCCGGAGCCCACGAGGTGCTGGACCCCTCGGCACCTCCCCTCCTCCGGGGGGCCCGCCTTCGAGGCCTGGCAGAGCGGGTGCGGCTGCGCCAGCTGCTGCGGGAGCAACAGGAGGCGAGCGGAGCCCAGCTGGCGGCTTACATGGCCCAGCTCCAGGCCAGCCAAGAGAACCTCAGGGAGCTCTACGACGAGCTCGAGGAGCACACCCGATGCCTCCACGCCCTGGTCGAGGCCCAGCGGGTGTTCGTGCGAAGCCAGGTACCCCAGGAGATCCGGGACCACCTGGCCCTGGCCCTCACCACGGTACTGCCGGGCGCACGAAGCGAGTTCCGGCCCGGCGGCGCCGGCCCCTCCTTCGAGCCGGACCCGAGCGGCTGGGTGGAGGCCCGCCTCCCCGTGGGGGATCCCGAGCCGGGCTCGTGCCACCTCTGGGTTCGGGCTCCCGAAGGCCGCACGTTTGGGCCCCGCGAGAAGGGCCTGGTCGAACTGTTCGTGGCCCAGGGTCAGGAGGCCCTGCGCCGAAGCCGCCTGTACCAAGCCCTCAGCGTGGGCAAGGACGAGTGGGAGCGGACCTTCGACGCCATCCCCGACACCATCGCCATCGTGGACCGGAGGTTTCGGATCCGCCGCGCCAACCGAGCCCTGGCCCGGTTGGTCGGGGTGCATCCCCGGGAGCTGATCGGCAGGCCCTGCCACGAGGTGCTCCACGGAGAGCCCGTGCCCTGCGACGAGTGCCCCGTGCCCGAGGTGTTCGATCGGGGCGACGTCACCGTGGCGGAACAGGAGATCCGGCGGGGCGGACGGCTGTTCATGTTCCGGGCCTGCCCCCTGGTGGACCCCGAGGGACGAATCACGGCAGCCGTGGCGTACGCCCGTGACATCACGCGAGAACGGGAGCTGGCCCGGGCCGTGGAACGGCATGAGAAGCTGATCACCCTGGGTCAGATCGCGGCCGGCATCGCCCACGAGATCAACAACCCCCTGACCGCGGTCTCCTCCTATGCCCAGCTGCTGGAGATGCGACTCCAGGCGCCCCGGGACGTGGAGGGAGCCCGCAGGATCCGCCAAGGGATCGACCGAATCCACCGGCTCGTGCGCAACCTCATGAGCTTCGTGCGCCCGCGCGACGACGGGCTCTACCCCCTTGACCTCAACCAGGTGGTCCACGGGGCCCTGTCGTTCGCCCGGTACGACCTCACCCGGGACGGGGTCCGCCTGGTCGAGGACTTGGCACCCGACCTCCCTCGCGTGCTGGGGAACCACGAGGAGCTGGAGCAGGTCCTGCTGAACCTGCTCACGAACGCCCGGGACGCGGTGGCCGGGAAGGGCACCATCGTGGCCCGTACGGGGGCCCACGCGGAGGGGGTGTGGTTCGAGGTGGAGGACGACGGGCCGGGCGTTAGACCCGAGCACCAGGACCGGATTTTCGAGCCGTTCTTCACCACGAAACCGCCGGGCAAAGGGACCGGGCTGGGGCTGTTCGTTGCCCTGGGCATCGTGCGACGACACGGGGGGCTGCTGATCCTGGAACCCCGATCGCCCCGCGGCACCCGCGCCCGGGTGCGCCTGCCGGTGTTCCGCGCCCAGGACGACGAGGCCGAAACGAGCGAACATCCAGCATCCCCATGAGGGGCGACCGCCCCAGGAGCTCAGCCGACATGGAAGCATCCACACGAACCCAGCCCGATCCCCCCCGGGTCCTGGTGGTGGACGACGAAGACGACATCACCGGCGTGCTGGCTGACATCCTCGAGGAGCAGGGCTACGCGGTGGACGTGGCGTCCGACGGGGACGAGGCCTGGAAGCGCGCCCAGGAGGACCCCTACGACGTGGTCATCACCGACCTGAAGATGCCCCGGATGGGTGGTTTGGAGCTGCTGCGGGAGATTCGCAGGGCCGAGCACCCGTCCATCGTGATCATGATGACCGGGTTCGCCACGGTGGAGACCGCGATCGAGGCCCTGAAGATCGGAGCGTACGACTACATCCTAAAACCCTTCAAGGTGGGGGAGCTGCTGCAGGTGGTGGAGCGGGCCATGGAGAAGATTCGGCTTGAGGCCGAGAACCTCCACCTGCGGGAGCAGATCGCCCTGCTCGAGTTGAGCGAGGCGGTCTCTTCGAGCCTGTCACTGGACGAGGTGCTCCGCATCGTGGTGGAGGCGGCCTGCCGGGAGGTGGGAGCCGACGCCGTGGAGCTGTGGTTCCGGCCGCCGACGGCCGACGGGTTCACCCGCCGGATCGGGCTGGGGCCCAGGGGCGAGACGCCCGCGCTGCTCGAGACACCGGCCCGGCTCGAGGCCCTCGTAAACGGCCTGCCCCATCTTCGACTCCAGGGGGAGAAGCTCCAAGGCCTCCTCTCCGCCGAGGCCCGGGGCCGCGTCGGCACCTTGCTGGCGGTGCCCCTGCGGCGGGGAGGCCAGACGCTGGGGCTGCTCAACGCGTACTCTCGCCGCAAGCGGGACCCGTTTCGGCCCCGGGACGAAAAGGCGCTGGTGGTCCTGGGAGACCGGGCCACGGCCAGTCTGGAGAACGCCCTCCTGTACGCCGACCTGGAGACCACGTTCCGTGAGACGATCCAGGGTCTGGCTCTAGCCCTGGAGACCAAGGACGCCTACACCCACGGCCACTCCGAGAACGTGACCCGGCTGGCCGTGGCCACGGCCCAGCAGATGGGCCTCGACGGGGAGTTCTGCGAAACCCTGCGGCAGGCCGGCCTGCTGCACGACATCGGGAAGATCGGGATCTCGAGCTCCATCCTGAACAAGCCCGGCCGGTTGACCCCCGAGGAGTACGAGATCATCAAGAGCCACCCGGCCATGGGCCGGCGGATCCTGGAGCCGATCTCGTTCCTCCGGGAGGTGGTACCGATCGTGTACCACCATCACGAGCGGTTCGACGGCGAGGGCTACCCCCAGGGGCTGGCCGGAGAGGAGATTCCCCTGGCTTCCCGGGTGATGGCCGTGGCCGACACCTATGACGCCATGACCAGCGACCGGGCCTACCGCCGGGGGCTTAGCCACGACGTGGCCGTGGCCGAGCTGGACCGGTGCGCCGGAACCCAGTTCGATCCCGAGTGCGTCAGGGCCTTCCTGGCGGCCCACCCCGAGCCCAGCCGAAAACCGTAAGTACATGGACCCCTGGACCCTGGCCGCATCGGGGCTGGGCCTGGGCCGGCTCCCTCGGGCGCCCGGCACCTGGGCTACCTTGGGCGCGGTTCCCCTGGTGTGGGCCCTGGGCCAGATCCCCTGGCCTCTCCAGGTCGGTCTGCTCCTGGCGTGTCTGCCGGTGGCCGCGGCCGCGTGCGGCCGGGCGGCGCGTCGAACTGGCGCCCACGATCCGCCTTGGGTGGTTCTGGACGAGGTGATGGGGTACTGGGTGGCCGTGCTGGGGCTTGCTCCGTCCCCGCTTGTGCTTGCGGCCGGCTTTGTGTGCTTCCGGGCGTTTGATATACTCAAGCCCCCTCCGATCCGGTGGCTCGACCGCCGGATCGGAGGGGGATGGGGCATCCTCCTCGACGACGTGGCCGCGGGCCTGGCCACGCGGGCGGTCCTGGAGGCCCTGGGCCAATGGGGCCTTTTCTAACCGCCAGGGCGCCTGGGCTTCCGCGCCCGCTCGAAACGGCCCTTCGGCCCACGGTCGTTGCCAACCTGCGGGAGCCGCGCCGTGCCGTTCAACCCTCCAGAGATCCGCCTCGGTCGCTCGCTCTCCGCCGGCGGAGGCCCGTTGGCGGTGGCTGAGTCCTGTACCGGCGGGCTGATCGCCCATCGCATCACCCGCGTGGCCGGAAGCTCCGCGTACTTCGACCGCGGGCTCGTGGTGTACTCGAACCGGGCAAAAACGGAG
Source organism: bacterium (assembly GCA_027021615.1). Taxonomy (GTDB): domain Bacteria; phylum Desulfobacterota; class Deferrisomatia; order Deferrisomatales; family Deferrisomataceae; genus Deferrisoma. The sequence goes on along the minus strand of JALUTY010000004.1, from coordinate 37,286 downwards.
CTGCTCGGGGTGCCCCCGGACCTGCTGGAGGCCCAAGGGGCCGTTTCCGAGGCGTGCGCCCGAGCCATGCTCGAGGGGTTGTTCGCCCGGTCCCCCGCTCGGATCGGGGCTGCGGTCACGGGCATCGCTGGCCCCACGGGCGGATCCCCGGGGAAGCCGGTGGGCACGGTCTGGGTGGCCTGGGGCCGGCCGGGACGGATCCGGGCCGAGAGGTTGGCGCTGCAGGGGGCGAGGGTCCAGGTCCAGGAACGCGCCGCCGACGAGGTCCTCGAGCGGCTTGCCGCAGAGGCCGAGGCATCGTGGACCGCGAGCGCCTGATCCGGGGATTCGTGGCGGTGGAGCTCCCTGCCGAGGTGCGGGCGTTCCTTGCGGGCCTCGCCGAGCGGGTGCGGTCGCAGGGAGTCCGGGCCCGATGGGTCTCCCCCGACCGGATGCACATCACGCTACGGTTTCTGGGGGAGATCCAGGCTTCCCGGTTCGAAGCGGTGCGTGCGGCCCTGGCCCGTCCGATCACGGCCGGAGGGCATCCCGAGCTCGTGCCAGCCGGGATCGGAACGTTCCCCCCGCGGGGTCGGGCCCGCGTGCTTTGGGCGGGGCTCCGGGGCGACACCCCCGTGTTGGGACGGTGCGCCCTGGAAGTGGAGGACCGTCTGGAGTCCGTGGGATTCCCAAGGGAACCCCGCCCGTTCCGGCCCCATATCACCCTGGCGCGAGCACGGGGTCCCGGGGGGATCACCGGCCTCGACCGAATCGGGTCAGAGATCCGTGCGGCCCAGGGACCGGGGTTCAGGGTGACCCGTCTGACCCTGTTCGAGAGCCGCCTGCACCCCCAGGGCCCCGAATACTTGCCCAGGGCCACGGTCCCCCTCGTCCCTTGCCCCTGACCGGGCCAGGGAGGGCGACAGCGACGAGAGCTGAATACCAAGTTGCCATTCATCGGATACGCATCCGGGGGTGGGGCAAGGAACCTGCTTCCGCCATGCCGCACGTGCCGCATGGTCGCCGTGTCCGACGCTTCAGCAGGCCCCGTAGGCTCCGAGGCCTCCGCCTAGGCCTGGGGCCCACGGTTTTCGACCGACGACTGAATTTATATAAGGAGAAGACGATGTCAACGGAACGCCGGCAGGCCGTGGAGCTTGCCATCGGACAGATCGAGAAACAGTTCGGCAAGGGCGCCATCATGCGGCTGGGCGAGGCAGGGCCGACCCAGGGGATCGACGCGATCCCCTCCGGGGCACTCTCCCTCGACGTGGCGTTGGGTGTGGGCGGGTACCCCCGCGGCCGGGTGGTGGAGATCTTCGGCCCGGAGTCCTCCGGAAAGACTACCTTGGCGCTCCATGCCGTGGCCGAAGCCCAAAAGAAGGGGGGCATCGCCGCGTTCATCGACGCCGAGCACGCCCTGGACGTGGGCTACGCCCGACGCCTCGGTGTGAACGTGGACGATCTTCTGGTGAGCCAGCCCGACACCGGCGAGCAGGCCCTGGAGATCACCGAGCTGCTGGTGCGCTCCAACGCCGTGGACGTGGTGGTGGTGGACTCGGTGGCGGCCCTGGTACCCCGGGCCGAGATCGAAGGGGAGATGGGAGACAGCCACGTGGGCCTGCAGGCCCGGCTCATGAGCCAGGCCCTGCGCAAGCTCACGGCCACCATCTCCAAGACCCGGACGCTCGTGATCTTCATCAACCAGATCCGGATGAAGATCGGTGTGATGTTTGGAAACCCCGAGACCACAACAGGAGGGAACGCGCTGAAGTTCTACTCGTCGGTGCGGCTCGACGTGCGGCGGGTGGGAGCCATCAAGGACGCCGATCGGGTGGTAGGCAACCGGACCCGGGTCACGGTGGTCAAGAACAAGGTGGCCCCCCCGTTCCGGAGGGCAGAGTTCGACATCCTTTACAATGAAGGGGTGAGCCGCACGGGCGACCTGCTGGATCTAGCCGTGGACCAGGGGGTGGTGGACAAACGGGGGGCCTGGTACACCTACGGCGAGACCCGGATCGGCCAGGGCCGGGAGAACGCCCGTCGGTTCCTCAAGGAGAACCCCGACATCCTGGCCGAGATCGAGCGGGCCGTTCGGGAGAAGCTGGACCTCCCCACATCGGCCGAAACGACCGCCGACGCGTAGGAGGCACCCCATGGACCTCAACCGCGTGCTGGAAGTGGCCGTGCGGGCCCGGGCCTCGGACATCCACCTGAAGGCCGGCCTTCCCCCCATCTTTCGCCGGGACAGCCAGCTCTACCCCTACAAGGAGGCTGGCCGGCTCGTGCCCGAGGTGCTCCAGAACATCGCCTTCGACATCATGACCCCGGCCCAACGGGAGACCTTCGAGCACCGGCACGAGGTGGACATGGGGTACGGTGTCCCCGGCCTGGGTCGGTTCCGGGTGAACGTGTTCCAACAAAGGGGCACCGTGGGCATGGTGTTCCGGGTGATCCCCACCGAGATCCGCTCGATTCGGGACCTGCTGCTGCCCAAGGCCGTGGAGGAGCTGGCCATGGAACCCCGGGGGCTGATCCTGGTGACCGGGACCACCGGGTCGGGGAAGTCCACCACGCTGGCCTCGATGATCGACTACATCAACCAGAAGAAGACCCGCCACATCATCACCATTGAGGACCCCATCGAGTTCCTCCATCGGGACAAGAAGTCGATCATCAATCAGAGGGAGGTGGGCTTCGACACCCTGAGTTTTGCCGGCGCTCTCAAGAGCGCCCTGCGCCAGGACCCGGACGTGGTGCTGGTGGGTGAGATGCGTGACTTCGAGACCATCGAGACGGCCCTGGTGGCAGCAGAGACCGGGCACCTGGTGCTCTCCACGCTCCATACCGTGGACGCGGCCGAGACGATCCACCGGATCATCTCGGTGTTCCCTCCCTACCAGCAGAAGCAGGTGCGGCTGCAGCTGGCAAGCATCCTCAAGGGGGTGATCAGCCAGCGCCTCGTGCCCCGGGCCGACGGAAAGGGCCGGGTGCCGGCCGTGGAGGTGCTGGTCTCCACCGCTCGGGTGCGCGAGTGCATCGAGGTGCCGGAGAAGACCAAGGAGATCCGCACCGCCATCGCAGAGGGGTTCACCACCTACGGGATGCAGACCTTCGACCAGTCCCTGATGGGGCTTCTCAAAAAGAACCTCATCACGTATAAGGAGGCGCTACGCCAGTCCTCGAACCCGGACGACTTCGCCCTGAAAATGTCGGGCATCCAGTCCACCAGCGACGCGCGGTGGAGTGGGGCCGACGAGGGTGAGGAGAGCGGGGGGATGAAGATCGAGCGGTTCTAGAAGGCTGGGAAGCTGGAAGGCGAGAAAGCTGGAAAGCTAGGAGGCTGGAAGGCTGGAAGCTCCTGCCCCACCGAGGGTTTGGCGGCGGTTCGAGAGCCGTCCGGCCGCCCTCCCGCGGGACATCCGCCCGGTCGGAGAGGGCGATCTCCCCAAGAGGTGGGAGGTACAGCTCTTTGGCCTCCCAGCCGTTGCGCATGTCCGGCCCCGGGTTCGGGGCCCGTTTCGTATGACCCACGATCCGAGAACAGGGGTTCTTCGATGACCGGAAACGAGATCCGCAAAGCGTTCCTCGACTACTTCGCCTCCAAGGGCCACCGGGTGGTGGAGAGCTCCCCCCTGGTGCCCCAGAACGACCCCACGCTGCTCTTTACCAACGCGGGCATGGTCCAGTTCAAGGACGTGTTCACCGGCCAGGAGCGGCGGGAGTACCGCCGGGCCACCACCTGCCAGAAGTGTCTGCGGGTCTCGGGCAAGCACAACGACCTGGAGAACGTGGGCCGCACGGCCCGGCACCACACGTTCTTCGAGATGCTGGGGAACTTCTCGTTCGGCGACTACTTCAAGCGCGATGCGATCCGGTTCGCCTGGGAGTTCCTGACCGAGCACATGGGGCTCGATCCGGACCGCCTGTGGGTGACCATCTACGAGGAGGACGACGAGGCCCGGGACCTGTGGCTGGCCGAGACCCCGGTGCCGGCCGAGCGGATCGTCCGGTGCGGGGCCAAGGACAACTTCTGGGCCATGGGCGACACCGGCCCTTGCGGACCGTGCAGCGAGATCCACTACGACCAGGGGCCGGGCATCTACCCCTGCCCCGGACCGGACCGGTGCGGACCCGAGTGCGACTGCGACCGGTTCCTGGAGCTGTGGAACCTGGTGTTCATGCAGTTCGAACGGGCGGCCGACGGCACCATGACCTCCCTTCCCAAGCCGTCCATCGACACCGGCATGGGCCTGGAGCGGGTCACGGCCGTGGTCCAGAAGGTGCACTCCAACTACGACACCGACCTGTTCCGGCCCATCATCGAGTTCACGGCCGACCTGGCCGGGGTGCCCTACGGCAAGGCCGAGGAGAGCGATGTGAGCCTCAGGGTGGTGGCCGACCACATCCGGGCCACCACCTTCCTGATCGCCGACGGCGTGCTGCCCTCCAACGAGGGCCGGGGGTACGTGCTGCGGCGGATCATGCGCCGGGCCATGCGCCACGGCCGGATGCTGGGGTTCGAGGACCCGTTCTTCCATCGGGTGTCCGGCGTGGTGATCGACCAGATGGAGGGGGCCTACCCGGAGCTCTCGGACAAGCGGGAGTACATCGCCAAGGTGATCCTCCACGAGGAGGAGCGGTTCTCCCGAACCCTGGACCGGGGGCTCCAGATCCTGGAGGAGGAGGTGGCCCGGCTCGAGGAGCGGGGGGAGAAGGTGATCCCCGGCGACGTGGTGTTCCGGCTGTACGACACCTACGGCTTCCCCGTGGACCTCACCGAGGACATCGTGCGGGACCGGGGATTCACCCTGGACGAGGCCGGGTTCGAGGCCGAGATGGAGGCCCAGCGGGAGAAGGCCCGGGCCGCGTGGAAGGGGTCGGGCGAGGAGGCCGTGGCCGAGGCCTACCGGGAGCTACGGGCGGATGGCGTGTCCTGTCGGTTCGTGGGGTACGAGCGGCTCGAGGCCTACACCGTGGTGTCGGCGCTGGTGCGGGACGGCCAGAGGGCGGCCGAGGCCCGGGAGGGCGAGGCCGTGGAGCTGGTGCTCGCGGAGACCCCCTTCTACGGAGAGAGCGGCGGCCAGGTGGGCGACGCCGGAAGCGTGGAGGGCGAGGGGTTCCACGTGAGGGTGGAGAACGCCACGAAACCCTTTCCCGACCTGATCGTGCTCCACGGCACGGTGGTCCGGGGGGTGGTACGGGAGGGGGACCGGGCCGTCGGCCGGGTGGAGGCCGGGGCCCGGTTCGCCACGGCCCAGAACCACTCGGCCACCCACCTGCTGCACGCGGCCCTGCGCCAGGTGCTCGGGGACCACGTGAAGCAGGCCGGGTCGCTGGTCGCGCCGGACCGGCTCCGGTTCGACTTCACCCACTTCGCGCCGATGACCGCCGAGGAGATCCGCGAGGTGGAGCGCCGGGTGAACCGGTGGGTCCAGGCCAACCACCCCGTTGCCGTGGCCGAGGAGTCGTTCGACGAGGCCCGGCGCCAGGGGGTGACCGCGCTGTTCGGGGAGAAGTACGGCGACGTGGTGCGGGTGGTGCGCATGGGCGAGGTGTCGGCCGAGCTGTGCGGGGGCACCCACGCATCGCGCACCGGGGACATCGGGCTTTTCAAGATCCTGTCCGAGGGCGGCGTGGCGGCCGGCGTGCGCCGGATCGAGGCGGCCACGGGCGACCGGGCCCTGGAGTGGGCCTTCGGGGTGGAGGACGCCCTGCGCGAGGCGGCGGGCCTGCTCCGGTCCAAGCCGGAGGAGGTGCCGGACAAGGTGCGCCGCACCCTGGAGCGGACCAAGGAGCTTGAGCGGGAGATCTCGTCGCTCCGCGGCCAGATGGCGGGGGGCGCGGCCCGGGACGTGATCGGCCAGGCCCGGGAGGTGGACGGCGTCAAGGTGCTGGCCACCCGGGTGCCGGCCGCCGACCCCAAGGCGCTGCGGGAGTTCGCCGACGGCCTCCGGGACCGGATCCGGTCGGGGGTGGTGGTGTTGGGCGCCGAGGCCGGGGGCAGGGCCCTGCTCCTGGTGGCCGTGACCAAGGACCTGACCGGGCGCATCCGGGCGGGCGACCTGATCAAGCCCCTGGCCCAACGGGTCGGCGGCCGGGGCGGCGGCAAGCCCGAGCTGGCCCAGGCCGGGGGGCCCGACCCCTCGGGCCTGGACAACGCCCTGGACGCGGCTTACGAAGAGGCCGCCAGGCTCCTGGGCGCTTGACCCGGTTGACAACCTACGGAGACGGGGGCACCTTAGAAGCTCCATCAGGCCCCTTTGGGGGCCGTACAACCGGAAGGGCAACTTTCGTTGGTCCGTGCTCATTGCCGGCGGCAGGTCCCTTGCCCCGAGACCGTAAGGTGACGCCAACGAGGCGTGGTCGCGCTTGGAATGCTGGGAGATCACGGAGTTTTCAAGCCTCCTGGCCTTCCAGCCTTCTAGCTTCCCCGCCTTCCAGCCGAGAGGAGACCGCCATGCTCGACATGCTTCGGAAAGCCACCCTGGCCGGGATCGGCATGCTCACCCTCACCGAGGAGAGGGCCCGCAAGCTCGTGGACGAGCTGGTGGAGCAGGGCCGGATGAGCCAGGAGGAGGGGGAGAGCATCGTCAAGGAGATCCTGAGCAAGGCCGAGGCCTCCCGGGAGGAGTGGGAGGCCCGGATCCGAGACCTGATCCAGGAGGCGTTTCGCAAGATGGACCTGGTGCCCCGCAAGGACCTGGAGCTCGTGGAGGAGCAGCTCCGGGCCCTGGAGCGCCGGGTGGCCGACCTGGAGCGGCGCGAGCGCGACCGGGAGGAGGAGGTGCCCACCATGTGAGGCACCCGGGCGACAGCAGGGGTCGGGGCCGGCCGCCCGGAGCGGCCGGCCCCTTTACTTTGTCCCCTCCCTTCCCGTACCCTACGCCGTCCCCCATCCCACCCGAAGAGAGGCCCCATGGAGCTTCCCCACGCCGTGGCCCGAGAGGCCGCGCGGCGACGCACCTTCGCGATCATCTCCCACCCCGACGCCGGAAAGACCACCCTCACCGAGAAGTTCCTGCTCTACGGCGGCGCCATCCACCTGGCCGGGGCCGTCAAGGCCCGGCGGGCGGCCCGGCACGCCACCTCGGACTGGATGGAGCTGGAGAAGAAGCGGGGCATCTCGGTCACCTCGAGCGTGCTCCAGTTCGAGTACGCCGGCCATCGGGTGAACCTGCTCGACACCCCGGGCCACCAGGACTTCTCCGAGGACACCTACCGCACCCTCACAGCTGCCGACTCGGCCGTGATGCTGATCGACTGCGCCAAGGGGGTGGAGACCCAGACCCGGAAGCTGTTCCAGGTGTGCCGGATGCGCGGCATCCCCATCTTCACCTTCGTGAACAAGCTGGACCGGGAGGGCCGGCCGCCCCTGGATCTGCTGACCGAGATCGAGGACGTGCTGGGCATCGCGGCCTGCCCGGTCACCTGGCCCCTGGGCATGGGCAAGCGGTTCCGGGGCGTGTACGACCTGCGGGCCCGCAGGGTTCTGCTGTTCGACGGCAGCGACCACGGCCAACGCCGGGCCGAGGCCCGGGTGACCGGGGCCGACGATCCGACCATCGCCGACCTGCTGGACCCCCACGACCTGGCCGCGTTCCGCGAGGAGGTGGAGCTCCTCGAGGGCGCGGGCGAAGAGCTCGACCTGGACCGGGTGCGGGCCGGCCGGCTCACCCCGGTGTACTTCGGCAGCGCGGTCACGAACTTCGGGGTGGAGCCGTTCCTGCGGGACTTCCTGGAGATGGCCCCGCCGCCGGGCCTCCGGGAGTCCACGGCCGGGCCGGTGGGTCCCGACGAGGAAAGGTTCTCCGGCTTCGTCTTCAAGATCCAGGCGAACATGGACCCCCAGCACCGGGACCGAGTGGCGTTCGTGCGGGTGGTGTCGGGCCGGTTCCGGCGGGGCATGAAGGTGCGCCACCCCCGGCTGGGCCGGGACGTGGCCCTGGCCCTCCCGCTCCAGTTCCTGGCCCAGGAGAGGGTGGTGATCGACGAGGCGTTCCCGGGTGACGTGGTGGGCATCCACGACCGGGGCACCCTGCACATCGGCGACACCCTGAGCGAGATCCCGGGCTTGCGGTTCGAGGGGGTGCCCCACTTCTCCCCGGAGCACTTCGCCCGGGTGCGGGTGAAGAACGCACTGAAATCCAAGCAGCTCAACAAGGGGCTGGAGCAGCTCGCCCAGGAGGGGGCGATCCAGGTGTTCCGGCACCCCAGGGGCGACAAGGACCCGATCGTGGGGGCCGTGGGCGTGCTCCAGTTCGACGTGCTCCGGTACCGGTTGGAGGCGGAGTACGGAGTCACCGTGACCCTGGAGCCGATGCCGTTCCAGGTGGCCCGGTGGGTGGAGGGCGACGGGCTCGACCCGGCCGTCATCGATCGGGACCCCAGCACCCTGTGGTGCGAGGACCGGCAAGGCCGACCCGTGATCCTGTTCAAGAGCGCCTGGGCCTTCGAGTGGCTGGCCGAACGGGCCGAAGGGGTCGCCTTCCGGGAAACGGCGTGAGATAGACTGGAAGGCGGGAAGGCTAGTAGGCTAGGAAGCCGGAAAGCCCAAATCCACGACCGGCGACCGAAGTCAACCCATCCCCATCTCCCGTTCCAGAGCCTGGATCTCGGCCTCGAGCCTGCGACGCTCATCGTCCGTGAGCCCGGGGTCCTCAAGGCGGCGCCTGAGCCCCAGAAGCCGCATCTCCTGGCGGTAGTCGCTGCAGGTGTAGGTACGCTGGGGCGACGGCTTCACGCTGACCTCATACGTTCAAGTTTTCGGCACCTTGAACCGGCGGGACAGGGGGCCTGGTGGAGTGCCAGGCGTGGCTCCTCCAGTCGCTGCATCCGGCACTCAGCCGATGCCTGTCCCGCGGCGATCCGAGAGATACATTGTCGACACTTGCTTTTCCGGCGTCCATAGGGCACCCGGGCTGAGTGCCGGATGCAGCGTGAGTCGGATGCTGCACTCACGCCCGGCCGGAACCAGGCCCCCTGTCCCGCCGCCCCCAGAAGGATCTCTGTTTGAACGCAACTCGGTATCACAAGGGTTCCTGAAGCAGCCGGTCCACGGCCCGGGCCACCTCGGGCGCCTCCCAGTCGAACGGCCCGATCACCGAGTGCCGGATCACGCCCTTCTTGTCGATCAGGTGGGTCTCGGGCACCCCGGTGGCCCGGTACAGGCCGTACACCAGCTTGTCCCGGTCCATGAGCACCGGAAACGCCACGGCCTGGCGCATCACCATGGCCCGGACCGCGGCCGGGTCCCGGTCCTCCGACACGGCCAGGATCTCCACCCCCTTGTCCTTGTACCGCCGGTAAAACCGCACCATGGAAGGGATCTCCTGCCGGCACGGAGGGCACCAGGTGGCCCACAGGTTCACGAACACCACCTTGCCCCTCAGGTCCGACAGCCGCCAGATCGTCCCGTCGAGCCCCACGAGCTCGAAGTCGGGGGCCTGCCGCCCCTTCTCGGCCTTGGCAGGGACCTTCTCTCCGGAACACCCCACCCCCGCTGCCAGGAGCAGCCCGACCGCCCCCCAGACCAGCAGACGCAACCCGCGCATCATGGCAACACTCCGGAGGGCTTGCTGGATTCCCGGGCCGGGTATCCTACGTGAGGCCCCACCGCGGGTCCAGGCCCGGGGCCTCACGCACCCCCCCGGCAGGCCCGACAGCCCGGTGATTCGCGGGCCTCCGGACTTAAAACCGAAGACCGACGACCGAACTCGCCGGGACCGAATTGCTCCGATGACGAAATCGGGTATAGTTGAGGCACCAGCGCGGGCGCGGGTGGCCCTTGCATTCCCCTTCGGGCCCGGGGGCCCCGACCGGTCCCGGCCCCACAACAGGAGACGATCCATGAGAAGCCGATTCATCGCGGCAGCGGCCCTGATCCCCCTGGCCCTCGGGGCGTGCGCCACCGGCGGCCAGAACCGACGCTCCGGCAACGCCCACATGCGCATCGAAGACTCGGTCGCCAGCAACATCCCCCTCGACTGGTACACCCTGGAGGACGCCGTGCGGCTGGCGCGCGAGCAGAAGAAGCCCATCATCGTGGACTTCTACTTCCCGGAGGGGTGCAGCCGGTGCGAGGGCCTGGCCACCAAGATGTACACCGACCCCGAGGTGGCCGACATCATCAAGAACCAGTTCCTCCTGGTGCGCATCAACCTGAACGAGAACATGACGAAGGAGGAGATCGCCCTGGGCAGGAGGTTCGACTACAACTACAACTGCCTCATGATCTTCCTGGACTACCGGGGCGAGGTGATCGAGGACCTCTCAGGGAACCGCATGTGCTTCCCGGACTACATCGACCCCGCCTGGATGAAGAAGTACCTGGCCCGAGCGCTGGAGGCCAACGCCGAGGTGGTGAGGGGGGGAAGCTAGTGGTCCAGCTCCACCGGCTTGCCCCACGACTCCACCGTGCGGCGGGCCCACTCCGGCCCCTTGTCCCCGTGGCACTTGACGCAGGCCTTGTAAATCTCCGGGTCGTAACACTTCTCCTTGTGCACGAGGAAGTAGCCGTAGGAGTGGATGTCCTGGGTGCCCGGGTTCATGATCTCCTTCGTCTGCTGCACGTGGCAGTCGAAGCACATCAACCCGACGCTCGCCGGGTGCCGCGTGTGCTCCGCGTACTTGTTCTTGAACCCGTGGCACCCGAAGCAGAACTCCAGCATCGAGTCCACCTTCTCCTGGTCCCGCTCCTCGGCCACGCCGGGGATCCCGCACACGTCGCACTTGAGCTTGGCCCCCTCCTCTCGCTTCTTCTTCCATTTGGCGAATGCCCGCCGGATCGCCTCGGCGTTGGACTCGTCGGGGGCCTTGCCGTTGGGCACGTAGTGCTCGCCCAGATCGTCCCCGGGCATGAAGCCGACCGGGAAGTAGTACGTCTTGGACGGATCGGTCCCCCGCACGTGGCAGGCAGCACAGATCATGTCGCGCCGCTCCTCGGGCAGCCTCTTCGGGTTCACGATCTGCCCGGCCCCCTCGGCCTCGGCATGGGCCCGGCCGGGGCCGTGGCACGCCTCGCATCCGATCCGGGGCTCCACCGCCTCCCCCCGGGCCGGATCGAACCCGGTCACGTGGCACCCCTTGCAGTACTTTCCGTACGGCATCTTTCGCCACGACCACACGTTGTACGCCTGCCACTTCTGGGACTGCACACTCCACAGCTTGGGCAACACGTAGTAGTCGTCGCCGATCTTCTTCATGTACCGCTGTTGCCAGTGCCCGCCGATGGTGAACTCCACGTCCTCGAGCGTGAAGCCCAGGTTCGGCACGGAGAAGTCCCCGAGCACTGCGTCCGGGTTCTTCTTCGCGTCCTGCACCACGGTGGCGTGAAACGTCTTGCTCCACCCCTGGTACTTCTTGGGATGGCAGCCGCGGCACCGCTCGCTGCCCACGTACAGGGCCGGGTCCAAGACCGCGGCGCCGGCCATCCCCCCCAACCAGACGAACACCCAGAACGAAAAGAACACCCCCTTCACGGCCGCACCTCCTGGCGTGGGGAACTCAACGGGAGACCGGCCGCACGGGCCCGGCCCGGCGGGACTCCTGGCGGGAGGGGTTTGTGCCCTCGTCCAACAGCAACAAGATCTTGTCGGCGGGCTTGGCCCCGGGGATCACCCGACCGTCCGGGAACACCAGGGTCGGGGTCGAGCGCACGCCGATGCTCCGACCGAGCTGCAGGTTCTTCTCGATCTGGTCGGTCTCGCAGCCGGGCGGGGGGATCTCCTTACCCTCCATGGCCCGGTCCAAAAGCTCCAGGGACCGCGTACACACGATGGTCTTCGCCTTCTCGCGGCTTGTCTTCTTGATCGGGAACATCTTCACATAGAAGGCCACCCCGGGCCGTCGCTCGACCACCTTCCGGAGCTCGGGATGGAGCTTCCGGCAGTACGGGCAGTCCGGGTCGGTGAACACGACGATCTTCTTTTCGGCCGCCGGGTCCCCGATCACAAGGGCGTCGTCCAGGGGAATCTGCGAGGGGTCGATCCGGTTCAGCTCGATCATCCTCCTCCGCGTCAGGTTCTCACGAGTCGCCACCTCGACCACGCTGCCCGTGATCACGTAGCGCTTGGAGAAGTCGATGTACACCGGCCCCCGCCGGCCCCTTTGGTCCTCCACATCCACCACCCACAGCCCGGGCACATCGCTGAACTCCACCGACAGCACCTCGTGCACCAGCCCCTTCAGAATGCCCTCGGCCTCGCTTTTGGACAGGCTGTGGCACGACCGGCAGTCGCCGGCGCCGCACCCATCCTGCACGAACGCCGAGGCCAGGGCTGGAACCCCGGCCGCCAGCACGGCAAGAGCAAGAAACGTGTTCCATCGCATGGCAGCTCCTTCTTCATCCGGTTTCGGGTGCAAGGACCACCACCCGGCCCCGGGTGTCGGTTCGGAAGTAATGGGCAACCCCGCGGCCTTTCAGTAGCTTCCGGGGAAGCGCTAGCCCGGACTATTCATGAAGCCTTCTACTGCAACCGCCGGTTGCACACCATCTCGGGGCGTGCTCGCGCCTTGGGGCTCGACGTACCGTCCAGTACGCCTGCACCCCTCGTGCGCTTGTGCTTGCCCCGATCTGACGCACACTCGACGGTTTCGCGACGAACGCTCATGAATAGTGCGGGCCAGGACGATGGAAGGCGAGGAGGCCCAAGAACCTCTCTTCATTTCCAGGCGTTTCAAGCAGGCCTACGCGCTGGGGCCCGGGGGCATGGGGTCTCCTAGAGCGCCGAGGGCGGCGCCTTTTGGCTCGCCACGCCCGGCGGGCAGGTCCGACCCGGCACCCCGTGCCGAGCTCCCTGCGCGCCGTGCAGGCCGCGGTGCGGCCTGCGAAAGCTGTCCGGGGGTCACCCGACCCCTATGCAGCTCAGTCAAAGGAGCTGGCCGTTGAACAGGGTCTCCCCCCACTCCCCCCGGGCCACCCCGAGGTAGAGGCTGGTCCCCACCAGGGCGAGCCCCAGCACCCAGACCAGCCGGGGCCACCGGGGTTTCCACCAGCCGCTGCCGACCGTGACCAGCAGTACGATGGCCGCGAGCAGGGGCACAAAGGTCCACGTGGCCGCCAGCTCCCAGAACTCAAGCCAGTTCTCCATTGCCTGTCCTCCCAAGCCACCCCGGTTACTCGGCCAGCCCCAGGGCCTTGCGGACCTGGGCCTCGATCTCCTTTTCGTCGCCGGGGGAGTACCCCACATGGTAATACAGGACCTTGCCCTCCCGGTCGATCACCACGGTCGTGGGCAGCACACTCACCCCGTAACGCCCGCCTGCCTCCCGCCGCTTGTCAATCACGATCGGAAACGAGATCTCATACTTGAGCCCCCGTACGAACCGCAAGACCCGTTTGGCCCCGAAGCTGTCCAGGTTCACGCTGACGGCCACGAGCCCCTGGTCCTTGTACCGCTCGTAGATCTCCAGGAGGTTTGGCATCTCTTTGAGACACGCCACGCAGTAGATCGACCAGAAGTCGAGCAGGATCGGGTTCTTGCCCAGGTGGGCACCCAGGTCAAAGGACCCCCCCCGCAGGAGCGGCCCCGAGAACCGGGGAGCCTCGCTACCGGGCTCCGGTCGGGTAGAGGCCCCGAACAACGCCCACGAGTGCCCGACGAGAAACAGCACAACGGCCAACGCCGACACGACCCACCACAGCGTCCGTCGGGCCATCGCCCCACCCCCGGGCGGGGCGGCGTGTCCCCGGCCCCCCCGAGCCCCAGCCGTGCCTCCCTGTTTCACCCTTTCCACGGTCCTGTCTCCCTTTCGAGAAACTGCTCCTCCGGGGGCCTTGCATCCCCGACGGAGTCGGCTGAGACCTGTCCAAACTTTCCCGGGAACCCCGGACCCGACCCGATAGGGGCGGCTAAAGGCCCCGAGTGCCAGGGAAGAAGACGTAGCGTCTGCATCGGCCGATGACCATGCACCCGGCGTGCCGCGACCCGGCAGCCAGCCCCTAGGTTTACAGGCACGCCCCGTGCATACCCCCCGCGTAGCGAGCTCACACGACGATGGGAATCGGGGAAGGGACGTCCCCGGCTCCGCTGTCCAGCGGTTCGGGTCCGACGAAGGGAGGGAGCCGCCTCGTGGCCAGCGCAGTACCTGCTCCGGGACTGGGCAGCAAAACCGAGGTGCAGCAATGGCAGGCCAGGCAGGCGGCAGCCCCTCCGGGGGGGGCCGGCACGCCGTCCGCGGCCGGCGAACCAGCACACACCGTTGCAGATGGGGCCGCGGCGGGAAGATCCGGGCACCCCAAGGTCGTGGAGGCGGGAAGCAGCAGGCCCCCTGCCACCAGCCACGCGATCCAGACCCATTGTATCGCAGCGGCTCTCGTCACCTCGGCCCTCCGCAGGGTGATGGGACCCAGCTACCGTAGGGAACCCAATCTTGCCTGTCAAGTACGGCTCCGCCACCCCCGGCGTCGGGGGGCCGGGCCGGCTCCTGCCTCCTGGCCCCTCGGCCTGGGAACAGGCCCCACGCCCTGGCAATCTTTCCGAAGGAACGAGTAGCATGGGCCGATCAAGGAGGTCCCGCGGGCCCCAAAGGAGTCCTGACCGGTGCGAATCGCTACCCGGTTGTTCCTCTACATCTTCACGCTCGTCGTGCTCGCTGCCGCCGCCCTCGGCCACGTCTCGGTGCAGGACGAGAAGCACCACCTGATCGAGGCAACCCGGTCCAAGGCGTGGATCCTGGCCCGGGCCCTGGCCTCGGTGCTGCGTTACTACCACCCCACCGATCCCACGGTGGACCTGGAGCAGATCCTGGCCGAGATCAGCCCGTTCGAGGGGCCTGCCGTGCCCTCGTTGCGGTTCTACGACCGGGACGGAAACCTGCTGAGCCTGGCCTGCCCCAAGTGCGGCGACCCACCCCTGCCCCACCAGCCCCTCGATCCGGACCGGGTCGGCACGAAGGGCCAAGAGCAGGTGCGGGAGGTGGGAACCGACCGGTTCCTGAGTGTGGTGCAGCCGGTGCGGAGTCCGGACGGCACGTTCCTCGGCGCCGTGGAGGTGATCCTTCCCCTCCGCCACATCGGCGTGATCCTGTCGGGGGTGACGAGACGGTTCCTCCTGTTCACCTCGGCCGTGGCCGCCCTGCTGGGCGCGGTGATCTTCCTGATCAACCGGCTCAACATCTCCCTGCCGATCCGACGGCTCAAGGAGGCCTCGCGACGGCTCGGCGAGGGCGACCTGACCCTGCGCATCGACAAGACCGGCGTGGCCGACCTGGACGAGCTCGTGGACGAGTTCAACCGCATGGCCGCGAGGCTCGAGGAGCAGAGCCGACAGAGGGAGGAGTTCTACCGCGAGAAGCTGAGGCTGGAGCGGGGCCTGCGTCACGCCGAGCGGCTCGCGTCGATCGGGCAGCTGACCTCGGGGCTGGCCCACGAGATCGGCACCCCGCTCAACGTGATCCTAGGCCGAGCCGAGCAGGTGCTGGCCCGGCTCGGCCCCGACGATCCCAACCGCAGCCCCCTGGAGGCCGTGGTCCGCCAGGTCCGGAGGATCACCGAGACCATCGACCGGCTCCTGGCGTTCTCCCGCAAGTCCGGCCGGGCGCTGGGCGAGGTCCGGCTGCGGGACGTGGCGGAGGAGGCGTTCTCCCTGTCGAGGCTGCGCGCCAAGCGCGACCGAGCGGAGGTGCGCCTGGAGCTCACCGGCTCGGACGAACGCATCCGGGGGGACGAGGCCGCCCTACGCCAGATGTTCGTGAACCTGATGCTCAACTCCCTCCAGGCCATGCCCGGGGGGGGAGCGGTCCGGGTGACGATCGGGCAGGACCCGGACGGCCCGGCCGACCGCCTCCGGGTCGTGTACGAGGACGAGGGCCCGGGCATCCCCTCTGAGATCCAAGAGAAGGTGTTCGACCCGTTCTTCACCACCAAGGGTGTGGGTGAGGGCACCGGCCTGGGGCTGTTCATCGTGGCCAACATTGTGGACGAGCACGGGGGAGACATCCGGGTTGAAAACGCCGCCGGGGGTGGGGCCCGGTTCGTGATCACCTTCTCCCGCACCGGCCCGGACGAAGGAGCAACAGCATGAGCCGCGATCCGCGCATCTGCATCCTCGTGGTGGAGGACCAGGACGACATGCGCGACTACCTCCACGACATCCTGGCCGAACGGGGCTACCCCGTGGAGACGGCGGCCACGGGACGGGAGGCCTTGGAGCGCCTGGAGCACGGGGCGTTCCACCTGGTGATCTCGGACATCCGCATGCCCGAGATGGACGGGGTTGCGCTCCTGGACGCGGTCAAGGCCCGACCGGGGTTCAGCCCGTTCGTAATCCTGATCACCGCGTTCGGCGACATTGAGGACACGGTGCGGCTGATCGACCGGGGGGCCTACGACTACATCATCAAGCCGTTTCGTATGGAGCAGATCCTCATTGCGGTGAAGCGGGCCGAGCGGGAGCTGCGCATGCGCCAACGGGTGCAGGAGCTGGAGGCCCGGGTCGCGGCCGGCCCAGGCCCAGGAGGGCTCATCGGCCGCAGCGAAGGCATGCGCAGGGTGTTCGCCTTGATCGAGAAGGTGGCCCCGGCCGAGGGCAGCGTGCTCGTGCAGGGGGAGACCGGCACCGGCAAGGAGCTCGTCGCCCGGGCCGTGCACGAGGCCTCTCCCCGGCGGCAGGGGCCGTTCGTGGCCGTGAACTGCGCCTCGATCCCCGAGGGCCTGCTGGAGAGCGAGCTGTTCGGCCACGAGCGCGGCGCGTTCACCGGCGCGGTGCGGTCCAAGCGGGGGCTGTTCGTGGAGGCGGACGGCGGCACCCTGTTCTTAGACGAGATCGGGGAGATGCCCCCCGGCACCCAGGCCAAGCTCCTGCGGGCCCTGCAGGAGCGGCGGGTGCGCCCCGTGGGCGGTACCGCGTTCTACCGGTTCGACGTGAGGGTGGTCGCGGCCACGAACCGGAATCTTTTGGACACAGTGAAGCAAGGGCGGTTCCGGGAGGACATCTACTACCGCATCGCCACCTTCCGGATCGACGTGCCCCCCCTGCGGGAGCGGCGGGAGGACATCCCCCTTCTGGTAGAGACGTTCCTGGCCCGCCACGCGGCCCTCGGCCGGAAGGTGTCGTTCACCTCCGAGGTGCTCCGGGCGTTCCTGGACTACTCGTGGCCGGGCAACGTGCGCGAGCTGGAGAGCGCGGTGGAACGGTGCGTGTACGTGTGCGAGGGCGGACGGGTTCGGCTGGAGGACCTGCCGGAGGAGATGCTCCGGGACCTGCGGCCGCCGGAGCGCTTTCCCTGGCCCAAGGACAAGCCCCTGGCCGAGATCGAACGCGAGTACATCCTGCACGTGCTCCGGCGATGCAGGGGCAACAAGGTCCGGGCCGCCCGCATCCTGGGGATCAACCGCAAAACCATCCAGCGCAAGCTCGCGGACGAGGATGCTGGGGAGTATTAGCCCGGCGACAAGATAGGCGCGCTCCGTCGGGGAGGGCGGGGGAACCGCCCGGCCAATAGCCTGCGACATTTTATCCCACATGTCCCTTTTTGGGACTGAAAGGCGGGGAAGCTAGGAGGCTGGAAAGCGGGAAGGCCGAAAGCCAAGCTCCCGGCCTGCACCGTCGGCCCTGGCCCGATGCCCAGCTGCCCGGCCGCCCAGCCCCCTTGGCACGCCTCCTGCTAAGCTCCTCCCCTTCGGTGCAGTCGGCCGACCGAGCCGAAGCTGGCCGGTGAGCCTCCCGGCTTCTCGGTCTCCCTGATTTCTAGCCTTTTCGCCCTGCAGCCTTATCCACCCGGAGGATCCTCGGATGAAAAGGTCCACCCGCAAAATCCTGGTGGGAGTCCTCGTGGTGGCCGTGGGCGTGGGGATCCTGATCTACCGGGGCATCTCCACCACCAGCGCCTACTACCTGACCGTGTCCGAGCTCAGGAGCTCCCCCACCGGCCTCAAGCTCACCGACCAAGACCCCGTGCGGGTGGGGGGCGAGGTGGTGGACGGCACGGTGCGCTACGACCAGAAGCGGCTGGTGCTGGAGTTCGCCGTGCGCGACGCCGAGGCCCCGGACGAGCAGATCAACGCCCGGTACGAGGGGCCCAAGCCCGACGCTTTCAAGCCCGATATCGAGGTGCTGCTCGAAGGCACCTACGCCCGGGCCCAGAACCTGTTCCGGGCCGAGAACCTGCTGGTGAAGTGCCCCTCCAAGTACCAGTCGGAAGGGGAATGAGGTCTAGGGCCTCCGGCCCGCTGGAAGGCGTAAAGGCTGGAAGTCTAGGAGGCTGAAAACCTTTTTCATCTTCGAGCAGTTATGCAGGGTTGCGCCAAAGGCCGGGGGCAAGGGACCTGTCGGAGAGCCGGGTGCGGCCCCTTAGCTCGCCGCGCAGCGCCTCTGACGCTCGGACCGCGAAACGGCTTGGATTCCACCGGGTTGTCATGAAATCAGCTCTTCTGTCCCGTGCCTGCGCGGCGAATCTCAATGCCCGGCTTCGCGCCCGGCCGGAGGCAGGTCCCTTGCCCTGCCCTCCGAGGCGGCGCGTCTATTTTGCCGCCGGGTTAATACTTTTTCGCGAACAGGCCGCCTCGCGGCCTACCCCAGCTGTTCCCTGTCGATTGTCACCTGACGAGGAGGAGATCTCCCTTGGTCACCTTCGGTAACCTCTCCCAGTTCGGGGCCCTCGCCTTCTCCCTGCTGGCCATGGTGCTGCTGGTGACGGGGGTCGTTCGCAACGACCTCCGGTGGGTCCGCGCCGGGAAGCGCAGCTTGGTGGGCGTGGCCGTGCTGGCCACCGGTGCCTCGGTAGCGCTCGGCTACCTGTTCCTCACCGACGCGTTCCAGGTGGAGTACGTGGCCTCCTACTCCGATCGGGCCCTGCCCGTGTTTTACAAGGCCACGGCGTTCTGGGCCGGGCAGAAAGGGTCGCTCCTGTTCTGGGCCTGGGTCCTGAGCCTGTTCTCTGCCCTGGTCATCCACAACAACCGGCGGGAGCCTGACACCCGGGCCACCCCTTACGTGTACCTGGTGCTGGCCGGCACCCTGGCGTTCTTTCTGTTCCTGTTGTGCGCCGTCACCAACCCGTTCGAGACCCTCGGGTTCGTGCCCCGGGACGGCCAGGGTCTAAACCCCATGCTCCAGAACCCGGGCATGGTGTTCCACCCGCCCACCCTGTTCCTGGGGTACATCGGGTTCACGATCCCGTTCGCCTATGCGGTGGCCGCTATGGTCACCGGGAGCACCGATGCTTCCTGGATCCGCAAGACCCGGGCCTGGAACGTGCTGTCGTGGATCTTCCTGACCGTGGGGATCATCCTGGGCGGGCAGTGGGCCTACGTGGAGCTGGGGTGGGGCGGGTACTGGGCCTGGGACCCGGTGGAGAACGCCTCGTTCATCCCGTGGCTCACCTCCACGGCCTTCATCCACACCGCCATCATCCAGGAGCGGCGGGGCATCATGAAGGTCTGGAACATGTCGCTGATTCTCCTGACCTTCGTGCTGTGCATCTTCGGGACGTACCTGGTGCGAAGCGGGGTCCTTCAGTCGGTGCACGACTTCGGCGCCACAGGGCTCGGGGGGTACTTTCTCGTCTTCATCGCGGTCACCCTGCTGGGCGGCATCTACCTGATCGCCGAGAGCTACGGCGAGCTCAAGACCCCCGGCGCCCTGGAGTCGTACCTTTCCCGGGAGAGCACCTTTCTGTTCAACAACGTGATCCTGCTGGCCCTGGCGTTCGCCACCTTCTTCGGCACCGTGTTCCCCCTGATCTCCGAGGCGGTCACCGGCAACAAGGTCACGGTGGGCCCGCCGTTCTTCAACATGGTGAACACCCCCCTGTTCCTGGTGCTCCTGCTGATCACCGGCGTGTGCCCCTTGATCGGGTGGAGGAAGGCATCGCCGGCCAACCTGAGGCGCAACTTCCTCCGACCGGCGGTGGCGGCCCTGGTGGCCGGAGGGGCGTTGGTCGCGCTCGGGGTCCGGGAGCCCTACGCCCTGGTGGCCTTCACCCTGGCCGGGTTCGTGGCGGCCACCATCGTCCAGGAGTTCGTAACGGCCGTGGGCTCGCGCCGGAAGCTCACCGGGGAGTCCTCACTCATCGCAGGCTTTCGGGTGCTGTGGCGAATGCGCCGGCGCTACGGCGGGCACCTGGTACACCTCGGCCTGGTCCTGATCGTGGTGGGCATCACCGGCTCCTCAGCCTATAAGCTGGAGACCCAGGCGACGCTGGCCCGGGGCGAGGCCTTGCACATCGGCCGCTACGAGCTCAAGTACGAGGACTTCAAGACCTATCAGAAGTTCAACCGCACGGTGTACGCAGCGGTGCTGGGCGTGTACAACGGCGGAGAGCGGATCGGGCAGCTGGATGCCGAGCGCCGTTACTACGTGAACGCCCGGCAGCCCACCACCGAGGTGGCTCTACGGTCCACCCTGGTCGAGGACCTGTACGTGACCATGCCCGGCATCGGCAGGACCGGGGAGATCACCCTCAAGGTGGCCGTGAACCCGCTGCTGATCTGGATCTGGATCGGCGGGGGGGTGATGGTGCTCGGGGGCGTGCTGGCCATCATCCCCTCCCGGAAGAAGAGGAGGGCGCCATGACCCGCAACGTCGTGTGGTTCGCCGCGCTATGGCTTCTGGCCGCCACGATCATTCCGGCCCGGCCGGCCCTGGCGCTGACCGAGACCGAGGTGGCCGAGGGCCTTCTGTGCTACGCCTGTCCGGGCGAGCCCCTCACCGCCGACCGGTGCCGGGGCGGCGACCAGATGCGGGCCACCATCCGCCGCATGATCGCCGAGGGCAAGACCAAGCAGGAGATCCTGAGCTACTTTGCCCAAGAGTTCGGGGAGGACATCCTGACCTACCCGCCCAAACGGGGCTTCAACCTGGTGGCCTACGTGGGGCCGTTCGTGGGCCTTCTGGTCGGGGCGGCCGTGGCCGCGGTGGTGGTGCGGCGGTGGAGCTCGGCCGGCCGGCGTCGGTCCGAACCCCGGGACCCGGGCTCGGCCCCTTCCCGGCTCGACGAGAAGACCCGACGCCGCATCGAGGAAGAGCTGTCTCACCTGGACGAGGAGGCGTGACCCATGGCCGTGGCGGTGTTCTGTGCTCTGATGCTTGGGCTCCTGGTTCTCACCGCGGCACCCCTGTTCGGGCCCCGCGAGGCCCTGGTGGCCGCGGACGACGCCCGCCGCCAGCGGCTCGAGGCCATGGAGCAGGAGAAGAAGGGCTACCTCAAGGCGATCAAGGACGTGGAGTTCGAGCGTGCCACCGGCAAGATCAGCGAGGAGGACTTCCAGGAGCTGCGGGAGTTCTATGCGCTCAAGGCGGCCGAGGCCATGGACGCCCTGGAGCGGCTGGAGCAGGAGGCGCGGGGTGGCCGCAGGCGCGGGTGAGCCGTTCCTCACGGTGGAGGGCCTGCGAAAGACCTACGGGGGTACCGAGGCCCTGCGAGGCGTGAGCTTCACCCTGGACGAGGGGGAGTTCCTGTGCCTGTTCGGGCCCAACGGCGCGGGAAAGTCCACCTTGCTCAAAATCCTGGCCACCCTGCTCCGGCCCACCTTGGGCACGGTACGGATCCGGGGGTTCGACCTGGAGGACGACCCTGAGGCGTTCCGGGCCCGGCTGGGCCTGGTGTCCCACCAGTCGTTCCTCTACGACGACCTGACGGCCCGGGAGAACCTGGAGTTCTACGCCGGCCTGTACGGGGTGACCGATCCGGCCGGCCGGGCCGAGGAGCTGCTTCGGCAGGTGGACCTGTACGACCGACGGGACTCGCCCGTGGGGGCGTTCTCGCGGGGCATGCAGCAGCGGCTCACCATCGCCCGGGCCCTGGTGAACGACCCGGACCTGCTGCTCCTGGACGAGCCCTACACCGGCCTGGACGAGCACGCCGCCTCGCTGCTGCGGGACCGCCTTGGGGCGCTCCACGACCGGCGGCGTACCATTGTCATGGTCACCCACAACCTGCGCCGGGGCATCGAGTCGGCCACCCGCCTGGGCATCCTGTCCCGGGGCCGACTGGTGTTCCTATCCCACCGCGACGAGGTGGACGCCGAGGGGTTCGAGGACACCTACTTCCGCTGCATGGAGGCGCCGTGAGCCGAGCCTGGTTCCTGTACCGGAAGGACCTGCGGATCGAGCTCCGGAAGAAGGAGTCCGGGGCGTCCATGACGTTTTTCGGGGCCCTGGTGCTGGTGATCCTGAACGTGGCCCAGGGGCCGGGGCGGAGGCTCACCCCCGAGACGGCGGCCGGCGTGCTGTGGGTGGCGGTGATCTTCTCGGCCGTGCTGGGCCTGGGCCGGGTCTTCGCCCGGGAGAGGGAGAACGGGTGCATCTCGGCCCTACTGGTGAGCCCAGCCTCGCCAGGCACGGTGTTCGCGGCCAAGGCGTGCGTGAACCTGACCCTGATGATCCTCTCCCAGGCCGTGCTGGTGCCGGTGTTCTTCGTGCTGTTCGGGACCGGCCTGACCGGGGGGCCCCTGGCGCTGGTGCCGTCGCTCCTGCTGGTGGACGCTGGGTTCTCGGCCGCCGGCACCCTGCTCTCGGCCGTGTCGGCCGGAACCCGGCGAAACGAGGTGCTCCTGCCGATCCTCCTGTTCCCGCTGATCCTTCCCCTGGTGGCCCTGGCCGTGAAGGCCACGGGCAGCGCCCTGGCGGGCCGGGCCTTGGCGGAGCGGCTGCCCTTGCTGGAGCCGCTGGCCGCGTTCGGCCTGATCTACGCTGCCGCGGGCTACCTCCTGTTTCCGTTCGTCGTGCGAGAGGGGTGAGACCGTGACCTCCCGACGTGTTCCCCTCCTGCCCCTGCTCTCGAGCCTGCTGTTGCCGGCGGCCGTGGCCATGGTGTTCTTCTACGCACCCACCGAGCGCACCATGGGAGTGGTGCAAAAGATCTTCTACTTCCATCTCTCGCTTGCGGCGGTCGCGTTCCTCTCGTTCTTCGTGGCATGCGTGGCAGGGGTGCTGTACCTGGTGAGGCGGGAGCGGCGGTGGGACGCCTGGGGCGCGGCCGGGGTGGAGGTGGGGGTGGTGTTCACCACCCTGGTGTTGGTCACCGGCTCCCTGTGGGGCCGGCCCATCTGGAACACCTGGTGGACCTGGGACCCAAGGCTCACCACCTCGCTGATCCTGTGGTTCATCTACACCGCCTGCCTGATCTTGCGCTCGGCCGTGGAGAACGAGACCCGCCGGGCCACCTACGCCGCGGTCATGGCCATTGCGGGGTTCGTGGACGTGCCCGTCGTGTTCCTGTCGGCCCGGCTGTTCCGGAGCATCCACCCCACGGTGATCCGCTCCGACTCGGTGGGCCTGGAGCCGGCCATGATCGTGACCCTGGTGGTGTGCATGGCCGCCATGCTGGTGTTCTGGGCGGCTCTGGTGCGGCTGCGCTACGGCCTGCACCTCCAGGAGGCCGTGGTGGGGGATCTGGAAAGGAGGCTGGGGGAAAGCTAGGAGGCCGGGACGTTAGGACGTTGGAAGGCTGGGAGGCTCGAGGCCAGCGTCGACACGGCCGCCCCCTGTCCCCCGTCCTCTGAATTCTGCATTCTGACTCCTGACACGGAGAGCGAACAATGACCAAGCAGACGTTCGTGGTGTTGGCGTACATGGCCATCTGGGGCGGGCTTTCCTTGTACGTGGTGGGGCTCGCCCGGAGGCAGACACGGCTGGCCCGGCAGATCCAGGCCCTCGGGGAGCGGCTCGGCCGCGGGGAGGAGTAACCATGGAGGCCGTGCGCACCCGCAGGGAGGCCGTGACCCTGGGGTTCTTCGGGCTGGTGGTGGTGGCGGTGACCCTGATGACCGTGTACCAGCTGGGGGGCGGGGCACCCAAGGGCCGCGACGCCCACGTCCAGGACCAGACCGCCGCCCTCCGGAACCAGGCGGCCCGCCTGGAGGCCGCCCTCCAGGCCAGCCCCAACGACCTGGAAACCCTGGTGGCTCTGGGCGACACCTACCTGGAGCTTCGGCAGGGCCGCAAGGCGCTGGGCGTGTTTGAGCGGGCCGAGGCGCTCGCCCCAAACGACATCCACGTGCTGAGCGACCTGGGCACGATCTACCAGCAGACCGGCCGGTACGACGACGCCCTGACCAAGTTCGGCCGGGTCGTGGAGCTGGACCCGAGCCGTCTTGGGGCCGTTCTCCACATGGGCATCATCTACCGCTACCGCAAGGGCGACGACGCCAAGGCCCTGGAGATGTTCAAAAAGGTCCTGGAGGGCATGCCCGATCCCCGGCTCGCGGAGATGGCCCGCCGCGAGATCGCCAAGATCGAGGGAAAGGGGGCCGGCAACCCGTAGCGCGGCGGCCCCCTCGAGCACGAGCGCCCCCGTCCCGGCAAACGGGACGGGGGCGCTCGTTGGTTCGGGATGGCGCGGTCAGTTGGCGTTCAGGAAGTCCGCCACCGCCTGGATCTCGGCGTCGGTCAAGGCGTTGCCCATGTGGCTCGTGCCGCTGCCGAACATGGTGGATATCAGGGACCCCTTCCCGGAGAGACTCGGGGCGAACCCCATGGTGTCGTAGGTGCCCAGCACGTGGCAACTGACGCAGATGCTGTCGTACACCGCCTGACCGTTCGTTGTGGTCGTGGGCTGCGCGCCGGTGTCCGTGTCGGACGATAGGAACGCCGACAGATCCGCGGCATACGGGACCAGATCGGGGAACATCGGCATCCCCGTCTCCTGCCCGCCACCGTCGGACTCGTGGCTGTCGTCGTCCCCCATGGCGTCTTCGTGATCCTCGCCCTCGTCCTCACCCCGGAGGAGCACCTCGGCCAGCTCGTGGGCCGACACGCCCCGGATCGACTCGCCCGAGGTGCCGCCGGAGCCGTCGTCGCCGTGGCAGGCGACGCAGCCGTTGTCCACGAACACCCCGGCGCCCACGGCCGCATCCCCAAACTGCCCCATGCTCCGGTCGTCGTCCACGCCGTCGTTATCGTGGTCGTACCTCATCGCGTCCTCCGTGTCCGCCACACCGTCGCCGTCGTCGTCCTCGTCCTCCCGGTCGGCCACTCCGTCGTTGTCGTGGTCCTTGGAGGTGTCCTGCCCGGCCACCCGATCCCGGTCGTCGGGGATGCCGTCGTTGTCGTCATCCGAGTCGGCAAAGTCCGGGATGTGGTCTCCGTCGTTGTCCTCGGGCTTCTCCATGTGCTCGGCAGGCACCAGAGGATCGCCGTCCCCCTCCATCTCGACCGCCCGGCGGCTTGGGTCCACGTCGAGGGTGCCCAGCGCCAGGTGGCCCACCCCTGCCGGCACCTCGAAGTCGGCCCGGCCCGCATCCGGGTCGTACACCGCCCCGCCCAGAGGGCCCATGGAGTCGCCCACCACGACCACGTAGGTATGCCCCGCCGGCACGTGCAGCTCGAACGAGTCCCCGGCCTGGAGGCCCTGGGCCGAGTCCTGGACGGTTCCGGTCTCGTCCACCGCTTCCACGTAGAAGTCCCCTGACGTGGCCGCCACCGTGCGGGCGGCTACCCGGACAGCCCCACCGGTGCCCAGGATGCCGGTGAGCGTGGCCGTGTCGGCCGACGTCCCGCTCCCGCTCCCCCCGCCGCAGGCGGCCAGCAGCAAGGCCAGACCCAGTGCCGTTCCGATCCGTAGTCTGTTCATGGTACCCTCCTCGTGCGTGTTGTGCGTGCGGGCCCGATGGTGGC
Organism: bacterium; assembly: GCA_027021615.1. Classification (GTDB taxonomy): domain Bacteria; phylum Desulfobacterota; class Deferrisomatia; order Deferrisomatales; family Deferrisomataceae; genus Deferrisoma. The sequence continues at coordinate 11,748 of JALUTY010000004.1, read as the reverse complement.
CCGCGGGTTGCGTTTGGCCCCGCCCGGCTCCGGCCAAGAACCCGGGCGGGGCCGCCTTTTGTCGCTCTTGCCAGGTTGCATTTAAACCCATTAGACCCCCGAGCAGAGGGGCAAGGGACGTCGGTCTGCCACGCCCTACCGAGAGAACAAAGTTAACCATTGGGGCCCTTATACAAGGGACCTGCCGGAGAGCGGGTGCGGCTCCTTAGCTCGCCGCGCAGCGCCTCTGACGCTAGGACCGCGAAATGGTTCGGATTCCGGTGAGTTGCCATGAAACCAGATCTCCAGTTTCGTGCCTGCGTGGCGAATCCCAATGTCCGGCTTCGCGCCCGGCCGGAGGCAGGTCCCTTCCCCCGCCCCACGAGAACTCTCCGTTTGAACGCAGCTCGCTATCAGTCGTCGTGTTCGCCCTCGCCCCCGAACTCCACCGTGCGGGCGACCAGGATTCCGTTCTCCACCATGCCCTCCACCTCGACCCGCACGCCAGGCGCCAAATCCGCCGCGGTCCCCCCCTCGAACCTGGCCCCTGAGGCGTCCACCGTGGTTCCGTCCAGGGTGAACGTGGTGCCGTCCACCGTGTTCACCACCCCGGCCACCTCGGCCTCGTGCCCCTCGGGCAGAGCGTACTCCTCGGGCTCGACCCGATCCGCGCGGAGCAGGTCTCCGTCCAGGTGTCCGTAGACCTCGACGGCCCCCCCCTCCGTGGGCAAGCGCATGGCTCCGGGCACGTGGACCCGCTGAGAGCCCACCCAGAACGTCCGCTCCCCGCTGTCGAGCCCCTGGACCACACCCTTCACCTTCACCTCGTCCGTCTCCGGATCGAACTCGGCCGCATCCTTAACCACCCGGACGAACGTGGCCCGCAGGCCTCCGTCGGGCTCCTCGAACCCGCTCACCTCCACCAGGTCGCCGTCCCCGGGCTCCATACCCCCTTCGAGCCGGGTCGAGGCCTCGATCCGCACGGGCCGGCCGAGGATCAGGAGATTTCCAGAGGCATCCGTCGCCGCCACGCCGAGCACCGCGCTCGAGTACTCCAGCCGTTCGGCCTCACCCGGGACGTACCCGGTCGGGGTCGTTTCCCCCGGACGGTAGGTGCCGGTGACCCGAACCACCATTCCCTCGCGCAGATCGCTCTCTCCGGCCGGAGCCCCGTCCACGGTCACCACGCTCTGGGAGCTCAGGTCGAACTCCACCCCGTTGACGATCACGCTGCCGAACCCCTGGATCGGCCCTTGGGCGGTCACGGCCACGCTGCCCGTGCCGCCGATGCCCCCGCCCGGCCCGCTGTCGAGCGCGGCCGTCCCACCCGCGCCCCCGCAGCCGGCCACAACCAACGCCGCCCCGATCAGGGCGGCCCACCTCACGATCCCCATGTGCCTTCTCCCGCGTCTTCATCGCCACCCTCAGGCTCCTCGTACCAGAACACCCCCAAGCGGACCCGGCGCCGGGGCCCGGGAGCCGATTCCGAGATCCGCTCGGCAAGCACCCGGTCCAGCACCTCCAGGACCCGCTGCCCCTCCAGGCCGGCCAGCTCCCGGACCGCCGGAACGGCCGAGGCCGGCACCCCCCGGTAGGCAACGTGCCGCTGGAACCACCGGTCCGGGGGCTCTGTCGTCAGGTTGTGGTCGATGGTACGAATCAGCGCGCTCACGTCCTCGCCCAGCACCGCCAGCTTCTGGGGCTCGGCCCCCTGGGGCAGGTAGGCCCGGGTCCGGAGCCGCACCCAGCCCTCCGGCAGCCGCTCCACCGTGGCGGTACGCACCAGCTCGTCCAGCACGGCCCGGGGCGGCACGTCCGCGCCGTAGCGGGCCACTAGCTCCGAGAAGCTCGGTCCCTCCCCCTCGAACGCCAACACGAGCGGCTCCCCCAGCTCGTTGCGGTACCGGGGCTCCCGGGTCCAGGCCGAGACGATCCGCGCGGCCCGGTGGAACCGCTCCACGTCCTCGGCCCGTGCCGGCGGAGGCATTTCCTGGAGCCGCTGGACCTCCTTGCGGGAAAGCCCTGTCAGCACGGAAACGCGTGAGCGGGTCTGCTTGCGACCCGGCAGCCGAAACTCGCGGGTGGCCACGTCCACGTAGGCCCACCGGGCCAGCTCGGAGAACACCGGGTACGGAACGCCGTGGCGCAGCAGAACCCGGACCAGGGCCCGAAGAATCGCCAGGACGGCGGCGAGCAGCGCTCGGTTGGAGGAGGATCCGGTCTCACTCATAATTTGGGATTTTATTCCCAAAAATACACCGAGTCAACCCCTTCCCGTAACTTCGGTCTACAGGTCGTCGGTCGACGGCCTTCGGTCTCCTGGCCCCCGGGGCAAGTGGCTCTCGCCAACCCGGCGGCGGGGGGCCTGTTAGAACGCCGGGCGTGGCCGTGGCAGTGGACAGAGTTCAGAATTCAGCCGCCAGGGGTCGGACTATGCGGTTTCCTCTGCTCCTCTGTCCTCCGGACCCCGGCTCCTGACCAGTGGACCCCATGCCCCTGGCGACAACGCCCCGGGCCAACGAGAGTGCCCCCGTTGCCCCGGCGCTGCCGGGCCTGGGGGGCGCCTCCCGCGGCGTTGACACCCTCCGAATCGCTCTGCTACTAAGGCGTTTCCCTTATCAGACCCACCGGCCCCCGTTCTCGGAGATCATGGGGGAACCATGGCCGAACCCCTTTCCGACCGCGTACTTCGTTTGCTCCTCACGGCCGAGCCCGCCGCCCTGTCGGGTCAGGAGCTGGCCCGACGGCTGGGGGTGACCCGGTCTGCGGTGTGGAAGGCGGTGGAGGAGCTGCGGGGAACGGGGTATGGGGTCGAGAGCCGGGCCGGAAAGGGGTACCGGCTGGACCGGGCCTGGCGGGGCCTGCGGCCGCCGGAGATCGACGCATCCCTCGCCACCGCCCGGCTGGGCCGTCCGGCCCGCTACCTTCCCCGCACCGGCTCCACCAACGCCGAGGCGGACCTGTGGGCCGAGGAGGGGGCCCCCGAAGGGGCGCTGGTGGTGGCCGAGCACCAAGAACAGGGCCGGGGTCGAAGGGGCCGGTCCTGGGCCGACATCCCCGGCCGCAGCCTCCTGTTCAGCCTGGTCCTGCGGCCGGCCCTCCCGGCGGCGGCCGTGCCTCCTCTCACCTACGTGGCGTCGGCCGCCCTGGCCGAAACCTTGACCACGTGGGTGCCCCGCCAGTCCGTTGAGATCAAATGGCCCAACGACGTGCTCCTCGGCGGCCGAAAGGTGGCGGGCATCCTCCTGGAGATGCGCGCCGAGGCCCAGGCTGCCCGACACGTGGTTCTGGGCGTGGGGGTGAACGTGGGAGGAGGCCCGGACGACCTGCCCGAGGGGGTCCGCGCCCTGGCCACCACCCTGGCGACCTGGGCCGCCCCCCCGACCCCCGACCGCCTGGCGGTGCTTTGCGGCTTCCTTCAAGCCCTGGAACCTCTGTATGATCGGTTCGTTTCCCAAGGCTTCGGGGCCGTGAGGGACGCGTGGACCCGGTGGTTCCGGGCCGCAAACCAGTGGGTTCGGATCCACACCCCGTCCGGCCCGGTGGAGGGCACGGCAGTGGGGCTCGACGACGGCGGCGCCTTGCTCCTCGAGGCCCCCGACGGCACGGCCCACCGTGTCTTGGCCGGCGACCTGCACTACGTGACCACGAGGTCTCCATGACCCAGCACCTTGAGCTGCTCCTGGCGGTGGACGTGGGCAACACCCACACCGTGTTGGGGGTGTTCGCGGACCGGGAGCTTACCGCCCACTGGCGCATCGCCACCGACGCCCGGAAGACCCCCGAGGAGCTCGGGGTGCTGCTGCGCAGCATGTTCGACCTGTCGGGGATCGAGATCTCCCGGATCACGGGGGTGGCGATCTCTTCGGTGGTCCCGGCGTTCACCCCCACCGTGGCCGAGGCCTCCCGGGAGTTCCTGCACCGGGACCCGTTGGTGGTGGGCCCCGGCATCCGCACGGGCATGCCGATCCGGTACGAGGACCCCCGGGAGGTGGGGGCCGACCGGATCGTGAACGCGGTGGCCGGGTACGAAAAGTTTCACCGGTCACTGATCATCGTGGACTTCGGCACCGCCACCACCTTCGACTACGTGGACGGAGCCGGGGCCTACATGGGCGGCATGATCGCGCCGGGGCTCCAGATCAGCATGGAGGCCCTGTTCGCCCGGGCCAGCAAGCTGCCCAAGGTGGCGCTCGAGCGACCGCCGCGGGTCCTGGGACGCAACACAGTGCACTCCATGCAGTCAGGCATCGTGTTCGGGTATGCCAGCCTGGTGGACGGGCTGATCGAGCGGCTCCAGGCCGAGGTAGGCGAACCGCCCCTCGTGGTGGCCACCGGAGGGCTGGCCCCCCTGATCGCGAAGGAGAGCCGACACATCCAGAAGGTCGAGGAGTTTCTGACCCTGGAGGGGCTTCGCATCCTGTATGATCGCAACGCGGGGTGATCTCGACCGGCCGACCCCCCCGATTTCACCGAGAAAGGAGCGGGCATGAAACGGTACGACGTGGACAAGATCCGCAACGTGGCCCTGGTGGGTCACGGAGGCAGCGGCAAGACCAGCCTGGGCGAGGGGATGCTCTACTTCGCCGGGGTGACCACGCGGTTGTGTCGGGTGGACGATGGCACCTCGGTGCTCGACTTCGAGCCGGAAGAGAAGGGTCACAAGTTCTCGATCTCGGCCGCCCTGGCCTGGCTCGAGCATCGCAAGACCAAGGTGAACCTCCTCGACACCCCCGGCTACGACGTGTTCCTGTATGAGGCCCAGGCGGCGCTCCAGGCCGTGGACGCGGCCGTGGTGGTGGTGGGGCCGGAGTCCGAGATCAAGTTCGAGACCGAGAAGGTCTGGCACACCGCCGACGAGCTGGGCCTGCCCCGGGCCGTGGTGGTGAACCGGTTGGACAAGGAGAACGCCCGGTTCGACATCGCCTTGGAGGCTCTGCGTTCGGCGTTCGACGCCTCGTTCGTGCCGATCCACCTGCCCATCGGGAAGGAGGCCGGCTTCCAGGGCTACGTGGACCTGCTCTCGGGCGAGGCCTTCACGTTCCCGGACGACTCGGGCAAACCCCAGGGGGGCTCCGTTCCCGACGACATGGCCGACGCCGTGGCCTCCGCCCGGGAGCAGCTGATCGAGCACCTGGTCGAGACCGACGACGAGCTTATGGAGAAGTACTTCGACGGCCAGGACATCACGCCCGCCGAGCTGGGTCGGGCCCTCAGGGCCGGGGTGGTCGGCCGGCAGTTCGTGCCGGTGCTGGTGGGGTGCGCCGCGAAGAACGTCGGGCCGGCCGCCCTCCTCGACCTCATCGTGGAGGCGTTCCCGAGCCCAGCGGACCGGGGCGGGGTGGAGGGCGAGGGGCCCGAAGGCGATCTGATCACCCGGCAGCCCTCGGGCGACGAGCCCCTGTGCGCCCTGGTGTTCAAGACCCTTTCCGACCCCTTCGCGGGCCGGCTGACCTTGTTCCGGGTCTGGAGCGGCACCCTGTTCTCCGACTCCAACGTGTGGAACGCCAACCGCCAGACCGAGGAGCGGGTTGGGCAGATCCTGGGCCTGGTGGGCAAGGACTCCAAACCTGTCTCCATGGCCGGCACCGGCGACATCCTGGCCGTTGCCAAGCTGAAGGAGACCCGCACCGGCGACACCCTGTGCGACAAAGCCAACCCCATCGTGCTGCCCTGGATCGGCGCTCCGGAGCCCCTCATGACCTACGCGGCCTACCCCAAGGCCCGGGGCGACGAGGAGAAGATGAACCAGGCTCTCCGGCGAATCCAGGACGAGGACCCCACCATCCAGGTCCGGCGTGAGGAGCAGACCCACGAGCTCCTGGTCTCGGGGATGGGGAAGCTCCACCTGGACATCGCGTGCGAGCGGATGAAGCGCAAGTTCGGGGCCGATATGGAGCTGCGCAAGCCCAGGATCCCCTACCGGGAGACCATCAAGAAGAGCACCAAGGTTCAGGGGCGTTACAAGAAGCAGACCGGCGGCCGAGGCCAGTTCGGCGACACCTGGCTCGCGATCAAGCCCCTGCCCCGGGGTGAGGGGTTCCGGTTCATCGACAAGATCGTGGGCGGGGCGATCCCCAAGCAGTACATCCCGGCCTGCGAGGACGGAGTCAAAGAGGCCATGGCGGGCGGCATCCTGGCCGGGTACCCCATGGTGGACGTGGAGGTGACCCTGTTCGACGGCAAGTACCACGAGGTGGACTCCTCGGAGATGGCCTTCAAGATCGCGGCATCCCTGGGGTTCAAAAAGGGCGCGGCCGAGTGCAGCCCGGTGCTCCTGGAGCCCATCATGGAGGTCACGGTCCGGGTGCCCGACGCGTACATGGGTGACGTGATCGGCGACCTGAACTCGCGGCGAGGCCGGGTGCTGGGGGTGGACCCGGAGGACGGGGTCCAGGTGATCCGTGCCCACGTGCCCCTGGCCGAGATGCTCGAGTACGCGCCGGATCTGCGGTCGATGACGGCGGGCCGGGGCACCTTCACCATGCGCTTCGACCACTACGAGGAGGTTCCGGCGAACATCGCGGAAAAGATCGTGGCCGAGGCCCGAAGCGAGGAGCAGGAATAGCCGGTGGCCGACACGCCGGAACCCCCCGACATCGAGCAGCCCCAGGCCCCCTCCCCGGCGGCGGGGGAGCCCCCGCAGCCCGCAGCTTCCCCAGCAGAGGGATCGGAGGGCGCCCCCCCGGGGCAGACCGAGGCCGAGGGAGACGTCCCGGTCGGCCCGTCGGGGACGTGGAAGCTGGGGGCGCTCCTCGTGCTCCTGCTGATCTTTGCGGGGGTACAGGGGGCGGGGCTCCTTCTGCGGGACCGACTGGAGGGCCGCACGATCCTCACGACCCACCCCCGGCCGCTACCGGCCGGGAAGGCAACGGTCCGCACCGACGACAGGTCGCGGTTCGGGCCGGACGTCCATGAGGTGGACGTGGCGCCCCCTGCCGACGAAGAGCCGGCCGGGCCGGAGGGGCCGGGCCCGACGAAGGCCTCGGCAGAGGCACAGGCCGAGCCCGGTGGGACCCCGGCCGCCGCAACGCTGCCGCCCTCGCCGGCCGAGGAGCCTGCCAGGCCGCCGGCTCCGCCGGCCGCGCCGGCGAGGCAGCCCGCCCGGGAGCCGACGGCTCCGGCCCGTCCACCTCAACCCGAGCGGTCGTTCGCCCTGCAGGCGGGCATGTTCCGGAGCCAGCGCTACCGCATGGAGACGGAGCAGCGGCTCCGCAAGCTGGGGTTCTCCACGTTTCTGCGCCGGACCCAGCGGGTCTCTAAGGGGTTCCGGCTCGTGCTCGGATCGGGGGACGGCCCCAAGGCCCGCCAGGCCTTGACCCAGCAAGGGTACCGGGTCGAGCCCCAGGGGCAGGTCCTTGCACACTTCTTCTTGAAGGCCGAGGCCCTCCGCGCGGCCCGGCTGCTGAAGGAGAACGGCATCCAGGCCCAGGTGGAGCCCTACGAGGGCCTGTTTCCCGTGTGGACCGTGTACGCTGGGCCGTTCACCCGGGCCGAGGCCGAGGCGGCCCGGGAGCGGCTGGCCCGGGAAGGTATGACCACGTATCTGCGGGAGCGTCCGTGACCGAGGTGGAGCGCTGGACCTCGCCCGAGGTCCCCGAACCGGCACGGCTGGCGGCGGCCAAGGGGATCGTTCCCCTGCCCCCCCACGCGCTGGTCACGGTGGTCGCCCGGCTGCTGGCCGACCCCTCCCCCCGGGTGAGGGAGACGGCGCAGGGGGCGTGGGCCGAGCTGCCCGCGAACGTGATCGGGGCGGCCCTGGAGAGCCAGGAGCTTCCCGGCGACGTCCTGGAACGGCTGGCCGGACGTAGCGACCTCCCCCGCCCCCTGGTTCTCCGGATCCTGCAACACCCGGGGTTGACCCCGGAGGCGGCCTCGCGGTTCGCGTCGTCGCCCGATCCGGAGATCGCGGCCCAACTGGCTCGGAACCACCGGCTTCTCGTCCAGGCCCCGGACCTGGCGCGCCAGGTGCTCCGGAACCCCATCTTGCCCCCCGAGGAACGGAGCCGCCTCGTGAGGCTGGCGGTCGAGGAGCCGGACGGGAAGCCCGGGAGGGAGGCCGCCGGGGCGGGGGACCCGAACGAGGCCGAGCTGCCCCCGGCCCTGCCGCCGGTGCTCGTGGACGACCAGGCAGCCCCGCCCGAGGCCGAGCCCGAGCGGGAGAACCTATACCAGATGGTGCGAGGCCTCACAGTGGCCCAGAAGATCCGGCTTGCCATGCTGGGGTCCAAGGCCGCCCGTCGGCTCCTGGTTCGCGACACGAACAAGGCCGTGGTGCGGGCGGTGGTGCAGAGCCCCAAGATCCGGGAGGACGAGGTCCAGGCCATCGCCCAGGACCGGACCGTGGCGGAGGAGGTGGTCCGGCTCATCCTCCAGCGCCGGGACTGGATGAAAAGCTACCCCATCCGGCTGGCCCTGTGCCAGAACCCCAAGACCCCGCTGCCCAAGGCCCTTCGGCTCCTGGAGACCCTTCAGGACCGGGATCTGCGGCAGATCGCAAAAAGCCGCAACGTGCCGAGCCCGGTGTCGAGCGGGGCCTCTCGAGTGTTGGCTCGGCGGGGAAGGATCTGAGAAGGTCCCAAGAGGGAGCGCCGAAGCCCAGAGGCTTGCCGCAGCGCCTCCCGAACGGAGCAGACGATGGCTGAGATCGTTTCGATCAACGTGAGCAAGACGAAGGGGGTTCGAAAGACCCCGGTGGACGACGCTAGGATCGGGCCCGAGGGCCTGGTGGGCGATGCCCACGCCGGCGACTGGCATCGTATGGTCAGCCTTCTCGCCCTGGAGAGCGTGGACAAGATGCGCGCGGCCGGCCTCGACGTGAACCCGGGGGACTTCGCCGAGAACCTGACCACCCGGGGGCTGGATCTTTTGGCCCTGCCCCTGGGCACCCGGATCCGGGTGGGCGCCGAGGTGGTGCTGGAACTCACCCAGCACGGCAAGGAGTGTCACACGCGCTGCGCCATCTACTACCAGGCCGGCGACTGCGTCATGCCCCGCGAAGGGGTGTTCGCCAAGGTGGTTCGGCCGGGAACGGTCCGGGTGGGCGATCCGGTCGAGGTGCTGAGCGGGGAGGCCGAACCGTGAGCCGGACCTGGAGGGTCGGGGTGCTGACCCTCTCCGACCGGGGCGCCCGGGGTGAGAGGGAGGACCTTTCCGGCCCGGCGGTGCGGGAGGCGCTGGTACCCGGCCCCTACCGGGTCAAGCGCCACGACGTGATCCCAGACGACCGGGGTCGGATTGCCTCGACCCTGATCGCCTGGGCCGATAGCGGGGAGATCGATCTCATCCTCACCACCGGAGGCACCGGCGTGGCCCCGCGGGACGTGGCTCCGGAGGCTACCCGGGACGTGATCGACCGGGAGGTGCCGGGCATGGCCGAGGCCATGCGGTGGGCCAGCCTCCAGAAGACCCCCCACGCCATGATCTCCCGGGCCGTGGTGGGCGTCCGGGGCAAGGTGCTCATCGTGAACCTGCCGGGGAGCCCCAAGGCCGCCCGGGAGAACCTGGAGGTGCTCTTGCCGGCCCTGCCCCACGCCATCGAGAAGATCCAGGGGGACCCCTCGGAATGCGGCCAGGACTGACCGCCCTTGTCGCTGCCGGCCTGACGTTGGCTCTGTCGGCCTGCGCCACGATCCCCTGGCCCCGGCGGGCCCCGCCCCGGGTGCTCCACCCCCAGGTGGGCCAGGTCCACGGGGAGGCTTGGATCCGGCCCCGCCACGCCCGGGAGGCCCGCCCCTTGACCGGCCCGATCCTGCTAGAGCCCGGCGACACCATCTTCACCGGCTCGCGGGGCAAGGTGGAGATCCTCCTCCCCGAGGGCGGGATTCGGCTCTTCGGCACCACCGAGGTGAGGGTGCCGTTCGCCTTCGAGGGCCGCACGCCGGTGTGCCGGGAGCTGAGGGTCGAAGAGGGAGAGGTGCTTGTACGCCGGTGGACAGAGGCGCCATTCCAGGTGCGAACCGACGCCCTCGAGATCGAGCTGCCCCGCCCGGTGACCGTGCTGGTGGCCCGCCGGGACGACACCGAGGCCGTAGAGGGTCTGGAAGGCGAGGCCGAAGCCCGCAACGTTTCGGTGCGGGGCCAAACCGTGGTCCAGCTCAAACCCGGCATCCACGCTGTCCTCGCTGTGCGCGAGGCCCGCCTCACCGTGGACACCCTTCGTCTCCCCAACCGGTGGCGCCAGTGGGAGAAGCCCGATACCTTCACCGCTGGCGTGCTTCCTCCGCCGCCGTCGTCCGCCGAGGCAAAGGGTGCTCCGCCCACCTCAGCCGGCCCTCCTCCCCGCGATTGAACCGAGGCCCCCGCCGCCCCCGGCGAGAAGACGATGCCTTGCCCAAAAAAGGAAAAATAAGTAACAAAGGTACGAACAGCAGGACAGTCCCCTTCCCAACCCACCCCATCCCCCCTACCAGGAAATAATATTCCCACATGAAGGCCGTATGTTTCTGAAGCAGCAAAAAGAGGAAAAGAATGTAACACATTTGTCCCAAAGATACCCATCCCCCCCCTTCCTCCCCGCTTCGGGCCGTTCTCCTACCCTGCGAGGGCACTTTTTTCCCGGACCGTCAAAGGGGTGGCCCCAAATTTGCTATGGGTAACGACACCAAACCTTTTGTCGTGGAGAAGGTGGGCGGGCAGCGACCCGCCGCAAACCCGCCGCGCACCCAACGCGTGGTGGAGGAGAGAGGATCATGGGACGTTTCAGGACGGGTATGGGTTGGATGGCCGCCGCCGCGTGGGCCGCGCTGCTGACGGCGGGCACGGCATGGGGCGGCACCATCCGGGACAACGGCTGGCTGGAGCTCGATCCGTCTAACGGGTCGGTGACCGGGGTTTCGATCACGACCGGGGCTCCCAACAACGACGACTTTACGGGGGCGGACAACCCGAACTCCGTGACCATTGGGAAGACGTTTTCGTCCATCGGCTACCTGGACATGGAGTTCGCGGTACAAGACTCAGATGGCGTCACAGAGTACTTTTTCTCTGAGGCGGTGGAGAACCAAACCGGCTCGACATGGACGGACTATCATATCGAGCTGTGGGTGTACGACCCCCAAGGGAATCTCGTTCCCTCCTCGGACTTCGACTTCCTGGACTTCAACACCGGCTCGGGGCAGGCGCCGGACCCTGTCCCGACCTCCGACGCATTCCTTGATCTGACCCACGGCGGGAACGAGATCCTTTGGGACGGAGGGGGCGTGGCACCCGGCGCCGTCGCGTTGTTTACCTTTTCCGTGGATGTGCCGGATGGGACCGAGGCTTTCGTGCTCCGCCAGAGACCGAGTGTGACCGTGGTACCGGAGCCGGCGTCCATGTTCCTGCTCGGCACCGGGCTGGCCGGGCTGGCCGGGGTGCTGCGCAAGAAGGGAAAGGCGTGAGGTAGAACCCAACTTCAATTTTACGGGGCTAGGGCCGAAAGGGATAACGGGTTGCACCCGCTATCCCTTTGTTGCTTCGACGGCCCGGCATCGTAGATCTCGGCCCGATCCAGGATGGGAGCGGGAGAGCCGAGGAGGTGAGCGTTATGAGGAAGCAAAGACGGCTAACGGCAGTCAACGTTGGCCTTGTGTGGGCTCTGCTCGTCCTGACGTGGGGCTGCGGGGGAGGAGGAGGCGGCGGCAGAGGGGGGAGAGGGGGTGGCTCCCCCTCCACCGCCAACGCCGCCCCTTCTGCCGACGCCGGCCCCGACCAGAGCGTCGAGACCGGGGCCGTGGTCACCCTCGACGGCTCTGCCAGCTCCGACCCCAACGGTGACACGATCTCCTA
>JALUTY010000003.1 GCA_027021615.1 bacterium | reverse complement strand
AACTTCCGCCACCGGCGCCCTGGCCTACCGGGCTGACAACGGCATGCGAAGGCGCGGCGAAAAGGGTGCCGCACTCGCGCCCGGCCGGAGCCAGTCCCCCACCCGCGTCCGGCAATACCTTCGTAGGCCTTAGTAATGGGAGACCCGATCCGGCGAGCCCCGGATCGGGTCTCCACTCCCCCTGCGCAGGGCGAGACGGGGACGGGCCTCAGGGAGTTACCGGAACGAACCGCACGGCGTCGGCCGACGCCTGGCCGTTCTCGCCCGACACCTCCACGTATCCGGACTCACCCGCGTCGAACCGCCACCGGCCGAGGTGCTGCCAGGTCCCTCCCCCGGTGCGCTGGTCCACCGTGGTCTCCCAAACCCCATCGGCGTACCCCACGCGCACCGGGACCCGAGCCGAACGTCCCGCAGAGGAGGTCCACCACAGGTACACGTCGTACTCACCCCCCGTCGGGAGAGATGGGGTCCAGCGGTACCGATCGGTAGCATACCCCGGGCAGTAAAGGCTGTCGCCGTCGTGGCCCCCGGGTGCGGACGAGAGCCTCCAGACCCCGTTTTGGGTGGTCCCCGGATCCCCGTCGTCCAGGACGACGGCCTCTCCTCCCGGCGGGGGAGGTTCCGGCTCCGGCGGTGGGGGCTCCGGCGGTGGGGTGCTCGCGTCGCCCACGCGAACGAAGAGAACGGCGTCGGCCGAGGCCTGGCCGTTCTCGCCCGTGACCTTCACGTAGCCTCCGGTGCCCCGGAAGAAGTCCCACTCACCGATCGGGTTCCACTGCCCACCCTTCTGGGTCTGGTCCACGGTGGTCTGAAACTGACCCGCCGCGTGGCCCACAATCACGGGGACCCGGGTGGACCGCCCCGCCCCTTGGGTCCACCAGAGCAGGACCCGGTACCGCCCATCCTCCGGAAGGTTCGGTGTCCACCGGTAGGTGTCGCCAGCCCTGCCGGAGCAGTACAGGCTATCCACCCCATAGGGCTGGGGCGCGTGGGACACGAACCAGTAGCCGGTACTTTCCGTGCCCGGATCACCGTTGTCCACGACGACCGATACCGGTGGCGAGGGCTCGGGCTCCGGGGGGGGAGGCTCGGGCGGTGGGGGCTCGGGCGGAGGCGCTTCACCGACCGACACGAATCGGACCGCGTCTGCTGACGCCTGGCCGTTCTTGCCCGAGACCTCCACGTACCCCGAGCTTCCAGCGCCAAAGGTCCACCGACCGAGCAGGTTCCACGCGGAGCCGTTCGTGGTCTGGTCCACCTCGAGCTCGGAGGTCCCGCCGGCGTGGGACACGAGCACGGGGACCCGGGAGCTGCGACCGGCGCTGGCCGTCCACCACAGGTACACATCGTAGCTGCCGGCAGCGGGCAGGTCCGGGGCCCACCGGTACCAGTCCGTGGGGTAACCCACGCAGTACAGGCTGTCGCCGTCATACCCTCCCGCTACAGAGCTCTGCCTCCACAGCCCTCCGGAGGTCGTCCCAGGGTCCCCGTCGTCCAGCACCACCTCCACCGCAGGTCCGGGGGGCTCTGCCGGGACCACCGTGACCACCACCTGGGCCGTGCCCACGGCCCCGTCGGGATCCCTCACCTCGTAGATGAACCGGTCCTCCCCCACGAACCCCGGATCCGGCGTGTACCGAACGGTGGACGCGGACACGACCTCCGTCGTTCCGGCCGAAGGCGGGGCCACCGAGACCACGGACAGGGCGTCCCCGTCCGGATCGGCGTCGTTGGCCGTGACCGCGATCTCCACGGCCTGGCCCTCCCCGGTGGACGCCGTGTCGTCCTGGGGTCTGGGCGCATCGTTCACGGGAAGCACGTTCACCGTGACCCGGCCCTGGGCCGCGCCCCCGTGGCCGTCGTCCACGGTGTAGGCGAACCCGTCCTCCCCCCAGTAGTCTGGAGCGGGGGTGTAGAGGACCCGGTCCCCTCGGACCTCGGCCGTGCCGTGCAAGGGAGCATCCACCGACACCAGCCTCAAGTCGTCCCCATCGGGATCGATGTCGTTGGCCAGGACGTCCACCTCGACCGGCGTGTCCTCGGGGGTCTCGGCCGCGTCGTCCTGGGGCTCCGGCGGGTTGTTCCCCGGCCCTTCCACCGCCACGAAGCGCGCGGCATCGGCCGACGCCTGCCCGTTGTCGCCCGACACCTCCACATACCCGATCATCCCAGCTGGAAAGGTCCAGGTTCCCAGATAGTTCCAGCGGCTTCCGTTCTGGGTTTGGTCCACCTCCCCCTGCCAGATCCCCCCGGCGTGCCGGACCCTCACGGGCACCCGGGTGCTCCGACCCCGGCTGGCCACCCACCAAAGGTACACCTCGTACTCTCCCGACGCCGGAAGGGACGGCATCCACCGGTACACGTCCCCGTCGTAGCCGGAGGTGTACAGGCTGTCGCCCTCGTAGCCCCCCGCCACCGACGAGGGAGACCAAACCCCTTGCGACCAGGTCCCTGCGTTCCCGTCATCGATCACGATCCCGCCCTCGGGGAGGGGCTCCGGCGGAGGCTCGGGAGGGGGAGGAGGTGGTGGCGGCGGGGCACCCCCGGAGGCCGCCGCCACCGCGGCCCCCACGTCTACCAGCCCGTACCCGTAGTAGGCATCCCACCCTGCAATTCCCTTGTCGGTCGCAGTCGCCACCAAGATCGACTCCACCTCGTCCGCCGAAGACACGCCGAGGGCCTTCAGAAGCGCTGCCGCAGCGGACACATGGGGGGCCGCCATGCTGGTGCCGCTCCACGACTGATACGTGAAGTAGGCGGGGTTGCGCATGTATAGGGTCTGCTGGACGATGCCCTCCCCCACCCCGCCCCCCGGTGCCACGAGGTCGAGCGCAGGGCCGTAGTTGCTGTAGGGCGCCCGAAGCCCGTTGCTCCCCACCGCCCCCACCGAGATGCACACATCGTTGTACCTTGCCGGGTACCCCACCGGACCGGCGTCGTTCCCCACCGCAGCCACGACCACCACGTCCCGGCCCCATGCGTATCGAAGAGCCTCATACAGGGCGGAGGAGGGCTCGTCACCGGTGATGCTTAGATTGATCACCTGCGCCCCGTGGTCCACGGCCCAGTAGATGGCCCTCACCACGTCGCTGTACAGCCCGGTGCCGTCGGCGCCCAGGGCCTTCAGGGGCATCACGGCCGAGCGGAACGCGATACCGCTCACCCCCTCGCCGTTGTCGGTGGTCTCGGCTATGGTGCCGGCCACGTGGGTCCCGTGGCCGTGGTCGTCGTTCGGGTGGGCGTCGTCGTTGACAAAGTCGTACCCCGGCACGAACGCGGTTCCCGAGAAGTCGGACGCCTTTCGGTACACCCCATAGTCCTCGTAGGCCACGCCCGTGTCCACAACCGCCACCACCACCGACGTGTCGCCGCCCCGGATCAGGTCCCAGGCATCGTCCACGCCGATGAGGCGGAAGTTCCACTGCTTCGACCACAAGGGATCATTGGGCACCCACACGGTCCGAATCCAGTGGTCCGGCTCCACATACTCCACCTGGGGCAGCCGGGACAGCCGCTCCAGCACCTTTTGGGGGGGTACGCCCGGGGGCGCCTGCACCGTCCGGAACCTTCCCTGCCCGAACGGTGCACCGAAGCGGTATCCTCGACCCGCGGCCTGGACCAGGGAGGAGGTGGCCACCAGCCCCGATCGCGTCTTCACGATGAACCGTCCCGGAGGCCCCTTTGGAGCCGCCTGGCCCTCCGAGCCCACCAGCATCAACGCCGCTGCTGCAACGCTCAGCCAACCGAGCCTTCCCATGACTGTCCTCCCGCGGTCGCCGAACGACCGTCCCCCTTGGAACTATCCCTCGCCGTCGTCGGTTTGCCCCCCATGAACCACTAGGAAATCCACCCGCGTCTCCTCGGGGAGGTCCTCGCCGGACACGACCCGGACCCGCTGGGGCGGCGTCTGCACCGCCCATCCCGGGGGCACCGACTCCTCCTCCACCCGCACCCAGTACCCACCGGGAAGGACCTCCCCGATGTAGAACGTGCCGTCCGAGGCCGTGAGGGAGCGGCCGACCCTGACCCCCTCTTCGTCGAACAGCCCGACCCACACCCCAGGCAGCGGTCGCCTTCCTTCCGGGGTCTCCATCTCCACCTTGCCCAGCACCGCGCCAGCCACTGCCACGCCGAGGTCCACCGAGGTCACCGCCCCCGGAGCCCACTCCACCTCCCGCACGGCGTTCGTAGGGGTGTACAGGGCGTCAAGGACGCGCACGTCCAGGACCACTCTCCCCCTCTCCTGCAGGCGGCCCCGGGGGAACACGAACCCCCCGTCCGCATCGGTGCGTGCGGCCAGCCGTCCCATCTTCACCTGGACCCCAGGCACGCCCGGCTCGCCGGGCTGGCGCAGCCCGTCCCCGTTGCGGTCCAGGAACACCTTGCCCAACACACACCCGGCGTCCGGGCTGATCCGCCTGCCCGTGAGCCACGTGGCTTGGGCGCCGCGGAACCCGAACAGCTCCAACACGTTGAACGAGCCCACCAAGCTCCACCGGTCCCGGCGGAAGACCGCGGACAGGGACACGCGACGGGAGGTGGACCGGGTGGGGTAGAGGCTCAACCGCCCTCGCCACACGAGCGTCTCTACCAGCGAGGAAGCCTCCGGGTCCCAGTCCTTGCCCAGCTCGCTCTGGAGGTCCCACCGCAGCCTCCCCTGCCCCCTGAGGGAGATCCCGACCTGGCTCTGCTTCCGGGTCTGGAAGTTCCAATGGCTCGCGTACATGGCGCCCCCCTCCCAAAGGCCCCATCGGACCTGCCCGCCGTTGTATGGATCGCGGTAGAAGGGCAGCTCCAGCAGACGGATGTCGTCCACCAGATCGGAGTGACGGGCCACGTTCAGTCGGTCGCCCACGTACATTCGCCACGACACGTCCACGTTCGCAAACGGCCAGGCGTCGATCTGGGTGGAGTAGAGGCTCTGGTTCCCCCCCCCTTCCCAGAGCTGTTGGATGTAGTCGGCCGCCAAGCTTAGCCGGGTGCGGGGCAACAACCTACCCAGGGTGAGCTCGATACGCTCTATGTTCTCCCGGAGGGTCTCGTCCCTGGCTCCATCCAGGTTGTTTCGAACCGTGCCCAGGCCGCCGTAAAGGCGGTAGCCCGGCAGGGGATCCCAGGCGAGGCTCGTCCACGCACCCAGCCGGTCCCGGGTCACCACCGACCACCCATCAAAGAACTCGGACCCGAGGCGGAACCCATCCCCACGCCACCGCCAGGCCCCCTTGCGGACCTCTCCCGTCAGCCGCACACCCCAGTCCGGGTTCCTCCCTCCCTTCAACGGGGTGGAGTAGGCGAGGTCGGTGCGGAACCGCGCCAGCCCGCCGGGGATCCACGTGACCCCGACCCCCGCGTGGATACTCTCCTCCGGTGCGGGAAGGAACGTCTCCCCCAGCACCTCTCCCCTTTCACCCCGGAACTCCGGCCGCAGGAATCGGGCCTGGTAGGCACCGATCAGGTCCAGCCGGACCGCCTCACCCAAGCCGTACCCGAGGCTTCCCCCGGCGAACACGCCGTGGTTCTCCCATCGATCCTTCCGGCGGAACGTGCCGGCGCCCCCGAGAAACGACACCTCTCCCGGCGCCAGGCGTCCTGCCTCGCCCCACACGGTGCGGACCCGCTCCCGGCGGATCCCGGTGGGCTCGGTGATCACCAGGCGGATCTCGTTGGCCCTACCCGGAATCAGGGTGATCCCCTCGAACCGGAAGAACCCCATCCCCTGGCGATCCCGCAACGGGTCCCGTACCCGCAGCGACGCCACGAACCGATCGTTGAGGTACAGGTCCACCTGGCTGTCCAAGGGGGCCTCGTCCTCCACCGTGATCTCCGTGGCCCGCCTCGAGGCACCGCTCCCCATCCCCCACCTCACGCCGGTCATGGGTGCGGACGGAAACACCAGCTCGTCCAAGGACAGCTCCGCGTCCCCCACCGACAGCCTGTACCGGTCGCCGGAGTGCTGCCACCACATCCGCTCCACCAGAACCCTGGGCTCGTCCAGGGTCCGGTCGCTCCCCCACAGCCACCCTCGCTCGCTCAGATCGAACCGGAACGCCCCCTCAGCGGCTCTACCCCAGACCCGCTGCCTCGGTCGGTAGATCCATAGATCCCGTTCCTCCAGGTCCTCCCTGGCGGCGTACCGGCCCGTGAACGAGAGCTCCACGAACTGGACGCCGGTCTCGGGGGGCTGGGCCGGGCCGAACTTCTCCGGGAGGTTGGGGGGGACCTCCTGGATGTTTCGCCACTCGATCCGCTTGGACCGCAGCTTCTGAAGGTACCACTCCGGATACACGGGGGTCTCAACGGTCAGGGTCAGGGTCGGCTCGTCCCACCGGATCTCATACCCGAAGGCCTCCTGGAACACATGCTCGGGCACATACACCTCGACCCGGTGGGTGAACGGCGACCACCGGCGGATCATCGTGGTTCTCGACGTCTCGTCCCCAAAGGTCACCGTCTGCTCCGTCACCGACACCCGGACCCTTCGCCGGTCCCGCGGAAAGAAGGAAACGGTCTCCGGCCCCTTGACACCGGCCGTGACCTCCGCGTCCTCACCCACCGCATCGAGGAACCGCAACAGGGGCCACAGCCTCCCCAAGGACGGCACCACCAGCACGTCGAAGTCCTCCACCTCGAGGATCCGCATGCCCCTGGGACCGACGAGCCGCAACGCCACGATCCACTCCTCGGCCGCGGTCACAGGGGGCTCCCGGGTCGCGGGGAGAACGTCCTCCGGCCGGACCATCAGGTCCTCCGAGGGGCTCGTGGATCTCGCCCTGGCTGAGCGAAGGGGCACGGGCCGAGCGATCGTCCGCCCCGCCTTCCGCCTGGCCGGCGGCACCAGCGCCGGCGCTGGATGTGGGGCCAAGACCTCGCCTCGGACCGGCGGCAGGACCAGGGCCACCGGCCCATCGGGAACTGCGGCCAGAGCTGCGGCCGCCCAGGCCGCTACGCCGATCGCGCTCAGATCCGCCCAGCGCACGCTCCCCTCACGAGCCCCAACGAACCGGGAACACTGAATGCACGGGCGTTTCGAGCTGGCGCAGCTCCAGCTCCAGCTCCAGCTTGTACACCCCCGGCGCCGGCGGCGGATCCGGCCGGATCCCCACGAGGCGGGCCCCCGCCCGAAGGATCATGACCTCGGGCACGGGGCCGGCGGCCACCTCCACGCCGTCCTCCCGAACCAGACGGTAGCTTCCCCGCACATCCACCCGGGTCTCCCCTCGATTCTTCAACCGCACCACGATCCCCGGGCCCTTGGACGTTGCCACCGCCTTTGCTTCGGCCACCTCCAGCCTCACCCGGGGCGATCCCTTCTTGGCGAAGATCGGAACCAGGGCCGAGTTCAGCACGTGGATGCTCAGATTCTTCCCTTCTCCGTCGGAGAAGCGGTACACAGAGCTCTGGAGGGGCTCGAACTCGATCCCCCCCCAGTACTGGCCCTGCTCAAGGGTGGGGGGCACGAGGATCGTGTATCGCACCACCCGGCTCGCATTGGGGGGGAGCTCGAACTCAGCCGGGTTGAACCGGATCCACGGGGCCAAGGACCACTCGTCCGGTTCCACCAGCTGCAGCCCCCCCGCCTCGGACAGCCGGAAGTGCACCGCCCGAGCCCGGTACCGCTCGGTCTTCTCCCCCACGTTCGTCAGGGTGAACGCGCCCCGCGGGCGTTCCCCGTCCAGATTCAGCCGCAGGAGGGCCGGACTGATGACCAGCCTCGCTTGGGCCGTCGGCACCCCAACCGCCAGGCCCCCCACGACCCCCATCACCACGACCAGGGAGAGAAGCTTTCGCGTAAAGCTCGTCATGGGCCGCCTCCTTTTGGAGCAAAACGGTTCCAGCCGGGGAGACCCGGCCGGAGTAAGGGGGATGCTTTGCTGGTGCGGGCGGGCAATGTGACGAGAAACCCCGGAGACTAGGTTGCCGCCGGGGCCATGGGATCAGGGATCGTTGTAGGTCCAGGCGATCAGCTTCACCCAGCCGCTGTAGTCGCCCTTGGGCAGCTCGTTGTCTTCGTTGAACCAGGTGAAGGTCAGCACCAGGTCGTGACTGAACGTGCCGTTGTTCCCGCTCTCGAAGATGCTGGTCTCCGTGCAGAACCAGGGCCACTCACGCCCATCGGGCGTAACCGGAATCTCGGAGCACTCCGTAGCGTCCTGGCCCCACGCGAGGCCCCAGTCGTAACCCGGCGACGGGTTCCCGCTCACCCCGTTCTCGTCCGGCAGGATGTCCACCATGACGTCCGACGCGAGATCGATGGGGATCTCGTACGGGCTCATCGGGTCGTCCGCCTTGTACAGCGGCGTTCCCATGGCCTGCAGGGTCACCCACTGGGTGTTGGCGTGCACGGTGAACGCCACGTCCACAGGAATCTCCCCTGCCTGGAACGACTGCTGGGTCACCTGCACCCCACCGGACACCGCGATGTTCGGGTCGATGTGCACTTGCACCTTCTTCATGGCCTGGGACGTCTGGTCGGCAAAGGCCAACCCCGACGCCAGCACCAGTCCGGCGGCCGCGGCTAGAGCCGCGCTCCAGAATCTCCTCATGTGTCACCTCCTCTTTTCGTGTTCCCCTTGGGCCGCCCGCCCGCACCAGCGAAGCATCCCGCCGAAACCGCCTTCTCATCCGAAACCTACGCCAAAACATAAGCAAAACATGTACCACATACCCATTCCATTCACTTTGGCCGCAACATAAGGCCTGGCCCCCAGGCATGTCCTTCCCGAGACGCAATGCTTTCATCCCCAGGGAAAACTTTTTCCACTTTTTGGCATGGAGTTTACCTACCCACCCCCGTCCCCCTTTCCGAGAAGCCCCAAACCTGGCGATGATTCCTCAAGAGATGGACCGATTCTTGCTTCAAACATGTATCAACAAAACCTTTGGAGGGTCCTTTGGCCATGCTCCCTTTGAGACTTCGCCGACTCCCTTGGGCTGTGGCGCTCTCCGGGCTGGCGGTGTGGATCGGATCGGTGGTTGGTGATGCGACCGTACCGCCTCCGAGAGCCGAGGCCGTCGTGAGGCTGGATGGCCAGGGGCCTCCTTCCCTTTCGAGCCCGGCGATCCAGGCCTTGGACGGGCCGCGAGAGGGCCAATGGACCCTCGTGGCCACAGGCCCGACGGAGACCGCAGCCGTGGAACAGCTCCGCGCCGAGCTCGAACGGCTCAGGGCACAGGCCGCTGCTCTACCGGAGCGTCAGGGGAGGGGCCCACCCCGGGTAGATCCGGTGGGGGTGCTGGTATGGTTGAAGGAACAGCTGGGAAAGGTGCTGGAGGAAGCCGGGGCACCGGCAGCGCCGCCGCACCCGAGCTCCCCGCAGGACGACCGCTCCGTGCGCGACATCGCGGCCCTAAACGAGAGACTCAGGAAGGCCCTCCCCGCCGGCCATCCCTGGCTGAGGCGGGTGGAGGAAACCCTCGGGTCTCTCCGGAGAATCGAGCCGGAGCGGCGGGGGTTGGTACGGCTTGTGGAAAGGCTCCCTCCGTCCCACCCTGAGGCTCGTCGCCTGCAGCGAGAGCTTGCCTCCCTCTCTCCCCCCATGCCGTCTCTGCAGGCACGCCTCGCCGGGCCCCACCCGATCAAGATCCGAAAGGCTGTCGAGAAGCTCCTTGCCGAGATCGACACCCAACTGGCAGGGCAGGGACCCCAAGCGACCGGGGCGAACCCACATCGTCCCGGCCTTCAGGTGGTGGCGGGACCTAAACCGGTGGGGGGGGAGCCCCCCTTCCCGGGCAATGCGGTGCCGGCCGCGGCCGCCCTCGCGTTTGTCGCGGTCCTGCTCGCGCCAGGGGGGCGAGGTCGGGTCCGGGACCCCTCTGACGTGCCGCCCGGGCCCTGGGGGGAGCAGGTCTCCTCCCTTCCCCTTCTCCCGACCCGAGCGGGGGCCGTATCTGCGGTGGGAAGATGGGTGTTGGCGGGGCTGCCCTGGGTCCTCGCGGGCTTTTCCACCTTGGCATGACCCCCGCCACCTGGAGGGGGGTGTCGGCCCTGGCGACGGGCCGGTGGTCACCACGAAAATCGAGGTGAACCGTGTCCAAGATCCTGGAGGCGTTGGAGAAAGCTGTCAAGGAGCAGCCCCGCCTCGCCCGGGGTAGCGTGCTTCCGTTTCCGGCGGCGTGTACCCGACCCCATCTGTCCCCGCGGGAGCTGCGGCGCCACGGCTGGCTGTCGGCATTGCCCCAGCCGGCCCGGTGCATGGAACCCGTCCGAGCCATCGCACGCCGCCTCGCAGGCGCTGCAGCGTTCCCGTTTCACGCCGTGGTGGCCGGGGTCAGCCCCAGGTGCGGAACCACAACGGTCTCCCTCAACCTTGGGGCCGAACTCGCCCGCATCGTGGCCGGGGATGTGGTCTGGTTAGGGGGAGCTCCCGGGTCCCCCTGGCTGGCGAACCTTCTTCACCCGTGGGCCGGCCGCGGCCTATCGGACGTGCTGTATCGGGGGACTCCCCTCTGCGAGGTAAGGATCTCCGGGCCGATCTCGAACCTTTCTCTCGTACCCGGCAACGCGAGAAAGGGATGCCCCGAGCCGATCGATCCCTCCCTGCTGGGAGAGGCTCTGGAGCTCGTCCTTCCCGGCCTGGCCGGTTCCGCGCTGGTGATCGACGCTCCCCCCTTGGAGGCCTGCCCTTCGATCGTTGCCAGGGCGGACGCGGTGGTGCTGGTGGTAAGACCCGGCACGCCCTCCCAACACCTCGAGGCTGCAGCCGAGCTGCTGGACCGGATCCCGGTGTCGGCCGTGGTCGTCAACCACCTTCCTTTGACGGCCTCCCTGTGGAACGGACGATCTCCAGCAAGGTCGGCCCGTTGACCTCTCCGGTGGGAACGAGCCCCCTCTTCTGTTGAAGCCGGCTGAGGGCCCGCCGAGTCCGCTCCCCCAGAACTCCGTCGATGGGCCCTGGATCTTCCCCGGCTCGCCGCAGCCACTCCTGGATCCGCCTTACCCCCGCGGGGGATCCCGCCAGGAAGGCCGCAGCCTCCTCCAGATCGGTGAGCACGGGGGGCCAGCCGGGGTCCAAACTCAAAGCACGGTCCCAAGCTCCCAGTGCCTCTCGGTACGCTCCTAACCGCCATAGGGCTTGGGCCCGCGTGCGCAGGGCCGCCGGAAACCGCGGCTCCATCCGCAGAGCTTGGTCCTCGTCCTCCACCGCGCCCTGGGGGTCCCCCGCGTGGAGCCTCGCCAGGGCCCGATTGTGGAAGGCCGCCGCCGAGGGATGCTGCGCCACGAGGCGATCGAGCACCTTCACCGCCTCGGAGGGCCGCCCGCCCTCGTCCAGAGCCATCCCGAGCTCCAGGAGGAGATCCGGGTCCTCGGGATGGAGGCGCAACGCTTCGGAGAGCACCTGCGCTGCCTCGTCGAAACGCTCTTGGGCAGACAGGGCTCGCCCCAGAACAAGGGCGAGCCGGCGGCTCCCTGGGGACCGGGCCAGCCCGGCCGTGGCCGCCTCCTCGGCCTCGGCCACCCGCCCCACCTTCCAGGCCGAAACGGCCAACGCCTCCCACGCCTGCACCATGGTCGGATCGGCCCGAACCGTCCGGCGATACGCTTCGAGGGCCTCCTCCCGCTTGCCCTGGGCCCACAGCGCCGAGCCCAGGTTGAACCGGGCCTCGGCAAAGCCCGGATCGAGCAAGAGCGCCCGGGCGAGCACCCGTTCCGCGTCCCGGGGCCTGCCCAGGAGGTTCAACACGCCCCCCAGGTTGTTCAGCACCGCGGGGTCGCTCGGGTTGTTCCGGACCGCCTCCTGGTAGGCGACCCGAGCCTCCTCCAACCTCCCTTCCCGGTACAGGCGAAAGGCCCTCTCCTCGGCGGACTGCTCGACGGCCGGCCGGACCGGCTCCGGCTCGGGTGGGGGCTCTGCCGGCGGGGCCGGCTTCCGCACGGCCGGCTTCCGTGCCGCCCCGCCTTGCGGGGGCGTCTCTTTGGGGGGCTCCTTGGGCGGCCGGGGCGACCGGGCACGGGGCAGGGACACCGTGACCTCCCCGGCGGCCCCTCCCCGCAGGATGCCGACCACGGCCGTGCCGCCGCCGAGAACGCCGCTCCACTCGGCCAGGTCCTCCGGCCCCCCCAGGGACACCCCGTTCACCGAAAGGATCACGTCTCCCCACCTTAGCCCCGCCCGCTCGGCCGGCGTGCCGGCGGGGACCCGGGTCACCACGCAGCCCCGGGCCGGGTCCAGCCCCAGGGTACGGGCCAGGATCGGGGTGACCTCCTGGACCTCGACGCCCAGCCAGGGCACCCGGCGAACGGCCGGGGCCGGCCGGGGGGGCGCGGGTGGAGGGGGACGAGGACCGGCGCACCCCAGGGACAGCACGCCAACTACGGCCACGGCGCCGGCCAGACGCCACGGGCGACTCGGGGCCCGTTGTCCGCCCCCCCCGGCCGACGGGCCGACGGCGCAGCGCCCCGGCCCCGCAGAGATCTTCCGGAGGTCCGGCTTCCCGTGGTACCGTGTGCCCGCCATGGAACCACTCCCGTCGTTTTTCCCCAAGCTCCCTGTCGTCGGGGCCTCCGACGCCGCCTCGCCAGACCCGGGGCCCACCCTCCCCGGCCACGTGCTCTCCCGGAACGGGAGCCGCACGGAGGCGGCCCGGCCGGGCCCCAGTCCGTGGGGAGGACCGGGTTGAGCCCGACCGCGGCGATGGGTGCGCTCTCGCAGCGGATCCCCGCGCTTCACGCCTGGTACCGGGCCAACGCCCGGGACCTGCCGTGGCGCCGTCGCGGAGACGCGTACGCGGTGTGGGTCTCGGAGATCATGCTCCAGCAAACCCGGGTGACCGCGGTGATTCCCTATTACGAGCGCTGGATGCTCGAGCTGCCCACCCTCCGGGCCCTGGCCCGAGCCGAGGATCAAACCGTGCTCCGGCTGTGGGAGGGGCTCGGCTACTACTCCCGGGCCCGGAACCTCCTCCGGGCGGCCCGGATCGTGGTGGAGCGGCACGGTGGCCGGATCCCCGACGATCCCAGGGAGTTCCAGGCCCTGCCCGGCGTGGGGTCGTACACGGCGGCCGCGGTCATGAGCATCGCGTTCGACCGGGACCTGGCCGTGGTGGACGGGAACGTGCGCCGGGTGCTGGCCCGTCTCACCGCCCTGCCGGAGGACCCCCGTTCGGGCGAGGGGCGCCGCCGGATCGACCGGCTGGCCCAGGACCTGCTCCCGCCGGGCCGGGCCGGCGTGCACAACCAGGCCCTGATGGAACTGGGCGCCCTGGTGTGCACCCCCCGCAGCCCGTCCTGCGCAGCCTGCCCGCTCCGGGAGCCTTGCCTGGGCCGGGCCACCCCGGAAGCATACCCGGTGCGCCCTCCCCGGAAAAGGCGGCCCCACCACCGGGTGGCCGTGGGCATCGTCCGGCGCCCCGACGGCCGGGTGCTGATCGACCGGAGGCCCTACGAGGGGCTGCTGGGCGGGCTGTGGGAGTTTCCGGGCGGCAAAATCGAGCCCGGCGAGACCCCGGCCCGGGCTGCCGTGCGGGAGCTCCGGGAGGAGCTGGGGGTGCGGGCCGAACCGGTGGCCGAGCTGCCGCCGGTGGAGCACGCGTACTCCCACTTCACGGTGACCCTCCATCCCCTGCTATGCAACTTCGTCGAGATGGACCCCGCGGCCGGCGAGGGGCGGGAGTGGAGGTGGGTTCCCCCCGGGGAGCTTCCCCACCACCCCATGCCCCGGGCCAACCGCAAGATACTGGAGCTGCTGACCCACCGCTGGAAGGAGGAACCCCCATGCCCGACACCTTCCCCCGGATCGTGACCGAGCTTCCCCGGGTGGACCTCCCCCTCGAAGGGGCGGCCGGGTGGCTCCTGCAGGGGCCCACCCGCCAGGCCGTGTTCTTCCGGCTGGACCCCGGGTTCGAGATTCCGGAGCACTCCCACGGCGCCCAGTGGGGGATCGTGATCCAGGGCGAGATCGAGCTGACCATCGCCGGTGAGGCGCGAACCTACCGCAAGGGCGACACCTACGAGATCGGCGCCGGGGTGCCCCACTCGGCGCGCACCCGCGACGGCGCCCTGGTGCTCGACCTGTTTGAGGACCCGGCCCGCTACCGGACCCGGGGGTAGGGGCCTTCGGCACGCGGGAAGGCGGGAAGGCTCGAAAGCTAGAGGGCTGGAAAGCTAGAAGGCTCGAAAATCTGTTTGATTCCGATCACTTCAAGCAGGTCTGCATCGCAGCGTCACGGTCCGGGGGGCATGGGTTTCCAGGGACCAGAATTCAGCGGACCGGAGACAGGATAAAGACCACAGGCACGCTCCGCAGCGGACCGAGCCGAGGCGGCCCCTGCGAGGCCGTTCCGCGAAGGAGGGGACCCCAGCCCCACCGCCTCGGGGAATGCACGAACTTTTGGAGCATGACCCTGGCCGCCCAGCGGGCCAGAAGCCCCAGACCAATAGCCGACGTCCGGCCCCTGACAAAAGGAGGGAAACGATGAAACGTTGGACCGCCGCCCTGGCCCTTGCCGCGGTGCTCGCCGCCCCCCTGGCCGCCCGGGCCGAGCTCAAGGGCGAGGTGATCTTCCGCGACACGTTCTACGGCACCCTGACCGGCGCCATCATCGGCGGGGCGCTCACCGTGTTTACCGACGAGCCCCAGGACCACCTGGAGTACGTCGGGTACGGCGCCGCGGCCGGTGCCATCGCCGGCGCCCTGTTCGGGGTGTACGAGTCCACCGCCGTGGCCGAGATCCGCGACGGCAACCTCTACCTGGCCCTGCCCACGGTGCGCACGGCGCCCGAGCCCGGCGGGGCGCGGGTGAGCGCCGACCTGCTGCGGGTGGACTTCTAGCTCGGCTCCGAGCCCGGCCGGAGGCAGGTCCCTTGCCCTGCCTCCAAAAAACGAGTCTGTTTGGTTGCCGGGGTGACAAGATGGGCGAAGGGTTCATGGCGATTCGAAGCGCCCTGGGGCTTGGGGTCCTGTGCGCCCTGGCTTGGGGCCTGAGCGAGAACCGACGGGCCGTTCGGTGGCGCACGGTGGCCGTGGGCGTGGGCCTCCAGGTGGCCATCGCCCTCGTGCTGCTCAAGCTGCCGCCCTCCAAGGGGCTGTTCCTGGCCTTGAACCGGGCCATGGACGCCCTCCAGGAGGCCACCCGGGCGGGCACCTCGTTCGTGTTCGGATACCTGGGGGGAGCCCCCCTGCCGTTTCAGGAGGTCTCCGCCGGCGGGAGCTTCGTGCTGGCGTTCCAGGCCCTGCCCATCGTCCTGGTCATGAGCGCCCTGTCCGCGGTGCTGTTCCACTGGCGGGTGGTGCCCTGGGTGGTGAGGGGGTTCTCGTGGCTCCTCGAGCGAACCCTGGGAGTCGGCGGCGCGGTGGGGCTGTCGGCCGCGGCCAACGTGTTCGTGGGCATGGTGGAGGCCCCCCTTCTGGTGCGCCCCTACCTGGAACGCATGGGCCGGGGGGAGCTGTTCATGGTGATGACCGCCGGCATGGCCACCATCGCCGGCACCGTGCTGGCCCTCTACGCCTCGATCCTCGGGCCGGTCCTGCCCGACGCCATGGGCCACATCCTCACCGCCTCCCTGATCAGCGCCCCGGCCGCGGTGGTGGCCGCCCACCTGATGGTGCCGGAGACCGGCGAGCCCACCGGCGGCGGGCTCGCCCCCCCGGACGACTACGCCTCCACCATGGACGCCGTGACCAAGGGCACCTTGGCGGGCCTGGGGCTCCTCCTGAACATCGTGGCCATGCTGGTGGTGCTGGTGGCCCTGGTGAGCCTGGTGAACCAAACCCTAGGTCTGCTTCCGCCCGTGGGAGGGGAACCCATCACCATGGAGAGGATCCTGGGCTTCGTGCTGGCGCCAGTCATGTGGCTCATCGGCATCCCCTGGTCCGAGGCGGTCACTGCTGGGAGCCTCATGGGCACCAAGACCGTGCTCAACGAGTTCCTGGCCTACCTCCGGCTGGCCCAGCTTCCGGCCGAGGCCCTCTCGGACCGGGGCCGACTGATCGTGACCTACGCCCTGTGCGGGTTCGCCAACTTCGGCAGCCTGGGCATCCTGATCGGGGGGATGGGGGCCCTGGTCCCCTCCCGGCGGGACGAGATCGTGGCCCTGGGGCTCCGCTCCATCGTGTCGGGCACCCTGGCCACCCTCATGACCGGGGCGGTGGTGGGGATGCTCACGGCGTAATACCAAAAGTTGCGTTCAAAGCCATTGGCCCCCTGAGCAGAGGAGCAAGGGACCTACCGGAGAGCCGGGTGCGGCTCCTTCGCTTGCCGCGCAGCGCCTCCGGCGTTCGAACCATGAAATAGCTCGCATTCTCCGGAGTTGGAATGAAACCAACTCCCCCGTCCCGTGCCTGCGCGGCGGATCTCAATGCCCGGCCTCGCGCCCGGCCGGAGGCAGGTCCCTTGCCCCGCCCCACAAGGGCTCTCGGTTTGAACGCAACTCGGTATGAGGCGAAAACTCTCCTGGACACCCCTCCCCACCTGGGGCACAATGCCCGGCCTTTCCGGGGGGGAGACCAAACCCACACGCGGAGTTCACCCCCATGAGCGAGCCCCACATCGACGCGCTGAGCATCAACACCCTTCGGTTCCTGGCCGTGGACGCCGTGGAGAAAGCCCGGTCGGGCCACCCCGGCATGCCCATGGGCGCGGCCCCCATGGCCTACGCCCTGTGGACCCGCCTCCTCCGGTTCGACCCCCAGGCACCCCGGTGGCCCGACCGGGACCGGTTCGTGCTGTCGGCCGGCCACGGGTCCATGCTCCTGTACGGCCTGCTGCACCTGGCCGGGTTCGGTCTGACCCTGGAGGATCTCAAGAGCTTCCGCCAGTGGGGCTCGAAGACCCCGGGGCACCCCGAGTCGCTCGAGACCGCCGGGGTGGAGACCACCACCGGTCCCCTGGGCCAGGGTATCTCGGCCGCGGTGGGCATGGCCATCGCCGAGCGGCACCTGGCCGCCCGGTACAACCGGCCCGGGTTCGAGGTGGTGGGCCATTGGACCTACGTGATCGCGGGCGACGGCGACCTGATGGAGGGGGTGTCGGCCGAGGCGGCCAGCCTGGCCGGTCACCTGGGCCTGGGCAGGCTGATGGTCCTGTACGACGACAACCGGATCACCATCGAGGGGGGCACGGACCTGACCTTCTCGGAGGACGTGGAGGCGCGGTTCCGGGCCTATGGCTGGCAGACCCTGACCGTGGAGGACGGCAACGATCCCGACGCGGTGGAGGCGACTCTGCGCCAGGCCCGGGCCGAGCCGGACCGGCCCTCCCTGATCCGGGTGCGCACCCACATCGGGTACGGCAGCCCCGGCAAGCAGGACTCGGCTGACGCCCACGGCGCCCCCCTGGGGCCCGACGAGGTGCGCCGCACCAAGGAGCGGCTGGGCTGGCCGGCGGAGCCCGAGTTCCACGTGCCCGACGCGGCCCGCGAGCCGTTCCGGCGCGCGGCGGAACGGGGCCGGGCCGAGCGGGAGCGCTGGGAGGCCCTGCTGACCCGGTACCGCGAGCAGCACCCGGACCTGGCCGCCGAGTTCGAGCGCCGGATGGCCGGCGAGCTGCCGGACGGGTGGGACCAGGCGGTTCCCACCTTTGACCCGGACGCCAAGGGCGTGGCCACCCGGGGGGCCGGGGGCAAGGTGCTCAACGCGCTGGCGACCCGGGTTCCGGAGCTCATGGGCGGATCGGCGGATCTCGGGCCCAGCACCAAGACCCTGCTGAACGGCGAGGAGGACTTCTCCCGGCACACCCCGGCCGGGCGGAACCTGCGGTTCGGGGTGCGGGAGCACGCTATGGCCGCCGTGCTGAACGGCATGGCCAACCACGGGGGGTTCCGGCCGTTCGGCTCCACGTTCTTCGTGTTCTCCGACTATTTGCGGCCCTCGCTCCGGCTGGCGGCCCTGATGAGGCTGCCGGTGATCCACGTGTTCACCCACGACAGCATCTTTGTGGGGGAGGACGGCCCCACCCACCAGCCGGTGGAGCACCTGGCGAGCCTCAGGGCCATGCCGAACCTGGTGGTGCTCCGCCCGGCCGACGCCAACGAGACCGCCGAGGCTTGGCGGGTGGCCCTGGAACGCACCGACGGCCCCACGGCCTTGGTGCTGACCCGCCAGAACGTGCCGGTCCTGGACCGCGGGGCCCTGGCTCCGGCCTCGGGCCTGCGCCGGGGGGGCTACGTGCTCCGGGAGGCCTCGGCCGGCCCCGAGGGAGTCCGCATGATCCTCGTCGCCACCGGCTCCGAGGTGCACCTGGCCCTGCAGGCCGCGGACCGGCTCGAGGCCGACGGCATGCCCACCCGGGTGGTCAGCCTGCCCTCCTGGGAGCTGTTCGAGGCGCAGGACCCGGCCTACCGGGAAAAGGTGTTACCGCCAAAGATCACCGCGCGGGTGGCCGTGGAGGCCGGAAGCCCGTTCGGGTGGGACCGGTACGCGGGCCCGACCGGCGCGGTGGTGGCCATCGACCGGTTCGGCGCCAGCGCCCCGGCCAGCGTGCTGGCCAAGAGGTTCGGGTTCACGGTGGATAACGTGCTCCGCACCTGCCGGGAGGTTCTCGGCCGCACCGGCTGATCCTCCCTCACCCCGGCCCTCTCCCCCCGAGGGGGAGGGGGAGACAAACGACAAGCGAAACGGCCCGGGCGCCTGTGGGCGACCCGGGCCGTATTGTACCAAGTTGCGTTCAAACCAAGATCCATCCGGGGGCCGGGGCAAGGGGCCTGGTTCCGGCCGTGCGTGAGTGCAGCATCCGACTCACGCTGCCCCCGACACTCAGCCCGAGTGTCCCATGAACGGCAGGAAAGCGAACGTTGGCAATGCATTTCGGGTCGCCGGCAGAGCGGGTATCGGCTGAGTGCCGGGGGCAGCGACTGTCGGAGCCACGCCCGGCGCTCCACCAGCCCCTTGCCCCGCCGGTTCAGGGGTCTGACGGCTTTGAACGCAACTTGGTATTCCAGCTACAAGCTTCCCAGCCTTCTAGCGTCCCAGCCTTCCAGCCTCTAATACTCGTACAGCGTCCAGATCCCGCAAGGGCAGATGCCGGCGCAGAAGCCGCACCCGATGCACTTCTCGTCGTCCACCACGTACTCGTACCCGCCGCCCGGGGTCTCTCGCCGGGAGATGGCCCCCCAGTAGCAGGTGTTCTCGCACAGGTGGCAGTCCCGACAACTGGCACACGACATGCATTTGGCGGCCTCGCCTTCGCAGGTGCGCGACAGGTCGTCCTGCCGGGCCCGGTCGTACCACTGGAACCGGATCCGCTCGTACGGGATCACCTCCTTGCGGTCGTCCTCGTACTCGGTCTTGGAGATCAGCGAGTGGATGTACCGGGCGGCCCGCAGACCCGAGCCGATGGCGTTGGTGATGAGGCCCGGCTGG
>JALUTY010000002.1 GCA_027021615.1 bacterium | reverse complement strand
AGATCTTCTCGGAGATCTTGGTCATCAGGCCGGCCTGCTTCTTCTGCTGCAGGGTGTGGTAGAGCTCGGCGTTCTTCTTCTCCAACGCCTCCACCCGCTCCTCCAGCGTGGTCGCCGCCGAGGCGAGTCCCGGCACCAGGACCAAGGGGAGAGCAATGACGACTCGACGCATCTCGATCCTCCTGTGGGTGAAGTTCCGGCACGGTGAGCGGGCCTGGCATGCGAATCCAGATGCCGGAAGAGAAGGGAAAAAAAGTAAAGAGGGGGGCGGCCGCCCCCCTCGAGCTACGCGACCCTGGCTTGAGCCCGGCTGCGTCGGCGCAGCAGCAGCCCGATCGCGGCGGCCACGGCCAGGGTGATCAGGCCCCCCACGATGCCCGACACGCTGGTGCCCGGGTCGACCGCAGGCCAGGTCTCTTTCTCTGATGCCGCGGTCTTGTCGGACCCTCCGACATCTTTGAACCCGTAGTCGGGCAGGAACGAGAGTTTCTCCTGGATTCGGGCCAGGGTGCCGTGGATCCCATCGGCTGGAGCCTCGAGCTCCTCGGAGCCGGTGATCCCGGCGATGGACCATTCGAGCCCGTCCGGGTGGGCCGAGGCGAACCACGACAGGGCTCCGCCGACCACCAGCGCGGCCACCGCGAGCCCGGCCAGGAGCTTCCGGTACCCTCCGGAGGCCGAGGGGATGTGCCCCCCCAGCAGACCGGGTTCGGCCTTGCGGGCGAAGTTCACCACCGCCGCGGTCACGAACCCCTCGCCCACGCCGATGGCTAGATGAATGGGTAGCATCAGGAGCACAAATTTGCTGAAGGGCAGGTCGGAGATGCCGGAGAACACGGTTTCCAGCACCACTCCGAGCGCACCCAGCTGGAGACCCACCACCGCGGCGGCCACGCTCGCCCAGGTGAGACGGCCCGGGCTGGGATCCTTGCCGGCCAGTGGGCGAAACACCAAGGGGTAGGCCACGAAGCAGGAGAACACCCCCATGTTGAAGATGTTGGCCCCCAGGGCCAGCAGCCCCCCGTCGGCGAAGAACAGCGCCTGCACCACCAGCACCGACGCAATGGTCAAGAACGCCGCGTGGGGCCCCAGGAGGAGTGCCAGGAGGAGGCCTCCACCCAGGTGACCGCTGGACCCGGTGCCGGGGATCGTAAAGTTGATCATCTGGGCGGCGAACACGAAGGCTCCTAGCACCCCCATCAGGGGCACCTTGCGGTCATCGGCCTCCTCGTGCACCTTGCGGGCGCAGTACACGGTGGTGGCGGCCGTGGCGGCCCACATGGCGCCACCGACTCCGGGGGAAAGAAGGGCATCGGCCATGTGCATCGGATCTCCTCCTGTGCTAAGGTTTTCGGAGTTCGTGGCACCGAAGACTAGCGCCCCCGGGAGTTGCGTGTCAATAATTTTATTTTCGTAACACGAACGAGGAGCCATCGTAGCAAGGATCGCACGACGGAGGTGGCAAGCTCTTTCAGGCCTTGGGGGGACAGGGAAAGGCTCTCGGCTTTCTCCCCTTCCGGCCTTCTGACGGAATCCATTGTGAAGGAGGACTCCATGCCCCAGTTGACCCGGTTCGGGATCTCCATGGACACCCGGTTGCTGGAGCAGTTCGACGCCCTCGTGGCCCGCAAGGGCTATGTCAACCGGTCGGAGGCCATCCGGGACCTGATCCGCAACGCCCTGGTGGAGGAACAGTGGAGCCGGGGCGACGAGGAGATCGTGGGGACCGTGACCCTGGTGTACGACCATCACGTGCGGGACCTGGCGGACAAGCTCACCGAGCACCAGCACGATCACCACGACGCCATCGTGTCGGCCCTCCACGTCCACCTGGACCACGACCATTGCCTGGAGGTGGTGGTCGTGCGGGGGCCGGCTTCCCGGGTGAAACGCCTGGCTGATGAGCTTATCGGCACCAAAGGGGTCAAGCATGGGAAGCTGGTGATGACCACCACCGGCCGTGGGATCGTATAGAAATGGCCGGCGCCGAACGCGCGTTCCTCGACCTGGGGCGGCTCGACCGTCTCGCCTACGCCGATACGCCGGTGCACCGTCTGGATCCTCGGGCGAAGATCGTGGCCACCCTGGTCTACCTGGTGGCGGTGGTGTCCCACGGCAAGTACGAGGTGTCGGGGCTGCTGCCTTATGCCGTGTTCCCCGCAGTGCTGATCGCCCAAGCGGACTTGCCCCTGGGCTATCTGGTCCGGAAACTGCTGGTGGTGGCCCCGTTCGCGATGCTCGTGGGCGCCGCAAACCCGTGGCTCGACCGCGTCCCATTGTTGTCCGTGGGACCGATCACGGTCACCGGGGGATGGGTGAGTTATGCCTCGATCCTGGTGCGGTTCGTGCTGACCATCGGCGCAGCCCTGGTGTTGGTGGCCACCACGGGGTTCTACGGGGTCTGTCTGGGTCTTCGCCGGCTCGGCACCCCCAGGGTTATGGCCGTGCAGCTGCTCCTCCTCTACCGGTACCTGTTCGTACTTGCGGACGAGGCGTTGTGCCTCGTGCGGGCCCGGGGCCTGCGCAGCTTCGGGCGGAGGGGCACGGGGGTGCGGGTGTACGGCTCCCTGGTGGGCCACCTGCTCCTGCGCACGCTGGATCGGGCCCGGCGCATCCACACCGCAATGCTGTGCCGGGGGTTCACGGGGGAGTTCCATTCCTTGCGAACCCTGCGGTTTCGCGGGGCGGACTGGGCGTTCCTGCTCGGGTGGTCCGCCCTGTTCGTGGTGTTGCGGCTAGTCAACGTGCCCCGGTTGGTGGGGGCGCTGTTTGTCTGACCGGTGCGGCCTTCTGACCCACGCGAACACACGAGGAACCAACCCTTTCTGACGGGGTTCACCCATGAGCCATCACATCGTCGAGGTGACGGGCCTGGAGTTCACCTACCCGGACGGCACGCCGGCCCTGGCCGGGGTGTCGTTTCGGATCACCCACGGAGAGTCGGTGGCCGTGGTCGGCGCCAACGGTGCCGGCAAGTCCACCCTGCTCCTGCATCTGAACGGTGTCCTGGTGCCCCAGAAGGGCGCGGTGCGCATCGGGGAGATCCCCCTGACCCGCCAGACCTTGCCCGAGATCCGAAAGACCGTGGGTATGGTGTTCCAGGACCCGGACGATCAGCTGTTCATGCCCACGGTGTACGAGGACGTGGCCTTCGGCCCCTTGAACCTGGCGCTGCCACCCGACGAGGTGGAGCGCAGGGTCCGGACCGCCCTGGAACGGGTCGGCGCCTGGGACCTGCGGAATCGGCCCCCCCACCGGCTGTCCGGAGGCGAGAAGCGGGCCGTTGCCATCGCCACCGTGCTTGCCATGGGGCCCGACATCCTGGTGATGGACGAGCCCACCTCCAACCTGGATCCCCGGGCGCGCCGCCGGTTGATGGATCTGTTGGCCTCGTTCGAGCACACCAAGATCATCGCCACCCACGACCTGGACATGGCCCTGGAGCTGTGCCACCGCACCATCGTGGTCCACGACGGCCGAATCACCCGGGACGGCCCTACTGCCGAGATGTTCACCGACGACGAGCTCCTGGAGCGCAGCGGCCTGGAGCGACCGTTGGGGTTGCGGGCCTGCCCCGTGTGCGGCTCGCTCCCCATGGCCGGGCTTGATGCGGCGGAAGGCGGTTGACACGGGCAGGGCGGCGTGGTACCAACAGATGTTATGCAGATGACGATCGTGTTCCCGACCTCGAAGGCGATGGATCGAGCTACCGACGCGGCCGCTGCGGCCGCCTGGCTCTGCCGCGCCCGTGGGTCGGGACCCGGGGGGTAGCACGTCCCATCCGTCGCCCCGACGAACCAAGGCCACGGGCAACGCGCCCGTGGCCTTTTTTATTGGCCCGGCGGCAAAATGGGTGCGTCGCCTCGGAGTCCGAGCTTTGGGGCGGTTCGAGAGCCGCCGAGCAGCCTAGTGTCATGGTTCGCAAGTTCGTGCATTCCCGAGGGGGTGGGGCTGGCGGCCCCTCCTCCGCTGAACGGCCCGGGCTGCTCGGCCGTCACGCTTCGTCGGACCCCCCAGCCCCACCGCCGGAATGGATCTGCTTTTTTGTGGAACGGAACACTAGCCGCCCAGCCGGCCAATGGCCCCGCCCCGGCTGGCGACCAACGACTGACGACCGCTGTTACGAAGGAGTTTTCGAGGATGCGCAAGAACATCGTCCACGTGGGGGCCGGTGAGCTCTCCTACGAGATCCGAGCCATCGTGAGCGTCGGGGAGGAGCTCCAGCGCCTGGGGATTCCGGTGCGGTGGGAGAACATCGGAGACCCGGTGGCCAAGGGAGAGACCGTGCCTGGCTGGATGAAGGAGGTGGTGGCGGACCTGGCCCTCCAGGACTGCTCGTACTCGTACTGCCCCACCAAGGGATTGCTGGAGACCCGGGAGTTCCTGGCCGAACGGGTCAACGCCCGCGGGGGGGCTCGAATCTCGGCCGAGGACATCGTGTTCTTCAACGGCCTGGGCGACGCGATCCAGAAGGTCTACGGGTTCCTGCGGCGCGAGGCCCGGGTGATCGGCCCTTCGCCGGCCTACACCACCCACTCCTCGGGCGAGGCGGCTCACGCGGGCCAGAAGCCCGTGTGCTACCGTCTCGATCCCGATCGGGGTTGGATGCCGGACCTGGAGGACCTGCGGCTGTCGGTCAAGTACAATCCCTCGGTGGCGGGGTTGTTGATCCTCAACCCTGACAACCCCACTGGTGCGGTTTACCCCCCGGAGGTCCTGGAGGAGATGGTGGGTATCGCTCGGGAGTTCGATCTGTTTGTGGTGGCCGACGAGATCTACGCGAACCTGGTGTTCGAGGGGGTCCGGACCTGCCAGCTCGCGGACGTGATCGGCGACGTGCCGGCCATCTCCATGAAGGGCATCAGTAAGGAGCTGCCCTGGCCGGGGGCCCGGTGCGGATGGATCGAGGTGTACAATGCGGAGAAGGACCCTGTGTTCCGGCGGTACGTGCAGAGCATTGTGGATGCGAAGATGGTGGAGGTATGCTCCACAACGCTCCCCCAGAAAGCGATTCCTCTGATCTTGGGGAACCCCGAGTACCCGGCGCACCTGGAGGCGCGCCGCAGTCGGTATGCTCGGTACGCCGAGATCGCCTGCGAGATTCTGGGCGAGGTGCCGGGGATTCAGGTGGTCCGGCCCGGCGGCGCGTTCTACCTGACCGTGCGGTTCCTGCCCGGGAGCCTGAGTGCCCGGCAGGCTCTCAAGGTCGCGCAGGAGCCGGTGCGCCACCTGGTGGAGCGGCTGGTGGCCGAGCCGGGTATCCGCCTGGACAAGCGGTTCGTGTACTATCTACTGGCCTCGGCCGGGGTGTGCGTGGTGCCTTTGAGCTCGTTTGCCACCGACGAGCAGGGGTTCCGGATGACCCTGCTCGAACCGGACGAGGGACGGTTTCGAGAGACCCTGATCATCGTGGCGGAGGCGATCCGCGCCTATCTCGCCTCGGACGGAAGCCACGCCGAGGCCGAGCTCCGGGCAGCCGGATAGGGACAGGAGGCCCTTTGCCGTGGAGATCTGTCAACGAAACGAGCCGGTCGAGGCCGGCGCTCCCGCCCTACTATTCTACCCGTCTAAGCTGTTCGTCGAGACCACCACCCGGTGCAACCTGCGATGCGCCATGTGCGTGAAACAGACCCCGGACAACGGCGTTGCGGAGGGGGCACTGGACGACGCCGTGTTCGCGGGGCTGGAACCCGCCCTGCCCCGCCTGGAGACCCTGATCCTGTCGGGAATCGGGGAGCCCCTCCTCCACCCCGGGCTCGAGGAGTTCATCCGGCGGGCCCGTTCGGTCATGCCCGCCGGTGCCACCATCGGGTTCCAGACGAACGGCCTCCTCCTGGACGAGCCCCGGGCACTCCGGCTGGTGGAGGCCGGGCTGGACCGGATCTGCCTGTCGCTTGACGCGGTGAACCCGGCTACGTTCCGCCGCATCCGCGAAGGGGGCGAGGTGGGAGCCCTGGACCGGGCGTTCCGGGCCCTGGGCGGGGCCGAAAAGGCCGTGGGTCGGCACGTGGAGAAGGGCATCGAGTTCGTGGCCATGCGCGACAACGTGGCCGAGCTGCCTGACGTGGTCCGGTGGGCCGCCTCCCGGGGCGCCGCCTTCGCCCTGGTGACCCAGGTGCTCCCCTACGACGAGCCCCTGATCCGACAGGCGGCCTACGACCCGAACACCGACGTGGCCGTGGCGTTCTTCGAGCCGTGGCGTCGGCGGGCCGAGGCCGAGGGCATCGACCTCGACCGGTACTTCGAGGTGCTCTGGAAGTACACCAAGAGCCCCGAGGACGAGCGGATCGTGGCCTTCGTGGAGGCCATGAAGGCCGACGCCCACCAGCGGGACATCTTCGTGAACGTGCAGAAGATCCTGGAGCGGGACGAGGGCTGGATGGACCGGGTGGGGCGGATCTTCGACGAGGCCGCCCGGGTGGCCTCGGAGCTCGGCCTGGACCTGCGGCTACCCGAGGTGGTGCCCCGGGGCGACCGGCGGTGCGACTTCGTGGAGGAGGGGGCGGCGTTCGTCAGCTGGGACGGCGCGGTGCATCCCTGCTACTTCCTGTGGCACGGGTACCGGTGCTTTATCAACGGCCGGGAGAAGTTCGTCCGGCCCCGGGTGTTCGGCCGGGTGCCGGACCAGGGTATCCTGGAGGTATGGAACGACCCCGCCTTCCGGAGCTTTCGGCAGAGCGTCATCCGGTACGACTACCCGTTCTGCTCCGACTGCAACCTGGCCAAGTGCTGCGACTACGTCCAGGCCGAGGAGTTCGAGCAGGACTGCTACCTGAACGCCGAGCCCTGCGGCGACTGCCTGTGGTGCAAGGGGGTGTTCCAGTGCCTGCGGTGAGCAGGCGAGGTGGCCGCCTTTCCGGTAACTTCCGCTAGGACGCTGGGATGCTAGGAGGCTTGAAAACCTCCCGGATTCCCGTGCGTTCTGGGAACCACCAAACCTCCTCGCCTTTACCTCGCGGCTCGGGGACATGGTTTAGTTTCTGGTCTCTAGCCCGTCCCGAACTGCTAATCTCAACGAAAGTATTGCCAGACCCGTGCCCCCTTCCCCTTGGGGAGTGCGCGGTGGGGGTCTGGTGGAGCGCCGGGTGCGGCCCCTTCGCTCGCCGCGCCCTCCGAACGTCTGGACCGCCGCCGGATCCCAAGGGTTCCGCTGCGGTGGCCTGGATCGACGTGCAAGCGGCGGCATGAGAAGGCGCGGCGACCGGATGCCGCACTCGCGCCCGGCCGGAACCAGGCCCCCACCCCGCACCCTGGCAATACGTTCGCAGGTGACGAAAGCTACCCCTCCCCGTTGCCGGGCCCCGCGGGGGCCTGATGGGGCTCCCCTCTTGACACGGGGTGCTGGTTCTGGGATTTTACTGCCCGGTAAGTAAATCGATCCAGGAGGCGACCGTGGCCCAACCATCGCCCGTGCGGGAGGACCGGCGGGAGCAGATCTTCGCGGCGGGAGCCCGACTGTTCGCCGAGAAGGGGTACGAGCGCACGAGCCTGCAGGACGTGGCCGACGCCCTGGGGGTGACCAAGCCCGCCTTCTACTATTACTACCGCTCCAAGGAGGACCTGCTGTTCGAGATCCTGTCGTTCTCCATGGACCGGGTCACCGACGACATTGAGGCCGCGCTGTCCCTGGACGCCCCGCCCGAGGAGCGGGTGCGGGAGTGGATCCGCCGCTACGTGGGGTTCTTCACGGCACACCCCCACGAACTCACCCTGCTCTCCACGGCCATCGACTCCCTGGGGCCCGCCCGGCGCGAGCACCTGAAGGCTCGCCAACGCAGGTACCTGGACATGGCCCGGCGCCTCGTGGCGGCGGTCAAGGCGCCGGGGTCGGGGCTCGACGACACGGTGAGCGCGTTCGCCCTGCTGGGCATGATGAACTGGATCTTCCAGTGGTACCGACCGGCCGGCCCCGTGGCCCCGGACGCCCTGGCCGACCACTTCTACCGGATCTTCGTCTACGGGGTGAGCCGGGATTCCTGATCCCAACGAGCGCACCGGCGGCTCGGGTCTCTACCCCTGGGGGAGTGCGGGGCATGGGGCTTACGGTCCAGGAACCGGGGATCGGGGGACAGGGGTCAGGGGTCAGGGGAAAGAATTGCGGGCCCTCTGGCTGCTGAATTCTTCGAAGTAACTTCGGGCCTTCGGCCCGCTAGGCGGCCAGGCAGCTCTCGAACCTCCGCCAGCGCTTCGGAGGGCATGGGGTCTGCTGGAGAGCCGCGTGCGGCTCCTTGGCTCGCCGCGCAGCGCCTCCAACGCTCGCACCGTGAAACCGTTCGGTCCCCGGCCGGACTGCCATGAAACCACCGTTGGTGCCCCGTGCCTGCGCGGCGAATCTCATGCTCGGCTTCGCGCGCGGCCGGAAGCGGACCCCATGCCCCACCGCCGAAACTGTGCGGGGATCGGTTCGAGTTATTTCTTCGCACACAGGCCGCCCCGCGGTCTACTGGAGCTGAATTCCGTCTACCGATACGGCCGCATCCGGCGCTCCGGACAGAGCCTATGCCGCCCGGACGTGTGGTGAGGTCAACGATCGGAGATCAGGGAGGTTTTCGGGCATTCTGGCCTTCCGGCCTTCCAGCCTTTCATAAAGGAGCGTTCCATGACCCAGTTCGCCCTGACCCCGGAACAGCGCGACATCCAACAGGCGGCCCGGGAGTTCGCCCAAGGGGAGTTCCCCAAGTGCGCCCGGGAGGCGGACGAGGCGGAGGAGTGCCCCAGGAAGCTGTACCGCCAGGCGGCCGAGCTCGGGTTCCAGGGCCTGTTCTTCCCCGAGGAGTACGGTGGGGCCGGCCTGGGCTACCTGGAGTTCTGCCTGGTGGTGGAGGAGTTCTGGCGGGCCGATCCCGGGCTGGGCCAGGCTATTGGGTCGGTGGTGTTCGGGTCGGACCTGATCCTGCTCTACGGCACCGAGGTGCAAAAACAGAGGTATCTGCCGCCCTTGACCACGGGCGAGGCGATCATGGGCGCCGCGATCACCGAACCTGACGCCGGCAGCGACATCTCGGCGGCCCGCACCACGGCCGTGCTCGACGGCGACGAGTGGGTGATCTCGGGAACCAAGATCTTCATCACCAACGGGACCATTGCCGACTTCCTGATCGTGTACTGCCTGACCGATCCGGAGGCCCCCGGCCGCCACGGCCGCCACTCCTGCATCCTGGTCGAGACCGATCGGCCGGGGTTCCGGGCCACCAAGCTCAAGGGAAAGATGGGCATCCGGGCCTCGGACACGGCCGAGGTGGTGCTGGACGAGGTACGGGTGCCGGCCACGAACCTGATCGGGACCCGGGGCGAGGGGTTCCGGCAGTTCATGGAGTTCTTCAACCGCACCCGGCTCCACGTGGCCGCTCAGGGCATCGGCGTGGCCCAGGGCGCCCTGGACAAGGCGGTGCGCCACGTGCGCCAGCGCGAGCAGTTCGGGCGGCCGCTGGCCTCGTTCCAGGGGGTGCAGTTCAAGATCGCCGAGATGGCCACCCGGGTGGAGGCGGCCCGGAGCCTGCTGTACCGGGCGGCGGCCCTGGTGGACGCGGGCACGGTGGACCACCGGCTGATCGCCATGGCCAAGTGGCTGGCCGGCGAGACCGGGGTCCGGGTCACCGACGAGGCCCTGCAGCTCCACGGCGGATACGGGTACCTGGCCGAGAACGACGTGGAGCGGTTCTACCGCGACGCCAAGATCGTGGAGATCTACGAGGGCACGAAAGAGGTGGAGAAGCAGATCGTGGCCCGGGGGGTGATCGGTCGGCCGGGTTGATAACCCGGCAGCAAAACGTACGCGTCACCTCGCAGGGCACGGCAAAGGTTTCACACCAGGTTGCGTTTACTAAGACCTGCAAAGGTATTGCCAGGGTGCGGCGGGGTGGGGGCCTGGTTCCGGCCGGGCGCGAGTGCGGCATCCGATCGCCGCGCCGTCTCATGCCGTTGCCAGCCCGTCGGTCCAGGCGACGATAGCGGAACCCCCGGAAGCCGGTGGCGATCCGGACGTTCGGGGGGCGCGGCGAGCTAAGGGGCCGCACCCGGCGCTCCACCAGACCCCCACCCCGCACTCCCCGAGGAGACGGGGCACGGGTCTGGCAATACTTTCGTTGGGATTAGTAAGCCGAGAGCTGTCGTGGGGCGGGGCAAGGGACCTGTTTCTCAGGTATCAGAAGTCGGTGGACAGAAGGCAGGGGAAAACCGCTCCAGCGGTTCTCCTGTCTACTGTCCTCTGAGTTCTGACCCCTGATACGGCCGCGCCCGGCTCTCCGGTAGACCCCATGCCCCCCGGACTGTGGTGTAGTGGCGCAGGCCTGCTCGAAGCGCAGGAAATGGAGAGGCTTTCGGCCTCCTAGCCTTTTGGCCTTCCAGCGGGCGAAGGCCCAGAAGAGGTGGTTCGTGGGCAAGTTGCGGGACATCGAAGGAGTTCCCCTGGCCGAGCGGTACGAGCTCGCGGCGTGCCTCCAGTGCGGTCGCTGCACCGGGGGGTGCCCGGTGGGGCTGCGCTCCCCCTTGAACTCCCGGCGGCTCCTGTACGAGGCGCTGATCCGGGAGGACGGGGAGGTGCTGGTGGAGCGCGAGGAGGTGTGGGACTGCACGGCGTGCCGCACCTGCGCCGACCGGTGCCCCCGGGGTCTGGAGCCCGTGTCCGTGATCCGGGAGATCCGGACCCTCAAGATCGAGGAGGGCCGGATCCCCCAGACCGTGATGGACGCGTTGGAGTCCGCCCTCAAGCACGGGAACCCCTGGGGCCGTTCCCGCCGGAAGCGC
Source organism: bacterium (assembly GCA_027021615.1). Lineage (GTDB taxonomy): Bacteria > Desulfobacterota > Deferrisomatia > Deferrisomatales > Deferrisomataceae > Deferrisoma. The sequence continues at coordinate 62,483 of JALUTY010000002.1, read as the reverse complement.
TTCGCCTGGGCCGACGGCCTGGGGGTGCCGACCCTGGAGGAGGGGGACGAGGCGCCGAACCTGTGGTTCGTGGGGTGCACCCCGGCCTACGACCCCCGGTGCCAGGAGGCGGCCCGGGCCCTGGCCGGGATTCTGCGGGCGGCCGGGTACCCGTTCACCACCCTGGGCAACGAGGAGTCGTGCTGCGGCAGCGAGATGCTGCGGCTGGGGGAGCTGGGGCTGTTCGAGGAGCTGGCCGAGGCGAACCGGGCGCTGCTGGACGAGGTGGCCCCGGAGACGGTGCTGACCACCTCGCCCCACTGCATGAACGCGCTGCGCACCGACTACGACCCGGCGGTGTCCGCCCTGCACTTCTCCCAGGTGCTGGCCCGCCTGGCGGACGAGGGCCGGATTCCGTTCCGGCGGGAGGTGCCGCTGCGGGTCGCCTTTCACGACCCCTGCTACCTGGGCAAGCAGAACGGGGTGTACGAGGAGCCCCGGGCGGCGATCGCGGCCGTGCCCGGGGTGGAGCTGGTGGAGTTCGACCGCTCGCGCGAGCGCAGCCTGTGCTGCGAGGGTGGGGGCGGACGCATGTGGCTCGAGGGGCTCGGCGAGGGCGAGCGAAACGCCCAGCAGCGGGTTCGCACCGCCGCTGACATGGGGGTGGACGCCGTGGTCACGGCCTGCCCGTTCTGCCTGCTCACGCTGGAGGACGCCCGCAAGACCGCGGGGCTGGAGGACGCCCTGGAGATCGTGGACCTGGCCGAGCTCGTGTGGAGGGGGGTGGAAGATCTCCCAGACCCCTGCGGGCTAGAGACTAGAAGCTAGAGGCCAGGAACTAGCGTTTCGTTTCGCAAAAACTATGCGGATTGCGGTGGTGGGGCTGGGGGATCCGACGAAGCGCGACGGCCGAGCAGCCTGGGCCGCCCGGCGCCAGGGGAGCGGCCGCGGCGCGTGCTCTCACGCGCCGCAGCGGACCGCGCCGAGGCGGCCCCTGCGAGGCCGTTCAGCGAAGGAGGAGCCCCCAGCCCCACCACCCCTGGGAATACCACTAGATTCCGGAAACGCTACACCAGCTGCCCAGCCGCCTAGCGGGCCGAAGGCCCAAGACAAAGGAGAGGTGCGATGAACCTAGCGGTGTTCGTGAAGCACGTGCCCGACGCGGCCGAGGCGGATCTCCGGATCGGCCCCGACGGCCGGTCGGTGCGCGCCGAGGACCTGCCGTTTCAGATGAACGAGTGGGACCGGTTCGCCCTGGAGGAGGCGGCCCGCCTCAAGGAGGCCACGGGCGGCTCCCTGACCGCGTTCCTGATCGGCCCCGGCGAGCACGAGGACAGCCTGAGGAGGTGCCTGGCCGTGGGCGCCGACCGGGCCGTGCGGGTCTGGGACGAGTCGTTTCCCACCCTGGGGCCGGCGGCCGTGGCCCGGGCCCTGGCCGCTGCGGTCGGGGAGGAGCGGTTCGACCTGTACCTGTGTGGAGCCCAGGCGGCGGACGACGGGTACGCCGTGGTGGGGCCGACCCTCGCGGTGCTCCTAGGGGTGCCCTGGGCCGCGCTGGTGTGCCGGTTGGAGCTGCAGGACGGCCGGATCGTGTGCGACCGGGAGCTGGAGGCGGGGTGGTTCGAGCGGGTGGAGCTGGCCCTGCCGGCGCTGGTGACCGTCCAGACCGGCATCAACGAACCCCGGTACGTGTCGATCCTGGGCATCCGCAAGGCCCGGTCCAAGCCCCTGGAGGTCCGAGGCCTGGCCGACCTGGGCGTCGATCCGGACGAGATCGGCCGGCTGGGGGCGTTGACAAGGCTGGAGGCGCTGGAGCCGCCCCCCCCCGGCCGCGAGGCCGAGATGCTGGAGGGGAGCCCGGCCGAGGTGGCCCGGAAGGCCGTGGCCGTGCTGCGGGAGAAGGGAGGTGTGCTGTGAGCGTGTGGGTGATCGCGGAGCACCGCAACGGCGAGCTCCGGGAGGTGACCGGTGAGCTGGTGGCCGTGGCCCGGGCGCTGGGCGCGGGGCCGGTCACCGCGGTGGTACTGGGCGGCCCCGGCGAGACCGAAGCCCCGGCCGCGGGCCTGCCGGCCGGGATCGACCGGGTGGTCCGGGTGGAGCACGAGAGCCTGGCCGGTTTCAACGGGGTGGCCGTGGCCGCGGCCCTCGAACGGGTGGCGGCCCGGGAGCGGCCGGCCGTGGTCCTGGGTGCCCACTCGGCCGCCGGCATGGACTGGGCTTCGGCCCTGGCCGCGGGGCTGGGTGCGCCGGTGGCCACCGACGTGCTCTCCCTCCACCGGGACGACGGCGGATTCCTGGCGGTTCGCACGGTGTACGCCGGTAAGCTCCAGGCCCGGGTGCGGCTGGCCCAGGCGCCCACCGTGGTGGTGACCCTCCGGCCCGGCGCCACGGAGGCGGCGGCGGGGTCGGCCGAGGTGCCGGCCGAGACCGAGGCGGCCGAGGTGCCGGCCGAGGTGGGGCGGAGGTTCGTGGAGTGGATCCAGGAGGCCGCAGGAGAGGTGGACATCACCCAGGCCGACGTGCTGGTCAGCGTGGGCCGGGGCATCGGAGACCCCGAGGATCTGGACGTGGCCCGGGATCTGGCCGAGGCGCTCGGCGCCACCCTGTCGTGCTCGCGGCCCGTGGTAGACCTGGGCTGGCTGCCCAAGGAGCGCCAGGTGGGCATCTCGGGCAAGACGGTGAAGCCCAAGGTCTACATCGCCCTGGGCATCTCCGGCGCGTTCCAGCACGTGACCGCCATGAAGGACGCGGGCTTGATCCTGGCCGTGAACAAGGACCCCAAAGCCCCGATCTTCCGGGTGTCCCACTACGGCATCGTGGGGGACCTGTTCAAGGTGGTGCCCGAGCTCACCAAGGCCGTGCGCGAGGCAAAGGGGTGACGGGGTCGGCCCTCCCCCGCCCTCCGAGGCGACGCGCCGATGTCGTCGCCGGATCGGGCCGGGGAGCTTGACCGTTGCGCCGTGCCCTCGTCGTCGGCGCCGGCATCGCCGGCATCCAGGCCGCGCTGGACCTGGCCGAAGCCGGGGTGGAGGTGGTGCTCGTGGAGCGGGCGGAGTACGTGGGGGGGAACATGGCCCGCCTCGACAAGACCTTCCCCACCCTGGACTGCTCCTCGTGCACCCTAACCCCCCGCACCTCGGAGGTGGGCCGCCACCCCCGGGTGCGGCTGCTCACCCGCACCGAGGTGGAGGGGGTGGAGGCCGAGGGCACCGGGTTCCGGGTGCGGCTCCGGGTGCGGCCCCGGTACGTGGACCCGGAGGCGTGCGTGGCGTGCGGCCGGTGCGCCGAGGCGTGCCGGCTGGCCGGACGGGTGCCGCGGGGGTTCGACCTGGGGCTCGCCAAGGGCGCGGCCATCGACCTTGCGTTCCCCCAGGCCGTGCCCGCGGCCTACGCCGTGGCCCCTGGCAGGTGCCTGCAGCTCACCCGGGGCCGGTGCGGCCGCGACGGGCCCCGGTGCGTGGCGGCCTGCGACGTGGGCGCGATCCGGTTGGACGAGGCCGAGCGGCTCGAGGAGGTGCGGGTGGACGCCGTGGTGGTGGCCGCCGGGTACCGTCTCTACCGGCCCGGCGGCCTGGCCGAGGGCCGGCCCGAGCTGGGGTTCGGCCGGTATCCCCAGGTGGTGACCAACCTCCAGATGGAGCGGCTCCTGTCGGCCTCGGGCCCCACCGGCGGCGAGGTGCGGGTCGGGGATCGGACCCCCTCGCGGATCGTGTTCCTCCAGTGCGTGGGCTCCCGCGACCGCACGGCCGGCGCGGCCCACTGCTCCCGGGTGTGCTGCATGGCGAGCATGAAGCAGGCCCTGGTGCTCCGGGAGAAGCTGCCGGACGCGGCGGTCACAGTGCTCTACATGGACCTGCGTTGCTTCGGCAAGGGGTACGAGGAGTTCCTGGAGCGGGCCCAGCGCGCCGGCGTGGTGGTGCGGCGGGGGAACCCGGCCGAGGTGTACCGCCGGGCCGACCGGGTGGCGGTGCGGTTCGAGGACACCCTGCTCGGCCGGGTCGAGGAGCTGCCGGCCGATCTGGTGGTGCTGGCGGCGGGGCTGCGGCCCGCCGAAGGCCTGACCGAGCTCGCCCGCACCGTGGGCGTGGGGGTGGGCCCGGACGGCTTCCTGGAGCCGGCGGACCGGCGCGACCCGGCCGTGTCGGCGCGGCCCGGGGTGTTCCTGGCCGGGACCTGCCTGGGCCCCATGGACATCCCCGACGCGGTGGCCTCGGGATCGGCCGCGGCCGGCGCCGCGCTCGCCCGCCTGGCCTGGGGGGCGGGCCGGTGAGCCGGCGGGTGGCGGTGTACCTGTGCCACTGCGGCCGCAACATCGCGGCCACGGTGGACGTGCGGGCCGTGGCCGAGCGCCTGGCCGGCGAGGCCGGGGTGGTGCTGGTGCGGGACTACCCGTACCTGTGCTCCAAGCCGGGCCAGGATCTGATCCGGGCCGACCTGGAGGCCGGCCGGGCCGAGCGGGTCGTGGTGGCGGCCTGCTCGCCCCGGATGCACGAGGAGACGTTCCGCAGGGTTCTGGCCGAGGCGGGTCGGAACCCCCACCTGCTCCAGCACGTGAACGTGCGGGAGCAGTGCGCCTGGGTCCATCCGGAGCCCGCCGTGGCCACGGCCAAGGCCTGGGCGCTGGTGGCCATGGGCGTGGCCCGGGTGCTCCGCCACGAGCCCCTGGAGGCCGGCGAGGCCGCGGTGGAGCGGCGGTGCCTCGTGGTGGGCGGCGGCCCGGCCGGCCTGACCGCGGCCGACACCCTGGCCGGGGCCGGCATCGAGGTGGTGCTGGTCGAGCGGGCCGAGCGGCCGGGCGGAAGGGCCCGGGCCCTCGGCCGGGCCTTCCCCACGGGCGAGCCCGTGGGGCCCTGGCTCGACGCCCTGGTGGGCCGGGTGACCGGCCGGCCCGGGGTCTCCGTGCGGACCGGGGCCCGGGTGGTCGGGGTGGAGGGGGTTCCGGGCGCGTTCCGGGTGGGGATCGTCACGCCGGACGGCCGGGCCGAGGAGACCGTGGGGGCGCTGGTGGTGGCCACGGGGTACGGCCTGTACGCCCCCGACTCCCCCGACGGGGGCCGGCCCGAGCTCGGGTACGGAACGGTGCCCGGGGTGGTCACCCAGGCCGAGCTCGAGGAGCGGCTCCGCTCCGGCGAGGGCCCGGTGACTGTGGGCGGCCGGCCGGTGGAGGGGGCCGTGTTCGTGCAGTGCGTGGGCTCCCGCGATCGCACGGCCGGTGCGTTCCACTGCTCGCGCGTGTGCTGCATGGTCAGCGTGCGCCAGGCTCGGGAGCTTCGGGCCCGCAACCCGGGTGCCCGTGTCCGGGTGCTCTACATGGACCTCCGGGCCTACTCCCGGGGGGCGGAGGAGGACTACGAGGCCGCCGGCCGGGAGGGGGTGGAGTTCCGGCGGGGCGGGGTGTCCGAGGTGTTCGCGCGGGAGGGGCGGGCGGTGGTGCGGTTCGAGGACACCCTCGTGGGCCGGGTCGAGGAGGCGCCGGCCGACCTGGTGGTGCTGGCCTGCGGGGCCCGTCCCCGCCCCGACGCGTCGGAGGTGGCCCGGGCCCTGGGCCTCGGCCGGGGACCGGACGGGTTCTTCCTGGAGGCCCATCCCAAGCTCCGGCCGGTGGAGGCCGCGTCGGCCGGGGTGCTCCTGGCCGGGGCGTGCCTGGGGCCCCGCACCCTGGACGAGGCCGTCACCTCGGGCCGGGCGGCCGCGGCCCGGGCCCTGGCCCTGCTGCTGCACGGTCGCTTGCCCTTGAACCCGCGGGTCGCCCGGGTGGACCCGGACCGGTGCGCCGCCTGCGGCCTGTGCGAGGCTGCGTGCCCGGCCGGCGCGATCCGGCCGGGGGGCGGCCTGGCGATCCGGCGGGTGGAGCCCGGGGTCTGCCGGGGGTGCGGGGCCTGCGCGGCCGTGTGCCCCTCCCACGCCGTGGTCCTGGGCCATCACCGGGACGACCAGATCCTGGCCGAGGTGGAAGCCGGCCTATGACCCCTATTCCCCACCCGGGGCAGGCCGTGGTAGAGTGAATTTTCACCATCCGCCGTCCAGGATCCCATGAGCCGTCCCGAACCCACCCGAGAAAACCCTTTGGAGAAACTGATCCCGCTGACCTCGGCCCTGGCCTCGGCCCGGTCGGGCGAGGAGGTGGCCCGCCGCGCCGTTGAGGTGCTTGGGACCACGGGTTTCGGGAGGGCGTGCGTGTACCGCATGGGGCCGGGCACCACCCTTGCCGAACCGGTAGCCTGGCCCGAGGGCGGGTCCCCCCCGCCGGCCCTGGATCTGCGAGCCGGCGGGCCGGAGGCCGAGGCGGTGATGGCCCGCCGCACGGTCCGGGAGCGGCGGCACCAAGGGGGGTGGCGGCTACACGTACCGGCCCAGAGCCACGACCGGGCCGTGGGGCTGGTGTCGGCGGACGCGGCCGACCCGGATGGGATGGAGCCTGCGGCGCGGGTCGCGGCCGACTGCGTGGCCCTGGCCTTCGAGAACGAGCTCCTTCACGACGCCAACGAGGCCCGGGTGCGCCAGCTCCTGGCCCTGCAGCGGGTGGGCCGGGAGATGTCGTCCACCCTGGACCTGGACCGGCTCCTGCGGATGGTCGCGAACGAGGCGGTGGGCCTCACCGCGGCCGACGCGGGGGCGGTGTACCTGCGGGACCCCGGAGGGGACCACCTCGTCCTGGCGGCGTGGGCGGGCCGGCGACCGGCCCGGGACGAGGTGGAGGTGGGGTACGGCATCCCCGGGTGGGTGGCCCGCCAGGGTCGACCCCTGCGGGTGGCCGACCGGGGCCGGGCCGATGCCCCGTATGCCGAGCGCCGCAACCACCTGGCCGTGCCGCTGCTCAGCGAGGGCGAGACCCTGGGGGTGTTGGCCCTCGAGTCCCGGGGGACCGCCCCGTTCACCAGCACTCACGAGGAGATCCTGGCGATCTTCGCGGCCCAGGCGGCCAAAGCCATCGAGGCCACCCAGTTCTTCCGCCAGATCCGGGAGGAACGGGACCTCCGGGACGCGATCCTGTCGGTCACCCCCAACGGCGTGGTGGCCCTGGACCCGCAACGCCGGGTGGTGCTCATGAACCCGGCAGCCCGGCGGCTGCTCGACGTGCGCGAGACCCCCGAGGGAAACCCCATGGAGAGGTATCTGGGGCGACCCGAGTTCCTGGAGGCCCTGCGCCGGGTCATGGCCGGCGACTCGCCTCTGGAGCAGCTTCAGATCGACCTGGGCACCGGCCCGGCCCTGCGTAACCTGCTGGTGAGCCTCGTGCCCATGGGCGAGGGCTCGCCCCGGGGAGCCACGGTAATCGTCCAGGACTTCACCGAGCGTCGCCGGCTGGACGAGCGGATGCAGCGGATGGCCCGCCTGGCGTCCATCGGGCAACTGGCCGCGGGTATCGCCCACGAGATCCGCAACCCCCTGACCGGCATGGCCATCAGCCTGGACGTGCTGGCCGAGGAAGGGGGGCTGTCCGAGGGGGGGCGGAGCCTGGTGGCCGACATGCACGCCGAGATCGACCGGCTCGAGGCTTTGATCCGGGGGCTCCTGGACTTCGCCCGGCCCCAGCCTGTGGAGGCCCGGCCCATGCGGATGGCCAAGGCCTTGGAGTGGCACCGCACCTTCGAGAAGCAGTGCGGCCGGAAGGGCGTGGTCTTCTTCCTGGACCTGGGACCCAACCCCAAGATCGAGGGGGACCCGGAGAAGCTCAAGCAGCTCTTTCTGAACCTGGCGATCAACGCCCTGGAGGTGACACCCGGGGGCGGCGAGATCCGGGTGCGGGTGTCCTCGGCCGAGGACGGGTGGGTCCGGGTCGTCGTGGAGGACACGGGTCCGGGGATGGACCCCGAGACCCTGGCCCACGCGTTCGACCCGTTCTTCACCACGAAGAACGAGGGCACCGGGCTGGGGCTCTCGATCGCCCACAGCATCGTGGAGCAGCACGGGGGCCGGATCGACGTGGAGTCGGAGCCCGGCCGGGGCACCCGGTTCACGGTGGAGCTTCCGGCCCATGGAGGACCGGCCGGGAGGGCGGAACTTCGGCCTTTTATTGCCCCGGCAACAAAATAGACGCGTCACCTCGGGGAGAGGGCGTGGGACCTGCCTCCGGCCGGGCGCGAAGCCGAGCGTTGAGATTCGCCGCGCAGGCACGAGGCACGGGAGTCGGTTCCATTACGGGTGCGTGCAAGGGGTACCCTTTCGCGGTTCGGGCGCCGGAGGCGCTGCGCGGCGAGCATAGGGGCCGCGCCCGGCTCTCCGGCAGCCCCCACGCCCCCCGAGCTTTGCCGCTGGGTTGGTCATAGCGTCCCAGCTAGCCTATTGGCCTTCCAGCCTATCCCACGGAGCGTTCCATGGCCGATCGGATCCTGATCGTGGACGACGAAGCCCTCATCCGCAAATCCCTGGGCCAGATGCTTGGCCACAAGGGGTACGACGTGGTCACCGCGGCCAGCGCGGCCGAGGCCCGCAAGGTGTTCACGGCCGGGGAGTTCGCCCTGGCCCTGCTGGACCTGCGGCTTCCCGACGCCTCGGGCATCGACCTGCTTCGGGAGTTCAAGGCGGTCCAGCCCGACCTGCTGGTGATCATGATGACCGCCTACGGCAGCGTGGAGACCGCGGTGGAGGCGATGCGGCTCGGGGCCTACGACTACGTGAACAAGCCGTTCAAGTCCCGCGAGATCGAGGTGATCGTCCGCCTGGCCCTGGAGGCCCGGCACCTGAAGCGCGAGGTCAAGGAGCTGCGGGAGGAGGCCCTCGGGGCCACGGACCTGGGGAACATCGTGGCCCGGGACCCGGCCATGCTCAAGGTGCTGGACATGGTACGCAAGGTGGCCCAGAACCCGGACGTCACGGTGTTGATCCAGGGGGAGAGCGGCACCGGCAAGGAGATGATCGCCCGGGCCCTGCACGCCGAGAGCCCCCGGGCCGGCAAACCGTTCGTGGGCATCAACTGCGCGGCCATCCCGGGGAACCTGCTGGAGAGCGAGCTGTTCGGGTACGAGAAGGGGGCTTTCACCGACGCCAAGACGCGCAAGATCGGGCTGATCGAGCGGGCCCAGGGCGGCACCCTGTTCCTGGACGAGATCGGCGACATGGACGTGGGGCTCCAGGCCAAGCTGCTGCGAGTGCTCGAAGAGCGCAAGATCCGGCGGGTGGGGGGGCTCGACGAGCTCTCGGTGGACGTCCGGATCCTGGCGGCCACCAACCAAGACCTGGACGAGAAGCGAAAGATCGGCCAGTTCCGCGAAGATCTGTACTACCGGTTGAAGATCATCCACATCGACATCCCGCCCCTGCGGGAGCGCAAGGCCGACATCCTCCCCCTGGCCCAGCATTTTATTCAGGACGCAAACCGCAGGTTCCACAAGAGCGTGCAGGGGTTCTCGCCCGAGGCCGAGGACTTTCTTCTGGGGTACCGGTGGCCCGGCAACGTGCGGGAGCTCAAAAACACCATCGAACGGATCCTGATCCTGGAAGAGACCGACTGGATCCGGCCCGAGCATCTGCCGCCCGAGATCCTCCGGGGTCGCCCGGCGGAGGAGGGGGGGGTGTGGATCCCCCAGGAGGTGGAGATCTTGCGGGGGGTGGCGTTCGACCGGGTCATGGACGAGGTGGCCCGGTACCTGATCGGCGAGGCCCTGCGGCTGTCGGGTGGGAACAAGGCCCAGGCGGCCCGGCTGCTGGACATGGACCGGGGCACCCTGCGCTACCAGATCAAGCGGCTGGGGATCGGGACGTGATCCGCCCGCCGGTCGAGGCCCTGGGCGATCCCGGCCGGGTGGTGGTCACGGTGCTCGGGTGCCGCCCCGACGAGGTGGCTCCCCGGGTGGTGGTGACCCCGTTCGTGCCGCTCTCGTCGTTTCGCCGCCACGTCGAGGACGTGATGGCCGACCTGAACCCCCGTTTTTTCTTCCAGGGGTTCACCGCTGTCTTCCAGGGGGTGGCGGTGACCGTGGTGCACACGGGCGTGGGACCGAGCCGGGTCGGCGACTGCCTGGCGGCTCTCGCCCTCACCCCCGCCCGGAAGGTGCTGTTCGTGGGCGCGGTGGGGGGGCTGGCCGATTCCCTGGAGCTGGGCGACTGGTTCCTTCCCGAGGCGGTGGCCGATGGCGAGGGGTACACCCGATACGTGCGCGAAGGGTTCCGCAGGGTGGTGGACGGGGCGCACCCGCTCGAGGTGCAGGTGCCCGAGGACCTGCGCCGGTTCCTCGAGGATCGGGAGGGCAGGGTGCACACCGGCCGGGTGTTCACGGTGGGGCCGGTGTCGTTCGAGTCGGAGGAGAACCTGCGGTTCCTAAAGATCCGGGGGTACGACGCCCTGGAGATGGAGCTTTCGGCCTTCTACTCCGCGTGCCAGGCCCTGAGCCTCGACGGTGCCGCCCTCACCTACGTGAGCGACCTGCCCCTGCGCAGCTCCCTGTGGACCGAAAAAACCCCGGTCGAGACCGACGCCCTGCGCACGGCCTGGCGTGCGGCGCCCCGCCTGGCCCTGGAGTGGATCAGCTCGTCGGTCGACGGTTGAGCCGGTGCCCCTGGCCCAAAAACCGCGGTCAACCCGCGAGCCGCTGTTCGATCGCCTTCTTGTAGAACAGGTAGTGGCCCGTGGCCGCGACCTCACCGCAGTGCTCCCTCCGGAACGCCTCGTCCAGAAAAAGGCGGGTGATGAACACCTCGTACTCGAGCCCTGAGCTGCGGGCTTCGAGGATCCGTCGTCGCACCTCGGCCAAGGGGTCGGCACAGCGGGCGCTGTCGATCACCTGCATCCCCCAGGTGATGCGGTAGGCGGGAGGCTCGTCGGTCGGGGACGGGATCCGCTCGATCACGAGGCCCACCGGTTGAAGCCCCAGACCTCGTACTCGGCTCAGATGATCCTGGGTGGCGGTGAAGGCCCGGCAGGTGCCCTCGAACAGGACGGTGTGGATGCGCAGCACGTCCAGCAGATCCTTTCCGGCCACCACGCTGCGGGGCTGGGCCGCCACGTCCGGGAACACGTTCTCCAGGAAGTGGAGGAGGCGGGCCAACACGTAGGGCTGGGGATCCGCCGGGCCGCTCCAGTGGCTCAGGTTGCCCACCTCGTCCACCATGAACACCCAGTCGCGGTGCCCGTCCCGGAGGACGAACAGGTCCAGGAGCCCGGGCTGGGCCTCCTCCACCAAGGTGGCCAGCAGAGCCAGGTCCCCGGCCTGACGCTCCACCCGGGTCTCTACCCGTGTGTAAGGCCCTACCGCTCCGAGAAGCCGGAGGAGGTCCTCCCGGTCGAACGCCATCCGGTGGGTGCACCGGTCCGGGGCGGTTTGGTCGAGCACCGAGATCCCCCCCTCCACCCCGCACACGTACCGGCGCCGGGCTCCCTTGGGCAGGGCGGGGCCGATCCACTCGACGATCTCGGGCAACCGTCGGTCCAGGGGCAGGGCGATGCGATGACTGCCCAGTTTGGGGGAGGGGGCGTGCACCCACAGCCGACCTGGGGGAGGGGGCTGGGTCAGAAACGACAGAAGGGCCTCCTCCACCAGCCGAGCGTAGGCTCCGGGCCCGGTCCACGACCGATAGAACACCTCTCCCCAGCTCGTGGCCCACACCACGGCAAACCCTCGCCCCCGCCCCGGCTGCCCGAGCACGGCCAGATGCTCCGTGCGCGGCGGGCGCAGGAGGGTAGGGGCGTCGGGGCTGCGGCCCCGGCCCCGGCCGAGCATCCGGGAGAGGAGCCGGGCGATCGGCTCGAGGTCGGCGCCGGAGACCCGGCGCTCGGTGTCCCAGCACCCGAGCTGGCTGCGGGGGCCGAGGATTCCGTTGTGGGCGGCCCACACCAACGGCTCGAGGGGATCCTCGGCCTCCCGGAGCAGGGCATTGGCCTTCTGGTCCACGTTCGATGGGCTCACGTGCCCCCGGTACAGGCGCCAAGGAGCCTCGCCGCCGGGCAGGGTCTCCCGGTACAAGGTCAGGTGGGGCTCTCCCACCCCGGGCGTGACGAACCGGAGGGTCTCGACCTTGTGGGGGGCCTTGCGGTAGCGGATCTGAAGCTTCCTGCCCAGCACGGTCAGGTCCCGGGCCGTAATCCGTTGGGTCTCTCCGGCGTGGTCCAGCCGGGATCGGATACGCTGGTACGTGCGCAGGAAGTACCGGTCGAGCTCCTCGGCGAGCTCGCGCACCCGCTCGAACTTCCAGCTCCGGAAGTCGTTCAGATGCCGGAGCCGGCGGGGGCCCCACCCCCACTCCCGGGTGTACCGGGTCATCACCCCCAGGTCGCTGGGGTCCTCGAGGCATGCCTCGATCCGATCGGGGTCCACATGGACCCCTGTCTTCAGATAGAAGCAGCGGGCCAGCAGGTCCTCGGTGGCGGGATCCCCGCGGCTGCGGTAGTGTTCCACCACGGCATCGAACAGCACGCAGTAGGGATCGGGGGTCTCCCCGGCGTGGACCCGGCGCTTCACCTCCTCACACAGGGGTGGTGGGGGCTCGTCGGAGCACAGGGTCTTCTCCAGGAGGCCCAGCTTGAGGGCCGACTTGAAGGGGGCCTTCTCCCCCTTTGCGATCTGCCACACCGCGGCGCCGAACAGCTCCCCCACGGGTACCGTGGCCACGGGGCCCAGGTCCACATAGCTGTCGGTGACCAGGGTGGGGTCCGCCAGAAGCCGCTCCAGGTGCTCCGCATAGGCGGGGGGTGGGACGCCGTGGGGGAGCACCCACCACACGGGGAGCTTCCCGCCCAGCAGGATGTGGGTGCGGTAGAACTCCTCCTTGAGAAGGGCGCCCATGGCGGAGCCGCAGCCCTCCAGGTCGGTCTGGCCGAAGTCGTTCACCCGGATGTCGGCCGTGGACTGGAGGAAGAGGTGGAACTCCACGTCGGCGTGGCGGTTCAGCCACTGCTCCGCGGCCCGGACCTTGGCGCCGTAGGCGTCCACCGCAGCGTCGGAGAGATGCGGGCTGTGGCAGACCCACACGTCCAGGTCCGACTCGCCCGTGAACCCGATCGATCCGGCGCTTCCCATCACGGCCACCAGGTCCACCGCGGGCCGGTAGAACGCGGAACGCTTGATCCGGGCTTCGGGGAGCAGCCGGTGGGCCAGCCGGATGGCCTCGTTGGAGGGCGCGTAGTCGGCGATGCCCACGGGACAGGCTGGATCGTCGAGGTATCCCGGCAACCCGGGTCGGTTGAGGTGGAGGAGCAGGGGAAGCAACTGGAGGGCTTCCTGGGTCCTGCGGCTCGCCTGGTCACGCAAACGCAGGAGCCGACGGCGCAGGTGGGCCCGGGCCCGCTCCTCCCGGAAGACGGCCTCCTGGGCCAAGGGCGTGGGGGTGTAAGCCCGGGCACGGCTTTCGCGTCTAAATAGTTGATCGAGCAGTCTTGCCACGGTGCGTCTCCGCCGGTCGCTGCATCTAACCCTGATCGGCCTGGCCGCCGAAAAGGATGAGGGGACAAGGGGAGAGGAAGCATGCGGATCTTGGGGCTCGTGCTGGCAGCGGTGGGCCTGTGGGCGTGGGGCGCGATGGCTATGGGCAGCGCCCCGGAGCCCCGCGCAGAGGCGACATCGCTGGACCTGATCAGCCGGGCCGAGAGCGCGGGGGAGATCGACCCGGACACGGCCACCCTGTACCGGGTGTTCGCCGTGGTGGGGGACGAGCGGCTTCCCCAACGGTTCCGGGGCAACGTCCCCATCCGCGACGGGACCCCCGTGCTGCGCAAGGCTCGCAGCCGATTTCCCCGGCTTCGGCCCGACGTGCAGGAAGCCCTGCGTCCCTACCTGTTTCCGAAGGAGAAACGATGAACGTGCCATGGTGGCGGCTGGGGGCCGTTGCGGCCCTGTCTCTGACCCTCGGCGCACCGGCCTGGGGCGCCCAGGCCCCGGTGGCGGGTTTCGAGGTCCGGCTCCGGGCCCTCGAGGCTTGGGGAGAGTTGGACGAGGGGCAGGCGGAGCTGTACCGGCTGTACGCGGTGCGGGCGCCGGAGCGCCTGCCCGCCGCGCTCCGGATGGAAACGGCTTCGGGCCGAGGGGTTCGGACCCTTTCGTCCGTCCCGGCGGCCGAGCCGTGGGTGGTCCGGTGCGGCACGCCGATCCTTCGGCGGGTGCGGGCGGCGCTCGGCCGGATGCCCCCGGCGCTGCGGGCCGAGGCCGTGGATCTGCTCGACGGCCGGCCCCCGGCCGGCCGGGCCGTGTTCCGGACCGCTACGGGGAAGACGGGCACGGCCGTTCTTGCCAACCGCCTGGTCACCGACAACTTTTCCATCGAGTGGGGGCCCGGTCTCACGAACGAGGACGGCACCACGCCGCCCTCGGACGACGGCCCGTTGGACGCGGACGATCCCGTCGTCGGGGACAACGGCATCCCGGACGTGGTGGAGCGCTGGGCAGCCTATTTCGAGGCCGCCTACGGGGTCGAGGTGGGCGATATGGGGTACACCCATCCCGTGGTCGAGGGGAACCTGATCCCGGTGTACATCGGGAACTCCGACCCCAGCACCGCGATCGAAAACATCGGGACCGGCACGTACGCCTTCACCCAGCCCGGCGGGGTGCCCTACATCGTGGTGAACAACGACCTGAGCTTCGTGCCCCCGAACGGGGAGGGCGCCTCGGGCTCCGCCAAGATCCACGGCGCCATGAAGATCACCGCCGCCCACGAGCTGTTTCACGTGCTCCACTTCCTGTACGAGCCTCAGGGCTGGATCCCCAACGAGGACGACTGGTGGTTCGAGTGCTCCTCCACCTGGATGGAGGACGAGGTGTTCGACACGGTGAACGACTACTACCAGTATTTCCAACAGAGCGGGAGCAGGTTGGGGTGGACGGATTTCCTAGAGGACGGCCTGCCCGCGCGCTCCGACGACCTGAGCTATGTGACCCGGGCCTACGGGTCCGTGATCTTCGCCAAGTATCTGTCCGAGCACGTGGGTGGGCGGCCGGCCCTGTTCGACGTGTGGCAGCGGATCCGCCTGGACGGCCTCAGGATCTTGCCGGCATTGGACGCGTTCGCCACCTCGAACGGGTTTCAAGGGCTGCCGGACCTGTTCCTGGGGTTCGTGGGGGCCACTGCGGTCATGGACTACGAGGAGGGGGAGAACTATGGGTCGGTGCAGTGGGCCGACGGGCTTGCATCCCAGAGCTCGTTGTCTGCGGGGCTTCCCGGCTATTTGGGGGCCGTCTACGCGAGGGGGAGTGCGAGTGGGGGCGTCACGCTGACCCTCTCGGGGGTTCCGGACGCAGCGACCTGGGGCCTGGCGGTTGTGAAGCTGCCTTCCGGGGGGAGCCCGTTGCTGCTCGGCAGCGTCGGGGCGGGGGGAACCTCGGTGCCCTTGGCCGTGGACGAGCCGGACACGCCCGTTTGGGCGGGGGTGGCCTACCTGGGTTCCGATCTGGGTGCCCAGGGGTGGACCCTGGTGTCTTCGTCCTCACCGTCGGGCGACACGGTTGCCCCTGGGGCGGTCTCCAACCTGGAGATCACCACCAAGACGAACGGCGGGTTCGACCTGGCCTGGGCCGCACCCCAGGATCCCGACGTGGCCGGCTATGTGGCTTCCTGGGGTGCGGGCAGCCGAACCCTGTACGGTCCGGTGACCACCATGGCCGTCCGGGAGCTCCCCGTGGGCGATTACACGGTGTCCGTGGCCGCGTACGACGGCACCGGCAACCTGGGGCCGGAGACGAACGCTCCGGTCTCCGTGACCGAGGCCTCCGCGCCCACAGCGACCCCGGCGGCCCGGGTGGTCTCGTTCGTGGAGAACGATCCCCCGCCGGGCCCGACCGTCTCCGGCGGTGGCGGGGGCGGAGGGGGATGCTTTCTGGCGCTTTTGGGGCTTTGACCGGGGTTTCTTGAACCGGCAACCTCCGTTTGGGTAGAGTAGGGCGGCCCCGTTTCCGGGGCCGCCCTTGTGAACCCGGAAACAATCTCTGCCCCGCACGGAGGCTCCCATGCCCGAGGCTCGACGGCGCCGGTGGATCGTGGTCGCCTCGGCCGCCGCTCTCCTCCTGGCCACCGCCCTTCGGGCCGGGGCTGCGGAGGTCCTGTTCGTCTTCCCCCCCCCCGGCTCCCTGATCACGGAGTCACCCATTCCGGTTCTCGGGTACGTGTTGGGCGATCCGGTGGACGCGCTCACGGCCCGGGTGGTGCCCGAGGACCGGAGGACCGAGCCGGACCGGTTCGACCTGTACGTGTTCAAAGGGAAGGTGTTCTCCGGATCGCTGGACCTCACTCCCGGTCGGAACAACGTGGTGGTCGGGGGCACCGTGCTCCCGCTCCTGTACCGCCCCGGGTTCGAGGGGGATGCAGAGGACGGGTTCCGCCGGCCCCGGGCCCACGCCGGAGGCATCGAGTCATGCAACCCCTGCCATGGGTTCTCGCGGGGCAGCCTCACCCTCAAGGACCGGGTGCCCGACCTGTGCCTCCAATGTCACAAGGTGGGTACCGAGTCCCTGCGGGCGGTGATCAAGAAGAATCGCCACACTCGGGAGATCACCCCCGACTGCCTGCGATGCCACGACCCCCACGTGTCGTTCGATCCGGCCCTGCTCCGCAAGGGCCGGGGGGGATGCTCGGCCTGCCACGCCGACCAGGCCAGGCCGTCGCTCCACGGGGCCGCGGGCGACTCGGCCTGCGGCGCGTGCCACGACCCCCATGCCTCGGCGTATCCCTCGATGCTTCGGGGCGACGCCCTGGCCCTGTGCCGCCGGTGCCACGAGGACGTGGCCGATCCCGACCGGTACCCACGCTCGTACCACCGGCCGGTGGACGACGGGAACTGCTTCGTCTGCCACCAGCCCCACGCGGGTACGTACCCCGCGCTCCTCAAGGACGTGACGCCGGGGTTGTGCGCCCGGTGCCACGACGAGGCCAAGGCGGAGGTGCACGGCGGGGAGCTCGAGGAGTGCCGCCTGTGCCACGAACCCCACCTGTCGGACCGGCCCGCCCTGCTGAAGCAAGGGGTGTCGGAGGCATGCGTGGACTGCCACGGGGATCCGGCTAAGGGCAAGAACCGCCACCCCGCGCTGAAGAACGGCTGTGTGACGTGTCACAACCCCCACGACCCCAAGGGGCTGAAGGCCGCCGATCGGGTCTGCGGCCAGTGCCACAACCTCCGCAAGGAGGGGTTTCGGGCGGCCCACGGCCGGCTGCCCATGGACGACGTGCGCCAGTGCACGTTCTGCCACGACCCCCACGCCTCCGACTATCCGGCCCTCCTGCGGGGGAGGCTGCATTACCCCTTGCAGAACGGAGGGTGCAGTGCCTGCCACGAGGTGCGCAAGGGGAAGCTGGAGCTGCGGTACGAAGGCAGCAAGAACTGCACCCGGTGCCACGGCCAGATCACCGGCACCTCAGAGATCATCGAGACCGACAAGGTCCACAAGCCGGTCTACCAGATCGACTGCATCGCCTGCCACAACCCGCATCTTGGGGTCCGGGACAAGTTCCTGCTGGAGGAGCCGGTGACCCTGTGCGGGTGGTGCCACGGCATCCTGCTACGGGGCGTGAAGAACATCCACGGCGTGTTCGACAAGGGCAGCTGCTACACCTGCCACCTTCCCCACATCAGCGACTTCCGACCCCTGCTGAAGCGGCCGGAGAAGATCCTGTGCACGAGCTGCCACACCGGCATCCTGCCGGAGAAGGTGTCGGAGCAGCGCATGCTGCACGGGGCGCTGCGGAAGGGTCGGTGCACCGGCTGCCACAACCCCCACGGGACGAACACCGAGAAGCTTCTCAAGGGTAGCCGCGATGAGCTGTGTGCGGGCTGCCATGCCGGGGTGCTGGCGGGGGAGGACGGAAAACCCCTGCGCTATGTCCACGGCCCGGTCGGGGCCGGGAACTGCACGGCCTGCCATGAGCTCGAGCACCGGCACGGCCGGCAAGGTGACCGGTTCCTGCGGGCCCGGGGCAGCCGGGTGTGCGCGTTGTGCCACGACACCGCCCCCAGCCACGTGCCCCCGCGGTTCCGGGCGAAGATGAGCGAGGTGCGAAACGACTGCCTGGCTTGCCACCTGCCCCACGGCTCGGACAACCGCTTCATGATGCGGGAGGGGTATTTTTGAGGCTAGGAGGCTAAGAAGCTCGGAGGCTGGGAGGTCCAGGGGGTCGCCAGGGGGGAGGCCGGCCCCTGCCTGCCGGGCAAAGGCCGGCCTCTGGCGCCCTTTCCGGTGGGACGGAAGCGTCGTCAGGCGGGCCGGTCTGCGGCCAGGGCGTCCTTCATGTACTCGGGCACCGGACACGGCCGGCCCGTGGTGCGGTCGAGCGCCACGTACACCTCCCGGCCCTCGGCCACGGTGCGGCCGGATTCGACCTCGGTGGCCTCGAGCACGAAGGTCATGGAGGTGCGCCCGAACCGCTCCACCCTGACCCGGATTTCCAGCTCCTCCCCCAGCACCGCGGATGCGCGGAAATCGCACTCCGCCCTCACCAGTACCATGTCGTGGCCCCGCTCGGTCACCAAGGGGTAGGGCACGCCCCGGGCCTCCAGGAAGTCGGTGACCGCGTCGTCGAAGTAAGCGAAGTAGTTCGCATTGAACACGTGCCCCTGGCAGTCGGTGTCGCGGAACCGGATCTTCTGGCGATGCCGGAACGGCGGGGCCATGGCTCTCTCCTCTTTCTGTGCTGTTGAGCCAGCGGACAAATAGGCACCCCACTCCCCTGATCGGGGGGCAAGGGAGCTGCCAGAGAGCCGGGTGCGGCCCGTTGGCTCGCCGCGCAGCGCCTCTGACGCTCGGACCGCGAAATGGTTCGGATTCCACCGTGTTGTCAAGAACCCAGCTCTTCGTCCCCTGCCTGCGCGGCGAATCTCAATGCCCGGCCTCGCGCCCGGCCGCCTGGCAGCCTAGCGGGCTGGAGGCCCCAGACCGAAGGTCCGAAGCTACTCGTCGGCCTCGTAGGGCTCGGACTCCCTGGGGTTCTCCACGGCGTCGCGGCCGAGTGTGAGCCCAAGCTCCAGGGCCTTGCGGTTGGGCTCCTCGGTGCCGGCGGGCACCCGGGCCAGCACCGCGGCCTCGAGGGCCGGCAGCCCGACCACCCCGGTCGCCCCGGCCAGCACGCCCAGGGCCGCAATGTTGGCGAACAGCTCCCGGCCCAGATCCTCTCTCACCTTGCGCACAATCGGGACCGACAGGGCGGAGGAGCTGGGAGGGGTGGGCACGAGGTCGGCATCCACGATGAGGGCTCCCTCGTGCTTGAGGTCGTGGAAGTACCGGTCGCACGCCTCCTGGGTCATGGCCAGCAGGACGTCGAGGCGCTGGGCCTTGGGGTAGTGGATGGGCCCGTCCGAGATGACTACCTCGGCCTTGCTGGCCCCACCCCGGGCCTCGGGGCCGTAGGACTGGGTCTGGACCACGTTCTTGCCTTCGTGGAGGCCGGCGGCCTCCGCCAGGATGATGCCGGCCGTGATCAGGCCCTGTCCGCCGGAGCCGGCCAGCCGTACTTCGATCCGCATGGTTTCCTCCTCGTGGGGCCTGCTAGGCCCTTCAAAAAGTATCGCGGTAGGGCGGGGTGGGGGCCTGGCTCCGGCCGGGCGCGAGTGCAGCGTCCGATCGCCGCGCCGTCTCATGCCGTTGTCTGCCCGTCGGTCCAAGCGACGATAGCGGAACCCCCGAAGTCCGGTGGCGATCCGGGCGTTCGGATGGCGCGGCGAGCTGAGGGCCGCACCCGGCGTTCCACCAGGCCCCCACCCCGCCCTCCCCGAGGAAAAACGCGCGAGCCCTTACTCGATACGTGCAAGGGGAGACGGCAACCTGGTATTAGGGCTCGGCGCCGGTGCGGTCGACCTTGTCCTCCTCCACGGTGGGCTCCGGCTGGGCGGCCCGGGCCGCCTCCCGGATCTTCTCGTACTCCCGGGTGTACTCGGGGGCGTCGCGGTCCACCAGCACCCCCGTGACGATCCTGCCGGCCAGCTCCTCCGGCGCCATCTCCCGGGCCTTCTTCACCGACACCGCCTTCTCCTTCTGCCAGCGCATCATCTCCACCGGCCCCCCCAGCTTGTTGCGGCGGCCGTAGGTGGTGGGACACCCCGCCACCACCTCCACCACCGAGAACCCCACGTGGCGAAACGCCTGCCCCAGCACCTTCTCCAGCTCCTTCACGTGGTAGGTGGTGGACCGGGCCACGAAGGTCGCCCCGGCCGCCTCGGCCAGCCGCGAGATGTCGAACGGCTGGTCCAGGTTGCCGTACACCGTGGTCGTCGACAGGGCCCCCTGGGGCGTGGCCGGGCTCACCTGGCCGCCGGTCATGCCGTAGATCTGGTTGTTGATGATCACCGCGGTCATGTCGATGTTGCGGCGGCAGGCGTGCACGAAGTGGTTCCCGCCGATCCCCACGGAGTCTCCGTCGCCCATGAGGGTCACCACGTGCAGGTGGGGGCGGGCCAGCTTCACCCCCGTGGCGAAGGCCAGGGCCCGGCCGTGCACCGTGTGCAGGGTGTTGAAGTCCACGTACACCGGGGCCCGGCTCGAGCACCCGATTCCGCTGACCAGCACCACGTCGTCTTTGATCCACCCGATCCGGTCGATGGCCCGCAGCAGGCACCCCAGCACCACCCCGTTGCCGCAGCCCGGGCACCAGATGTGGGGGAACTTCTTGTTGTGGCGGAGGTATTTTTGGATGATCTGTCGGTTCGACCGTTCCATCACAGCCACTCCCGCAGGGCCTTGGCGATCTCGGCCGGGGTGATGAGCTCGCCGTCGTTTCGGGTGAGTTTGTGCACCTCGCTCCGGCCCCGGACGACCCGGAGCACCTCCCGGTACACCTGCCCCCGGTTCATCTCGCACACCAGGAACGACCGGACCGTGCCCCGGCCCAGGATCCGCTCGAACGCGGCGCGGGGGAACGGCCACAGGGTCTGGAGCCGCAGCAGGCCGGCCCGCCTCCCCTGAACCCGGAGCTCCTCCACCGCCTCCCGGGCGCTCCGGGCCACCGACCCGTAGGCCACCACCACCGCCTCGGCGTCGTCGGTGCTCGCTTCCTCCGTGAGGCAGATCTCGCGAAACCCCCTCTCGATCTTCCGGAACAGCCGGTTCACCCCCTGGACGATCTCGGTCTTCTGTTGGGTGGGAAACCCCATTCGGTCGTGTACCAGCCCGGTCACGTGGTACCGGTACCCGTCCCCGAACGCGGCCATGGGCGGCACGCCCGTGTTGGTCTCTTCGTAAGGGGCATACCACTCGGGGGGCATGCTGGGCCGGATCCGGTCCACCCGGCCCACCGCCCCCCGGGCCGGCAGCCGAACTTTCTCGCGCATGTGGCCCACGACCTCGTCGAGCAGCAGGATCACCGGGTTGCGGTACTTCTCGCTCAGGTTGAAGGCCCGCACGGTCATGTCGAACGCCTCCCGCACCGAGGAGGCCGTGAGCACGATGATCGGGTGATCGCCGTGGGTGCCCCACCGGGTCTGCATCACGTCCCCCTGGGACGGGCTCGTGGGCAGCCCCGTGGACGGCCCGCCCCGCATCACGTTCACGATCACCGCCGGGATCTCCGCCACGCACCCGTAGCCGATGAGCTCCTGCATCAGGCTGAACCCCGGCCCCGAGGTGGCGGTCATAGCCTTGGCGCCGGCCAGGCTCGCCCCGAGACACGCGGCCAGGCTCCCGATCTCGTCCTCCATCTGCAGGAACGTGCCGCCCACCGCGGGCAGCCGGGCCGCCAGCCCCTCGGCGATCTCGGTGGACGGCGTGATGGGGTAGCCCGCGTAGAATGTGCATCCCACCGCGAGGGCTCCTTCCACCACGGCTTCGTTGCCCTGGAGGAGGAGCTCCCGGGAACCTTGGGGCCTCATGGCTGATCCTCCTTGTCCTTGACGGTGATGGCGAAGTCGGGGCAGCGCAGCTCGCACATGTGGCACCGGATGCAGTCCTCCGGCCGCACCGGCGCCGGGTGGCCGTCGGCGCCCCGTTCGAGCACGTTCTTCGGACAGAACGCGATGCAGATGCCGCACTTCTTGCACCAGGCCTCGTACACGGTGATGGGGTTTTCCTTGGGAGGGGCGGCCGCGGCCGCAGGGGCTCGTTTCCGACTCATGGGTCTCCTCGTATCCGTCCACAGAGTTCAGCCGTCAGGGGCCAGGGAGAACACCTTGCGGGGGGATCGCCGCGCCGTTTGGCTGGCGACCAACCCGCCCAGCCCCATCAAAGCAGCGCCGCGCCAGAGGGCCTCGGCAACCGTTGCGAAATCCACGCGCCGGAGGGCCAGCTCTCGCAGGTAGCTCCGGGCACACCGCTCCAAGGAGAAGCCGGGATGCAGCATGCGGGCCGTTCCCTCGATGGACAGCAGGGCCTTGACCAGCACCGCGTGGCGGTGGGGAAACCGGACCCCGTGCCGCCGTGCCGCCCGCAGCAGCCCCATTCCGATGGATGCCACCGGAACCTCCCCCAGACAAGGCCCCAGCCCCGTGGCGAGGGCACGGTCCACCTCTTGTACGAAGGCAGACCTATGGGCCTCGGGAACCCGAACCCCCAGCCGCTCCAGGTGCCGGAGCGCCAGCGCCGGGTCCCGGCTGAGCATCCCGGCCAGGGTGCCCAGCACCGCGTGGCGCTCGCCGGGGTCGAGCCGCCCCCGGATGCCGAAATCGACGTACGCGATCCGGCCGTCCCGGGTCACGAGCAGGTTGGCCGGGTGCAGGTCGGCGTGGAACAGGCCGAACTCCAGCACCTGCCGGAAGAACGCCCGCGCGCCCACCTCGGCCAGGGCCGGGTACGACGGATGCCCCCGGGCCTCCGGGGCCGAGATCTTGTGGCCCTCGACCCACTCGGTGGTGAGCACCCTGCGGGTCGTATGACCCCAGAACACCCGGGGCACCCGGATCCACGGGTCCCCCCGGAACCGCCGGCCCAGCTCGGCCGCGACCTCGCCCTCGGCCCGCAGGTCCAGCTCGTCGCGGGCGGCCCGCTCGATCTCGTCCCACAGGGAGCGGGCGTCCACCCGGCCCCGCAGGGACGGCCACAGCCCCAGCACGGGAGACAGCCGTTTTGCGAGGCGCAGGTTCCGGGCCATCTCCCGCTCCACCCGCGGTCGGAGCACCTTGACCGCGACCGTCCGACCCGACGGCAGGAGCGCCCGGTGCACCTGAGCGATCGACGCGCTCGCCACGGGGTGCGGATCCAGGGCTCGGAACCCCTCCCGGAGGTCGCCGCCGAGGGCCCGTTCGAGGGTCTGACAGACCCTGGCCCAGGGTACCGGAGCGGCCCGATCCTGCAAGACCTCGAGCTCGCGGCGCAGCGGCTCTGGCACCAGATCGGGCCGGACCGACAGGATCTGGCCCAGCTTCACGAACCCGGGGCCGGCCCGTTCGAGGAACAGCCGAACGGCCCTGGCCCACCGGCAGCGGCGAGCCGGCTCAGACAGTGCCATCGTTCCGGCGGTCGAGCCGTGCCTCTACCGCCCTCAACCGCTCCCGAAGCTCCCGGAGCTCGTCCCGCAGATTCTGGGCCTCGTCCGGCCCCAAGAACCCCAACGCCCGGATCTGGTTCGCCGCCATGCGCTCCACAACCGTCTTGAGACGCTCCTTCTCCTGCTCCACCGAGAGGAGGAACCGCTCGTACTCGTCCCGAAGCTCCTCCGGCGTCTCCCGGGCCCGTCGCAAGGCCTCCCGGATCCAGTCGTCGGCCCTCTCGTGCAGCAGGAGCCACAGGCCGAAGAAGGCCAGGGCGCCCTTCGCCCCTTCGCTCATTCCTGCCCCTCTCTCGCTTCGCCGCCCCGGATCTCGATCCAGAAGCGGGTGCCCCGGCCGCCGGGGCCCTCCTCGACCCAGGCCCGGCCCCCGTGCGCCCGGGCCACGGCAGCCACCACGAACAGGCCCAGCCCGGTGCCCTGCTCGTCCCAGCTGCGGAACGGTCGGAACACCTCGTTGCGTCGCTCGGCCGGAATGCCGGACCCCTGATCCTCCACCGCGAACCGAATCCCCCCCCGCTCCCCGGCGGAGGCCCGCAGGGTGACCACGGTGCCCTGGGGCGAGTGCTTGAGGGCGTTGTCGACGAGGTTTGCCAGGGCTCGCTCCAGCATCAACGGGTCCCCCCGGAACCGGTCGGGGCATCCCGGATCCACCACGATCCGGGTCTCGACCCCGCGCATCTCGGCGTGGGGGGAGAAGGCCGCGAGCACCTTCTCCAGCAGGGGTCCGGCAATCAGGGGCCGCAGCTGGGGCTCGAGCATCCCTGCCTTCGCTCGGCCGTCCAGGACCAACGTCTCGGCCAGATGGGTGACCCGCTCCAGGGAGAACCGGGCCAGCGACACGAGTTCCTCGGGGTCTGTTGCCGCCTGAGGGTCGGCCAGGAGCTCCAGAAACCCCCGCACCGACCCGAGCTGCCCCCGGATGTCGTGGCTGAGCGCCGAGAGGTAGAGCCGGCGCTCGCCGGCGCTGCGCTCCAGCAGGCACAGCAGATCGTTGACGGTCTCGGCCAGGGCGCCGATCTCGTCGGCCGTGGCCTCCCGGTACACGGGACATTCGGCGCACGACTCGAACCGGCACGGCCGGTTGGCTTCGGCGCCTCCCCGCACGCGCCAGCACCGCTCCTCCATGTTCCGCCGGGCTGGGCAGTCCGGCTCGGGGCAGTTCAGCCGTTCCCAGCACAGCGGGGCGGCCGGGTTGGGGAACCGTTGGGAGTAGTCTGCCTGCTCCACCACCTGCCGAAGCACGGTGCGGGCAGTGGCCACGGCCTCCACCAGCCGATCCCGGTGGGCCTGGAGGCGCGCTTGGGCCTCGGCCAGCTCGGCGCGCAGACGTTCCCGTTCGGCCACCACCACCCTTTGCAGGTGGCTCGTCTGCCGGTGAAACCCAGTGGCCACGGCAAGCCCGGCGAACAGCACGGTGTTGACGGCACCGGTCACCTGGAACAGCCTTCCGGCGCCGGCCCAATGCCCCGCGACCGCCGGTAGCACCAGGTGAGACACAGCGCGGACGGCCGCGAACACCAGGATCAACCCCCCCAACCACCGAAAGTACACCCCGCTGATCGATCGAGGGAGGGCGAGAGCCTCTCGCTGGATCAGCACGGCCAGCACCAAAGCTGCGATCGCTCCCCCTTGGTCCACCGTTAAAGCGAACAGCTCCGTCACCGCGCTTCCCCCCGGGCCATACGACGAAGCCCCGTCCACACGAGCCACAGGGCCGGGACGAGAATCAGATGATCTCGCTGCAGCAACCAGGGGCCGGGATGCAGATGGCTGGCCAGGGCCCACAGGCTCCAGAGGGCGAACAGGGCGGCTCCCCAGCCCAAGGGTCGCCCCCATGCCTCCTGGTTCCGGAGCACCCGCCAGCCCAGGAACCCGAACGCAACGGCCAGGGCCGCGTGGGCGATCGCGTGGGCCGCCAGTCCCTCACCCGTGTGGCTCTGGACGGCCCACGCCGCTCTGGGGGCACAGAGGAGAGACCCGAGGAACAGGAGGCGTCGCATGGCGTTCTCCAGGATGCCGGGGTTTGGGGATAGGTACCACATCTCGCCGGGGTCCGGCCAGGCCTGCCGTCGGAGCCTTGGGGCGGTCTCAAGTTTCGCGGGCCGAGGCCGAAGAGGGAAAAGGCCTGGACCTCCGACGCGTTGGGAGACACTTTTCATGGACCTGGCAACGATCATCGGGCTGGTGGCAGGGGTTATCTTGATTCTTGCCTCCATCGTGATCGGCGGGGCGCCGCTGGCGTTCGTGGACGTCCCGTCCGTTCTGATCGTGGTGGGCGGCGTGACCGCGGTGACCTTCATCATGTTCCCCATGCGCACTGTGGTCGGTGCCGTGAAGGTGGCCGTAAAGGCATTCAAGGAAGACACCTGGAACCTGGACGAGATCATCGACCAGATGGTGAGCCTGTCGCGGTTGGCCCGCACGAACGGCATCCTGGCGCTGGAGGACGCCGAGAGGGAGATCACGAACCCGTTCCTGAAAAAGGGAATCCAACTGGCCGTGGACGGCAACGAGGAGGAGCTCATCCGGTTCATCATGGCCACGGACGTGAGCTTCACCCGGCAGCGCCACGCCATCGGGCAGAAGGTGTTCAAGCAGATGGGGGCGATGGGGCCGGCCTTCGGCATGATCGGGACCCTGATCGGGCTCGTGCAGATGCTCCGGAGCCTGGACGACCCGTCCTCCATCGGGCCGTCCATGGCCGTGGCCCTCCTGACCACCCTGTACGGAGCCCTGATCGCCAACCTGGTCTGCCTGCCGATCGCCAACAAGCTGGAGTACCGAAGCAAGGAGGAGGCTCTGGCCAAGCAGGTGATCACCGAGGGCATCATCTCGATCATGCAGGGCGCGAACCCCAAGGTGCTCAAGGACAAGCTGGAGGCGTTCGTGGCGCCCGGCATGCGCAAGGAGAAGCGCGACGGCGGTTCGGACGGAAAAGCCGCGGGGGAGGCGGCCTAGATGGGCATGGACGATCTCCTGAACCAGGGTGCCCAGGAGGAGGCCGAGGAGGGAGCCCCGGCGTGGATGGCGACCTTTGCCGACCTGTCCACCCTGCTGCTGACCTTCTTCGTTCTGCTCCTGTCCTTCGCGAACATGGATGCCCAGAAGTTTCGGGAGATGCTCGGCAGCGTGAAGGACGCGTTCGGGGTACAGAAGGAGGCCTGGGGCGACTACATGGCTCGGTCCCAGACCCCGATCGAGCAGATGCTCGAGCAGGCCATGCAGGACCAGGAGAAAAGCCAGAGCCAAGACCAGAGCCAGGAGCAGGGCATGTCGATGCAGCAGTTCATGAGCATCGTCCAGGCCCTGTTCCAGGACCTCGGGGGAGCGGCCGAGGTGTACATGGACGAGGAAGGGGTGACGGTGCGGGTGGAAGGGAAGCTCCTGTTCCCCTCCGGCTCGGCGGAGCTCCGGCCTGAGGCGGCCCCTGTGATGGACCGGATCGCGGCCCTCATGGGCAAGTACACCTTCGACCTCTACATCCTGGGTCACACCGACTCCGTCCCGATCCACACGGAGCGGTTTCCCTCCAACTGGGAGCTGAGCGCGGCCCGGGCCACGGCCGCGCTTCGGTACCTGGTGGAGAAGGGGGCGGATCCGACCCGGCTGGTGGCGGTGGGGTTCGCCGACAGCCGCCCCGTGGCTCCCAATGACACCCCCGAGGGGAGGGCCAAGAACCGTCGGGTGGAGTTTCTGTTCAAGAGCCCCCAAAGTTTGCCTTCGGGAGGGTACCGCCCTGCCGGGCCGTGAGGGGAGGGCTCAGCCCCGCTTCCGGTAGATCCTCAGCCTTGCGTCCCACGGGGCGAACAGCTCGGGCCGCAGCCCCAGGAGCGTCTCACTGGTGCCCAGAACCAGGATTCCCCCTGGGACCAGGGTAGAGGCCATGTGCTCGAGCACCCATATCTGCACCGGCCGGCGCAGGTAGATGAGCACGTTGCGGCAGGAGATCAGGTCCAGGCGCCCGGGGTACGAGGCCGGATCAAGGAGATCTGCGGTGCGGAACTCCACCCGGCCCCTCACCTCGGGCCGGACCCGCCACCGGCCGGCTCCGGCCCGTACCAACACCCTGGCCAGCAGGTCCGCCGGCAGGCCCTCCACGTCCCGGTGCTCATACTCCCCCTCCCGGGCCCGCGCCAGCGCCTGCTCGTCCCGGTCGGTGCCGAGCACCCGGAACGGAGGCGGCGCGGGCCGGGCATGGAGCATCGTGGCGGCCAGGGAGTAGGCCTCCTGGCCCTTGGAGCATCCCACGCTCCATAGGCTCAGTCCCCGGGGCCCCTCCCTCCGGGCGGCCAGCTTCGGCAGCAGCCCTCCCAGCGCTTCGAACACCGCGGGGTCCCGGAAAAACCCCGACACCGCCACGCTGAGGCTGCGGGCGAACCGGCTGGCCTCGGCCGGGTCCCCCGCCACCCGGCGGGCGTAGTCCTCGGCGTCTGCCGTCCCCAACGCCTTGGCTCGGGCCCGCACCCGTCGTACCACCGCGCTCTCCTTGTAGGCCCGCAGGTCCAAACCGGTCGTGCGAACTACGGCGTCGGCCAGGATGCCGAACCAGGGGAGATCGTCCCAGGGGTGGGGGAAACGAGGGGTGGCGCTCACGGCCCGGGCTTCCGGAAGTGGTCGTAGCCGGCGACGCTCTCCCCCCAGGGGCGACCCCGGTGGAGCAGATGGGCGCTCGATCCCTCGACGATGCAGCCGATCCGCCAGACCGGCACCGCCGCGGCGCGGGCCAGGGTCTGCACCTGGCGTCGCGCCGGGGGGGGGCAGGTGAACAGGAGCTCGTAGTCCTCCCCTCCCGCGAGTACCCAGTCCAGGACTCCATGCCCAAGCTCTCGGGCCGCCTGCTGCAGGCGCGTGGTCAGCGGGATCCTCTCGACCCACAGCTCCGCTCCTACCCTGCTGGCCCGGAGCAGGTGGCCCAGGTCCTGCAACAGACCGTCCGACACGTCGATCATGGCCGTGGCCGCGCCGGTCTCGCCGAGGCTGCGTCCTAGCTCCAGCCGGGGCTCGGGCCGGAGGTGGCGTCGTACCAGCTCAGGGAACCGCCCGGATCGCCCGCAACGGAGAAGGGCCAGGCCGGCCGCGCTCTCCCCGGGCGCTCCGCTCACGTACACGTCATCGCCGGGCCTCGCCCCCCGCCGGAGCACCGGGCGGTCCGTCCGGCCCAGGAGGGCGAGCGAAAGGGTCACGTCCCGCGCCGAGGTGGTGTCGCCCCCCACCATCTGACAGCCAAAAGTCCGGCAGGCCTCCCGCAGGCCCCGGTACAGGCCCTCGATCCACGCCACAGGCAACGCCGGCGGAGCCGAGAGGGTGAGCGTGAAGGCCCAAGGGGTGCCGCCCATGGCCGCCACATCGCTGACGTTGACGGCCAGGGTCTTGAACCCCAGGTCCTCGGGGCGGCCCCACCCCCGCCGGAAGTGCACCCCCTCCACCAGCGCATCGGCCGTGCACAGCAGAAAGCCGCCCTCCAACGGAAGGGCGGCCGTGTCGTCCCCCGGCCCCACGACCGGGCCGGGGGGAGGAGACGCCTCCAGGAGACCGAGGCGACGCAGGAGACCGAACTCGCCCACTTCGGACAGGTTCACGAAGCGGAAACCCCTTGCTCTTCGGAGGCATGGGCAGCCGACACGGGTTTCAACGCCAGCCGGATCACCTCGTCCATGGTCCTCACCAGGTGGAACTCGAGGGCCCTACGGACCTTGGGGGGAAGGTCGTCCAGGTCCTTGCCGTTGCGTTCCGGAAGGATCACGGCCTTCAACCCGGCCCGCATCGCCGCCAGGCACTTCTCCTTGATGCCGCCCACGGGGAGGACCCGGCCCCGCAGGGTGATCTCGCCGGTCATGCCCAGGGTGTGGTCCACCGGTCGGCCGGTCATGATGCTCAACAGCGCCACGGCCATGGTCACCCCGGCCGAGGGGCCGTCCTTGGGGATCGCGCCGGCCGGCACGTGGATGTGGACCTCCCGCTGCTCGAAGAAGTCCTCCGGCACCCCCAGGTCCGCCGCCTTGCTCCGCACGTACGACAGGGCGGCCTGGGCCGACTCCTTCATCACGTCGCCGAGCTGGCCGGTCAGGATCAGCTTGGAGGGGCCCTTCATGGTGGTGACCTCGACGTGAAGGATGTCCCCGCCGCTCTGGGTCCAGGCCAGGCCGGTGGCGACCCCCACCAGGTCCTCCTCCACCTCCGCCTCGGGCAGGAACCGCGGGGGGCCCAGGAACCGGTGCAGGTTTTGGCGGGTGATGCGGTGCTTGCGCACCTGGCCCTCGGCCACCCGTCGGGCCACCTTCCGGCAGAGGTTCGCGATCTCCCTCTCCAGGTTCCGCAGACCGGCCTCCCGGGTGTACTGATCGATCAGCATGCCCAACGCCTCGATGGAGATCTCGAACAGGCCCTCGCCCAGGCCGTGCTCGGCCGTCTGTCGGGGAATCAAGTGTCGCCGGGCGATCTCGAGCTTCTCCTCCCGGGTGTACCCGGACAGCCGGATCACCTCCATCCGGTCCAGGAGGGCCGGCGGAATCGGGTCGATCAGGTTCGCGGTGCAGATGAACATCACCTCCGACAGGTCAAAGGCCACGTTCAGGTAATGGTCCTCGAAGGTGGCGTTCTGGGCGGGATCCAGCACCTCCAGCAGGGCCGAGGCGGGGTCTCCCCGGAAGTCCTGGCCGATCTTGTCCACCTCGTCAAGCATGAACACGGGGTTGCGCGACCCGGCCTTGCGGATGCCCTGGACGATCCGGCCGGGCATGGCGCCCACATAGGTCCGGCGGTGGCCCCGGATCTCGGCCTCGTCCTTCACCCCGCCCAGGCTGATGCGCACGAACTTGCGGCCCATGGCCCGGGCGATGGACTGGCCCAGGCTGGTCTTGCCGACCCCGGGGGGGCCCACGAAGCATAGGATGGGGCCTTTGGTGTCGGGCTTGAGCTTCTTGACGGCCAGGTGCTCGAGGATCCGCTCCTTGACCTTCTCCAGATCGTAGTGGTCCTCGTCCAGGGTCTCTTGGGCCCGCGGAACATCGATGTTGTCTCGAGTGCGTTTGCGCCACGGCATCTCGGTGAGCCACTCGATGTAGGTGCGGATCACCGCCGCCTCGGCCGAGGAAGGAGGCATGTCCTTGAGGCGCTTGAGCTCCCGCTCCGCCTCGGCTCGGGCCTCCCTGGGCATCCTGGCCTTCTCGATCTTCTGGCGCAGGTTCTCGATCTCCTCCCCGCGCTCGTCGGTGATGCCCAGCTCCTCCTGGATCGCCTTGAGCTGCTGACGCAGGAAGTACTCCCGCTGGCTCTTGTTCATCTCCTCTTTGGCGGCCGACTTGATCTTGGCCTGAACCATGAGCACCTGGAGCTCACGCTCCAGCAGGCTGTGGACCCGGGTGATCCGCTCCTTGGGGTCCACGGCCTCCAGCACCTGGATCGCGTCGGCCACCTTGAGGTTCACGTTGGCGGCCACGATGTCGGCCAGCCGGCCCGGGTCCTCCACGTTTTCGAGGATCATCATGATCTCGGTGGAGATCCCCTTGCCCATGTTGACGATCTCCTCGAGTTTCTCCCTCACCGAGCGCATCAGCGCCTCGGCCTCGTAGTCTGGCTCGGCCGCCCCCTGCTCGGGCACGGGCTCGACCCGAACCCGGAAGCACGGGTCGGTGGAGAGGATCTCCAGGCGCCGGGCCCGGCTGAGCCCCTGGACCAGGATCTTGATGCGGCCGTCGGGGAGCTTGAGCATGCGCATGATCATGCCCACGGTGCCCATCTCGTAGATCTCGTCCGGGCCGGGATCCTCGGTGGCCACCTCCTTCTGAGTGGCGAGGTAGAGCATGCGGTTGCCCTGGAGGGCCTCCTCCACGGCCGCCACCGATTTCTCCCTCCCCACGAACAGGGGCAGGATCATGAACGGAAACACCACCACGTCCCGCACCGGGAGCATGGGCAGCACCTCGGGGATCTCGATCCCCTGGGTCTCGCTGTTCTCCACCACGGTGGGCAGTTCTTCGCTGTGCGACATGGATCGCCTCGTCACTCGATGGGAATCCGGCGGTATCCGCGCCGTCGCTCCTCCATCTTGGGGATCTGAACCTCCAGGACCCCCCGATCCAGGCCGGCCCTCATGGCCGAGGGCGCCCCGGGGGCGGGCAGGAGCACCATGCGCTGGAACGGCCCGTAGCTTCGCTCCACCCGCAGGTAGCTCCACCGGCTCTCCGGGGCGGGCTTCGTGCCGCGAAGCACCAGAAACTGGGGGCCGGCGAACAGCTCCAGGGAGGAGCGGTCCACCCCCGGCACGTCGGCCCGCACCCAGATGCTTCCCTCCTCCTCGATCACGTCCACGGCAGGGAACGCTCCCGGGTTCGCCAGCGCCGCTGGTGCCAACTGGTCCTCGAACAGCCGGCGGAACAGCTCCTCCACCTGCTTTTCGAAGTACTGCAGTCGCTCCAGGAGGTCACGGGGTGGGTTTCGCATGGTTGCCTCGATGGGCCTGCCGTGGCGGGCGGTGCCGCGGGATCATAGTCCCGGCTCCGGAGACCGTCAAGAAAGCCTCCGATCGGTGAAGAATCGGGCCACCCGTTCCCGCTCCCGGACCAAAGGAAACGGGGGCAGGCTCTGCAGCAGGAACCGGCCGTACCCCTTCTGCACGATCCGTCGGTCCAGGATCGCCACGAGGCCTCGGTCGTCCCCCCGCCGGAGCAGGCGGCCCACCCCCTGGGTCAGGGTCATGGCCGCGGCCGGAAGCTGGTAGGCTCCGAACGGGGAGCGGCCCTCGGCTCGGATCCTCTCGATCCGGGCCTGGACCAAGGGGTCCTCGGGGCTGGCAAAGGGGATGCGGTCGATGATCACGGCGCTCAAAGCATGGCCCGGCACGTCCACCCCCTCCCAGAACGACAGGGCGCCCAGGAGAACGGAGTGCACGTCCTTCTGGAACCGGGCGAGCAGCACCTCCCTGGGGCCCTCCCCCTGGACCAAAAGGGGGAAGTCCATCCGCCCCCGAAGCCGGTTCGCCACGGCCCGCAGGTTCCGGTGAGAGGTGAACAGGCAGAAGGCCCGGCCGTGGGTGATCCGCAGGAGCTCCCGCATCTCCTCTGCCACCGCTTCGGCGAAGCCTGGGGCGTTGGGCTCGGGAAGGGCGGGCGGCACGTAGAGCACTCCCTGGCTGCGGTGGTCGAAGGGGCTCTCGGCCACGAGCTCGCTGGCCGACTCCGGCACCCCTACCCTCTCCCGCAGATACTCGAACGAGCCCCCCACCCGCAGGGTGGCCGAGGTGAGAACCACGGGCATGCCCCGGGAGAACAGGGAGGCGGCCAGGGTGGGGCCGATCTCCACGGGGGCCGCCCGGAGGAACACCCCTCGGCCGCGGGTCTCGAGCCACCGTACCTCCCCGGGCTCCGGGGCCGAGGCGAACCGGCCCAGGTCCTCCCGGAGCTGCTGGGTGCGTCGCACCAGCGCCTCGGCCTCGGCCGACTGGGTCTCCCTGCCTCCGACCCTGTCGGCCCAGGCGGCCAAGGCCGACAGGATTGCGTCGAGGTTCCGGTCCGCCGGAGGAGGGAGCGTGCCCCGGATCCGGCGGGCCGTGCTCGCCCTGGGCAGGGAGGGCCAGAACGCGGCCGAGGCCCCGGCCACGGCTTCGAGGGCCCGGTGAAGCGGGGCCGGCAGCCGGCCAGCGGACGTGAACGCCGCGCGGGCGTCCCGGAGGAACTCAGCCAGCCGGTAGCTGCTTATCTGGGTGCCGAAGTGGTCCGTGGCCACGGCCTCGAGGTGGTGGGCCTCGTCCAGCACCAGGGCCTCGTACCGGGGCAGCACCTCCCCGGCCGAGGTCGCTCGCACGGCTAGGTCGGCGCACAGCAGGTGATGGTTGACCAGCACCACCTGGGCCCGCTGGGCCGCGCGGCGGCGGCGCAGGAAGAAGCAGCCCTCCTCCCGGGGGCACCGGGTGCCCCAGCAGGTCTCCCGGGTGGAGCAGACGTCCTTCCACGGCCCGAAATCGTCGGGCAGGTCAGCCCACTCGGCCCGATCTCCGGTGGAGGTCGCGCCCGCCCACTGCTCGAACCGCTCGTACAGGCGGGCCTCCTCCGGGAGCCGGAACTGAGGCTGGGCCCGAAACGCCTCGAACCTACGCAGGCACAGGTAGTTCTGGCGCCCCTTGAGCAGCACCGCGGCCACCGGCCGGCCCAGGGCCCCGGCGAGCAAGGGCACGTCCCGTTCGAGGATCTGGGACTGCAGGGTCTTGGTGGCCGTGCTTACGACCACCCGCTTGCCCGATAGGACGGCCGGGGCGAGGTAGGCCAAGGTCTTGCCGGTGCCCGTTCCGGCCTCGGCCAGGAGTACGTTGCCCCGGCTCAACGCCTCGGCCACCGCCCGGGCCATCTCCACCTGGGAGGGCCGGGGCTGGTACCCGGGCAGGAGCCGGGCCAGCGGTCCCTGTGAACAGAACAGGTCGTCCAAGGTCATGCAGGAAGTCCTTGGGGCTCACGACGGGAGCGGGTTGGCCCGACCCCCACCTACCCTCGCGGGCCGGTCTATACTACAATTCGCGTCCCATGCGCATTCAAGCCGATCTTCACGTCCACACCGTCGCCAGCGGCCACGCCTTCTCCACCGTGGCCGAGATCGCCCGCGAGGCCCGCTTGAAAGGCCTGCGGGCCGTGGGGCTCGCGGACCACGGCCCGGCCCTGCCCGGCGGACCCCATCTGTACCACTTCTCGGCCCTGCGGTTCCTGCCTCGGGTGATGGACGGGGTGCGGCTCCTCCGGGGGGTCGAGGCGAACCCGGTGAACGGTCGGGGGGACCTGGACCTACCGGATCGCCTCCTGGCCCGGCTGGACTTCGCCATCGTGGGGTTTCACGACGGGTGCGGGCTCAAGGCCTCAAGCCCCCGCAAGAACACCCGGGTGCTGATCGCGGCCATGGCCCGGCCCCGGGTTCGGATCCTGGGTCACCCCGGCAACCCGGCGTTCCCCGTGGACGTGCCGACCCTGGTGGCGGCCGCCCGGGACCAGGGGGTGGCCCTGGAGATCAACAACGCCTCGTTCGTGAACGCCCGCAAGGGGAGCCTGGAGACCTGCCACGCCATCGCGGCCGAGGCGGCCCGCCTGGGTGCCAGGGTGTGCCTTTCGTCCGACGCCCACGTGGCCCAGCAGGTGGGGAACGTGTCCGAGGCCTGGGGGGTGGCCTCGGCTGCCGGGGTCCGGCCGGAGCAGGTGGTGAACCGCACCTGGGAGACCTTGGCGCGGTTCCTGGAGCTCGATCCGGCCGAGTTCGAGACACGCCCCGGTGCGTATCGGTGACGTCGGCTGCAGGTCACCACAGGCCCCTGCGGGGCCGGATCAATGCCCCGATCGCCCAGGCCCCGTCCCGCCGCTGTCGGGTCGCTCGGGCCGCAGCGCGGTGACCCGGTCCCAGGGGATCTCCCGGAGCCCGGAGGGCGTTCGGATCAGGATGCCCCTTTCTCCCATCTCCACGGCGATCCCCCGGTGCTCCACCCCCGCGGCTACCACGACCACCGGCTCGCCGGTGAGGTGTCTCCAATCCTGCATCTACTCCTCCCGCCAGGAAGCCACCCACACCTTGCCCTCGCCCCGGCTGCGTTCCAGGATCACCCGGGCCTGCCGGTTCACGCCCCGCACGTCCGCGGCCAGATCCACCAGGAACCGAGGGCTCTCCACCGCCACCTGGAACACGAGCCGGGTCAAGGCGAGCCCGGCCATGGCCGAGCGGTTCTTCAGCTGGGTGGGACGCTCCAAGGGGCTCTCGGTGAGCTCGTCGTAGAGCTCCTGGGCCCGATCCAGGCCCAGGTCCGGGTGCAGGGCGTGGAGCACCGGGACCGACGCGGTGTTCACGTTGACCTTGGGATCCGCCCTCACGTCCAGGTAGGGTTGTACCGCGGCCACTACGTCGGGGGTGAACCCTTCGATCTTGGCCAGCTCGCCTACGTCCGTCAGGGGCCGGTTGGGAACCGGGTGCTCGGGATTGTCCTCGTACAGGCCGTCGGTGTTAGCGTCGATCCAATCCACCAGCGCCTCCACCAGGCTGTCCGGGTCCGCGTCCTCGGGAACCGCGGCTTCGAAAAGACGCCGCAGGGCCTCCACCCGCGAGGCCAGGGGGTCTCCCCGGTCGTTCAGGACCGCTGCCAAGGGAAAGCGGCCGTACAGGTCGTGCACCGCCACCGCGAGAACCCCGTCCCCCAGGGGGATGGGAGGGATCACATCGGCCCATGCTTCGCCCCGGTGGTCCACCTGATTGTCCTCGGCGTCGGCCCTCAGGAGGGCCGAGCCCACCGCGATGCCCGAGCGCAGCAGGGCATGGGCCTGCAAGGCGTCCCGCAGGTTCGCCGCGGTGCGGGCCTCCACCCGGGCCTCGCGGAGGAACTCCACCACCACGATGGACAGGAGGCTGACCAGCAGCAACACCAGCAGGAGCGCGGCGCCTTTCTCACGGTTCACGGCAGCCTCCGACGCGAGTACAAGGGGGTGGCGGTCCGGAGCACCCGTTCGCGGTCCTCGTCCGGCCCCCATGCGATCTCCAGCGACACCGCCTCGGGCAGGAACGGTTCCTCCTCCCGGACTCGGCTGTCCCAGGAATCGGTCCACTCCGTTCCGTCATAACATCGCACCTGGAACCGCAGCACGCGGTCCAGCACGGGATAGGCCATCCCCCCCTCCTCAATGTCCTCGTCGGGGTCGGCCTCCTCCCGCCGCACCAGCCGCCGCACCCCGTCGTCGTCGGCCTCCAGGCTGTACCGAAGCTCCACGGGCCCCCCGGGGCGCAGGCCCGGGATCGGCGCGAGGCGGGTGGTGAAGGTGAGGGTCGTGTTCCCGTCGGCGTCCGGTTCCACCACGAACCCGGTGGCCGCGGCGCGGCTTGCGGACACCAGGGTCCCGGAGAGCTCCGTGGCCATCCGGTCGAGGGCCAAGGCCGCCCGGTGCACCTCGGCCGTGGCTCGAGACGAGCGGTCCCGGCTGCGCACGGCCCCCGAGTACGTGCCCTGGACCAGGGAGAGGACCAGGGCCAGCAGTGCCAGGGTGACCACCACCTCGATCAGCGTGAATCCCCGGTTCAGGGCTCCTCCTCCTCTGCCCAGGCGTAGTACACCAGCTCCATGGACTCCCGCCGGTTTCCCTCGGGCCAGGACACCGTGATCCGCACCAGGCGGACGTTCTCGAACTCGGTGGTCTCGGACTGCCGCTCCCAAGTGAACCCCGGGAACTCCTCGAACTCCCCCTGATCGGACCCCAGGGGAGGCAGTCCCTCCACCTCGGTGCGGGTCAAGATGTCCCGGGCCAGGAGGGTGGCGGTCATGAGCTGCCGGGCGCGGGCCTCCTGCTTCAGGGCCGAGGCGTGGGCCACCAGCAGGGCCGTGAAGCTCGCACCCAGCACGGCCAGCGCCACCAGGAGCTCCAGGAACGTGAACCCCCTACGGCCCTTCAACACGGCCCTCCAGGATCTCGGCGCGGCCGAGCAGGGGATGGACCACCACGGTCATCTCCTGGTTGTCCCCGATCTCGAAGTGAATCCACGTGGGGGTTGCGTAGCCCTGGGGTAGGAACCGGGTGAGGGCCCGGCCGCTCGAGACCGTGCCTTCCAAGGCGGTCTCCACGTCGCGGAACCTCACGCCCTCGGGGAGGCGGGTGGGCTTGACCGGGAGGCCGGGGACGTCCACGTAGTCCCCGGTCTCCGGATCGAACTCCCCGGCACGGTACGACTGCTTCTCCAGGTCGTAGATCAGGGCCAGGCTTTTTTTTTGAACGCGGACTCTTCGTGGAGGACCTGGACCGAGGCGGCCAGGCGCCTGAGGGCCTCCTTGGCACGGAGGCCGGCGGGCCGGGGAAGGCGGGGGAGCAGGACCGCGGTCAGCAGGGCGAGAAGGAACAGGACGACCGCGAGCTCGATGAGGGTGAACCCCCGACAGGAGCGGCTCACTCGTCCTCCCAGTTGGTGATGTCGGCGTACTTGCCCTCTCCGCCGGGCTCCCCGTCGGCGCCGTAGGAGAACAGGTCGAAGTCGCCGTGGTTCCCGGGCGAGATGTACATGTAGGGGTTGCCCCAGGGATCCTTGGGGATGGTCCCCTTCTCCAGGTAGCCGCCCTCGCGCCAGTTCTGGGGAATCCGGCCCACCGTGGGTTTGCGCACCAGGGCCTCCAGCCCCTGCTCGGTGGTGGGGTAGAACCCGTTGTCCACCTCGAACTGGTGCAGGGCATCCTCGAGCACCCGGATCTGCACCTTGGCGGCCGTGCGCTTGGCCTCCTCGCCCCGGCCGAACAGGCGGGGCATCACGATCCCGGCCAGGAGCCCGAGGATCACCAGGACCACCAGGAGCTCGATCAGGGTGAAGCCGGCGTCGGGTCGGCGTCGTCGAGTCTGCATCGGGTCTCCGGGAGCGTCAGCCCACCAGCTGGCTCATCTCGAAGATGGGCAGGAGGATCGAGAGGACGACGAACCCCACCGCCGCCCCAAGGGCCAGGATCATAATGGGCTCGATCAGGGAAGTCAACGTGGCCACGGCCGCCTCGACCCGGGCCTCGAACGCGTCGGAAACCTTCAATAAAAGCGTGTCGAGCGCCCCGCTCTCCTCCCCCACGGCCACCATCTGGCACACCACTGGTGAGAACTCACCGGTACCCCGAAGGGCCTGACTGAGGCTGCGTCCCTCCCGCACCTCGTCCCGGGCTCGCTCCACCGCCTCTTCCAGCACGGCGTTTCCCAACACCGACTTGGAGATCTCCAGCGCCGTGAGTAGCCCCACCCCGCTCGCGAGCAGGGTGCCCAGCGTGCGGGCGAACCGGCTCACGGCCACGGTGCTCAGGAACCGGCCGATGGCCGGGGTGCGCAGCCAGAGCCGATGGAGCGTGCGGCGGCCCCGAGGGGTGCGGCCGTACCGCCGCAGCAATAGCCACCCGCCTAGCGCCAGGGCCACGGCCACCCACCAGTAGGCCCGGAACCAGGCGCTGGTGGCCAGCAGGAGGCGGGTGGGCAGGGGCAGGGCCTGGTGCAGGTCCTCGAAGATTCGCGTGACCCGGGGCACCACATAGGAGAGGAGGAACCACAGGATCCCCGTGCCCAGGAAGCCCATGAGCACCGGGTACACCAGGGCCGACTGGAGCCGCCGGCGGAACGCCACCGAGTCCTCCAGGAAGTCGGCCAGCCGCCCCAAGACCACCGGCAGGGTCCCGCTGGCCTCGCCTGAGCGCGCCATGTTTCGGTAGATGGGGGGGAACGAGGAGGGGTGCTCCCCCAGCACCTCGTGGAACGCCTTGCCCTCGTTCACCCCGGCCCGGATCTGGCTCAGCACCCGGCGGGTGCGCTGGTTCTCGGTCTGCTCCAGCAGCCCGGTCAAGGCGCCCACGAGGGGCAGGCCCGCATCCAGCAGGGTGGCCAGCTGCCGGGTGAGCAGGGCGAGCTCCACCGGCGAGATGCCCCGCCCCGAGAAGAGGCGGGCCCGGCGTTGGGGCTCCCGCTCGGCCCGTATCACCGGGGTGACCCGGTTGGCGAACACCCCCTGGCGCTTGAGGGCCTGCCGGGCCGCCCGGGGGCCCTCGGCGTCCACAACGCCGCGGACCGCTTTCCCCCGGGCGTTGATGCCCTCGTACTCGAACACCGCCATGAGAGCCCCCTACAGCACCTCGTCCTGGGTGACCCGCAGCACCTCTTCGGCACTGGTGATGCCCGCCGCCACCTTGCGGGCCCCGTCCTCCCGCAGAGTGATCATGCCGGCCCGTCGGCCGGCCTCCTTGATGGCCACCGAGTTGGCCCGCTGCATGACCAGCTCCCGGACGCCGTCGTCCACCGAGAGCAGCTCGTAGATCCCGGTCCTGCCGCGGTAGCCGGTGTGGCGGCACTCGGAGCATCCCACCGGTCGGTAGAGGGGCCCGGCGAACGACGGGTCGATTCCGAGCTCCTCCAGGGCCCCGGGCGGGGGATCGTAGGCCTCGTGGCAGGTGGGGCACAGCACCCGGACCAGCCGTTGGGCCAGCACGGCCAGGATCGACGACGCCACGAGGAACGGCTCCACCCCCATCTCCACCAATCGGGTCATGGCCCCGGCCGCATCGTTGGTGTGGAGGGTCGAGAACACCAGGTGTCCGGTCAGGCTGGCCTGGATCGCGATCTCCGCGGTCTCCGCGTCCCGGATCTCGCCCACCATGATCACGTCGGGGTCCTGGCGGAGGATCGACCGGAGGCCCGCGGCAAAGGTCAGGTCGATCTTGGGGTTGACCTGGATCTGCCCGATGCCCTGGAGCTGGTACTCGATGGGGTCCTCCACCGTGATGATGTTCACGTCCCGGGAGTTGATCCGGGACAGGGCCGCGTACAGGGTGGTGGTCTTCCCCGAGCCGGTGGGCCCGGTGACGAGGAGGATCCCGTGGGGCCTGCGGATCAGGCTCTTGAACGCCTCGAGCCGTTCCCCCCCGAGCCCCAGCTGCTCCAGGTCCAGGAGGACGGCGGACTTGTCGAGCAGTCTCAGGACCACCCGCTCTCCGTGGGCGGTGGGAAGCACCGACACCCGAATGTCGATGTCCTTGCCTGCGATCTTGATCCGGATCCGGCCGTCCTGGGGCAGGCGCTTCTCTGCGATGTCCAGGCCGGCCATCACCTTGACCCGGCTGGTGATTGGCGCCTGCAGCGCCTTGGGGGGCGTGAGCACGGGGTAGAGCACGCCGTCGATCCGGTACCGAATCTGGAGCTCCCGCTCGAACGGCTCGATGTGGATGTCGCTGGCTCGGTCCTTGACCGCCTGGAACAAGATGCCGTTGACCAGCCGGATCACCGGCGCCTCCTCGGCCGCGTCCAGCAGGTCCCTGGGCTCCTCCAGCTCCTGGGCGAGGCCCTCGAGGCTCCCCTCGGCCAGCTCCTCCATGATCTCCTCGGCCCGGTCCGAGCCCTCCTCGTACACCCGGTTGACCGCCTGATCGAGGGCCGCAGCAGGGGCCACGGCCACCCGGAGCGGTCGGCCGAACAGCACCCGTAGGTCGTGGAGCACCCGAGCATCCGTGGGGTCGGCCACGGCCACCACGATCCGCTCTCCCTCCTCCTCCACAGGAAGGCAGCGGTGCCGTCGGGCGAACGAGATGGGCACCCGCCGAACCCAGGCCGCGGGGACCTCGGCGGTGCGGATCTCCTCGATCCACTCGAGGCCGTGGGCCTCGGCCAGGGTCTTCGAGACCTCCCGGTCGTCCGCCAGGGCCAGGTCTCGGAGGGCCTCCAGCGCCGACACGCCCCGCTCGGCTGCCGCCTCGCGAACCTGCGCGGCCCCCGCCGGGGTCACCAGGCCCCGGGCCTCCAGAACGGGCAGGATGTCCGGGCCGCTCACGGTTGGGCCGGCTCCGCCGCGGGCGCAGGCTTGGGAGGGGCCTTGCCGCTGCGCTCCATGGCGTCGCGGTCGAACGTGGCCCGCTTCTCCCTCGTGATCTCGGTGATCTGGTCCATGGTCCGGATGATGTGGGGGGTGAGAAAGATCAAAAGGTTCGTCTTCTGGTTCGCGTTGGACGAGGTACGGAACAGGGCGCCCAGGAACGGGATGTCCCCCAGGCACGGCACGCTCGACACGTTGACCTGGGTGTTGTCCTTGATGAGCCCGCCGATCACCACCGTGGTCTGATCCTTGACCACCACCGTGGTTTTGGCCGACCGGCGGGTGGTGGTCGGCGCGTTCGTGGAGGTGCCGGTGGTGGTGCTCACGATCTGGCTGATCTCCTGGAACAGCTTCAGCTTGACGTAGTCGTCGTCGTTGATCTGGGGGGTGATCCGCAGGGTCAGCCCCACGTCCCGGTACTCGAACGTGAAGATGGGGTTCCCGTTGGTGTCGAACTTCTGGCTGGTCTGGAACGGGATGTTGTCGGAGACCACGATCTCGGCCTCCTCGTTGTCCGTTGTCAGAATGTGGGGGGTCGAGAGCACGTTCACGTCCCCGCTCTTCTGTAGGGCCCGCACCAGGGCCCCCACGTTCAGGAAAGTCTGGTTGTTGAAGGTGATCGTTCCCTTCACCGCCCCCAGGAACAAGCCTGTGGGCAGGTTCAAGGGGTTCTGCATGAGAGGGGTGATGGTGCCGAAGTTGGTGCCACCAAACACATTGGGCTGGTCC
The DNA here is from genome assembly GCA_027021615.1 of bacterium. Classification (GTDB taxonomy): domain Bacteria; phylum Desulfobacterota; class Deferrisomatia; order Deferrisomatales; family Deferrisomataceae; genus Deferrisoma. The sequence goes on along the minus strand of JALUTY010000002.1, from coordinate 21,125 downwards.
CGGGAGATGTCGTTGACACTTCGCCACTCCACCCCGAGCTCCAGGGACTTCTCATAGCTCATCTCCAGGATCGCGGCCTCCACCAACACCTGGGGCCGTCGCACATCGAGCTTCTCGATCACGGCAGTCAGGGTCTCGTAGTCCCGGGGGCTTGCGATGATCACCAGGGAGTTGGTGGCCTTGTCCGCCGTGATCTGCACCGGCTCCTCGAACTCCACCGGCACCTCGGTCACCTTGGGGCGTTTCGTCTGGGGCTGGCCGGGCTTTACCTTGGTCCCGGCCGACTTGGAGATGGCCGTGAGCACCGAGGCCACGTTCTGCGCGTCGGCGTACTTAAGGTAGTACACGTTGATCTTGCCCGAGCCCCGGGGGATCTCCACGTCCAGGGCCTGGATCATCTTCTTGATCTCGGCCAGGGTCTGGGGGTCTGCGATCACAATCAGACTGTTCGTGCGGGAGTCCGGGATGATCTTGACCGACACCTGCTCGGCCTTCACCTGGACGTTCGCCTTGCCCCTGGGGGTGGGCCTGCGCCGCACGGTGCGACCCTTCTCGGTCACGGCCTGACTGAGGTTCTTGGCCAGCGTCTCGGCCGCCGCGTACCGGATCGGGATCACCTCGAACACCGCGTCCACGGTCTTCACGTCGAGGGCGTCGATGATCTTCACGAGCCGCTCGATGTTGGACAGCGAGTCCGTGAGGATCAGAGTGTTCGTGGGGGCGTAGGCCACCACCGAGGAGTCTTTGGACACGAGGGGGGCGAGGATTCCCGCCACGGTCTCGGCCTGCACGAACTTGAGCGGCAGAAGCCGGGTCACGAACCTCTCGCCAGGCTCGGCCCCCTCCTCCATCGTCTCGATGCTCGTCTGCTTCGCCTCGCGGGTGGCCACGATCTTGTACACCTTGTCCGTGACCGGCGCGATGGTGAACCCCTTCACGTTGAGGATGGCCTGGAACACCTGGTAGGCCTCCTCCGGGGTCACCTTCCCAGGGGCGATCACCGTGATCTTGCCCCGGACCTTCTCGTCCAGGATGAAGTTCCTTCCGGTGAGCTCCGAGATGAACTGGACCACCGCCTCGATCTCGGCGTCCTTGAAGTTCATGGTGATCGCCTTGGGCGCGGCGGAGGCCGCCGTGACCCAGGCCGCAAGCACAAGCGCGATGGCAGGGGCGAGGATTCGTCGCATTCGGTCACCGGATCTCGTAGGTGAAGGTTTGATTCTGGTTCCTGCGAACGAGGTCGAGCTGGATGGACGTCTCGTCCTTGAGTCGCTGGTAGGCCTCGAAGGCCTGCTCCGGGCCCTGGATCTCGATCCCGTTGATCCTCTTGATGACATCGCCGTTCTGAAGCCCGATCTTCGCGAACAGGCTGCCGGGCCGGATGGCGAACACCTTGAACCCGTCGGGTTGGCCGTTGGTGAAGTTGGGGACCACCCGGATCTGGGTCAGCAGCTTGCTCATGTTGGCCTGGGCCTGCTCGATCTCCCTGGCGTCGATGATCCATTTGCCCTCGTCCACCTTGCGGACCGTGCCGCCGTCGGGCTCGGAGGGAGCGGGCTGCCCCCTCCGCGGCGGCTGTCGCGAGGCTCGCCCTCGGCCCTCCTTGGGCTCGGGCCGGAACAGGAGGATCTCCTCTTCTTTGTCGCCCCTGCGGACTCGGATCCGGTCCCGAAGCACGGCCTCAAGGGTCGCCCCCTCTGCCACGTCCTCGCCCTCCCGGACCACCTTTACGTTCTTCTTGGCGTCTTGGATCACTGCGAACGATCTGCCTCCGTCCACCACCACGGTGCCGAGGAGGGTCAGGTTGAGGGGCGAGAGGGGGACCGGTGCGGGTGCGGTGCGGGTTTCGGTCGGGGGGGGCGGGGCGGTCGGCTCGGGGGTGGGGTGGGCGTTGAAGAGGTTCCGCTGCTCGATGATCCCATAGTCGGCAAGCCTCTCCCGGGTCCTGGCCTCGGCCGTCGCAGGAGACAGCGCCTGGGCTCCGCTCTGGGGGGACCACAGTGCCCGGCCGATCCACACCCCTGCGATCCGGGCCGACAGATGGGCGGCGGCGATCAAGAACAGGACGGTGAGCACCCACCGGTGCCGGGAAACGGCTTCGCGCATGGCTCCTCCGGAAAACCGGCATAGCATACGCGAGGGGGTGCTCGGCCCGCAACCGTGAGGGGCAGGCGTTGGGCCCGGGCGGAAGGTCCGTCCCGGGCCTTGAACGTCAACGCCTGGCACCGAGCTCCGGCGCTACGAGCCCGCCGGCGTCCTGCGTCGGGCTCGGGCCTCCTCCTTCTCCAACAGGTAGATCGGGCAGGCGGTACGCCACTGGCAGTAGGCCCTAGGGTTGAGGCACCGAGGCGCGGCCAAGGGGACGTCCTTGTCGCTCTTCTGGCACCGGAACACCTTCTCGGTCCCGGCCACGGCGCTTCGCTCCACGGCTACGCCTTCCGGGCCTCGCACTCCGGATCGGGCACGCCGAGCTTCCGGAGGATGGTCATCAGGGGGCACCACTTGGTGAACGCGGACTGGAACAGGTTCAGACCCACGAAGGCCGTGAACAGGTGCCAGTAGGGGCTGTGCACGTACCCCAGTCCCAGGCTGACGAGCACGAAGAATCCTGCTGCCAGGCGAAGGCTGTCGTTGACGGTCATGGCGTATCTCCTTCCCGTGCGAAGTTTGGTCAAAGGGCTTCTGGGACGGCCGGGGTGGCCGACCATCTCTTTGGATGCGGGGGCCGACAAAAGGTCACGGCCGCGTCGAGGATCCTTGAACCGTTTGGAAACCCGTTGATAGAATCCGATTTTCTCAATACCCTTTTCCCACCGATGACCTTCGAGGCCAACGCCGTCATGCTCGACTCCATTCTCGGTTTTTTCTCTACCGATCTCGCCATCGATCTGGGCACCGCCAACACCCTGGTGTACGTGCGGGGCAAAGGAATCGTGGCCAGCGAGCCCTCCGTGGTGGCTGTGCGGAAGAACGGCCAGGGCGGGGGCCGGATTCTCGCCGTCGGTAAGGAGGCCCAGCGCATGCTGGGCCGCACGCCGGGCTCCATCGTGGCGATCCGTCCGATGAAGGACGGGGTGATCGCGGACTTCGATATCTGCGAGGCCATGCTTCGGTACTTCATCCAGAAGGTGCACAACCGCCGTAAGCTGGTCCGCCCCCGGGTCATCGTGGGCGTGCCCTCGGGGATCACCCAGGTGGAGCGCCGTGCCGTGCGGGAGTCGGCCGAGTCGGCCGGGGCGCGAGAGGTGTACCTGATCGAAGAGCCCATGGCCGCGGCCATCGGGGCGGGCCTCCCGGTGACCGAGCCGTCGGGCAACATGATCGTGGACATCGGCGGCGGAACCACTGAGGTGGCGGTGATCAGCCTGGCCGGCATCGTCTACTCCCAGTCGGTGCGGGTGGCCGGCGACAAGATGGACGAGGCGATCGTCCAGTACATCAAGCGCAAGTATAACCTGCTGATCGGCGAGCGCACGGCGGAAGAGGTGAAGATGACTGTGGGCACCGCCTATCCCGATCCGGACGCCGGTGACCATCCCCAGGCCATGGAGGTGAAGGGGCGGGACCTGGTGGCAGGCATCCCCAAAACGATCTCCGTGAACACCGACGAGATCCGCGAGAGCCTGCGCGAACCGATCAACGCCATCGTGCAGGCGGTGCGCATCGCGCTCGAGAAGACCCCACCGGAGCTAGCGGCCGACATCGTGGACAAGGGGATCGTGCTCGCGGGCGGGGGGGCGCTGCTGAGGAACCTGGACGTGCTGCTGAGGGAAGAGACCGGCCTGCCCGTCATGGTGGCCGACGACCCCCTTTCGTGCGTGGCCCAGGGCGCGGGCATGGCCCTGGACGAGATCGAGCTTCTGCGGGAGGTGACCTCCTGACCTCCGACCCGAACCCATGATCTCTTTTCTGGCTCGTCACCGGCGGATCCTGCTGGGAGGGGGGGTGCTGGCCGTGACCCTGGGGCTGCTGGCCGCGGCCGGGGGCGGCGCAGGGGTGTGGGGCGGCCGGGTGGGGCTGGTGGCCACGCCCTTCCAGTCGGCCGTGAGGGGGCTCGTGGGGGGGGTGGCCGCAATGGTGGACCGGTACCTCTGGTTGGTGGACGCGAAGACCGAGGCCGCCCGTCTGCGCCGGGAGGCTGCCGAGCTCCGTCAGGAGCTCGCCCGGGTCGAGGAGGTGTTCCAGGAGAACGAGCGGCTCAGGAGGATCCTCGAGTTCCGAGACGCCTTGGAGGGGTCGGCCGTGGCGGCGCGGGTGGTGGGCCGCAGCGCCACCCCCTGGCTGCGCACGGCGGTCCTGGACAAGGGCCAGGAGCAGGGAGTCCGCATGGACGCCCCGGTGCTCACGCCCGACGGGGTGGTGGGCCGGGTGTTCCAGGTCGGCCGTTCCGCGAGCCGGGTGCTCCTGCTGACCGACCCCAACAGCGCGGTGGACGCCCTCATCCAGCGCACGCGGGCGCAGGTGGTGGTGGAAGGGGGGCTCGGTGCCACCTGTCGGGTCCTGTACCTCCCCCGGGGCGAGGAGGTGAACCCCGGAGACCGGGTGGTCACGTCGGGCCTCGACGGCGTGTTCCCCAAAGGGCTGCTCCTCGGGGAGGTGGTCCGGGTGCGGGAGGAGCCGGGAGAGGTGTTCCAGCGGGTGGAGCTGCGGCCCGGCGCGGACCTGGGTCGGCTGGAGGAGGTGCTCGTCCTGGCCCCCGCCACGGAGACGCCTTGAGGGGATTTCTCGCCTGGACCGGTTTTCTGGTCTGTGCCCTGGGGCTGCAGACGACCCTTCTGCCCCTGCTGGTTCCCGAGCCCTGGAGGCCCGATCTCACCCGGATCCTGACCCTGTGGCTGGCGCTGACCGGGGTGCCCCGGGGCGGGGCGGTGCTGGCCGCTGGCTCGGGCCTGGCCGTGGACCTCCTCTCCGGCGGACCCCTGGGGTTCGTGGCCCTGTTGCGCCTGCTTCTGTACGGGGTGGCCCGTCCCCTGCGGGGCGTGTTCTTCGACCATCAGCCCCTGTGGCTCCTTCCCCTGGCCGCCGCCAGCCCCTTCGTGGAGGCGGCGGGGGCGTCCGTGTTGTTCCACTTCTCCGCGCCTGACGCCTCGACCGCCCCGGACGTATGGGGGGTGGCCCTCCGGCAGGCGCCGGGGGACGTGATCCTGGTGGTGTTCGTCTTCCTGGTGCTCGAGATGGCCACGGCGCGCCGGACCCGCCTGGAGGTGGCCCGCTGATGCTGCGCCCTCGGTTCTCCCGCAGCAGGCTGCGCCCCCGGCTCGTGGTGTGCGTGGCGATCGTGGCAGGGGCGTTCGCCGTGCTGCTGGGGCGCCTCGCCTACCTGCAGGTCTGGCAGGGGGCCCGGTACCGGTACCTCAGCGAGAACAACCGGATCCGCGTGGAGCGGATTCCGGCCCCGCGGGGCATGATGTTCGATCGGAACGGCGAGATCCTGGCGGATGTGCGGGCCGCGTTCGAGGCCCTCGTGGTACCGTCCGAGGTGCCGGTCGAGGGGCTCGACCCCTGGCTGGATCGGGTCTCGGAGATTCTGGGGATGCCGTCCGCGGACATCCGGAGTGCGCTGGAGGGGAGCCGTCCGGCCCGGTGGGAGCCCCGGTTTCTCAGCCGGATCACCCGGGCCCAGATGGCCCGGCTCGAGGCCCACCGCCTGGAGCTCCCGGGCATGCTGGTGCGGGCCCGGCCGGTGCGCCACTACCCCCAGGGGCCTCTGTTCGGCGCGGTTTTGGGGTATGTGGGAGAGGTGTCGGCCCGGGAGCTGGGGAGCGATGCGTTTGCCGAGTACGCAGCGGGTGACGTGATCGGCCGGGCGGGGGTGGAGCGGACCTGGGAGGCCACCCTGCGGGGCACGCCGGGCGGACAGCAGGTCGAGGTGGACGTCAGGGGCCGGGAGCTGCGGGTGCTGGCCGAGCGCCCCGCCAAGGCCGGCCGCAACCTGATCCTCTCGCTGGAGCGGCGTCTCCAGCAGGCGGCCCGCGAGGCCCTGGGTGACCGGGTGGGGGCGGTAGCGGTGGTCGACGTTCGAACCGGCGACGTCCTGGCGCTGGTTACCTCCCCCTCCCTCGACCCCAACGAGCTGGCCCGGGGGGTGTCCGCGCAGCGGTGGCAGGAGATCGTGTCCGATCCGCTCCATCCCCTCCAGAACCGGGCCGTGGCGGGGCAGTACCCGCCCGGCAGCACGTTCAAGGTGGCGGTGGCCCTGGCAGGCTTGGCCGAGGGGGTGATCACCCCCCGGACCCGGGTCTACTGCTCGGGGGCCTACCGGTTCGCCGGCCGGGACTACCGGTGCTGGAAGAAGGCCGGCCACGGGTGGGTGGACCTGGAACGAGCCCTCATCGAGTCGTGCGACGTGTACTTCTATCAGCTCGGCCTCGATCTCGGGGTGGATCAGATCGCCCGCTGGGCGTCCGAGCTGGGCTTCGGCAAGGAGACGGGGGTGGACCTGCCGGGCGAGCGGCCGGGGCTGCTGCCGACGCGAGCCTGGAAACGGCGGTCCCGGGGTAAGCCCTGGTACGCGGGGGAGACCCTGTCGGTGGCGATCGGCCAGGGGTATGTGCTGACCACCCCGCTCCAGATGGCCGCGGCCATGGCCGCGGTGGCCCACCCCCAAGGGGTCCGCTTCCGTCCCCGGCTGGTGACCCGGATCGAGGACCCGGCGGGCCGGGTCCTCCATGCTTTGCCGCCCGAGGAGGTGGGTCGCCTGCCGTTCTCGCTGGCCCAGCTCTCGCGGGTGCGAAAGGCCCTGCGGCAGGTGGTGGCGGGAGCCCACGGCACGGCCCGCCGGGCCGATGTGGAGGGGCTCCCCGTGGCCGGAAAGACCGGCACCGCCCAGGTGGTCAAGCTGCCCTCGGAACGCAACCTGCCCATCGAGCAGATCCCATGGGAGCACCGGGACCACGCTTGGTTCACGGGCTACGCCCCGGCCGACGACCCCCGGATCTCGTTCGCGGTGCTGGTGGAGCACGGTGGCCACGGAGGGTCGGCGGCCGCACCGGTGGCGGCGCGGGTGGTGGAGGCCTATCGGGATCTCCTCCGGGAGGGCCTGGCGGCCCGGGGGGAGCAACGGTGAGCCGCGGGGCGGTCTGGCGGCAGATCGACTGGGGCTTCCTGGCCCTGCTCGCCCTGCTGTGCGGGGTCGGGTTGACGGTCCTGTGGAGTGCGAGCCACGGCCCCGACGGTGCCGTCGCCTCGTACCCCCTACGCCAGGTTCGGTGGATGGCCATGGGGGTTCTGGCCCTCGGGGTGGCGGTGTCCGTGGACTACCGGAAGATCGAGGCATGGGCCCCCTGGATCTATCTGGGCACCCTGGGGCTCCTGGGGGCGGTGCTGGCGGTGGGGCACACCACCATGGGGGCCCAGCGGTGGATCGCGCTGGGGCCGCTTCGGATCCAGCCCTCGGAGTTCGCCAAGATCTCCATGGCCATCGTGACCGCCCACCTGCTGGCCCGGGAGCCTGCCAACCCGCCCTACGGGGTGCGCCCCCTTCTTCTGCCGGCCGGGGCCGTGCTGCTGGCCGCTGGCGCGGTGCTCCTCCAGCCGGATCTGGGCACCGCGGTGCTCCTGGTGGGGGTGGCCGGCGCCCAGATCCTGTTCCAGGGCGTGCGCAAAGGGGTGCTGATGGCCTGCGCCGGGGCCGCGGCCGCGGGCCTTCCCGTTGCTTGGGGGTTCCTCCACGACTACCAGCGCCAGCGGATCCTCACCTTTTTGGACCCGGAGCGCGATCCGCTGGGGGCCGGGTACCATATCATCCAGTCCAAGATCGCGGTGGGCTCGGGCCAGCTGCTGGGCAAGGGGTTCCTCCAGGGGACCCAGGCCCACCTGCGGTTCCTTCCCGAGCGCCACACCGATTTCATCTTCTCGGTGCTGGCCGAGGAGTGGGGGTTCGTGGGCGCGGCCTTCGTGCTGCTGCTCTACGGCCTGTGGATCCTGTGGGGACTCGACATCGCCTCGCGCGCCCGGGACGACTTCGGCCGGCTGCTGGCCGTGGGGCTGACCTCGATCCTCTTCTTCCACGTGTTCGTGAATGTGGGCATGGTGCTGGGCCTTCTGCCCGTGGTGGGGGTTCCTCTGCCCCTGTTCTCCTACGGCGGATCTTCGGTGCTCACCACCTTCGTGATCTGCGGCCTGCTCCTGAACATCCGGCTGCGCCGGTTCGGCCGGTTTTAGTTTCGGAGAACGCGTGCCGATGAGAAGGGCCATGGTGACCCGAGACGTCGAAACCTTCGTGGGCCTGGGCCGGGCCGTGGCCCTGGCCGCGGCCGAGCGGGCCCTGGCCCCCCAGGAGGCCCGGGAGCTCACGGCCGCCCTGGTGGCCGGGATCCTCAGCGGGTGCATGGAGTTCGAGACCTATGCCCGGATCCATGACGCCATGGCTCGCCTGCTGGACCGGGCGTTCGCCCAGGGGGCGGCTCCGGTGTCGGCCCCGGCCGATGCCAGCGCCCCGCCAGACGAACCCCTGGGGATCTATTTGGAGGTAGTGGGCGAGGCCTGGGACCAGGTGAGCATCCAGGACGAGGCCTGCGAGGGGCTCAAGGGGTTCGCGGGCCGGGCCTTCGATCTGGGACGGGCCCGGTTCGGAAACGGCTCCTGGTTCCAGGCTCCCCTGCGGGTGGGGGGGGCGGAGGTTCTACGTCTGGCCCGAGCCGCGGGCCTTCTGGTCGTGTCGGTGGCCGGCCCCATGCCGGCTCCGGCCTCGGACGGATACCTGACGGACCCGGCCCGGGCTCCAGGTGCGTTCCGGGTGGTCCTGGGGTGGGGGGATCGCCGGATCGCCCTGGACACGGGGGGGTGACCCGTCGCCCCCACAGACCCCGCGGGTCTCCGGCTCCGCCACCTTCCCTCTCCTCTCCGTTTCCCTTCTCCGCCCCCTTTTTTCGAACCCCTTCGTCCTTGCCCGGCCCTGCTGCGGGGGTATGGTTCATTCCTTCGGTGCCGGGATCAGGCCCTATGCCCCCGAGCTTTGGCGCGGTTCGAGAGCCGCCCGGCTGCCTAGCGGGCCGAAGGCCCCCGACCGGGCGACCAACGACCAACGACCGAAGTGACAAGGACGGACTCCATGGCGACCTACGACTATGACTTGGGGATCCTGGGAGGGGGCGCGGCCGGGCTCACGGTGGCCGCAGGAGGGGCCCAGTTCGGGGCCAAGGTGCTGCTCGTGGAGAAGAGCGGCCGGCTCGGCGGTGACTGCCTGCACGCCGGATGCGTGCCCTCCAAGACCCTGATCCGCACGGCCGGGGCCTGGGCCCAGGCCCGGAGGGCCCCGGAACTCGGGCTGCCGGCCCTTGAGCTCCCTAAAGTGGACCTGGGCGCGGTCATGGCGCGGGTTCGATCCGTGATCGGCACGATCCAGGAGCACGACTCCCCGGAGCGTTTCTGTCGCCTGGGCGCCGAGGTGCGGTTCGGCTCTGCCCGGTTCGTGGACGAGCATATCGTGGAGTTGGACGGCCGGCGGCTCTCGGCCCGCTCCTGGGTCGTGGCCACCGGATCGCGACCGGCCCTCCCCCCGGTGGAGGGCCTTGCTCAGACCCCCCACTGGACCAACGAGACCGTGTTCGGCCAGACTCGGCTGCCGGCGCGGCTCTTGGTGCTGGGGGGCGGGCCCATCGGGCTTGAGCTCGCCCAGGCGTTCCAGAGGCTGGGGTCCCGGGTCACCGTGGTGGAGTTCCTGGAGCAGATCCTGGGCCCCGAGGACCCAGACGTGGCGGCGATCCTGCGGAGGCGCCTGGAGGCCGAGGGTGTGGAGATCCTTACGGCCACCCGGGCCGTGCGGGCGGCCCCCCGTGGAGCCGGGGTGCGGCTCACCGTTGCGCCGGCCTCGGGGCCAGGGGAGCCCCGAGCGCTGGAGGCGGAGGCTTTGCTGGTCGCTACCGGCCGCCGACCCAACGTGGAGGACCTGGGGCTCGAGGCGGCGGGTGTGGAGGTGGGGACCAAGGGCATCCCCACGGACGCCCGCATGCGAACCAACGTGAGGCACATCTACGCCTGCGGTGACGTGAACGGTGTTCTCCCATTCACCCACGTGGCCGGGTACGAGGGCAGCGTGGCCCTATCCAACGCGATCCTCAGGCTGCCCCGCAAGGTCGACTACACCAAAGTCCCCTGGTGCACTTACACCGACCCAGAGGTGGCGAGCGTGGGGCTGAACGAGAAGCGGGCTCGCGAGCAGGGGGTGGAGTACCGGGTGCTGGAGGCACCGTTCGCGGAGAACGACCGGGCCTTGGCCGAGGCAGAGACCTGGGGCAAGATCAAGGTGCTGGTGAGCCCCAAGGGGAGGCTGCTGGGGTGTCAGATCGTGGGCCCCCACGCGGGGGAACTCATCCACGAGTGGGTCGTGGCCGTGGCCGGGGGCGTGCGGCTGGCCACCCTCGCCGGGGCGGTTCACGTGTACCCCACCCTGTCCGAGATCTCCAAGCGGGCCGCTGGCGCGTACTTCGCGGAAAAGCTGTTCAGCGATCGCACCAAGGGGGTGCTGCGGTTCCTGTTCCAGCTCAAGGGACGAGCCTGCACCCCCGACTCGCCTCCGCCGGAGCCCTGACCTGGGTAGTAACTTCCGCTGGGAAGCTAGGAGGCTAGGAGGCTGGGAGGCTAAAAACCTCTTTCATCTCCTAGCGTTTCACGTGACTCTGCGTCACAGCATCAGGGGCCGGGGGCATGGAGGCTGCCGGAGTGCCCGGGCTGGGTGGCTAGGTTTTCTCTCTTTGGGGCTCCCGGCGCCTGCCGTCCCACAGGTGGGCCAGGGCCAGCCACGGATGGCGCCAGAGCATGCGGGGGCCCGCGTAGCGCATCACCTCCCGCACCCGCTCGCGCATGCTGGGCTTGTAGCAGTGCACCGGGCACTTGGCGCAGGTGGTCTTGCCCTCCTGGAACGGGCACCGGCCCAGGCGCTCGAACGCGTAGGCCAGGAGCTCGGCGCACTCGGGGCAGGGACGGTCCGGCCCGGGGTGGTGGTCCCCACAGTAGATCCGGACCATGGCCTCGATGGTTTGCCGTTCCCGTCGCAGCCGGGGGTGAGGCTCGTGGGACATGGGGCGCTCCAAAGACTGTTTTCCGTGACGACTCCGGATGCCTTCCGCCTTTCGATCCTTCCGTACCCCCGCTCCCGGCCGAGGGCCTTGATCTGGGTCAGACCCTGCAGGGTTTGCGCGCCGCCCCCCGCACCCCCGCAGCATCTCCCCAGAGCGGTGCCGGAGCAGGGCTCGACCCGCATCGGGGCGGTGGGCCGGCACCGTGGGCGGCTGGCTCCCGGCGGCTCCGGCTCGTCTCCGCTCGTCCACAGGAGAAGCCGGTTCCGGTTGACGCGGGGTGTCGGGTCACGGTAAAGCCTTTCGTGACGTCCTGTAAATCTCTCTTCCTCCGCTGGGCGCGCCGGTCGGCCAAGGCATCGCGGACACAAGCGACGTGCTCTTCCTGGTCAGCAACGACGACGGGATTCACTCCCCGGGGCTCGAAGCCCTGGCCCGAGCGCTCTCGAGCCTGGGCCAGGTCGTGGTGGTGGCGCCGGACCGGGAGCGTAGCGCCGTGGGGCACGCCCTTACCCTGCATCGGCCCCTGCGCATGACCCGGGTGCGTGAGGGCTGGTTCGCCGTGGACGGCACCCCCACCGACTGTGTCCACCTGGGGCTCCACGGCTTGCTCGCCGAGCCTCCCACCATGGTGGTGGCGGGCATCAACCAGGGCGCCAACCTTGCCGATGATCTAACCTACTCGGGCACGGTGGCTGTGGCCCTGGAAGGGACCCTGATGGGGGTGCCGAGCTTTGCGGTGTCGGTGGTTGCCGAGGCCGAGTTCCGGTTCGGAGCAGCAGCCGAGGCGGCGACGCGCATCGCGCGGGTGATGGCCGAGCGAGGAGTGCCGCCGGGCACGTTCCTGAACGTCAACGTGCCCAGCCGCGACCGGTTCGAGGATCTCCGGGGCGTGCTCGTGACCCGTCAGGGCAAGCGCGTCTACGGCAGCGGTGTTGTGCGCAAAAAGGATCCTCGGGGCAGGGAGTACTTCTGGATCGGGGTCCGGGAGCTCGGGGAGACCCAGCGCACCGGCGACACGGATGTGGAGGCGGTGGAAGAAGGGTTCGTGTCGGTTACCCCAGTGCGCACGGATCTGACGGACGGGGATTCTCTGGCCGAGCTGCGAGGCTGGCCCTGGACGGAGGGATGAGTCGACGTGGGTTCTTGGGACGCCGTGGTGGTGGGAGCGGGGGCCGCCGGCATCTTCGCGGCCCGGGAGCTGACGCGGGCCGGCAGGCGGGTTCTGCTCCTCGAGAAGGGAGGCGATCTCCAGGGGCGCCGGTGCCCCCGCAAGGAGACCGATACGGGATGCCGTCGCTGCATCCCCTGCCAGCTTCTGTCCGGGTGGGGCGGAGCGGGGGCGTTCTGTGACGGCAAGCTGAGCCTGTCGCCCCAAGTGGGAGGGTTCCTGGGGGAGTTTCTCCCCCGGCCGACCCTGAGGGGCTTGCTCGACGAGGTGGACGAGGTGTGGCGGGCCCACGGCGCCCCGCCCGAGGTGTACGGCTGCCGGGTTCCCGAGTGGCAGGCCTTGCGGGATCAAGCCGAGGCTGCCGGCCTGGTGCTCGTGGAGAACCCGGTGCGCCACATGGGCACCGACGTGTGCCGACAGGTGCTGGCCAGCCTGTACGACGAGCTCTCCGACGCGGCGGAGATCCGGTTCCATACCCCCTGCGAAGGCGTGGAGGTGGCCAGGGGCCGGGTCCAGGGGGTGTGGGCCGGGGGGAAGCTCGAGCGGGCTCCGGTCGTGGTTCTGGCCCCCGGCCGGGGGGGAGCGGGGTGGATCCAGGACTTGGCAGTGGGTCTGGGGCTGCGGACCGTTCCGAACCCGGTGGACATCGGGGTGAGGGTTGAGTGCCCGGCCGAGGTGCTGGACCCGGTGACCTCGGTCCTCTACGAGGCCAAGCTCTACTACGAGTCCCCCACCTTTCGCGACGAGGTCCGCACCTTTTGTATGAACCCCCGGGGCGAGGTGGTGCACGAGGTGTACGAAGACTGCCTCACCGTGAACGGCCATGCCTACGCCTCGGCCCACAGCCCGGCCACCAACTTCGCCCTGCTGGTGAAGACCGCGTTCACCGAGCCTTTCGACGACCCCATTGCGTACGGCCGGTACATCGCGCGGTTGGCGAACCTGATTGGTGGGGGGATCCTGGTACAGCGGCTCAGCGACCTGACCGCGGGTCGCCGGTCCACCCCAGAGCGGATCGCAAAGGTGGCGGTGCCTCCCACCCTCCACGACGCCACGCCGGGGGACCTGTCGTTCGCCCTGCCCCACCGCCATCTCACCGACGTGATCGAGACTCTTTACGCCTTGGACGCGTTCTGCCCTGGTCTGGCCGGGCCGGACACCCTGCTGTACGGGGTGGAGGTGAAGTTCTACTCGAACCGCCTCGAGCTCGACGAGCGCTTGGAGACCCGCATCCAGGGGCTGTATGGGGCGGGGGACGGAGTGGGTGTGAGCCGGGGGCTCATGCAGGCGAGCGCCTCGGGCGTATGGGCGGCCCGGGCCGCCTTGGAGCGCCTGTGACTCCGAGCCGGTTCGCGGCCGCCCGGTGCCGCATGGCCCGGGTCGTGGCCCGGGCGGTCCCGGCGTGCCCGGAGCGGGTTCTCGAGGCCCTGGCCCGGGTGCCGCGGCACCGATTCGTGGACGAGGCCCTGTGGCCCCGGGCGTACCGGGACGAGGCCCTGCCCATCGGCCACGGCCAGACCATCTCGAAGCCTTCGACCGTGGCCCGGATGACCGCCGCCTTGGATCCGCGCCCGAGGGAACGGATCCTGGAGGTGGGCACCGGCTCCGGCTACCAGGCCGCGGTGCTCGCCCTGCTCGCCGGCGCCGTGTTCACGGTGGAGCGGATCCCGGCCCTGGCGGTACGGGCGCGTACCCGACTGAACCGGTTGGGGATCCAAAACGTAGAGATCCGGCCGGGGGACGGCCGGGTCGGGTGGCCGGAGCAGGCGCCGTTCGACGCTGTGCTGGTCACGGCAGCCGCGGCCCGGGTGCCCTCATCGCTCTTCGAGCAGGTTCGGCGGGGGGGGCGGCTGGTGGCCCCGGTAGGCGAGGGAGAGGACCAACGGATCGTTTGCTGGATCCATGCCAGAGAGGGGTGGATGCCCCAGGAGCTGGACTCGTGCCGGTTCGTTCCGCTTCGCGAAGGGACGGGGGGGCGTTGACCCGACCGGTCCACCTGGCGGTGGTGGGGGCCGGGGCGGCCGATGCGACCGCCTACGACCTGGCCCTTCGAGTGGGCCGGGCCGCAGCCCGGGCCGGTGCGGTGGTGGTGTGCGGGGGGCTCGGCGGGGTCATGGAGGCGGCGTGCCGGGGCGCGCGGGAGGCCGGGGGACGCACGGTGGCCGTGATCCCGGGTCCGGATCCGGCCGCGGCAAACCCATGGGCAGAGGTGGTGGTGGCCACCGGCCTAGGGCACGCCCGCAACGTGGTGGTGGTCCAGTCCGGGGATGCGGTGGTCGCGCTTCCCGGCTCCTGGGGAACCCTGAGCGAGATCTCTCTGGCGCGCAAGTGCGGCCGGCCGGTGGTGGCGGTGAGCGCGTGGCGTCACCTGGAAGGAGTCCGTGTGGTGGAGGACCCCGAGGAGGCGGTGGGCCTTGCCGTGTCCTTGGCGGGCCGCTCCGGCGGGCCTGCTCGCCTTGGTGCCGAGTTGGCACCGATCCGAGGCCCATGGGACGAAGGCGCATCGTAACCCTGGTGACGTGGGTGGGGGTGGCGGCGGCCGCGGGGGGCTGCGGCACGCCCTACGCCCTACGCCATCGGATGGTGGCGGGAGAGACCCTGGCTGCGGTTGCAGCTCGGTACGGGGTGAGCGAGGAGGAGATCCGGCGGTTCAACCACCTGAGGCCGAAGGACCGGGTGCGGCCGGGGGACGTCCTGTTCGTGCCGGCCGGAGGGCCCCCCCCGGCCGAAATCCCTCGGGAGAAGAAGCCGACGGAGCCCCCGTCCAAAGAACCCCGGCGGGTTGCACCCCCGCCGAAGCCCCGGTCCCGGAGCGTCGGGGCCGAGTGGCCGGTGGCCGGGAAGATCGTGCGCGGGTTCGCACCCGAGCGAGGGAGCCGGGGGGTGGACCTGGCCGTTCCCCGGGGAACACCGGTGCGGGCGGTGCGCAACGGGGAGGTTGCCTACGCCGGCACCCCCTCGCCCGCCTACGGGGGGCTGGTGGTTCTTCGGCACGCCGGGGGTGTGTACACCGTGTACAGCAATCTGGACTCCGTGGGGGTGGTGCGGGGCGAGGCCGTGGAGGGGGGGAGGGTGCTGGGCACGTCCGGCCCAGCCCGGCGGGGGCTCGGACCCCACGTCCATTTCGAGGTCCGGCGGGGGGAGGAGCCTGTGGATCCCCGCGAGTTCGTTTCGGGACGCTGAACCCGGCTTCCTCCGGATGGGGGTTTCCCGCTACCATGGGAAGAGGCCAGGGTCTGTGGGGGAGTCGTTGCTGCCAGCGCGCAGGGAACAGACCCTCTGACGAGCCACTCTTGAGGATCCCATGCACGATCGTCGGGACGGGGCGGACCGAAGAAAGGCGGCCAGACGCTACACCCCCAGCACGATCTCCATCTACCTGTCGGAGATCCGGCAGACCCGTCTGCTCACGCCCGACGAGGAGAAGGAGCTGGCGGCCCGGGTCCAGGCCGGCGACCCGGGGGCCCGCCAGCGCATGATCGAGTGCAACCTCCGTCTGGTGGTCACCATCGCCAAGCGGTATGTGAACCGGGGGCTGCCGCTGCTGGACCTGATCGAGGAGGGGAACCTGGGGCTCATCCGGGCCGTGGAGCGGTTCCGCCCCGACAAGGGCTGCCGGTTCTCCACCTACGCCACCTGGTGGATCCGCCAGTCCATCGAGCGGGCTCTGGTGAACCAGTCCGACACCGTGCGGTTGCCGGTGCACGTGGCCGAGGAGATCAACCGCCTGCGCCGGGCTGCAGAGGAGATCCGGGGGAAGGAAGGCACCGAGCCGGACGAGGAGACCCTGGCCCAGAAGATCGATCGGGACCTGGAGCACGTGCGTCGGCTGATGCGGCTGGCCCGCCGCACCTTCAGCCTGGATCAGCCCCTGGGCACCGAGGAGGATTACACGCTCCAGGACGTCATCGAAGACCCGTCGGCGCAGGATCCCGAGGAGGTGGTGCTCGAAGACGACCGGATCCGGGTGCTGGAGCGGTGGCTGCAGGACCTCCGGCCTCGGGAGCGCCGGGTTCTGGAGCTCCGGTACGGCCTGGGCGATGAGGCGCCCCAGACCCTCGAGCAGATCGGGCGTGAGTTTGGCGTGACCCGGGAGCGGATCCGGCAGATCGAGATGAACGCGCTCAAGAAGCTCCGTCGGATGGCGGCCCGGGCCCGGGTCCCGTTCGGCGAGCTGTACTGACCCCTACCCGCAAGCGAGGAGGCAAGTGCGCCGTGGTGGAAGAACTCAAGAAAAAGATTCGGGATATCGAGGACTTCCCTAAGCCGGGCATCGTGTTCAAGGACATCACCACCCTTCTGCGCGACGCATCGAGCTTCAACCGGGCGGTGGACCTGATGGGCCACCGGTACCTGGAGCGCTCCATCGACGTGGTGGTGGGGATCGAGGCCCGGGGCTTCGTAGTAGGGGCTGCCCTGGCCTACAAGCTCAACAGGGGCGTGATCCTGGTGCGAAAACCGGGCAAGCTCCCCTACAAGACGCACTCGGTGAGCTACGAGCTTGAGTATGGGGCCGACACCCTCGAGATCCACCAGGACGCCGTCGAGCCGGGCCAGCGGGTGCTCATCGCCGACGATGTGCTGGCCACTGGGGGCACGGTGCGGGCCGTGGTGGACCTGGTACGCAAAACCGGCGGCGAGGTGGTGGAGTGCGCGTTCCTGGCGGAGCTCACCTTTCTCAAGGGCCGCGAGAGGCTGCAGGACGTGCCGGTCCACAGCCTGATTCAGTTCTGAGGGTGGGGACGCTGGAACGCCTGCGTGGGGGGGGACGACGGGCTCCCGGCCCTCCCCTCGGCGCCCACGTGTCGGTTGCCGGCGGACCCCTGACCGCGTGGGAGCGCACGGTTCGGCTCCGAGCCGAGGCGGCCCAGGTATTCCCCGGCAGCCCCCGGACCTGGGAGAGCCCTGTGCCCGGGCAGGAAGCGCTCGCCGAGGCCGGCGAGGCGTTCCGGCGCTCGGGTATCCCGGTGTTCGTCCATGCCATCTACCTGGTGAACCCCGCCTCCGACGACCCCGAGGTCCGGCGAAGATCGGTAGAGGCCCTGGCCCGGAGCCTGGAGTACGCGGCCGGTCTGGGGGCCCGAGGGCTCGTGGTGCACGTGGGGCACGGCAAGGGGGTGGTCCGGTTCACTGCCCTGGACCGGGTGCGGACGACCCTGGAGAGCGCTCGAGACCGCGCGAAGACGAGCGTGCCGTACCTGCTGGAGACGGGCTCCGGGAGCAGGGGCTCGGTGGGGTCCTGCCTCGAAGATCTGGTGGAGCTGGCGCGTGGGCTGGGCCGAGACACCCGGATCTGCGCCGACACCGCCCATTTGTTCGCCGCCGGCGAGCCGGTCCACACCGCCTGGGGCCTCGACGAGTGGCTCTCGGCGGTGGCGGCGGCGCTCGGGCCCGGCGCTGTGGGGCTCGTCCACCTCAACGACTCCAAGACCCCCTTCGCCTCCGGCCGCGACCGCCACGAGAACCTGGGCCAGGGCGAGATCGGCGGCCGGGCCCTGGCCCGCTGGGTGCGCCACCCGGCCCTTCGCACCGTGCCCTTCGTTATCGAGACCCCCGGCTTCGAACGCCAGGGCCCCGATCGCCAGAACCTGGCCCGGGCTCGCCGCTACCGTTGCGGCCCCCGGCGCTGAAGGACCGGTCCGCCGAGGCCCAAAATCGGCCCCCATCGAGGTTGTTGACAGAGCCCCGGGGCCGCGCGGTATACGAAAACCATATGCGGGAGAGAGCGTGGATCAGGGGGAGGCCATGCCAGAACATCCCGCCCATTCCCGAGCCCGACCAGCCGCGGCACACCCAACGAGGTGGCCGCGGCTGTTTTGCGTCAAGGATGCGGCTAGAACAGTTCTCGGCCGGGCCCCCCGCCCATCCCCGTCCCTGGCGAGGTATCGGCTGGTGATCCTGTTCCACCTGGGCGGCCTCCCCATGGACCCCGTTACCCACTAAAACGTCGGAAGAACCCCGAGGGGGCCGATGCATTGGCAGCGGGCCGCCTCCTCGCGTGCCTCCCTGGCCATGGCGGCCAGATCGTCGTAGGGAAGATCGAGGCACCCCTCCACCGCCTCCCGGAACGCGTCGAGCCCGATGCGCTCAATGGTGGCGGCGAGGCGCTCGTCGGGCTCGGCCCGGTCCCGGTACGTGCGGATGACGGCCGCCAGGTACCTCGGCACGTCGTCCGTGGGCACGGACGAGGCGATCTCCCGGCCGATCACCGGGGTGTTGCCCATCTTCCCCCCCACGAACACCTTCCAGCCGTCCACCGTCCCGTGGATCCCGAAGTCGTTGAGCTTCGTGTTGGCGCAGCAGTTGGGGCACCCGGACACGCTGATCTTGAACTTCATGGGCGTGGGGACCCCCCGGAACGTCTTTTCCAGCAGGGTCGCCAGGGGAAAGGTTCGCTGGAGGCCGAAGGGAGAGAAGTCCGCGCCGGGGCAGCACTTGACCTGCCGCACGTCCCTGCCGATGGAGCGCACGTCGAGGCCCGCGTCCATCACGGCCTGCCTCGCCTCGTAGTAATGCTCCCCGTCGATCCCCACGATGATCAGGCTCTGGGCCGTCGAAAGGTGGCCGACGCTCCCGTACCTCTCCACGATGTCGGCCAGGCTTCGGAGCTGCGAAGGGGACAGACACGCCGTGGGAACGCCCACCGAGAGTGCGTATTTGCCGTCGCGCTGCCGCCCGAGGCACCGGTGCCCCGGCGTCTTCTTGCGCTCCATTGTGGCTCTGCGAAGCTCGTTGTCGGGCCGGGCCGAGGTGTCCATGACGTCTCTCCTTTTCGTGGCCGGGAGCGCTCTCCAGGGGATGAAGGCGCGCGCCCGAGAAAGGGGCTCTCCGCAGGGCACCGAGGGGCAGAGCCTCGAACCCGGCCCACCCAGGGGGCCGGAGGGGCCCCGCGCTTCCCCGGAGGATGCTAGCCCTCGGATCCCCAGGGGTCAAACGGCGACCGGGGCGGCGCTGCCCCGGATGGGGAGCGGTACAGAGCCGGGAGCGTAAGAACGTTTGGACGTTGTTGTGGGTTCAGGGCGGTCCCAGTGGCGGGTTGGGGGCGCCGCGGAGACCCGGTGGGTGCGGGGTGTGGCGAGAAGCGCGCCCGGATCGATCTGCATGGCCGGGAGCAACACGTGATCGTACGCGGGGTGGCTCACGAGGTGATCACCCCCCAGGGGCGACGGGAGACGCCCCGTGCCCGGTTGCGGGATGGCCGGCGGCCCTCCCTTGGGCAGCACCAGGACCGAACGTTTGGCAACTGCGCACCGCCGTCCCCCAAGAGCCCCAGCGCCGTCCCCCAGGAGCTCAAAGTGTTCGGCATGGAGGGCCGGAATCGGTGTTCGATTTGGCCCGGATTGCGCGGTTAGGGACCTGTCATGGCCCCGGATCAAAGGAGGTGGCCCAGAGATCGGTGCCTCCCTCCACCCACAGGGCTGTCATGGTCCCGTCTGCACCCACGGCGATCTCCAGGTCGGACACCGCCGAGGTGGTGATCCGAATCCAGCCGGGCTCACCCCACCCGGCTGCTGGGTCGTATCTCACGGCCCGGATTCCACCCGACTCCACCCATGCCGCCAGCGCTGCCCCGTCGGGGCCCATGCCCACCGCCAAGTCCTCCGTGGCAGGTGTGTCGGTAGCCAGGGTCGTCGGCAGGCTCCAGGCGGCACCGGCGTCGTGGTAGGCTCCGAGCACTGCCCCGCCCTCCCGCCACAACGCCACCGCGTCGCCTTGCCCATCCGAGGCGAGCCGGGGGGAGGACGCAGAGGCTTCCCCCGAGTCAAGGGGCTGAGGGGACTCCCATCCGCTGCTGGGGCTGTATGCAGCCATCCACACCCGCCCGCCCTGGAGCCACAGGCAGAAGGCGGTACCTTCGTCTTGCATCTGCAGAGAGAGGCTCGACACCGGCTCGGTTCCGCCGGCATCGATCCTTACGGCCGAGGACCAGGCAGGGGGGGACTCGCTGATCACGTTCGTGCTGGACCACAGCTGCCCGTCCCGGATCCACACCACTACGACGCGGTTGGAGGAGTCCACCCCCACCTGGGGGGCAGAGCTCTCTCCTTCGCCCGGGTCCAGCTCTGGAAGCACCCCCCAGCTGTTGGCTGGCTTGGCGTAGCCGCGTATGAAGATGCTTCCCCCCGACTCCCAGGCCAGGGCTCCGTAGCCTCCATCGTTTAGGTCCAGGGTCACAGAAGCGGGAGTCCCTCCGGTGGAGTCCACCACCTCGGGAGTTGCCCACGGTTCGCCCGGCGTACGCCGCGACCACCGCACGACGTCCCCTTCGGGCCACACGGCGATCAGCATCCCTGCCCCATCCGCCGCCAGAGCCGGGCGCCCTGCGGATCCGGTGCCGGTGTCGAGGCGCACCGGATCGTCCCAGCCGTCGGAAGGGCCGTGCTCAGAGAACCAGATCTCTCCCTGGTCCTCCCAGGTGGCGGCCGTTTCGCCACTTGCCAAGGTGGCTGCGTCCGGTACCGAAGGGGTTTCGGTGTCCTGGACCACGGGCTCGCCCAGGGACCAGCCAGCGGCTAAAGACGTCGCGGAGACCACGACCTCGTCCGGCTGGCTGTCCAGCTCGCCGTCGCTGACCACGAGGCGCAGGACGTAGGAGCCGTCGGCGTCGGCGGTGAAGGAGGGGCGGACGTCTGCCGGGTCGGAGAGGGAGGCGGAGCTGCCCTGGGGCCGGGAGACGAGGCTCCAGGCGTAGGAGATCGTGTCACCGTTGGGGTCGGAGCTGGCAGAGCCGTCGAGGGTGACCACAGCCCCGGTCTCGACGCTCTGGTCGGGGCCGGCGTCGGCAGAAGGGGCGGCGTTGGCGGTGGAGGCGGAGACCACGACCTCGTCCGGCTGGCTGTCCAGCTCGCCGTCGCTGACCACGAGGCGCAGGACGTAGGAGCCGTCGGCGTCGGCGGTGAAG
Source organism: bacterium (assembly GCA_027021615.1). Lineage (GTDB taxonomy): Bacteria > Desulfobacterota > Deferrisomatia > Deferrisomatales > Deferrisomataceae > Deferrisoma. The sequence continues at coordinate 34 of JALUTY010000002.1, read as the reverse complement.
GAGGGGCGGACGTCTGCCGGGTCGGAGAGGGAGG
>JALUTY010000001.1 GCA_027021615.1 bacterium | reverse complement strand
CCCCCCCACTCCCCCGCGACCCCTCCCCCCCGCCGCGAGAGCGCGCTTTATACCCCCCCCAAGGATCGGGTGTCAACGCCCTTTTGCGCCCCATCCTCACTTTTCGGAACCGGCGGACGGCCGCTCCGGCCCCAGGGGCATAAAACCCTCAACCGCGACGCGGGATTTGTCCCCCACTCCGCGGGAGGGAAGAGAGGGGGGAGGGCCCTGGGGACGCGGCCCCGAGCCCCGTCTCCAGGGTGGGGGGGCTCAACGGATCAAGCGACCGATGCGGCCGAACCGCGGGAAGTGACGCTCCGGGTCCCAGGACCAGTACAGAATGAACGCCTTGCCCCGGATCCGGGCGTCCTCCACGAACCCCCAGAACCGGCTGTCGTAGCTCCGGTCCCGGTTGTCCCCCATGACGAAGTACTGGCCCGGCGGTACCTTCACCGGCCCGAAGTTGTCCCGCCGCTCGAACCCCTCCGGCAGGGTGAGGGGGTCCACGTGGACGCCCCACGGGTCGTCGAAGGGCTCTCCATTAATGTAGATCTTCTTGTCCCGGATCTCCACCGTGTCGCCGGGCTCGCCGATGATGCGCTTAATGAAGTCCTTGGTGTCGTCCACCGGGTAGGCGAACACCACGATGTCCCCCCGCCGGGGGGGCCGGATCCGAAGCACGCGCGTCCCGGTGTACGGGATTCGGATGCCGTACAGAAACTTGTTCACCAACAGGTGGTCCCCAATCTGCAGGGTGGGAAGCATGGAGCCGGAAGGGATCTTGAACGCCTGGACGACACCCCCCCGAATCACCACGGCCAACAGGATCGCCACCACCAAGGCCTCGCCGTACTCCACCAGCTTTCCCGTTTGGGGAAGCGCCCCCACGGCCACCCCAACCCCTCCGGCCCCGGCCACCAGAAAAAACCCCACCAGGATCCAGCTGAGCTTCTGGTACACCGGCACCGGCAGGAACGCGTTCAGGAGCGCCGTCCCCCCCCCCAGCACCAGCAGCCCGGCTCCTCCCCACAGGTACGCCCTTCGTTTCCTCTCCGAGAAGCTCTCGCTCATTCGTCACCCACTTTCAAGATGGCCAGAAACGCCTCCTGGGGAATCTCGACCCGGCCGACCTGTTTCATCCGCTTCTTGCCTTCCTTCTGCCGCTCGAGGAGCTTGCGCTTCCGGGTGATGTCGCCGCCGTAACACTTGGCGGTGACGTTCTTCCGGAGAGCCTTGACGTTGGTGCGGGCGATCACCCGGGACCCGACGGCGGCCTGGATGCCCACCTCGAACAGCTGCCGCGGGATCAGCTCCTTCATCTTTCGGGTCAACGCGCTGCCCCGGTGGTAGGCCTTGTCCCGGTGGACGATGACGCTCAGGGCATCCACCGGCTCTCCGTTGACCAGGATGTCGAGCTTGATCAGGTCGGAGGCCCGGTACTCGTGGAACTCGTAGTCCAGGGAGGCGTAACCCCGGGAGACGGTCTTCAGCCGGTCGTAGAAGTCCATCACGATCTCGCTCAAAGGCAGCTCGAACTCGAGCTGCACCCGCTGCTTGCCATGGTACAGTAGGTTGCGTTGCACCCCCCGGCGCTCGATGCACAGCTTCATCACGTCGCCCAGGTACTCGTCGGGCACGTGGATCGTGGCCAGCACGAACGGCTCCTCGATCCGGGCCAGCCGGTTCGCCGGCGGCAGGCTGGCCGGGTTCTCCACCTCGGTCACGGTGCCGTCGGTCTGGACCGCCCGGTACCGCACCGTGGGCGCGGTGGTGATCAGGTCCAGGCCGAACTCCCGCTCCAGGCGTTCCTGCACGATCTCCATGTGGAGCAACCCCAGGAATCCGCACCGAAACCCAAACCCCAGGGCCTGGCTCACTTCAGGCTCGAACCGAAAGCTCGCATCGTTGAGCCGAAGCTTCTCCAACGCGTCCTTCAGGGAGTCGTAGTCGGCCGAGTCCTGGGGGTAGAGCCCGCTGAACACCATGGGCCGCACCTCCTTGAACCCGGGCAGGGGCTCAGCGGCCGGCTGGGCGGCGTCGGTGATCGTGTCCCCGATCTTGACCTCTCGAACCTCTTTCACCCCGGCGATCACAAAGCCGACCTCACCGGCCGAAAGGGCCTCGGTCTCCCGCGCCTGGGGGGCGAACACCCCCACCCTAAGTACGTCGTACTCCCTCCTCGTGGCCATGAACCGCACTCGGGACCCCCTTGTTACGTGGCCATCCACCACCCGCACGAGGGCCACCACCCCCTGGTAGGCGTCGTACCAAGAGTCGAAGATCAACGCCCGCAGAGGCCCTTCGAGCTCGCCCTGGGGGGGGGGGATCCGGTGGACGACGGCCTCCAACACCTCCTCGGTACCGATCCCCTTCTTGGCGCTGGCCAGAATCGCGTCGCTTGCGTCCAGGCCGATGACCTCCTCGATCTCGGCCTTGATCTCGTCCGGGCGGGCCCGATCTAGGTCGATCTTGTTCAGGACCGGCACGATCTCCAGGTCGCTCTCCACGGCGAGGTATACGTTGGCCAAGGTCTGGGCCTCCACCCCCTGGCTCGCGTCCACCACCAGCACCGCCCCTTCGCAAGCGGCCAGGCTCCGAGACACCTCGTAGGAGAAGTCCACGTGCCCGGGGGTGTCGATCAGGTTGAGCACATAGGTCTCGCCGTCCGACGCCCGGTAGGACAGTCGGACCGTCTGGGCCTTGATCGTGATGCCCCGCTCCCGCTCGATCTCGAGGGTGTCGAGCATTTGGTCGCGCGCCTCCCGCTCCGAGACCGCCCCGGTTCGCTCCATGAGACGGTCGGCGAGCGTAGACTTTCCATGGTCCACGTGGGCGATGATACTGAAGTTTCGGATCCGATCCTGCGGCGTCATGGAGCCAGACTCTCCCTCGCCAGAATAGAGGCCCCCACCACACCCGCATCGTCCCCCAGCTGCCACGGCACCCACCGGAACCGCTCCAGGGGGGCGGAAAAAGCGCGTCTCTCCAGCTCCCGTCGTGCGTGGGGTTCCAGCAGGTCCCACGCCCCAGCAAGGCCTCCTCCCACCACGATCCGCTCCAGGTTCAGCAGATTGACCAGCCCGGCCGCCGCCACTCCCAGGGCCCGCCCGGCCCGGGCCAGGACCTCCCGGGCGGCCCGGTGGCCCGAGCGAGCGGCACAGGCCACCGACAAGGCTCCCCCTTCGGCAGGCACCCCCCTTTCCTGCGCGGCCCGCACCACGGCCGTGGCGGAGGCGTACATCTCGAGGCACCCTCTGGCCCCGCAGGCACACCGGGGTCCCTGGGGGTAGAGGGGCATGTGGCCGACCTCGCCAGCGCTCCCGTCGGGGCCTCGGTACAGGGATCCGTCCAGGATCAGCCCACCGCCAACGCCCGTGCCCAGGGTGATCACCAGCACCGCCCGCGCCCCGCGCCCAGCCCCCCGCGCCCACTCGCCGACGGCGATGGCGTTCACGTCGTTCTCCACCCGCACCGGCACGCCGAGGTCCCTTTCCAGGTCGGGCCCCAAGGCAACCCCGGACAGACCGACCAGGTTGGGCGCCACCCGCACCGTGCCCGTGGAGGGCTCGACCAGCCCTGGCACGCCCACCCCCACGCCCTGGATCGCCTCCGAGCCCGCCACCGCCCGAACCCCCCGGTGCAGTGCTTCCCGCACCCCTTCCACGGCCAGCTCCTTCACGGCGCACCGCCACCGGCACACGACCCGGTGTTCCGCGTCCAGCAGGGCCACCCGCAGGTTGCTCCCCCCGAGATCCGCCCCCACCCAGCGCTCGCTCACCTCGTCCGATCTTCCCAGTAACTTCGGTCCACGGTCTTCGGTCTCCTGGCCCCCAGGGCAAGTGGCTCTCACCAACCCGGCGGCGGGGGGCCTGTTGGAGCGCCGGGCGTGGCTCCTGTAGTCGCTGCATCCGGCACTCAGCCACCAGCGTGCCCGGTCGACTTCGCTTCCGGACAGTCTCGCAATAGGATCCGCTGAAACGCTTCGTCCCTTTCTGTAAAGCTTCGCGCATCGTGGCAGGCGCCCGGCGCTTCTGTCTTCTGTCCTCCGGCCTCCAGCCCCTGGCTCCTCTACAGCAGGCCCCATGCCTGCCCCCGCGAAACGCGCCCGTTTTTGGGAAAGGCGCGAGTCTAACAGCGCTCCGGCCGGTCCGTAAAGCAGCGGCCATGGCTTTGACAGCCCGGAGAGGCCGGTGGTATCTAGCCCCGGCCGACAACCGCACCAGCCTGCCCACCACATGTACGGAGGAACTCCATGAAGATCGCGATCAGCGGCAAGGGCGGCGTGGGCAAGACCACCCTCGCCGGCTGCCTCGCCCGGTACCTAGCCGACCAAGGCCAGACGGTGCTCGCCATCGACGCGGATCCAGACTCGAACCTTCCCTCGGCCGTGGGGGTGCCGCCCGAGCGGCTGGGCGAGGTGCAGCCCCTGGCCGCCATGAAGGACCTGGTGGCCGAACGCACGGGCGCCCAGCCCGGGACCATGGGGGGGATGTTCAAGCTCAACCCCAAGGTGGACGACATCCCGGACCGGTTCTGCCTCGAGCACAACGGCGTGAAGCTCCTCACCCTCGGCACGGTGCCCAAGGGCGGGGGGGGATGTCTGTGCCCCGAGAGCACCCTGCTCCGGGTCCTAATGCGCCACCTGATGGTACGCCGGGGTGAGACCGTGATCGTGGACATGGAGGCCGGGCTCGAGCACCTGGCCCGAGGCAGCACCGAGAGCATGGACGCGTTCGTGGTGGTCGTGGAACCCGGGCAGCGGGCGATCCAGACCGCCCACCAGATCCGCCGCCTGGCATCCGACCTAGGGGTGCGCCGGGTGATGGTGGTGGGGAACAAGATCCGTGACCCGGAGGACCAGGAGGTGATCACGAGAGGGGTCGCCCCGATGCCGGTCCTGGGGCACCTGCGCCTTCGCGACTCGATCCGGGAGGCGGATCGCGAGGGGGTGAGCCCCTACGACCTCGATCCCCCCCTCCGGGACGAGGTGGCCGGGATCTACGAGGCCCTGTGTCGGGCCGCAGATTGACACCGGCCCCAGCGGCCGACCCATCATCAACCCGGTGGGCAGACAGGCGTCATCGCCCCCAGATCGGAAGGGCGAGCAAAACGCCGATTTTGTCGTCGGGTTCACAACAGAACAGGGGCAGGCCTGCGGGCCTGCCCCTGTCGCGTTTTCGACGACGCTCCTCGCGGAGCCCCTACTCGGAGGAGGCAGCCTCCGTCCCCTGCTCTCCCTCACCGGCGTAGGGCCCCTCCACCAGCTCCAGCAGGCTCACGGGGGCGTTGTCGCCCCGGCGGTATCCCAGCTTCACGATTCGGGTGTACCCGCCGGGCCGATCCTGGTAGCGGGGGGCCACCACCTCGAAAAGCCGCGCCACCGCATCGCGGCCGCGCACATAGGCCAACGCCTGGCGACGCGCATGGAGCGTGCCCTGGCGGGCCAAGGTGATCAGCCTCTCGGCGACCCGACGGGCCTCCTTTGCCTTCGCGTCCGTGGTCTGGACCCTCCCGTGCTCGATCAGGGAGGTCACAAGATTCCGAAGCATCGCCTTACGATGGGCGGTGTCCCGGCCCAGCTTGCGGCCCGACTTGCGATGACGCATGGTCTAACCCCTTTTGTCCGTAGAATCAGGCGTCTTCCTCCAGGGCCCCCTCCTCGGGCGGAGTCCAGCCCGGGAGGCTCATCCCCAGATGCAGGTTCATGGTCGCCAGCACGTCCTTGATCTCGTTGAGGGACTTGCGACCAAAGTTCTTGGTTTTGAGCATCTCGGCGTCGGTCTTCTGGACCAGCTCACCGATGTACCGGATGTTGGCGGCTTTCAGGCAGTTGGCCGCCCGCACCGACAGCTCCAGCTCGCTCACCTTGCGGTCGAGGTTCGGGTTGTACGCGTATCCCTCCTCCGCCCCTTCGCTGCCTTCGGGCCGCACCGCCGGCTTCTCATCCTCGTCGAAGTTGATAAAGACCTGCACCTGCTCCTTGAGGATCTTGGCGGCGTACCCCACGGCGTCGGCCGGGGATACGCTCCCATCGGTCCACACCTCTAAGATCAGCTTGTCATAGTCGGTTCGTTGCCCCACCCGGGCCTGCTCCACCCGGAAGTTCACTTTCTCGATGGGGCTGAACACCGCGTCCATGGCAATCCAACCGATGGGCATGTCCTCGTCGCGCATCCGGTCCGCCGTGACATACCCCTTGCCCACCTTGACCACCATCTCCGCGTCGAGCCTCGCCCCCTCCGAGAGGGTGGCGATCCGATGGTCGGGGTTGAGCACCTCCAAAGTGCTGCCCACCTCCAGATCCCCGGCCGTGACCTCGCCCGGGCCCGTGCGCTTCACGCGGATCCGCTTGGGCTTGTCGGTGTGAGCCCGGAACCGCACCTCCTTGAGGTTCAGGATGACATCGGTTACATCCTCTTTCACCCCCGGGATGGTGCTGAACTCGTGGGGCACCCCTTCGAAGCGCACCTGGCAGATCGCGGCCCCCTGAAGGCTGGACAGGAGCACCCGACGCAGGGCGTTGCCCAGGGTGGTCCCGAACCCCCGCTCCAGCGGCTCCGCCACGAACTTTCCATAGCGGTCGGTGAGGGTCGCCTCGTCCGCCTCGATCCGTTTCGGTCGAATCAGCTCTTGCCAGTTCCGTTCCCTCAAGATATTCACCCTCCGCAGCTACCCCAGGCAACGCCCCAGGCGGGTCCCTACTTGGAGTACAGCTCCACGATGAGGTGCTCTTCGATCGGCAGCGTGACGTCCTCGCGCTCCGGCCACTCCTTCACCGTGCCTTGGAACGCCTTCGGCTCCACCTCGACCCACCGCGCCGTTCCCCGACTCCCCAAGGCCTCCAGGGCTTCCTGGATCGCCGGGATCTTCCGGCTTTTCTCCCGCACCGCCACCACGTCGCCGGGTTTGGTCTGGAACGAGGGGATGTTCACCTTGCGGCCGTTCACCTCGAAGTGCCCATGCCGAACGAGCTGTCGCGCCTGATTCCGGGAGCCGGCAAACCCCATCCGGTACACCACGTTGTCGAGCCGGCACTCCAGGAGCCGCAGGAGATTCTCGCCGGTAACGCCCTTGCGCCGGTCCGCCTCCTGGAAGTACCGGCGGAACTGACCTTCGAGCACGCCGTAGATCCGGCGTACCTTCTGCTTCTCCCGCAGCTGCCGGCCGTACTCGGTCACCTTCTGGCGGCCCTGGCCGTGCTGACCGGGGGGGTAGTTCCGGCGCTCCACGGCGCACTTGTCGGTGTAGCACCGGTCGCCCTTTAGGAACAGCTTCATGCGTTCGCGCCGGCAAAGCCGGCAGACCGCTCCGCGATACCTTGCCAAGATGGATCCTCCTCTGGGTTCCTACGCGATCACACCCGGCGCCGCTTCGGCGGCCGGCAACCGTTGTGGGGGATCGGGGTCACGTCTTTGATGGAGGTGATGTTCAGGCCCGCGGCCGCCAGGGCCCGCACCGCGGCCTCCCGGCCGGAGCCCGGCCCCTTCACCAGCACGGCGATGTTGCGAACGCCGTGCTCCATGGCCTTCTCCGCCGCGTCCCGCGCGGCGAGCTGGGCCGCGAACGGGGTGCTCTTACGCGACCCCTTGAACCCGGCCACGCCGGCGTTGGACCAAGCGATCGTGGCGCCGCTCGGGTCCGTGATCGTGATGATGGTGTTGTTGAACGTGCTCTGGATGTGCGCCACCGCGTCCCGGATGTTCTTCCGGACCTTCTTGGTGCGCCGACTCGATCCCTTTGCCATGGGTCCTCCGTTCGGTTCCTAAGGGGCGTCCGGGCCGACTCTAGCGACGACGAGGGCCCTTGCGGGTCCGGGCGTTGGTCCGCGTGCGCTGTCCCCGTACCGGCAAGCCCCGCCGGTGTCGCAGGCCCCGGTAGCATCCCAGGTCCATCAGACGCTTCACGTTGCCCAGCACCTCGCGCCGCAGGTCGCCCTCCACCTTGTACTTTGCGTCGATGATCCGACGGATCCGGTTCACCTCTTCATCGTCGAGTTGGTCGGTCTTCTTGTTGACGTCGACCTCGGCCTCTTGAAGGATCTTCTGGGCGCTCGTGCGCCCGATGCCGTAGATATAGGTCAGCGCAATCTCGATCCGCTTGTTCTTCGGCAGATCCACACCAGCAATACGTGCCACAGGTCAACCTCCTTCAGCCCTGACGCTGCTTGTGCCGCGGGTTCTCACACACCACGCGCACCACGCCCTTGCGCTTGATGATCTTGCACTTGTCGCAGATCCGCTTCACCGACGGTCGCACTTTCATTAGCCTCTCCTTGGTCCAGGCTACTTCTTGCGATAGATGATCCGACCGCGGCTGAGGTCGTAGGGCGACAGCTCCACCGTCACCCGATCCCCCGGAAGGATCCGGATGAAGTACTTTCGCATCTTTCCCGACACGTGAGCCAGCACCTTGTGGCCGTTGTCGAGCTCCACCCGGAACATCGCGTTCGGCAACGGCTCCACCACCGTGCCCTCAACCTCGATCGCCTCTTCCTTCGCCATGGCCGTTCGCCCTCGCTCTACGTCAACCGCGTCAACACCAACGGTCCCTGCTCCAGGATCGCCACGGTGTGCTCCGCATGGGCCGCAAGACTTCCGTCCCGGGTACGGGCAGTCCAGCCATCGCGGTCCACAACCACTCCCAGCCCGCCGTCGTTGATCATCGGCTCCAGCGCAAGCACCATGCCCGGCCGGAGCCGTACCCCGGTTCCCCTCGTGCCAAAGTTGGGCACCTGGGGTTCCTCGTGGAGCGACCGCCCGATGCCGTGGCCCACGAACTCCCGTACCACCGAGAACCCAGCCGCCTCCACCACCTCCTGGATCGTCGAGGAGATGTCCCCCACCCGCCGCCCCGGGCGAGCCTCGCGGATACCGGCCTCCAGCGCCTCCTCCACCACCCGGATCAGGCGCTCAGCCCTCGGGGTCCCTCGGCCCACGCACACGCTGAACGCCGCATCGCCGTAGAACCCGTCGGCCACCACCCCGAAGTCCACGCTGAGTAGATCCCCGTCGCGCAGCAGTCGAGAAGGGCTTGGGATGCCATGGACCACCTCGTCGTTGATCGAGGTGCACAACACGCAGGGGAACGCCTCACCCCTGGGGTTCGGCACCCCTTGAAAGGCTGCCCTGACCTTCCTTCGTCGGAGCTCTTCCCGGGCCAGGGTCTCCAGCTCCCAGGTGCTCACCCCCGGCCGGGCGGCCTCCTTGACCGCAGCCAGGATCTCGGCCACGATCCGGTTGGCTCGGCCCATGGCCCGGATCTCGGCCCGGGATTTCAGAACGATCAAGCCCCCAGGACCCCTTCGATCCGCGCGTAGATCTCGTCCACGCTGCCCTGACCGGGAATCCGGCGAAGCAGCCCCGCCTTTTCATAGTACTCCACCAGGGGCGCGGTTTGGTCGTGGTACACCTTCAAACGGGCCCGGATCGTCTCCTCCCGGTCGTCGTCGCGCTGGTACAGCTCGCCGCCGCACTTGTCACACACGCCGTCGGCCACGGGGGGCGAGAACTTCACATGGTACATGGCGCCACAGCCCCGGCAGGTGCGCCGGCCCGTGAGCCGCTCCACCAGCTCCTCGTCCGGGACCTCGATGCTCACCACGTGGTCGATGGCCTGCCCCAGGTTCCCCAGCACCCGGTTCAGGGCGTCGGCCTGGGCCACGGTCCGCGGAAACCCGTCCAAGATGAACCCCTTGGCGCAGTCGGCCTCCTGGAGCCGCTCCTCGATGATCCCGATCACCACCTCGTCGGGCACCAGCTCGCCCGCATCCATGTACTCCTTGGCCTTCTTCCCCAGGTCGGTGCCGTCACGCACCGCCGCGCGTAGAATGTCGCCGGTGGAGATCTGGGGAATCCCGTACCGCTCGATCAGCCGCTTGGCCTGGGTTCCCTTGCCCGCCCCAGGGGGGCCCAAAAGGATCAGCCGCATCGATGCTCCCTCCTCTCCCGAAGAAACCGCGAACCCCGCCGGGCCGCGCGCCTACCGGCGCCCGCGGATCCGGCGGCCTCCCATGAGCCCTTCGTACTGCCGCGCAATCAGGTGAGTCTCGATCTGGGCCACCGTGTCCAGGGCCACACCCACCACGATCAGCAGCCCGGTGCCGCCGAAGTAGAACGGCACACCGAACCGGCTGATCAGGATGGTCGGCAGCACGCAGATGGCGCTCACGTACAGGGCGCCCCAGAAGGTCAGCCGCGACAGCACTTTGTCGATGTACTCCGCCGTGCGCTGCCCGGGCCGGATCCCCGGGATGTACCCGCCGTACTTCTTCAGGTTGTCGGCCACGTCCACCGGGTTGAAGGTCACCGCGGTGTAGAAGTACGCGAAGAAGAAGATCAGGACCACATACAGAATGTCGTGGAGCCAGTTGCCCGGCGCCATCCACTGGGTGGCCGTCTGCACCCAGGGGTGGTCGATGAACTGCCCCACCGTGGTGGGGAACATCAGCAGCGACGAGGCGAAGATCGGCGGGATCACCCCTGCCGTGTTCACTTTGAGCGGCAAGTGGCTCGCCTGACCGCCGTACACCCTGCGGCCCACCACCCGCTTCGCATACTGGATCGGGATGCGCCGGTGGGCCCGCTCCACCCATACGATGAAGAACACCACCGCCACCATCACAGCCACCAGCAGCAGCACCACGAACAGGTTGAGCTGCCCCGCTTTCATCAACTTGAAGGTGTTGACCACCGCTCCGGGCATGCCCGCCACGATTCCGGCGAAGATGATCAGGCTGATGCCGTTGCCGATGCCCCGCTCGGTGATCTGCTCCCCCAGCCACATGATGAACGCCGTGCCCGCGGTCAGGGTCACCACCGTCATGAGCCGGAACCCCCACCCCGGCCACAGTACGACACTGGCCCCGCTCGGGCCGGCCATGCCCTCCAAGCCCAGGGCCATGCCGAACCCCTGGATCAGGGTCAGGGCCACCGTACCGTAGCGGGTGTACTGGGTGATCTTCCTCCGTCCCTGCTCCCCCTCCTTCGAGAGCTTCTCCAGGGTGGGGCTCACCACCGTCAGGAGTTGCAGAATGATCGAGGCGCTGATGTAGGGCATGATGCCCAGGGCAAACACGCTCATACGGCGCAGCGCGCCGCCCGCGAACATGTCGATCAGGCCGAAGATGCTCCCCTGGCCCCGGTTGAAGAACTCGGCGAGGGCTGCCGCGTCGATGCCCGGCACCGGCACGTGGGCGCCGATCCGGTACACCCCCAGCAGTAAGAAGGTGACCAGCAGCCGGCGTTTGAGCTCCGGAACCTTTGCGAGCCCCTGCCACTCGCCAGCCAACCTAGACCTCCTTCACCTGGCCGCCGGCCGCCTCGATCTTCTCCCGTGCGCCCTTGCTGACCCGGTGGGCCACGACCACCAGTCGCCGCTCCAGCTCACCCTTGCCCAGGATCTTCACCCCGTCCTTGATCTTTTTGATCAGCCCCTGCTCCAGCAGGAGCGCCGGCGTCACCTCGGTGCCGTCCTCGAACCGGTTCAGGTCCCGGACGTTGACGTACGCGAACTCCTTGCGGAACGGGTTGCGAAACCCCACCTTGGGCAACCGCCGTTGCAGCGGCATCTGGCCGCCCTCGAACCCCCGCTTCACCGTGTTGCGGGCCTTCTGCCCCTTCTGGCCCCGGCCCGAGGTCTTGCCCCGGCCCGACCCGTGGCCCCGGCCCACCCGTTTGCGCTTCGTGACCGCCCCTTTGGGCCGTCGGATGTCATGGAGTCGCATGGCGTGTTCCCCTCTTCAGCGTTCGAGTCAAGCGCGGATCTCGGCGAGGCTCTTGCCCCGTCGATCCGCGATCTCCCGGGGATCTCGCAGCCGCATCAGGCCGTCCATGGTGGCGCGCACCACGTTGTGGGGGTTGTTCGTGCCGATGCACTTGGTCAGCACGTCCCGCACCCCGGCCGACTCCAGCACGGCGCGGGCCGCACCCCCGGCGATCACGCCCGTACCCGGCGCGGCAGGCTTCATCACCACCTTGGCGGCACCGAACTCCCCCACGATCTCGTGGGGCAGCGTCCCGTTGATCACCGGGATCTCCTTGAGTTCCCGCTTCGCCTTGTCCACGGCCTTGCGGATCGCCTCGGGCACCTCCTTCGCCTTGCCGAGGCCGATGCCCACCTTGCCGTTCTGGTTGCCCACCACCACCAGGGCGCTGAACGAGAACCGCCGTCCGCCCTTCACCACCTTGGCGACCCGGTTCAGGAAAACAAGGCGGTCCGTGAACTCCTGGTCCCTGGCCTCGAGGCCCTTGCCGATCTTGCTCAAGGATCTTCCCTCCTCACTGGGGCCCAATGCGTCAGAACCGGAGCCCGGCTTCCCGGGCCGCCTCGGCCAACGCCTTGACCTTGCCGTGGTACAGGTAGCCGTTCCGATCGAACACGACCCGGTCGACGTCCCGGGCCAAGGCCTTTCGCCCGATCGTCAACCCCACCGCCCGGGCCGCCTCGATGTTCCCGGTGGACTCCAGGTCGCCCCGCAGGTCGCGACCCACGGTGGAGGCGGCCACCAGGGTACGACCCGTGGCATCGTCGATGATCTGAGCGTAGATGTGCTTCAAGCTCTTGTAGACGGTCAGCCGGGGGCGCTGCGACGTACCCCGGATCTTCTTTCGAACCCGCTTCTTCCGGGCTACCCGGGCCCGGCGCTTCGCTTCCAATCGGTTCATGGCGGTCGGCTCCTCACGGCGCGCGTCCGGGGGTTACCGTGCCCCGGACTTCCCTTCCTTGCGAACGATATGCTCCCCGACGTACTGGATCCCGGTGCCCTTGTACGGCTCGGGGGGCTTCACGGCCCGGATCTCGGCCGCCACCTGCCCCACCCGCTGGCGGTCGATCCCGTTCACCGAGACGATACGCTGGTCCTTGACCTCGATCGTCACGTCCTTGGGTACGGGGTACTCGACCGGATGGGAGAACCCCAGGTTCATCACCAAGGCGCTCCCCTGCAGGTTGGCCCGGTACCCCACCCCCTTGATCTCCAGCTCCTTGCGAAACCCCTCGGTCACGCCCGTCACCAGGTTCTGGACCACGCTGCGAGTCGTGCCATGCAAGGACCGGCTGCGACGGGCGTCGTCGGGCCGGGTCACCCGGATCTCGCCATCTGTGATCTCCAGGTCGATCCCCTCCGGGATCCGGGCGCTCAGGCTCCCCTTCGGCCCCTTCACCCTCAGCTCCGGCGGGTCGAACCGCACCTCCACGCCCTTGGGGACCACAACGGGCTTCTTTCCGATTCTCGACATCGGTTCCTCTCTCCCCGGCTTACCAGACTTCGCAGATCACCTCGCCCCCCACCCCCAGGGCCCGGGCCTTTCGGTCCGTGAGAACCCCCTTGGAGGTGGAGACGATGACCGTGCCGTATCCGCTCCGGGCCTTGGGCAGCTCGTCCTTGCCCACGTACACCCGGCGGCCGGGCTTGCTCAGGCGGCGGAGGGCCTCGATCACGGGGGCCCCCTGGCTGTCGTACTTCAGGCGGGCGATCAGCACCCCCTGCTTCCCGTCGTCCTCGTAGTCCACCCCGGCCAGGTACCCCTCCTCCACCAGGATCTCCAGGATGGCCCGTTTGAGCCGGGAGGCGGGAATTGTCACGACTTCCCGGCCGGCCATCAAGCCGTTTCGGATCCGCGTGAGCATGTCCGCGATGGGATCGGTCATGGACATTACCGTCGTCTCCTTGCCAAAGCTACCAGCTGGCCTTCGTGACGCCGGGCAGGAGCCCCTCGTGGGCGAGCTTGCGCAGGCACACCCGGCAGAGCTGAAACTTCCGATAGTACCCCCGGGGCCTTCCGCACACCCGGCACCGGTTCCGGTAGCGAACCCGGAACTTGGGCATCTTCTTCTGCTTTTCCATCTTCGCTTTGGTCGCCACGGTACCCTCTCCTCAACCGGATCAGTTGCGGAACGGCATGCCGAGCTCCCGGAGAAGCTCCTTGGCTTCCTCGTCGGTCTCGGCGGTGGTGGCGATGGAGACGTTCATCCCCTTCACCTTCTCCACCTTTTCCAGATCCACCTCGGGGAAAATCACGTGCTCCGCGATCCCCAGCGTGTAGTTGCCCCGACCGTCGAAGCCCTTGCCCGACACGCCCTTGAAGTCCCGCACCCGGGGCAGGGCCACGTTGATCATGCGATCTAGGAACTCGTACATCCGGTCACCCCGGAGGGTCACCCGGCACCCAACCGGCATGCCCTGGCGAAGGTGAAAGTTCGCAATGGATCTGCGGGCCCGGGTCACCACGGGCCGCTGCCCGGTGATCAACGCCAGGTCGTCCACCAGCCGGTCGAGGAGTTTTGGATTGTCCTTGGCCTCGCCGGCGCCGATGTTCACCACCACCTTCTCGATCCGGGGCACCTGCATCACGTTGGCGTACCCGAACTTCTTCATCAGGTGGGGGATCACCTCCTGCCGGTAACGCTGCTTCAGTCTCGCCATGGCTACCCTTTGTTCGCCCTCGGTCGTGGCCGCGGTCACTTGTCGAACACCTCGCCGCACCGCTTGCAGGCGCGGACCTTGCGGCCGTCGTCCAGTACCTGAAATCCCACCCGCACCGGCCGGTCACACTTCTCGCACACCAAGGCCAGGTTCGAGAGGTGAACGGGCGCCTCCTTCTCCAGGATGCCGCCCTGGCTGGTGGCGTTGGGCTTCAGGTGTCGCTTCACCAGGTTCACCTTTTCGACCAGGGCCCGGTCCCGGTTCCGGAGCACCCGCAGCACCTTGCCGCGCTTGCCCCGCTCGTTGCCGGCCGTGACCTCCACCATGTCGTTGCGCTTGATCTTTGCTCCCATGCCGAGGCTCCTTCTCGCGAACCGCGTGATCACAGGACTTCGGGCGCGAGGGAGATGATCTTCATGAAGTTCTTCGCCCGCAGCTCCCTCGCCACCGGCCCGAACACGCGGGTCCCGATGGGCTCTCCGTCCTTGTTGATCAGCACGGCTGCGTTGTCATCGAACCGGATGTAGCTGCCGTCGGGCCGACGCACGGGCTTGCGGGTGCGCACCACCACCGCCCGCATCACGGAGCCCCGCGGGACCTTGCTGTTCGGGATGGCCTCCCGCACCGAAACCGTGATGATGTCGCCCACGCTCGCGTACTTGCGCTTGGACCCGCCGGCGATCCGGATGCAGTACACCTTTTTTGCACCCGAGTTGTCGGCCACGTTCAGAACCGTCTCCTGCTGGACCATCGCCCGCTCTCCTTACACCACCGGCACAGCCGGTCTACACCGCCCGTTCCAGGATCTGTTTCACCCGAAACCGCTTGCGACGGCTCAACGGACGGGTCTCCTCGATGAGCACCTTGTCCCCTACCCGGCACTCCCCGGCCTCGTCGTGGGCCAGGTACTTCTTGGACCGCAGCACGAACTTCCCGTAGTTCGGGTGGGGCCGCCGGCCCTGCACCCGGACCGTCACGGTCTTCTGCATCCGGTCGCTGACCACGACCCCGACAAACCGCTTCCGGTGTCCCCGCGTCTTCTCTGCCATTTCGGGACCTCTCATTCGCTGACCTCGGTGCCCTGCCGCTCACGGAGCACCGTCAGAATCCGGGCGATCTCCCGCTTCACCTGCCGGATCCGCGCCGTGTTCTCCAACTGCCGCATCGCATGCTGGAACCGCAGATTGAACAGCTCCTGCCGGAGCTCCTGCTCCTTGGCCCGGAGCTCGGCTTCCGAGAGTTCCCGGAGCTCCTTAGCGCTCATAGACGTCCTCCCTGGTGATGATGCGGGTCTTGATCGGGAGCTTGTACTGGGCCAGCCGAAGGGCCGAGCGGGCCAGATCCTCGCTCACCCCCCGTACCTCGTAGAGGATCCGGCCCGGTTTCACCACGGCCACCCATCCCTCCGGCGACCCCTTCCCCTTCCCCATCCGGGTTTCCAGGGGCTTCTTGGTGACCGGCTTGTCCGGGAAGATCCGGATCCACACCCGGCCGCCCCGCTTGATATGGCGGGTGATCGCGATCCGAGCCGCCTCGATCTGACGGTTGGTGACCCACCCGTTGCCCACCGCCTGGAGCGCGAAGTCGCCGAAGTTAATCCGGGACCCCCGGTAGGCCACCCCCTTGCGCCGCCCGCGGTGCTGCTTGCGCCATTTGGTCGACTTGGGCATCAACATGATCAGCTTCCCCTTGCCAGCTTCGGCCCGTCGGCGTCGGTGAGGAGCTCACCCTTGAAGATGATCACCTTCACCCCGATCACACCGTAGGTCGTGAAACTTTCGGCAAACCCGTAGTCGATGTCGGCCCGCAGGGTGTGCAGGGGCACCCGGCCCTCCCGGTACCACTCGGTGCGGGCGATCTCGGCGCCCCCCAGTCGGCCGGCGCAGGCCACCCGGATGCCCTCGGCTCCGAGCTTCATGGCCGCGTTCACCGCCCGCTTCATGGCCCGCCGGAAGCTCACCCGCCGCCGGAGTTGATCGGCGATGTTCTCCGCCACCAGCTGGGCGTCGAGCTCGGGCCGCTTGATCTCGCGCACGTTGACGAACACCTCACGACCGGTTTTCCGGGCCAGAAGCTTGCGCAACCGCTCGATCTCGGAGCCCTTCTTCCCGATCACGATGCCCGGCCGGGCCGTGTGGATCTCGAGCAGGATCTTGTTGGCCACCCGCTCGATCTCCACCCGCGACACCCCGGCGTCCTGGAGCTCGTCCTTGAGAAGGCGCCGGATCTCGAAGTCCTCGTGGAGGGTGGCGGCGTAATCCTTCTCGCGGTACCACCGGCTCAGCCACGGCTTGTTGATGCCGACCCGAAACCCATAGGGATGGACTTTCTGACCCACCGAAACCCTCCTCTACCGTTCTTCGAGAACCACCGCCACGTGGCTGGTGCGCTTCATGATGGGGGTGGCCCGGCCCCG
This sequence comes from bacterium, assembly GCA_027021615.1. GTDB lineage: Bacteria > Desulfobacterota > Deferrisomatia > Deferrisomatales > Deferrisomataceae > Deferrisoma. Next base: position 3,513 of record JALUTY010000001.1, on the reverse strand, counting down.
GGCCCGGGGCCGCCACCGCTTCAGGGTGGGCCCCTCGTCCACCCGGATCTCCCGTACCCACAGCTGGTCGATATCGAGGCCGTGGTTGTTCTCGGCGTTGGCCACGGCCGACTCGATCACCTTGCGCACCGGCAGGCTGGCCCGTCGAGGGGTGAACCGCAGGATCCGGATCGCCTCCTCCACCCGCCGCCCCCGGACCAGGTCGGCCACCAGCCGTACCTTCCGGGGGGACATCCGCAGATACCGCAACGTCGCCTTCGCTTCCATCGAGATCCTCCCGCCGGGTCAGCGGCGTTTGCCTTTGCCTTCGCCCTTGATGTGGGAGCGGAAGGTCCGCGTCGGCGCGAACTCGCCGAGCTTGTGGCCCACCATGTTCTCCGTCACATAGACCGGGACGAACGTCTTGCCGTTGTGCACCGCGAAAGTCAGCCCGATGAAGTCCGGGGTGATCGTGGACCGGCGGGACCACGTCTTGATCACGCGTCGGTCCCCGCTTTGCCTCGCGGCCAGCACCTTCTTCAGCAGATGGTCGTCAACGAACGGGCCTTTCTTCAGGGAACGAGCCATGGATCGAGCTCCTACTTCCGCCGCCGGATGATGAACGGGTCACTGGTTCGGTTCTTCCGCGTCTTCTTGCCTTTGGTGGGTACGCCCCAGGGGGTCACCGGGTGCCGACCGCCCGAGGTGCGGCCCTCGCCGCCACCGTGGGGGTGGTCCACCGGGTTCATGGCTACGCCCCGAACCGTCGGCCGGACCCCGAGCCAGCGGGAGCGGCCGGCCTTGCCCAGCTTGATGTTCTCGTGGTCCTCGTTGCCCACCTGCCCCACAGTGGCGTAGCACTCCATCCGCACCCGTCGCACCTCGCCCGAGGGCAGCCGCAGGGTTGCGTAGTCTCCCTCCTTGGCCAGCAGCTGGGCATAGGTGCCGGCGCTTCGCACGATCTGCCCGCCCTTGCCCGGCTTGAGCTCCACGTTGTGCACCAGGGTCCCCAACGGGATACCCGAAAGGGGCAGGGCGTTGCCCGGCCGGATCTCCGCCCCCGGCCCCGCCTGGATGGGGTCGCCCACCTTCAGGTCCTTGGGAGCCAGGATGTAGCGCTTCTCGCCATCCGCGTAGGTCAAGAGGGCCACCCGGGCGCTCCGGTTGGGGTCGTACTCGATCGAGGTGACCCGGGCCGGAACCCCGCGCTTGTCCCGCTTGAAGTCGATGACCCGGTACCGCCGCTTGTGGCCGCCGCCGACGTGCCGGCAGGTAATCCGACCCAGGTTGTTGCGGCCGCCGCTCTTCTTGAGCGGCCGCAGCAGCGACTTCTCCGGCTCGGACCGGGTGATCTCGTCGAAGGCCGAGACCGTCATGAACCGACGGCCCGCGGAGGTGGGTCGAAACCGTTTGATTGCCATTGTCTATCCCCTCGCGCGCTCGAACGCCACGGATCTACACGCCCTCGAACAGCTCGATGTGCTCGCCTTCGTGCAGCGTCACGTAGGCCTTCTTCCAGTTTTTCCGGCGGCCCACGAACCGACCCACCCGGGCCTGTTTGCCCCGGACGATCACGGTGCGCACGTCCTTGACCTTCACGGAGAAGATCTTCTCGACGGCGCCCTTGATCTCGGGCTTCGTGGCCTTGGGGTCCACCTCAAACACCACGGTGTTGGCCTCCTCCCGCAGCAGGGTGGACTTCTCGGTGATCACCGGACGCCGGAGGATGTCGTAGTGGCTCCTGGCCATGGTCACACCCTCTCCTGGATCCGCTCCAGCGCTCCCTTCAGGAGCACGAGCTTCTCAAAGCACAACACGTCGTACACGTTGAGACCCTCGACCCGGAGCACCTTCACCTTGGGCAGGTTCCGGGCGGACTTCTCCAACACCTCGTCCCGCTCCGGCACCACGATGAGGGCGTTCTCGATCCCCATGCCCTTGAGGTTGGCGGCCAAGGCCTTGGTGCTGATCTCGGTGAGCCCCAGGCCGTCCACCACCACCAGCTCGCCGTCCCGGGCCTTGGAGGCCAGGGCCGAGCGCAGGGCCAGGCGCCGCTTCTTCTTGGGCATGGAGTAGGCGTAGCTGCGGGGCTGAGGGCCGTGGATCGTGCCCCCCCCCTTCCACAGGGGGTTCTTCCGGTCGCCCACCCGGGCCCGACCCGTGCCCTTCTGCACCCAGAGCTTCCGACCGCTCCCGACCACCCTTGACCGGGTTTTGGTGGCGTGGGTCCCCCGCCGGCGGTTCGCAGTCTGCATCCGAACCACCTCCCACAGGAGGGCCTCGTGCACCGGGGTGCCGAAAATCTCCTCAGGCAGCGCCACCCGGCCCACCTCTTCGTTCGCACTGTTCATCAACGGTGCTTCCATCGCCGTCTCCCGTTCCTGGGCCGGTCCTAGGGGTTGCCGGCCTTCACGGCCGGCCGCAGCAGGACCGTCCCGTTCTTCGCGCCCGGAACCGCTCCCCGCAGGAGGATCAGATTGCGCTCCGGATCCACCTCCACCACCTGCAGGTTCTGCACCGTCACCTTGCGGGCGCCCATGCGGCCGGCCATTTTCTTGCCCTTCCAGACCTTGCCGGGGTGCTCCTTGGCCCCGATGGAGCCCGGGGCCCGGTGGAACATGGACCCGTGCGTGGCCCGGCCTCCGCCGAAGCCGTGGCGCTTGACCACACCCTGAAACCCCCGTCCCTTGCTGAAACCGGTCACGTCCACCAGGTCGCCGGGCTGGAACATGTCGGCCTTCAAGACCTGCCCCACCTCGAACTCGTCGGGGTTGTCCACCCGGAACTCCCGGAGGACCCGCCGAGGCTCCACGCCGGCCTTGCGGAAGTGCCCTTTCAGCGGGCGGTTCACCTTGTGGGGCTTGACGTCACCGAATCCCACCTGGATGGCGTCGTAGCCGTCGGCCTCCCGGGTCTTCTTTTGGACCACGGTGCACGGGCCGGCCTCCACCACCGTCACGGGGATCAGTTCCTCACCCCCCATGAAGATCTGGGTCATCCCCAGTTTGCGTCCGATCAGTCCTTTGGCCATCGGAACTCCCTTGCCTTATCTCGCAAACCGATCCGCCGCTCAGAGCTTGATCTCCACGTCCACGCCGGCCGACAGATCCAGCTTCATCAGAGCGTCGATCGTCTGCTGGGTGGGGTCCAGGATGTCCAAGAGTCGCTTGTGGGTGCGGATCTCGAAGTGCTCCCGGGACTTCTTGTCGATGTGAGGCGACCGCAGCACGCAGAACCGGTTGATCTCGGTCGGCAGCGGAATCGGCCCCGACACCCGGGCTCCCGTGCGCCGGGCGGCCTCGAGGATCTCCTTCACCGACTGGTCCAACAGCTTGTGGTCGTAGGCCTTGAGGCGAATCCGGATCTTGTCGCTGGTCATGCCGCGCTCCCTGGCCTCGTCTTATTCCAGGATCTTCGTCACGACGCCGGCGCCCACCGTGCGGCCACCCTCACGGATCGCGAACCGCAGCCCCTCCTCCATCGCGATCGGCGTGATCAGGTTCACCGTGATCCGCACGTTGTCCCCCGGCATCA